>DASZHO010000026.1:0-46439 GCA_035937795.1 Vicinamibacterales bacterium | reverse complement strand
CGCTGCGCGTGCGGAGGCATTCCCTCGACGTTCACATTCCCGTTGAAGCCCCAGTCAGCGACCGGAAGCATGTTGATCGCCGCAGCGCTGGCGACGCCTGGCAACGAGAGGACGCTGTCGGTCGCCTTTTCGAAGAATTTCGCAACGTCGGGTCCTGTCCGATACTTCTCTGACGGAAGGCTGATCTGCATCGTGAGCAGATGACTGCGATCGACGCCTATGTCGACGTGTAACAGCGACCAGAAGCTTTGAAGTACTTCTCCAGTCACCGACAACAGCAAGGCCGCGCAGGCAATTTGCGACCCGACCAGCACCTTTCGGGTCAGGACCGCTCGCTGGTTTCCCGTCGCCCGGCTGCTCTCCCGGAGGGATGTCGCCAGATTCTCCGCGTCCTGATTGAGTGCCGTGACCAAGCCGAGAAACAGCGCCACGAGCACGGCGCCCGCGGCTACAACGCCGACGAGTCGCCAGTCCGGAGAGATCTCGGCGGCGCGAGGCATGCGAGAACCGTACAACCAGACTAGAAATTGCACCGTACCCCACGCAAAGCCAACCGCGGCCACGCAGCCAAAAACAGTCAGGAGCACACTCTCAGTCAGGTGCTGCCGCAGCCGGCGCAAGCGGGATGCACCCAAGGCCGCACGGATCGAAAACTCCAACCGCCGGCCGGAGTAACGCGCGAGCATTAAGCTCGACACATTCGCGCACGCCATCAGGTAGAGCATCAGCACGGCAACCTGCAGCACGACAAGACGATCGCGAACAGCGGCATCGAGGCTCCAGTCCTGCAGCCGACGAACTGACGCACCGTGGCCAGCATTCTTGTCTGGATACGATCGCGCCAGGCGTTGCATCACGGTCTGGAGGCCGGTTTGCGCCTGCGAGAGAGTGACGCCGGATTTCAAACGGCCGACCATCGAGAACGCGTGCCAGCCGCGGTCTGCTTGCTGGCCACGGGGCATCAGGGGCATCCAAATCACGCTATCGTCGGCCGGAAACCGAAACGAACGCGGGAGCAAGCCAATCACATCGGTGGATGCTCCGTTCACCGTGATGGACTTGCCGACGATGCCGGGGTCGGCATCGAGTGCGGTTCTCCAGAAATCCTCTCGCAGTAACGCGACACTCTTACCGGCTTCAGCTTCAGACGCATCAAAGACACGGCCGGCGATTGGCATGACGCCGAGCGTTGAGAAATACTCGCGTGTCACGTAGCTGCCCTTCACGTTTCTCGCTTCGCTGCCCGATCGAAACACAAAGGGGCCTCGTGTAAACGCGGCGGCGGACTCCAACACGTGGTTGCCGTCGCGAAGATCGAGAAAGTCGGGCCACGACGTCGGCGTTTCAAACGCCCCGGTTCGTTCGGAGACCACGACCAGGCTGTCAGGGTCCGGCAAGGGCAAGCTGCCGAGCACGACGCTGTTGATCACGGTGAAAATACCGGCGTTGAGACCGATGCCGAGCGCAAGCGTCAGCACGGCCGCCGCGGTGAATCCGGGCGATCTCGCAAGTCCACGGATCGCATGGCGAAGGTCCTGCAGCAGTGAACCCATCATTACTCCGTTCTGAGCGCCACGATTGGATCCACCCGGGTGGCACGACGGGCAGGAATGTAGCTGGCGAGCCCGGCAACGACCGTCAGAACAACGGGCACAAGAACCAAGGTAGCCGGGTCTAGCGGCGTCACGCCGAACAACATGCTCCGGAGCGCCCGACCAATGCCTGCAGCCGCCACGACCCCGGCCGCGAGTCCGCAGGCGACCGGAAGCATCGCCTGACTCAACACGATCCGGCTGACATTCCCGGGCGAAGCACCGAGAGCCATGCGTAACCCCAGCTCACCGGTGCGCTGGCCCACCGAGTACGAGACCACGCCATAGATACCAAGGGCCGCAAGGAAAAGAGCCGTCGCCGCAAACGCCAGCACCATCTGCATCTGGAAACGCCGCGGAGCCACCGACGCGGTCACCACATCCTCCATCGTTCGCGGCGCTGGAATCGGCAGCTCCGAATCGAGCGTGCGAACCACGCGTCGAATCGCGGCATATGCCGCGACGGGATCCTTTGTGGTCTTCACGAGGAGCGACGTTCGGCTGAAATCGCGGATCCAGTACGGTACGTAGACAGACGGCGAGAGGGTCTGCTGGCTCAGGCTCACGCCTCGAACTTCTCCCACCACTCCAACGACGTCGTACGAGCGTGACGTCGGCGAGCCGAGCCGGAAACGTCTGCCTATGGGGTTCTGTCCCGGCCAGGCCCTCTCGGCCAGCGATGTGGAAACCAGTGCCACCGCTCGTTCCCCGTCTGACTCACGAAAGACGCGCCCGGACCTCAGGGGAATGGTCATGGTCTCAAAAAATTCAGCATTCACGCTCCTGACGTCGGCAATCGGCGACTCGTAGAACGAGCTGTCCGCTCCTTCAGGCACGACGACGTTGTTTCCACTTTGTCCGCTGGCTGGAACGCTGTTGGTGACTCCCACCGAGCTTATCTCCGGCAACGCTTCCAATTGCGCGATGGCGGATCGGAAGAAAGCCGCTCTCGCGGGCAATGTGGGGTAACGCAACGCCGGCAATGAGAGATCCAGGGCCACAACATGTGCCGTTTCGAAACCTCGATCGACGACAAGCAGCCGGACGAGGCTGTGCAATAGAAGGCCGCCCGCGATGAGACACACTGCGGACAGGCCCACTTCGGCGCCAACGAGCACCGATTGAAGACGGGTGGCCACCGGTCCGGGCGTCGTCACTCTCGAGCTGGCTTTCATCGCGTCCTGCGGATCGACCTTCGCAAAATACCAGGCCGGCAACAATCCACAGAGCAGGCTCGTCGCGACCGAGAGCGCCAAGGTAAATCCCATGACGCGACCATCAAGACGGACCTCGTCCATTCGCGGAAGATCGATGGGCACATAGCGCAGGACCACCTGAAGCAGCCCCTGGGCGAGTGCTATGCCGACCGCCGCGCCGAAGAGAGACAGCAACACGCTTTCAGTCAGCATCTGCCACAGCAGGCGGCCGAAGGAAGCGCCCATTGCGCTGCGAATCGCGATCTCTTTGCGGCGATTCGTCGCCCGCGCCAGAACGAGATTGGTAATGTTCACGCAGCCAATCATCAGGACGACGCCCACCGCGGCGAGGAGCATCTCGAGCCCGGCTCTGGATCGGTGGGCAATCTGCTCCGCCAGCGGGACCAGCGCCGCACGAAGCTCAATCGGCTCTGGCGGAGCGCTCTTCCCGACGATCGCCTGGATGGCATTGATTTCCGCAAGGGCCCGGGACACCGAGACCGACCGTTTCAGCCGAACAATGCACCGATAGTTGAAATCGCCGAAACCGCCGATCTCATCCTGGCGCAACGCGAAGGGCTTCCAGAGCTGGGGGCGTCCATCCTGAGTCGGGAGCTCGATCAAATCGGCCAACCGCGGGAACCGAAAGTCGGCCGGCAACACGCCCACCACTTCGTAGGGCTCACCGTTGAGCACAATCTTCCGGCCGATCACTTGAGGATCGGCTGCGAACCGGCGCCGCCACAATTCGTCGTTCAACAGGACAACGTGATCGCGGCCTGGCTGGTCTTCCTCATCCAGAAGAGTGCGGCCGAGTTGCGGCTGAACGCCGAGCGTCCGGAACAACGATGACGAAACGCGCGCCCCGACCAGTTGTTCCGGCTCACCTGAACCGGTCAGGTTGAAATTGAGGTTCCCGATCAGGGCCATCTCCTCGAAGGAGTGGGCAGCCTGTTTCCATTGCAGAAAATGATTGGCGCTGACCGGCAGGAGGGGTGCGATGTTGGCGAATCTGGGAACGACCTCATGCACGGCGAAGAGCCGATCTGGATCCCGATACGCGAGCGGCCGAAGGACGACATGGTCGATGATGCTGAAGATCGCCGTGTTCGCACCGATGCCAAGGGCTAGGGTCAGAGTCGCGGCACACGTAAAGCCGGGCGTCCTTGCCAGGGCACGAATCGCGTGACGAAGATCGTGAATGAGCGCGGTCACCCCGTTCTCATCAGGATCGCGGGATTGATCCGCGCCGCGCGTCCGGCGGGCAGCAGACTCGCGACAAACGCGCAGAGTCCCAACACCAATATGGCGAGCGTCAAACTCCAGGGGTCGAACGCAGGAATACCAAAGAGCTGGTGCTGGAGCCACTGCCTGGCGAGAAGTGCCAGCGGAATGCCGACGAGCAGGCCCAGAGCCACCTGCGAAAACGCGCCGCGCAAGACCAGCGAGACGATGTCCTGACGACTGGCTCCGAGCGCCATGCGCAGGCCGACTTCCTTCGTGCGCCCGGCCACGCGAAAGGCGGTGACCCCATAGAGCCCCACTGACGCAAGGAGCAGCGCGACGAGGCCGAATGCTTCGCTGAGCCGCGCGATCAAGGTTTGCTCGGTCGTCTGGAGTCCCACCAGTTCGTCGAAGGTACGCATGGACATCGGCGTGAGATTGGGATCGACGCCGGCCAGCAGCCGGCGGACCTCAGGCATCACGGCGCTCGGCTCTCGATTGACGTGCAGCTCGATTGAGCCGATATACATCGATGCATCTTCGACCCTGCTGTCGGCGTCTTTCGCGTAGACAATCTTTTGCAGAAGGGGCACAAAGAACATCGGTTGAACAGGCCTTGACGCCTCCCGATACTTTGCGTCCTTCGACACCCCGACGATCTCGTAGTCGCCCGCATGACTCGAATCGCCCTTCCCGAAGTACTGCCCTATCGGATCTTCGTTGGCGAAGTACTTTCGCGCAAAGGCTTCATTGATCACCGCGACGCGCCGTGAACCGGCCGTGTCCCGCTCATCGATGCCGCGGCCGCGAACAACAGGCGTCCCGATCGTCTCGAAATAGTGAGCGCTGACGCGATCCCACGAGGTCCCGTTCGAATCGAGGTCTTCGGCCTTGCCGGGGAAGAAGACATCTTCTCCCCAGTTATTACCCTGCTGCGCCGTGTAGAGAGACAAGCTGGCGGAAATGACGGCAGGCATTCGGGCCATCCGATCCTGGAGCGATTGGTAGAGTGCGGCCAGGCGGTCCTGGGTGTATCCGGCGCTCTGGGGATTGATCCGCACGACAAGACGGCCCTGCCTGTCGAACCCGTACGACTGATTCTCGAGATTGCGCAGGCTTTGTGTCAGCAGACCGGCCACGGTCAGCAGGACCATCAGCAAGGCCGCCTGGAGGACAACCAGCGATCGCTGCGAAAGCGCCGATGCATCATGGGTGACGCGATTCACTCCCCGCAACGCATCCGCCGGGTGCGCGCGCGAGGCGATCCAGGCCGGGCCCACGCCGAACACGATCCCTGTCGCGAGCGACGCGAGAAACGTAAAGATCAGAATCACCGGCGACGGCGAAGTGGAGATCGGCACGCCTACCGATCCACGGAAGGCGATGAGCAACGCGCTCCTGCTTGCATAGAATGCTACGAGAAGCCCCGCGGCTCCTCCAAGCACGGACAGCACGAGGCTCTCCGTCAACTCGCCTCGAACGATACGTGCGCGCGACGCGCCGATGGCGAGCTGCAGCGCCGTGCGAGCGTGCGTCGCGGCCCCGCGAGCCAACAGGAGATTGGCAAGATTCCCGCACGCAATCATCAGAAGGGCGGCCGATGCCGCCATGAGGAGCAGCAATCCCTGCTCGTACTGGTTTTTCATCGCGTTGATTCCGCCGCCGCCCGGGGACAGGCGAATCTGCTGCTTGCCGATCTGCTTCAGGTCCTGGTGGGAGCTGCCGTTGCCGGGCGTGAGCAGGTACTGCCGAAGCTCGGTAGTGAGCTGTGCGGAAAGTTGAGCCGGCCGAGCGTCTGGACGCAGCCGGCCGAGGATGTAG
This sequence comes from Vicinamibacterales bacterium, assembly GCA_035937795.1. Classification (GTDB taxonomy): domain Bacteria; phylum Acidobacteriota; class Vicinamibacteria; order Vicinamibacterales; family JAMQPK01; genus JAMQPK01. The sequence goes on along the minus strand of DASZHO010000026.1, from coordinate 40,606 downwards.
AGCCATGCCGCCGAGGTCGCATGCAGGAGCGAATTCTCGCGGCGAAACGCCGGTTCCGACGCAAGGGGCATCCAGAAGCTGGGTGGCGTGCCCTCGAGGCGATCACCGAAGAACGCAGGGGGCGCCACGCCGATCAGCGTCACGGGGATGCCATTCATGATCAGGGTATTACCGACGATCGAGCGATCGAGTCCGTAGAGCCGTTCCCATGCTCCATAACTCAAGACGGCCACAGGCGCCGCGCCGGTCTCGTCGTCGGTCGGGGAAAGGGTGCGACCCGCGATGGTCGAGACGCCGAGTGTGTCGAAGTAGTTGCCGGAAACGAACTCGCCGGATACCGGTTCAGCCGGCGCACCCGCTCCCGTGCGGCGAACGCTGAGAAACGGCCGATCGGCCCCCGCCGCAGCAAGTTGCTCGAACGCAGGCGTGTGGTCGCGCGCGTACAGATAGAACGGATAAGCGAACATCGACCAGTTGTTCTGCAGGCCTCCCTCATTACAACACTTGTACTCGTCGCCAAATTTGTACAGCTGGCTCGGATTGGCGACCGCCAACGGCTTCAACAGCACGCCATGGACCAGCGTAAAGATCGCTGTGTTCGCGCCGATGCCGATAGCCAGCGTGAGCAACGCGGTGAGGGTAAAGCCGGGCGTTCTCGCGAGGCCCCGAAACGCATAACGAAGATCGTGCAGAAGGCTGCTTACCATGGCTATGCCATCCGAAGCGCCACGTCGGTGACGACTGCAGTCCGCGCAAGAATTGCGATGCACCGATTCAATCTCAATGGCACTGCGCTTGCCTCTCTCTGAGCCGTGGTGAACTGGCGGCGCGCTGAAGAACTCCTGGCCGAAACAGCGCGCGAAGTCGGCGTTTTGATGGCTGTGTTTACGCCGCTTGAAGCTGCGTTCTCCGACAAGACGACGAGCGTCGGCTTTGTCGTAATCCTGTTTTTCGTGGGCGTCGGTTTGGTCGCCGGTATAATCATTGGAGCGAGCAGATAGGCAATTGACTTACACCGCTCATTGGCTGTTGACGGCTTCCGTAGGTTATCTGTGTCTTCTGTTTGCGCTGGTAATTCGCTTCTTCCGCACCCGCGCGGAACGTTCGAGCCGTCGTAAGGACACTGCCGCATCCTGAATCAGAGAGCTCACGACGGACGGCTCCTGAAGCCCATATCGCTTCCCATTTTCTCCGCGGTCTGCTCATCGACGATCTGTCCGTCAAAGAGATGGATGGTCCGGTCGGCGTGCGCCGCATAGCGGGGATCGTGGGTGACCATGCAGAGCGTGGCGCCATTCCGATGCAACTCGCGCAGCAGCTCCATCACCGACTCGCCGTTCTTCGAATCGAGATTCCCTGTCGGCTCATCGGCGAGCAGAATCGACGGATCGCCGCCGACGGCGCGCGCCACGGCGACCCGTTGCTGCTGGCCGCCCGACAACTGACTGGGATAGTGCTTCGCCCGGTGCGCCATGCCGACGCGCTCGAGCGCGTCCTGGACGCGCTTCTTCCGCTCCGACGGCGTCATCCCCCGATAGGTGAGCGGCAGCTCGACGTTGTCGAACACCGTGAGGTCGCCGATCAGGTTGAAGTTCTGGAAGATGAACCCGATCTCGCGGTTTCTGGTGCGCGCCCGCTCGCGCATCGTCAGGTTCGCAACAGGCTTGCCGTTGAGCCAGTACTCGCCGCCGGTCGGCGTGTCGAGCAGGCCGAAAATCGAGAGCAGCGTCGACTTTCCACACCCTGACGGGCCGGCAATCGACACGTACTCCCCTCTCTTGATGTCAAGGTGAATACCGCCCAACGCGTGAGTCTCCACCTCGTCGGTGTAGAAGACTTTTTTCACGCCGTCCAGCCTGATAAGCGTCTGATCGTCCATGGCTACCTCAACCGAATCCGGTCGTATCCATCCCAAGCGGACATGTCCGACAGAACCACGCGGTCCCCCACGTTCAGTCCCCGCATGATCTCGATCGTGTTGACCGAACTGCGTCCCAGCTCGACCGGAGTCAGCGATGCCCCCGCTCCGTCGGCAGACAGCTTGAACAGGCTCACCTTCGCCTGGTCCTGCCCAAATGCCGGACGACCCACGTAAAGAATGTTGTCGAGCCGTTCGAGCTCTATCGTTCCGTCAACGCTCATGTCGGGCCGGGCGCCCTTCGGCAGCGCCTCGTCCAGGACAACGTCGACGGTGACCGTTCCGTTTTTTGCCGCGGGATCCATCCGGATGACGTGGCCGCGCGCGATGCCGTTGCGCGTATCGACATCCGCTTTCTGACCGATCGCGACATCCTTCACTTGAGTCTCGGCAATCTGGAGCTGCGCTCTCAGCCGCGCCGGATCCGCAACGCGAGCCAGGTTGGTCCCCGGCCCAATCCGCTGACCAACGTCCACCGGCACCTCCTGCAGCACTCCGGCGACACCCGCTCTGATCTTCAAACCCAATGCCTCGTTCCGTCTAAGCGTCGCCATTGTTTGACGCCGATCGACCTCCGCCCGCTGCACAGCCAGTCTCGCAGACAGCGACTGTTCGCTGTTCACAAGGCGCGCGTGCTCCATCTGCTGGCGCTGGGCGCTGACGTCCGCTCGCAGGCGCGACTGCCTTGCGATGATTGAAGAGATGAGTCCCTCCTTCGCGAGGGCGTCGTTGGCTTCGGCATCCATCGCCGCTTGCGCTGCGTCTGCATCGACGGTTGCCGTCGCCGACTTCTGGGCGAGGAGATCCTTCTCCAGATCGGCCTTCAGCACCTCCAACTGAGCCTCGGCGGACTTCAGGTCGAGGTCCGCCGTGAGCGCAGCCTGCTCGGTTTGAGGATTGCTCAGCTCAAGCAGCACCGTATCGGCGGTCACGGTTGCGCCGGGCCGCACCAGGACATTTTCGACGCTGCCTTCCGTGAGCGCCGTAACCCAGCGGATCTCATCGGGCACCAGCACGCCGATCCCGCGCACCTCGCGGAGCATCGTTCCGCGCTTGACGGCGTCGATCCAGAGCGTGCCGGCTTCCACGGTGGGCGCGGCGGGCCTGAGACGCGCCAGGGCCACTGTCGTCGCGACGACCAGCAAGAGAACGCCTACGCCGATGGCAATGCGCCGGCGTCTTCGCTGCCGGGCAACCTCGGGGGGACGCGTGACATCCATTCTTTGATTTGCCTCGTTGATTGCCGAACTATCTCAAGAAGCCTGCCATCGGCGACTGCGAAACGTGCTCGAGTTTTCGCGGAGAACGCGAGGGGATCGTCCGATTCCGGGATTCCCGTCCCTTACCCGAACACCTGCCGCTATTGAGAGCGATCAGCCGCTTGCATCGCGAGGTTTGTCACAACCACATCCATGTTGTGGCTGACCCGGATACCCCAGATGCCATCGGTCGAATCGAGCAAGCCGGTCCCGACGATCCGGGTCCGATCGAGGCCAGCCACAATCGTCCCGTTAATCTCGCACTCGGCGCGACCGCCCTTCACGATCCAGCCTATTTGCTGATTGACCGGTTCGCTGTCGCCGGCCTGATGGACTGCCGGATTCGGCGTCTTCGCAACAACCTCGGTCACGTGATTCCCGTTGAACAGCCTTACGATAAACGACCCGTCGCGGTACGCCGTGCAGTACATCAGGCGCTCCTCCGAAGTCCCGAGATTGCTGCCGCCGATGAACAGCCCCATCGGATGCGGATGGTTATTGATCATCCTCGGCTCGGTGAACGTCGCTTTGACGACAAAATCTCGGCTCGCAGTGTTCGCTGGATTCCAGTAGTACGCCGCCGGGCCAACCGTCAGATGAAACCCGTCACGCTGCTGATCAAACCTGGAGTCGTTGATCGTGCGGCCCTGGGCTATTGACTGCGGATCGATCACTCCCTTCCAGCCCGGCGCCGTGACGCCGCCATCCGGAACGACGCGATCGGGGTCCGGGCGGTGACGCCGCACGGCATTCCGCGCACCCACGAGCGAGGCGACGAGTACTACGATGGCGATGACGATGGTGAACTTACGAGCGGCGCTCATATGCGTTTGGTGGAGACCAGATCAGTGGCATGCTCGCACAACCGCGCGCGTTCAGGTAGTGTCTATTGAATCGACTATCCTCGTTCAATCCAAATTGAACGAGACGCACGCTTGCGCATCGGCGTATACGCCGAGAATTCCTGAGCCGGGACGAATCGGACCGAGTGGTCCGTCTCGCCCGCATCACCGCCCTAAGCGAACAACGATTGCCTACAACTGCACGCAATCAAGGAGGCGTGTTCGAAAGAGCACAATCCGCGCTTGAGAGCCGGCCTATCGTTGCATATCAAAGCAACAGAGTTCCCTATTTGTTCTTTTTTAGTTTAGTGCTGCCGGCGGCCGCGCTCGAGTGCGTGGCGGAGGACGAAATCTGATGAACACGGCAGTCGCTGCGAGAACTTCTGGAACGCGTCCACGTTCCAAGGAATGGCTTGTCGGCGGCGGCGAAATGGCCAGGACGATCAAGGGTATGAACTGGTCCCAGACGCCACTCGGTCCCATGGCATCCTGGCCCCAGAGCCTGCGCACGACGGTCAGCCTCGTCCAGGCTTCGAACTCGCCGATCTCGCTCGTGTGGGGTCACGGTCACGTCCAGATTTACAACGACGGTTACTGGCCCATCTGCGGCGCCAAACATCCGACCGCGATGGGTCAGGACTTTCGTGAGTGCTGGGCATCGGCGTTTCCGGTGATCGGCGAGGCCTATGCCTCGGCCTGGTCGGGGCAGAGCGCCTATCTGGAAAAGATGCGGATGTTTCTCGAGCGCTACGGCTTCTTGGAGGAGACCTGGTTCACTTTCTCGTTCAGTCCAATCACCGACGAATCCGGTCGCGTGGCTGGCCTCTTCCACCCGGTCACCGAGATGACCACCCAAATGCTGTCCGAGAGGCGCGGAAGGACGCTGCGCGAGCTCGCCAGCCGCGCGGGCAAGGCCAAGACGATGGAGGAGGCCTTCGCACTCGCGACGGAGGTGCTTTCAGAATCAAACCTGGATATGCCGTTCTTCCTGTTGTACCTGATCGACGAGGAAGCCAAGAGCGCGCGACTGGTGGGCCAGCACGGCCTTCAGCCTGGAACGCCGGCCAACCCGGAACGGGTCGATCTACGAGCGACCGGACGGAGCCTCTGGTCGGTTGCCGAGGTCGCGCGCACAGGCCTCACTCAGCAGATGGACGACGCCGCAACGCGCCTCACCAGCGCGAGAGTCGGCCCATACCCTGAAGTCCCGAAGACAGCGCTGGCGCTGCCCATCCTGCACCCAGGCCGGGAGAAACCGGTGGCTGTCCTGGTCGCTGGCGTCAGTTCGCGCCTCGCGATGACCGAGACCTACCGCGATTTCTACGATTTGATCGCCGCGGCGGTCGGCGCGACGGTTGCGAATGCCGGCGCCTACGAATCAGAGCGCAAGAACGCCGGACCTTTGCAGAGCGCGATCTTCAACAGCGCGAACTTCTCGAGCATCGCCACCGATGCCAAAGGCGTCATCCAGATCTTCAACGTCGGCGCCGAGCGGATGCTCGGCTACACGGCCGCCGAGGTGATGAACAAGATCACGCCGGCCGACATCTCCGATCCGCAGGAAGTGGTCGCGCGCGCCAAAGCGCTCAGCCTCGAACTGGGCACACCGATTACCCCAGGCTTCGAGGCACTGGTCTTCAAGGCCTCGCGCGGGATCGAAGATATCTACGAGCTGACGTACATCCGCAAAGATGGCAGCCGCTTCCCGGCGGTGGTCTCGGTGACGGCCCTGCGCGACGCCCAGAACGCCATCATCGGGTACTTGTTGATTGGCACCGACAACACCGCGCGCAAGCAGGCCGAAGAGGCGCTGCTCAAGGCGGGGGCGCTGCAGAGCGCGATCTTCAACAGCGCCAATTTCTCGAGCATCGCGACCGACGCCAAGGGCGTCATCCAGATCTTCAACGTCGGCGCCGAGCGGATGCTCGGCTACACGGCCGCCGAGGTGATGAACAAGATCACGCCGGCCGACATCTCCGATCCGCAGGAAGTGATCCTGCGCGCGAAAGCGCTCAGCGTGGAGCTGGGAACACCGATTACGCCCGGCTTCGAGGCGCTGGTGTTCAAGGCCTCGCGCGGGATCGAAGATATCTACGAGCTGACCTACTTCCGAAAGGACGGAAGCCGGTTCCCGGCGGTGGTCTCGGTCACCGCGCTACGCGACGCACAGAACGCCATCATCGGCTATCTCCTGATTGGCACCGACAACACCGCGCGCAAGCAGGCGGAAGAGGCGCTGCTCAAGGCCGGGGCGCTGCAGAGCGCCATCTTCAACAGCGCGAACTTCTCGAGCATCGCCACCGACGCCAAAGGCGTCATCCAGATCTTCAACGTCGGCGCCGAGCGGATGCTCGGCTACACGGCCGCCGAGGTGATGAACAAGATCACGCCGGCCGACATCTCCGATCCGCAGGAAGTGATCGGGCGCGCCAAAGCGCTCAGCGTCGAGCTCGGCACGCCGATCACGCCCGGCTTCGAGGCGCTGGTGTTCAAGGCCTCGCGCGGGATCGAAGACATCTACGAGCTGACCTACTTCCGAAAGGACGGGAGCCGGTTCCCGGCGGTGGTCTCGGTCACCGCGCTACGCGACGCACAGAACGCCATCATCGGATACCTGTTGATCGGGACCGACAACACCGCGCGGAAGCAGATCGAAGAGGAGCGGAAGAAGCTCGACCAGCGGCTGCGCGACCAGCACTTCTACACGCGCTCGCTCATCGAATCCAACATCGACGCCCTCATGACGTGCGATCCGCGAGGCATCATCACCGACGTCAACAAACAAACCGAAACGCTGACCGGGTGCACACGCGACGAGCTCATCGGCGCGCCGTTCAAGAACTACTTCACCGATCCCGTCCGAGCCGAGACGGGGATCAACCAGGTACTGGCCGAAGGCAAGGTCACAAACTACGAACTCACGGCGCGCGCCAGAGACGGCACGCAGACCGTCGTCTCGTACAACGCGACCACGTTCCACGACCGCGACCGGAGCCTGCAGGGCGTCTTCGCCGCCGCGCGCGACATGACGGAGCTGAAGCGCTTCGAGCAGAAGCTGCAGCAGAAAAACCTCGAGCTCGAGGACGCGAGCCGGATGAAGTCCGAATTCCTCGCCAACATGTCTCACGAGCTGCGCACGCCGCTGAACGCCATCATCGGCTTTTCGGAGGTCTTGAAGGACGGGCTGATGGGCGAGATGACCGAGAAACAACGCGGGTTCATAAGAGACATCTTCGGCAGCGGCAAGCATCTGCTCGCTCTCATCAACGACATCCTCGACCTCTCCAAGGTGGAGGCCGGCAAGATGACGCTCGACCTGGAGTCGATGCCGTTGTCGCCGCTGTTGGTCAACAGCCTCTCCATCATCCGGGAGAAAGCTGGGGCGCGCCACATCCGTTTGGATCTTGATCTGGCTGCCGCCGATGCCCTGGGATCAATTCAGGCCGACCCGCGCAAGGTAAAGCAGATCCTGTACAACCTGCTTTCCAATGCGGTCAAGTTCAGCAGCGAGGGCGGCGAGGTGAGGCTGCGGGCGAGCCGCGTCGGGCGCGCTGAAGTCGGCCGTCTTTCCAACTCCAAGACGGGCCGGAGCTTCCCGTTGGCCGACAACGCGTTCAGCGAATTTCTCAAGATCAGTGTCACCGACACCGGAATTGGTATCTCGCAGGAGGGGCTGGCTCAACTGTTCCGGCCGTTCAGCCAGATCGACAGCGGTCTCGCGCGAAAATTCGAGGGGACGGGACTCGGGTTGGCGATGGTGAAACTTCTCATCGACTTGCACGGCGGGACGGTGGCGGTGGAAAGCGTCGTCGGCGACGGCTCCTGCTTCACCGTCTGGCTGCCGCTCCGGGACGCGGCGGAGGAAGAGCTCACGGCTGTGAGAGCCGCGCCCGCGATCGAGGCGCCCGCAGGTCCGCGAACCGCCCTGGTGGTGGAAGACGATTACAAATCGGCGGAACTCATCCGTGTGCAACTCGAAGCGGAGGGCTTCACGGTGCTCCATGCGGCCTCCGCCGAAGCGGCGCTCGTGCTGGCGGTCCAGCAGCCGTTGTCGCTGATCACCCTGGACATCATGCTGCCGCACATGGATGGCTGGGAATTCCTCGAGCGCCTCAAACAGGTGCCCGGACTCGCGCGCATCCCGGTCGTGATCATTTCGATCGTCGCGGATCGTAACCGGGGCTTCGCGCTCGGCGCCGCGGCTGTCATGCAAAAGCCGATCTCCCGGCAAGAGCTGTACGACTCGCTCGTGGATCTAGGTCTGTTTCCTGTCCCACAGGGCGAAACGCTCGACGTGCTGGTGGTCGATGACGATCCGATTGCCGTGGAGCTGATCGCCGTCCGCTTTCTCGGCCTCGCCAAGACGGTACATCGCGCCTTCGGCGGCCAGGAAGCCATCGACATCGCGCGCCGGGAGCTGCCGGACCTGATTGTCCTCGATCTGATGATGCCGGACGTGAACGGCTTCGATGTGGTGGAGGCGCTCAAGGGACAGCCGGATACAGCCCGCATTCCAATCCTGGTGGTCACGGCCAAGCAGATCACCGCCGACGACCGGGCGAAACTGAACGGGTACGTGTCGACGATCATGGAAAAGCCAGGATTCGACAATGACCGCTTCACAGCGGAAGTACGCCGGGCCACCTCGAGGCGCCGGTTGGCCGCCTGATATGGCCAAAGTCCTGATTGTCGAAGACAACCCCGCGAACATGACGCTGGCGATCTTCCTGCTGGAGTCGGCGGGCCATACCGTGATTCACGCGACCGATGCCGAGGCCGGACTGACGCTGGCGCGGAACGAGCAGCCACACCTTGTTCTCATGGACATCCAATTGCCCGGGATGGATGGCCTCGAGGCGACGAGGCTCCTGAAGGGAGAGGACGCCACGCGCACCATCCCGGTGATCGCGCTCACCGCTCTGGCGATGAAAGGCGACGAGGAGCGCATCCGGGCTGCCGGGTGTGATGGCTATATTGCCAAGCCGCTCGCCTACAAGGACTTCCTGGCGGTCATCTCCGCCCACCTGGCGGCTCCGACGCCATAGCTGCGGTCAGGCACCGACGATGAACCCGATTCCCGAATTGACGGACCGTCCCGCGCATGTGCTGATCGTCGACGACGACCTTCATAACAGGCAGGTGCTGGAGGCGATGCTCGCGCCGGAGGCTTTTGCAGATGAAAACGAGCGTTGACACCGCCGGCCATCCCGCACGGGTCCTGATCGTGGACGACGAACTCCACAACAGACAGTTGCTGGAAGTGATGCTGGGGCCGGAAGGCCTTGTTTTGCAGACCGCGACCAGCGGCGAGGAGGCGCTCGCGATGGTGGCGGAGCAACCGCCCGACCTCATCCTGCTCGACATCATGATGCCGGGGATAGACGGCTACCAGGTGGCGGCGAAGATCAAGAGCGACCGCGCGACCTCGAATATCCCCGTGATCATGGTCACGGCCCTCGACGATCGCAAGTCCCGGATGTTCGGATTGAGCGCGGGAGCCGAGGACTTCATCACCAAACCCGTGGATCGTCTCGAGCTGTGCACGCGGGTGCGGAACCTGCTGCGTTTGAAGGCGTATGGCGACTATCACGACCACTACAGCCAAATGCTCGAAGAGGAGATCACTTCGCGCACGGCCGATCTGCGCCAAGAGCGAGATCGGGCGCAGCGATACCTCGACACAGCCGGCGTCATCCTGCTGGCGCTCGATGAGGCAGGGCGGATCACGCTGGTGAACCGCTACGCCTGCTCGACACTCGGGTGGACGGCCGAGGAGCTGCTGGGACGCGACTGGCTCGAAACATGTGTTCCGGCGCGAATATGGGACGCCGTCAAGGGCAAATTCCGCGACGTCATTGGCGGAGAGCTTCCTGTGTATGAGAACCCCATTGTCACCCGGTCCGGCGTGGAGCGACTTATCGAGTGGCGGAACACGGTCGTACGGGACGCAACGGGGCGCGTGACCGGCTCGTTCAGTTCCGGCGCTGACGTGACCGAGCGCGCGGCGGCGGTTGAAGCCCTGCGAACAACGGACGAACGGATGCGGTTTGCATTGCAGGCGGCAAACGTCGGGATCTGGGACATGGACTACGCGACGGGTCTGGTTCAATGGTCCGAGATTGTCGAAGCCCACTACGGCCTGCGGCCCGGCACGTTTGAAGGGACCTTCGAGGCGTTCGTCGAGCGGATTCATCCTGACGATCGGCAGTCGGTGCTCGAGACGGTCGAGAAGGCGATGAAGTCTGGCGACGACTTCTCATTCCAGAGCCGATCGATCTGGCCTGACGGCACAGTACGGTGGCTGAGCAGCGCCGGCCGAATCCTTCTAGGCGAGCACCGCCAACCGGTGCGGGGAGTCGGCATTTCCCTGGACGTGACCGAGCGCCAGACCCTGGAGGCGCAGAATCAGCAGCTGCAAAAAATGGAAGCGGTCGGACGCCTGGCCGGCGGCGTGGCGCACGACTTCAACAATCTGCTTGCCGTGATTCTGGGTCTCTGTGAGCTGTTGCTGGTTGACGGCGATCCGGCCGATCCGCGCCAGGCAGACATTGCGGAAATTCAGAAGGCGGGCGAGCGTGGCGCGGCGCTGACGCTCCAGTTACTGGCCTTCAGCCGCAAGCAGATCATCGCCCCGACGCTGCTGGACCTGAACGGGGTCGTGACCGACATGCTTGCGATGCTCGGACGCCTCATCGGGGAAGACGTGAAGATCGTGCTGAACCTCCGGCGGGGCTTGCCGCTCGTCATGGCCGATCGCGGGCAGGTCGAGCAGATCGTCATGAACCTCGCGGTAAACGGGCGCGACGCCATGCCCAGAGGCGGCACATTGACGATCGAGACCGCCAATGTCGAACTCGACGAGGACTATGCCGAGGCTCACCTGGCGGTGACGCCGGGAAGCTACGTCGGGATCACCGTCACGGATACGGGAACGGGGATGACGCCGCAGGTGCAGGCTCGCCTGTTCGAACCGTTCTTCACGACCAAGGAACCGGGCAAAGGCACGGGGCTCGGTATGGCGACCGTCTACGGTATCGTCATGCGAAGCGGCGGGAGCGTCGGCGTCTACAGCGAACTCGGCAAGGGCACGGCGTTCAAGATCTATTTTCCACGCGCGGACGGCGCAGAGCTGGTCGTGGACGCGCCTGCGCCGCCAGCCCGGCCGAATACCGGGACAGAGACGGTCCTCGTGGTCGAGGACCAGGACGGCCTTCGCGAGCTGGCCAAAAGGCTTCTTCAGCGACGCGGCTACACCGTCCTGGCCGCCGCGAACGCGGCCGAAGCGCTTCGACTCTTCGACGAAAATCCGCTCATCGACGTCCTGCTGACCGACGTCGTCATGCCGGGCGCGAGCGGACCGGAGTTGACCAGGAAGCTCGTCGAGCGACGGCCAGCACTCAGAGTCGTCTACATGTCCGGATACACAGAGGAGGCCATTGTCCAGCGCGGGGTCATTCAGCCCGGGATCGCGTTCCTCAATAAACCGTTCACCTCCGACGCCCTCGCGGAGAAAATCTCCGAAGCGCTCGAACGTTGATGTTGATATGGTTTCGGACAAGTGGTCGACGTCAGTGTCGGACAAACACGGACAAAGTCATGTACCAAGTTGAGTGACGTGTTCCGCAAAAGAGCTCACATCGGCCGTTTTCCGTCCCGGCAAACGACGATCCGTTCGACTAACTGTCCGCCCACAGCCAACTTAGCGATGGCGCATGCCCTTGGCGCAGTGTTTGCTCTATTAGGGGTGTACCAACCATATGATCAACCTCGACGCACCAGCGTGGTGGGAGCAACTGCCAGTCTTGACCGGCTCGAATCTGTCGGTCCGCGAGGTCGAGGCCGGAGACGTGGACTCGCTGTTTGAGCTCCTCACCGATCCCCAGGTCAGCCGGTTCATTTCACCGCCTCCTGCCTCTGTTTCCGCCTTTTCGGGCTTCATCGAGTGGGCACATCGGCAACGCGAAGCGGGAACGTGCGTCTGCTTTGCCGTCGTCCCCAATGCGCTGACACAGGCCATCGGGCTCTTCCAGGTGCGGGCGCTCGAACCGACATTCAAGGTCGCGGAATGGGGCTTTGCGATGGGCTTCTCCTTCTGGTCGACAGGACTCTTTCAAGAGGCTGCGGCGCTCGTGGCAGAATTTGCGTTCGACACGATGGGCGTGCACCGCCTTGAAGCGCGGGCCGTAGTCGGAAACGCTCGTGGAAACCGCGTCCTGGAGAAACTCGGCGCACACGGCGAAGCGGAATTGCGCCGCGCCTTCAACAAAGAAGAGAGCCAGTTTCTCTGGGGCATCGTGGCAGAGGAATGGACGCCGCCGAGGGCGCCGGCGCGATCGCTATTCGACGCGGCGAAGGTCACGCGTCAGATACGGACAGCCATCGCGCGGGAACGCACGACCAAGCCTCGCTCGCGCGCCTCAAAGGTCCCTCCGTTTCCGTTTTTCCTCACGAAGGCTTCCGACGATCCGTCTGAAGGGGACGGGTAGTACCACCAGGAGCACGGTGGTCGTTCAGTCCGCGCCGCCAGTCGCAATCGCCAGCGCCTGACAGACGGTCCGCATCTTAGCGGCAGCCACGGTGCCGACGTACCCGACGAGCCGCGTCCGGTCGACCGTCTGAACGTGATCCAGGTTGATTGCCGACGGATGTTTCAGTCCCTCCCCTTGATCGTGCGACCATCCCGTGCAACGTCAGCTCGGAATATTCACCCGCAGCAGGTTCAGCGGCAGCTTGTTCACCTCATCGATGATTTTCGCGAATGCCCGGGCGGATTGCTCCAAGCCGTATGCCGGAACCGCCTGCAGCGTGTCGAGGTCGGTGTGATAGACGGTGTGATCGATGATATGGAAGCTCGGAGCGGCGCTCTGCATTCCGCCCAGCTCCCCTCCGGCCCGTGGCTCCGGCCGCGAATACAGCGCGATTCCGTACTGCTTGAATGTTTTGTCGACAATCGCCTTGAGCTGGTCGCTTCCGCCGACAAACCAGCGCCGGGCGCTCACGGTGTTGGAGGCAATCAGCGAGCCGCCGATCACAAACGTGGCGACTTGCGCCGTGTGCTCGCAGTTGACGAGCACGGCGGTCTTGTCGAGCATGTCTTTCTTCGTCGCCCGGATCCAGGCGATGCCGCCCTGATCTCCCGACGGAGAGTGATGCGCGGAGGTGGTGAAGAACCACATGTTTCTCTTCCGGTTCGCCTTGGGGATGCCGGCGAAGAATTCAGCGAGGGCCACGTTGGTCGCCACGCCGGAGGCGTTGTCCATCGCGCCCTCGAAGAACGCATCGGTGTGCGCCATCACCGCGACGTTTTCGTCCGTCATCCCCGGAAGCACCGCGAAGACGTTGTAGCTCTTCAACCCGTTCTTCATGTCGACCTGAAGACGCGCGCGAACCTTCGGGGCCTGTTGTTTCTCGATCATCTCCCGGATGGCCGTGCCGTCCTGATTGCCGATCATGAACACCGGAACCCGGGCTGGCGCCGACGTCTGACCGCCGGCGGGCTCGTTCATCACGTTCCCGGGCGTTCCGAGAACGATGAACACCGCCGCCGCTCCCGCCTGATCGGCCGTGGCCACGGCTCCGAAGGTCATTGCCGTGTTCTCGCGGCCGCCGGGATTGGGAAAGCCGTAAATAATGACCGCTTTGCCCCTGACATCTCTGCCGATGTAATCGGCCGGCAAGCCGGTTCCGACCCAGACGGGGTCCCACTCGGCCATCTGCCCGTTGTTGGTGCCCACGGACGCGTAGAGCGGGTAAGCCGTTTTGATCGGAATTGTCTTGTCGGAGGCGGCGACGTTGACTTCCCAGGATGTGGGAAACCACTGGGTCGGGATGACGAATTCGTGCACCTCGATCTGTTCGAGCCCGAGCCTCTTGTACTGAGCGGCGACCCAGTCGGCCGTCATCTTGTCGTACGGAGTTCCCGCGATGCGGCCCCAGTACTGGTTCCCATCGTCGCGGCTCTTCCTCGAAATCGCCGTGATCTCGTTGATGTAGCCTTTGATCTTGAAGCCGTCGATCTTCAAATACTGCGGATCGGAAAACGGCCAGCGCAGAAACTGATCGTCGGGCAACCAGAGGGTCGGCTCGTACGCGGACCGTCCGCTGCCGCGGCCCGGCGCACCGCCGGGGCCGCCGGGGCCCTGACCTCGACGGCCTCCGCCTTGCCGCGCGGGCGCCGCCGGCTCCGACCTGCCGGGCTGCCCGGCTCCTTGTTGCGCGTGAGTATATGCGGCGGCGGCCATCAGAGCCGCTGCGAAGACGATGAGCGCGGTTCGCTTCAACATCACGAAACTCCTTGTCGTTAGAAAGTCAGTCGTTAGAAAGTCAGTCCTTAGAAATCAACCTGTAGTCCCGCTCTGATCTGGCGCGGCGGCGCGATATCGGTGACCTTCCCAAACGCGGGTCCGGACACATACGTGGCGGCCTTGACGGCGTTGGAATTCGCCACGTTGAGCACGTCGACGCTCAATTGCCACGGAGTCTTCTGAGTGTGGAATTTCTTTCCGAGCCTCAGGTTGAGCAGCGTGTACGCCTTTTCATGCTGCGATCCGATTGGTTCGAGACGAAGGGTCACCGTGCTCTGTTGTTTGAGCGACGGACCTCCCTGGGGATCCGCCGCGCGGAAGACATAGGTTCTGGTTCCATTCGGCGCGCTGAGGGTCTGTGAAATGATTCCAATCACAACGTCCTTGGGGAGGTTCCAATTCCCGCTGAGCCTGTAATCCCAGTGCCAGGTGGTATCCAGCGGGAAATAGTCGTCGTTCGGGCTCTGTGGAAATGCGACCGCCCACGTGTGATTGTGCGTGGCCGAGTACGACGAGGTCAGCGACCAGCGGCTGGACAGCCGCTTGTTGACGGCGACCTCGTAGCTCTGGGTGGCGTCATCTCGCCCCTTGGGACGATTGACAATCTGATTGCCTACAAAGGCCGCGCCGCGATACGCGGGATCGTAATCCCAGATCGTGACTTTCGCGCCATCATCGGCGGTTCCGACAATCCCATCCGGACCGGGATCCTGGCGCGTCAACGGAATGTTGAATGCGCTGTAGGGCCGCAGCACGTTGATCGTGGCGACCTGGTTTCCAAAGCGGCGCGTGAGGAACAGGAACCGGACGGCGGTCCCGGCGGAAATCTCGCGCTCAAATGAGGTCGTCACCTCCTGGACGTGCGACAGCTTCAGACTCTTTGCCGGCAGAAGGTTGCTCGATCTCGCGGTCGTGCTGAGGAAGTCGAGTCCGTTCGGATCCAGATTCACTTCTCCCGGCTCGTACTTGCCGTCGCCGTTCAGGTCATGCCACAGGTAGTCGGTCGCGTAGCTCGCATTTTGATCGTAGGTGCCCGCCAGGCTCTCCTCGGGGTTGTACCACCCGTAGGTGAGCTTGAACAGCGACCGCCCGCTGCCCGTCACATCCCACGCCATCGCCGCGCGCGGCCCGAGCGAGCTCCATTTTCCAACTTCGACCCTCGGGAAGGTGGCCGCCGGCGCGAACATGCCGGCCTGCCGCGACTGCGCGGGCACGAAGGAGTGCTGTCCGTCCCACCGGAGGCCGAGGTTGTAGGTCAAGCGCTGCCCGATTCTCCACTGATCGGTCAGGAACATCGAGTAGGTGTCATCCCAATCGACCGGCGTCACCGGCGCATTGTTGGTTTCGATCTCGACCGGCTGATGGGGCACGCCATTCACGGTATCGAACATGAGCGCGTAGTCGCCGGCGGAGCTCACCGGCCGCGCACCGGCGTTGTCACGCCGGCCGAGGTAGTATCCCACCTTGAATTCGTGATGGCCGCCAAGAAAGTGCTCGGGGACGATCGTCATGTTCGCGTTCAGAATCCAGAAGTTGAAGTTGCTGATGTGCGGAATGTTCGCGCCGGTCAGAAGGAGCGTCGTCCGATCGTAGGTCGTCGGAGTGCTCGCCGATTCGGGCTGGATGCCGTAATACAGCTTGTACCCTGATTTCCCAAACTGCGCGTCGAAGAGCACCTTGGCGGAGGGCGTTCCGCGGATCTCGACCTTCCTGGTGTAGGGCTTCCAGTCGAAGGGATTGGTCGCCTCCCACGGCGTATGGGCGAAATCGACCGCCGCACCGAAGGGCGCGATCTGGATGTCCGCCTGGTTGGTCGTCTCGTCTCGAGAGATGTAGGTGCTCGCCTGGTACTTCCGGCCGATCTGATAAGAAAGCTTGCCGGTGATATTGGTTGCGGCCAGTTTCGGAAACGCCGCGGGCTCATCGCCGGTCAGATACTTGCCGTCAGGCCCCGCGTTGCGCACCAGGCCCGGCTGGCTGGTTTTGCTGCGCCGATCTCTGTACGCCCCGTAGAACCACAACTTGTCAGGCAGGATCCGGCCGCCGAGGTCGGCGCCCGAATCGTTGTAATACTTCTGCTGCGGACCTACTCCGAGACCGCGAGCCCGCAGCTTATCGTCGAGATTCGACCAGGGGGAACGCATGAACGATTCGGACATCGATCCCTTGAAATCGTTGCCGCCGGTCTTGATGATCAGGTTCATCGCGACGCCGACCTCTTTCACATCGGCGCCGTTACCGAAGGTTTTCACATCGACTTCCTGGGTGGCGCCGACGTCGGGAAGCGGGTTGTTCGCAATGATCTGGAAGCCATCCACCATCATCGTCGTGTTCGTATTCCCGCTGGCGAGGCCATAACTGTTGAAGCGGGGACGACCGTTCAGACCGAGCGATCCCGGGTTCTCACCGGCCGAGTTCGTCAGTCCGGGGGTCAGGAGGATCAAATCGGCGACGGTCTTGTTGCTCGGGAGGTCCTTGACGAGGATTTCGGAGTTGATCAGCTGGCCGCCGCGAGTGGTCGTCGGATCGACGACGGGGCTCATCCCGCTGACGGTCACGGTCTCGGTCATCGTCCCGATTTTCATGCTGACATTCACGCGGGCGTTGAATCCCGCGCTCAGCTCCAATCCCGCACGAATCAGCGGCTGAAATCCCGACAGCTCGAATTTGATTTGATATGCGCCGCGCGGGAGATCGAGGAAGCGATAACGTCCCTCGGCATCCGACGTTTCGGTGAGCTGCTGCACCTGCAATGCCGGGCTGCTGACCGTGACGGTCACCCCGGGCAGTGCTCCGCCCGTGTCGTCGGCGACGATGCCATCGATGCTGCCTGAGCTGAGGTTCTGTGCGCCGGCCGCACTCGCGAGCGCCACAAGCACGACCCACACCACCAGCGGCGCCAGAGCGACCGTTCCGGAGAGCAGACCACCCCGAGCGTTTACCGCCATACCCCTGACCTTTCCTTTTCGTGCAGATCGCCGCGCGCACCGCCACGCAGCTGTATGGCTGGAAGCGGTACGAGGTTGTGAAGGATAAGTGGAGTATATGAGAGGGCCCTCGGTGTTTTGTCGCAAATTGTCGCATCGGCCGGATGGCGGGCTTGACCATCCGGCCAATGAAGAGTGCCCTGCCTGAAGCTCGCTACTTGCCCACCACAACGATGGAGAACGAACCGGGCACGACCGTGCGGGTCGGGCCGCGTCCTCCGGCCGGCGGAGCGGCGGCAGCCGCTGGAGGCGGCTGGTACTGGGCGCCGATCAGCACGACATGGCTGGTCTTGGCGTCAAGCGTCAGCGTCTTGGCTCCCGAGAGCGTCGGAAGGTTCTGCTCCACCTCGAAGCTGGTGGGGCTCTTTTCCTTGATGATCGTCAGCGTGCCGTCGCCCACTCCGGTCGAGCTGAAGGCTTCCATCGTCTTCGGGTTGAAGACGGCGCCGTCGGAGCTGCCGGCGAGCGGAAGCGTGCTGATGATCTTGCCGTCCTCAGCGTTGAGCATCACCATCACGCCCGGAGCCGGGGCGCGGCAGGCGACGAACAGCACATGATTCTTGGCATCCAGGGCGAGACCGGCGAGGCCGGACTTATCGCCGACGTCGTAATGGGCCGTCACCGTCATCGTTTTCGCGTCAATGACCGCAACGTTGGCCTTGTCGGACACATCGACGTACACATGGCCTTTGCCGTCAGCGACGGCCTGCTCGGGCGCGCCACCCAGATCGATCGTACCGATCACGGAGCCGTCCTTGGAATCGATGACCGTCGTATGCGGCACGGCATGGCTGAACACGTACACCCGATCGTTGAACGAGTCGAAGAGGATGCCGTCGGGGCTGCCCTGCACGTCAACCGTCTTGATCACCGCGAGCGTTTTGGTGTCCCACATCGCGACGGGCTTGCTGCTGGCGAAGCCGTGCCCTGACTTGGGGTCGACAGCCGCGCCGTTCCCTCTCGTGTTGGCGACTTCGCCGACCGGTTTGAGGGTATCGAGATCGAAGACCGTGACGCGGCCTGGAACCGCCGACGTGGTCGCGCTCGCGGCGACCGCGCCGCGCGGGATATAGAGCCGGCGCCCCGCGGTGTCCGCGTACACGTAGTCAAAGCCGCCGACACCGCCGACAACGGCCGTTTGGAGCACCTTGTACGGCCCACCGGCCTGGGCGTGCAGGGCGAATCCAGCGGGCAGACAAACTGCCGCGACGATCGCAAGCGCGACGACAAAGCGTTGCATGAGTTTCCTCCTGAAGACGTAGCCAAGGTTGATGGCGTAAAGATTACCTCGCAACCGGCCGAACCGTCTGTAATTACTACAACTACTACAACCAACCGTTTTTGTTTCACGGGCACGCTGTTTGCTCCTAAAATCCAGCCATGCTGCAAGAGTTCATCACACTCCACCGCGAAGAGATCATCGGGCGTTGTCGAGCGAAAGTCGCCAAGAGATCGATTCCGGCACCGAGCGAGGCGGAGATCAACCACGGAGTCCCGTTGTTCCTCGATCAGCTGGTCGAGGCGCTGCGCTCGGGTGAGAGGGGCACTGTAGAGATCGACCGGAGCGCCGGCCATCATGGACACGACCTCCTCCTCCAAGGGTTCACCGTGTCGCAGGTCGTTCACGATTATGGCGACGTCTGTCAGACCATTACCGAGCTGGCTGCGGAAACGAACGCGCCGTTCAGCATCGAAGACTATCGCACGCTGAACCGATGCCTTGACGACGCGATCGCGGGGGCCGTCACGACGTATGCGCGCGAAAGCCGGCAGTCACACCTCGACGACGCAGCGGAGCGCGGCAACGAGCGGCTGGGCTTCCTCGTACATGAATTGCGGAACCTGGTCAACACGGCGATCGTCGCGTTCGAAGTTCTGAAGACCGGACAGGTTGGCTCCGCGGGAAACACCGGCGCGGTCCTCGATCGAAGTCTCACGGGACTGCGGGAACTCATCTCTCGCTCCCTCGAGGAAGTCCGTTCGGCACACGGCGTGACGAACAGGGGGCGGATCGTGGTTTCCGAATTCATCGCGGAGGCCGGAGCCGCTGCTACCTTGGCGGCAAACGCCCGCGGCATCAAACTGATCGTACCGCCGGTACAGGATGAGCTCGCGATCGAGGCCGATGGGCAAATTCTCGCGGCAGTGGTCGGAAATCTCCTGCAGAACGCGATCAAGTTCACCCGGCCCCACAGTACCGTGACGTTAAGAGTCGACGCCGGCGCCGATCGTGTGCTCATCGAGATCCGCGACGAATGCGGGGGCCTTCCGGGAAGGGACGTCAACGACCTGTTCCGACCGTTCGAGCAGCGAGGGGCCGATCGAACGGGCCTGGGCATTGGGCTCGCGTTCAGCCGATGGGGCGCCGAAGCAAACGGTGGCCGGCTGTATGCGCGCAACCTGCCCGGGGAGGGCTGCGTTTTCACGCTGGACCTCCCGCGGTCCACAGTTCAGGCCGGCGCGCGCCCGTTGACGCTCGAACCAGCATCCTGAACGTTCCAAGCAGAGCGCCGATCAACACGCCAGCATCGGCTGGAAGCATAGGCCTCCCGGGCAGTTGCCTTGTCCGTACGCCGTCCGTACGCTATGCTCGTGATGGAGAAAATGACTGTGGCTATACCAGCAAGCACGCGTGACGATCGGATCGAGCTCCGCGCTTCCCGCGAGGAGAAGCGCGTGCTCGCGGCGGCGGCGGCCTATGAACGCCTGGATCTGACGACTTTCGTGATGCGGAACGCCCTGCCTGCAGCCCAGGAGATCGTAGCGCGGCATGAACGCATCACGCTATCGGCTCGTGACAGCGCCCGCGTGTTGGACCTGCTTGAACATCCACCGAAGCCGACCGCTGCTCTGCGCGCCGCCGCGAAACGTCGGCGACATCGGCGGTGAGCCGAGCGCTCGAGTGGCGGGAGCAGGCGCTGACCCGGCATCACAATCGGTCTGATTTCGATTGCGGTGTCCCGGCGCTCAACGAATACCTGCAACGCTATGCCAGACAAAACCACGCGAGCGGCGGAGCGAAGACCTTCGTCGCAGTCTCGCCCCAGGCGCCGACTGTTGTGCTGGGCTATTACACAATCAGTCCTGGTGCGATTGCCTTTACCGACGTTCCGCCTGCGTTAGCAAAGGGACTCGGGCGGTACGACGTACCGGTCTTCCGTCTCGGCCGTCTCGCGGTGTCGGCCGTAATTCAGGGCCAAGGATTGGGCGGAGATCTGCTGCTGGCGGCCGGCGAACGAGCGCTGAGGGTCGCCCAGGATGTCGGGGGGGTCGCGCTCGGGATCGACGCGAAGGACGAGCGCGCTGCGATCTGGTACGAACGGTTCGGTGCCTTGCGTCTGCTCGATGATCCGCTCAAGCTTGTGTTGCCACTCGAAACGATCGCCATTGCCTTGAAGCGCTAGTTCCCAGGGGCCTATCGCCGGGAGTGTTTCGGACCGAAAGACGATCCGCTGGCTGAGAGTCTGCACCCGGCCTTCACGATTCTCATCGCACTTCTGCCCGCCGCGCTGGCGATGTGGTGGGGCCGCGCTATATCTCGCCATCTGGATGATCCGGCATTGCCGGAGCGCCTTCTCGCCAATCGAGTCCGCAAAGGCGTCGTCCTCGGCTTTTCATTCGGACTCCTGGCGGCCACGGCCCCGGACCGCCTCGCTTGGGCGCTGCCGCTGCTGGTGGTGGCGCGAACGGCAGCGGCCTATCCGCTCAGAAAGGCGCTCTACAACGAGACCTGGAGCCTGTTCGCATACCTTTCATTCTCTGGTCGCCTGATTGTTGCCATCTTCGGCTTTTGGATTCTGATCGCCCTATTGCCGACGCTGGCGATGCTTGCGGGATCGCGGGATTGGATCGTCGCAGGCGCGCTGGGCGCGATCGCCGTCTTGTGGAGCGCGTGGTACTCGAGAATCCTCAGAATCGTACTTCGCACCAAACCGGTGGACACGCCGGTGCTCGTCTCGAGATTCACGCAACTGGTCAAGGATTGCGGGTTGTCCGACGTCAAACTCGAGCAGGTCCCCCTCGGTGGCGGCATGTTTGCCAATGCGGTGGCGCTTCCATCGATCCACCGCCCCGCCGTTGTCGTCACCGACACGGTGATCGCGCGTTTCGACGACGACGAAACGACGGCGATCCTGGCGCACGAGCTGGCGCACCTCGAGTACTACAACAAGAGGCGTCTCCGAAAGATCAACGCCATCACCTACACACTCATCGTCGCCGGCGCGCTGCTGTCCCCCGTGCTTCGGCTGACGCTTCCGCAGGCAATGACAGCGGCTCTTGTGATCTGGCCGGCCGCGTTGATGGCGGCGATGCTGTCACGCCTGCGGCACCGGCAGAAACATGAGACCTCGAGCGATCTGCGCGCGGTTGCACTCACCGGCGACGGTGAGGCGCTCATCCGCGCGTTGATCAAGCTGCACGCGTTTGCCCGTCTACCACGGCGGTGGGATACGGAACTCGAGCGGCGCGCGACACATCCGAGCCTGGCACGCCGGATCCAGGCCATCCGCGCCGCCTCAGGTACTGCGCCGGCATCCCTCGGCGAAGCCGCCACGTTCACCGGAGCGGGAACGACGGAGTCGATCTCGTTTCACGATGAGCGGTTGGAGTGGAACGAACGCGGCTCGGCGACCCACGCGATCAACTACGGCCAACTGTCGGAGCTGCGCATTGCCGCGCGGACTTCCGGCACGCCGCGCCTTGTCGCCGTCGATGCCGGGAAGCGGCGGTGGGAGCTCTCTCTGCAACCCGGCGACGTCGCGCGCGCGCAGGCGATTCTGGACATCGTCGACGTGCGCCTGGGCAAGGCGGCCGAGCCGTCCGCAGTGCCGTTGAGCTCGGTCCGCCTGCTCGCGTGGCTGGCGATCGCCGCAGCAATCTGCATCGGCCAGTACTCGATCTTGATCGTGGGCTTACTCGCGATGGCACAGCCAGCCTCCCAACTCGCGGCGGCGGCTGGAGTCTCGGCTCTGGCGGCGGCAGCGCTCACGTGGCGCGATCATGCATTGTCAGCCAACGGCGACTCGGAAGCCTGGCTCGCGCTGGCGCTGCTTGTTTGCGGCGTGCTTTTGATCGGCGCGGCCTTCGCGAACCGGCACGACCCGGCTCGCCCGGCCCTCCGGAAGCTGCTCGTCGTGTTGGCAGCCTCGACGGCATTGGCCTGGGCGGCGGTCGCGATCTCTGAAGGTGACGTCATCCGGAGCGTCCGCGAGTGGCCGGCGGTGACCGTCCTCGCGCTGGCATGTGCCGGAGCGCTTGCCTTCGCACGCCCGCGCGCGGCGCGCTGGGCCTCGGTGCCGGTGGCGCTCGCCGGATTGTTCTCCGGGTTTCTCGGATCGGCGAGCTTCGCCGATCGAATTGCCCACGATCCGTTTGTCGCATCGGCCAGGGCGGTCGCTATGAGTACGCTCACGGCTTCGCCGCTGATGGAATTCCCGGTTGAGTTCGAGTCTTCATTTCTCTGCCTTTCGCCGAAGGGGCGGTACGTGGCGCTCGGCTCGGAGGACGCCAGCGATCTGAGGACGATTCATGCCGGTCTCGCAGGCCGGCCACTGGCGGATTTCATGGCGGACGACGCCGTGTTCGTGGAGGAGGGCCGCCTGCTGCTGCTCGAGCGGCAACCACACGCCTCGGTCCTGCGTCTCGTGAATCTCGACGCCGGCGATCACGACGTCTGGTCGCTGAGCGTGCCGCTGTGGTGGGCTGATCTGGCGATCGACCGCTCGTCCGAACAGTGGCGGCTTCTCGGCTGGAATGCCGCCGGAAAGATCGTCAGCGCCGAGGGGCATCTGGGCGACGACACCGTGCGGCAGGCCGAGTGGCAATCTCCCGCAGACTCAGACGATCTGGACGCTCTCGGCGTCTCTGGCGGCGTTGTGTTCGCGCTCGAAAACCATCGTCTTCATTCGCTCATCGAGAGCGAGCCACTCTCGACGTGGGTACCGTTCCTCCGGCCAGGGTCCCGTACGGAGCCAAGGCTTTGGCGCGTGGACGACAGCGCACGGTCAGTGTTCGCCACCTCCCGCACCGACCTGAGTTGTCGCGGCAGTGTGTTGATGGACGAGCCAGCGACCTGTGCCGCCTTTGACGGCACTACCACGCGATTCTTCAACGTCGAACCGAGAGCGCGGCGACTGACGGCTCTGGCGTCGATCGCCGGGCGTGTCACTCTTCACGGTGAGGGCGATCGTGGCTGGGTGGCCGGGTGGTGGAACCGGGCACCGGTGCTCGTGCGGGCGGCGACGCGCGAAGCGGTGCGTATTCCCGCACGCACGGGCGAGCGTCTCGAGCAGCTCGCAATCGGCAACGCCGTCATCGCCGCCGTGTCCTGGAACGAACGCCAGTCGACTGTTCGGCTGTATCCGAGGCCATGAACGCCGGCGTCACTGTTGTTCTCGTCCTTGTCACGTGTTCGTGCACCGAGCAGGGCCCAAGAATGAAATTTCAGGTAACCATTCCGGAGGAGTACCGGCAGGCCTACCAGTCATTCTGGTACAACTGCATTGCGGTCCGAGCAGCTGATTTGAAAGCGCGCTGTCCATTCGTCGCCGGCGGCACGCCAGCGGCTTCCGGGGGGGCCCGTGACGGCAGCCTGGCCGCGGAGACTTGCATCGATCGACTGCTCCAGAATTTCTCAGAGCGAGTGGTAAGAGACTATTTGGGCTCAGTTGCGTCTCAACCCGAGGCGATTGAAAAGATGCGACCGTACTTTGGGTCTACACCGCGGCAGTGACCATTCGAAACATTGCCGACGTCGCACTGAGGATTTACGGTGTGACGCTGCTGTTCAGCGCGCTCGCGACGATTCCAAATATCGGTCTCTTCTCAATCGCCGCCAGCCCCGACTTCCCGCAAACGGCAGTCCGCGTCCAACAAGTAACCTACATTCTGAACGTCGTCCTGTATGCGGGGGTCGGTGCATTTCTGTTGCGCGACCCCAGTCCGATAGTCCAGAGGTTCATTCCGGAGGGACCGCCGCTCAAGATAGCGATCACGGCCAAAGGCCTCACAATGCTGGCGTTGACGTTGCTCGGGCTTTGGGAGGTCATCGGGGGCCTCATCACCCTCGCCCCTGCTCTCTACGGTTTCGTTTTCAAGCCCGAGTTCCTCGATCAAACGAGCCGGTGGGAATTCATGTGGGAACGGCAACGCGATGCCGTGGTTCGGGGTGCCGTTGAGATGGTTCTTGGCGGCGTCCTGTCGGCCGCGCGCGACAAGCTGATCGAGCGCCTACGCGTATCTGGCCGGGCCGGCGTTCCATGAAGATCGCTTAATCCCGAAGGCGTTCTTTCCGCTTGCGCCACGCTGATCATCATCATGATCGGATCGACGGGCGACTCGGAGAAATCGCAGTGCGCGTAGGTTGTCAACGGTGTAGCCGCGGAGGCCGATGATGATGTCGCCGGCCTGGAATCCGGCCTTGATGATGTCGCGATTATCGCTGTTGACGATCACGCCGCGGACGGGTTTGCTGGCCATCGCGGTAGTCGCAGGTTGCAGCAACGCAGATACGCTCGCTGGATAACGTGCGGCATTGCTCCTGTACAGCTTCTCGGCCTTGTCGAGCTGTTCAAGATGCTCGTACAGCCTGGACGAGGCGTCGCCGCCACGAGTATGCCAACCAAAGCGCCACCAGGTATGTGAAGGCAATTGGACCGATTGCAGCGAGCCATGTGAAAGCCATCCACCACAGCGTCGAGCCCCGGGCGTATGCCACTGCAGCGGCGCCCGGCACCGCGAGCATCAAGACCAGCGGGACCAGCGCAGCGCCTCTCCACCAGCCGCGCATCCGGAGGATGGCCAGGGTCTGCAGGATCGGGTAGCCGACGAGGCTGACGTAAACATAGATTGGCAGCACGATTGGGAGCAGCTCGTACTCGCTGAATCTGTCGGTCAAAAAGGACAACGTTGCCTCCGGATGCAGTGGGATGACCGACGAGAGCGGACGCGCAGATACCGGTGCCGTCGCTTCAAGAGTGGACGTCGAAAAGAGGGGCTTGCTAAAGAGTAGTGTCTACGAGCCCAGGTCGTGTGTGCTCTTCGACACATCCATCAAACTGGGACGGCAGGCGGCCTTCATCAGTCAAACTGCCAGACGGCCGCCACGTCAAGATCGTCGCGCGTGACGTCCTGAACGATCAAACGCCCGTTCTCAGGCATGCGGCCTTGACTCCACAAGAACTCGGCCAGGAGTTGTTCGGCCTGTTCCCTCCAGAAGGCGCCGTTCGGGTGCAGCACTCGACCCGTCAGCCGCTCGACTCGTGCGATGGCTTCCGGATCGATCGACACCGTCACCGTCGATTCGGTCCCGGCGCCGAAATGCCTGACACGGAACGTATGTTCACCGTTCGTCGCATCGGTCGGGGCCGGAGCCGCCACAAATCTGAAGCCATTCAGCGTGACGGCCTCAATTGCAGGCTTCTCCAGTTCGGTGGAAGACGTTCGGCGCTCGCGCCGGAACGGGCGTTCGGCCAGCGCACCAGCGACGGCGCCTCGCAGCGCTTCGGGCGTCATCGGTTTCCGCAGGAAGTTGGTCGCGCCGAGCCGCATTGCCTCGACGGCCAGCTCGACCGACGCATATGCAGTCACCATGACGATGCGCGCATCGGGTGTGCGCGCCAGCAATCGTCTCAACGTCTCGAGGCCGTCGATGCCGGGCATCCTCTGATCGAGGAGCACGACGTCGTACGCGTCTCCGTCGCCGAATTGCACCAGCCCTTCCTCGCCATCGGCGGCTTCGCCGACCTCATAGCCTGCCGCCTCGAGCGTCAGGCTCATCATCTCGCGAATGTGTGGCTCGTCGTCGATAATGAGTACTTTCATGACGGGACCTCCGATCGTCCGGTCGCCGTGCCGGCGACGTGTTCATTGCCGCCGGGCAAACTTGTGCCGACCGGAACCACAAACGTAAACGTCGACCCGCGGCCGGGTTCGGATTGAACCGTCAGACGGCCACCGTGTGCCTCGACGATTCTCCGCGCGATGGTGAGGCCGAGGCCGGACCCCCCCGGCGAGGCGTTCGGTACTTGCACGAACGGCTCGAAGATTCTAGACAAGTACTCGCGCGGAATACCGGCGCCCGTATCGCTCACGGAGAATACGACCTCGCCATCCCGCGGCTTTCCGGACACGGTGATCGTGCCGCCGGCGACGGTGGCGCGAATGGCATTTGTGAGCAGATTGACGATGACCCGCTGAACCTGCTGACGATCAGCAAACACGTTGGGCAAGTCGATCGGCGCATCGATGTTCAGACGCACGCCACGCGCTTCGGCCTGCACGCGCACCGACTCGGCCGCGTCGTGAGCCAATGTGGACGCCGGCACCGGTGCACGCACCGGTGCGGTGTCGCCAGACTCAATTTTCGACAGATCGAGGAGCTCCTGCATCAGGCGATCGAGCCGCGTCGCATCATCGCGGCACACCTGGACGACTCGCTGCTGCCGTTCGGTCATCGATCCGAGCGAACCCTCCAAGAGCAGATGAATGCCCAGCTGGAGACTGGTGAGCGGCGTTCGCAATTCATGCGAGGCAGCGGCGATGAACTCTGACTTGAGCCGGCTAATCTCGCTGAGGTGGGTGATATCTTGAAGGAGCGTCACCGCACCGACGAGGTGATCCTCGGCGTCGCGCATCGGCGTCGACCGCACGCGGAACGCGCGCTGGGCGCCATCCACGGCCCAGGGCAAGACGGCTCCGGCGCTCTCTGACGCCACCGGCCGCTCCGACCGCAGCACATCGGTAACGGCCTGTGCGACGCGGATGTCGCGCGCCACCTGATCGATGGGCTTCCCCACGGTCGCCTCTCGCGGGCCAAACAATCGTTCGGCGGCGGTGTTGGTTCGCGTCACGCGGCCGTCGCTATCGGTGACGATCACCGGGTCGTACAGCGAGTCGATGGCGGCCTCCGTGGTCTGCTGCGCGACGAGAAGCTTGCCCAGATCCGAGCGCCGCAGCTCGCGAATCCGCTCGGCCATCCGATTGAACCCGTCGGCCAGCTGGCCTATCTCATCACCCGATTTGACGTGGACAACCGCGTCGAGGTCTCCCCCGGCGACGCGAGTGATCGCTGCCGTCAACTGCCGCACCGGAGCGAGAATGCTGTTCGACAAGCGCAGGGCTCCAGCGATCCCGATCACGACGAGCGCCGTCGTCAGGGCCAGCGTGTAGAGGAACCAGCGCTGCGCGGTCCGCGCCGCTTCGTCAGCCTTCCGGCGCATCGCCTCCTGATTCAGGTGTAACAGGCGATCGCAGTCAGCTTTGACGGCGCCGAAACGCGGCTCGAGCAGTTGAAAGTACTCGGCAGAGCGGATGCCCGACGCATGCAGGAATTCGTCGAGCCGTTGAAAGTAGTCGTCACGGCCGCGCCTGATTGCCGCAATCACGTCCGCCTCGCCGACCTCGGTGATGTTACCCTGCGCTTTTTCGAATGCCGCGTTGAAGCGGGCCCGGTGTTCTGTGGCTTGCGCGAGGGCGCGCTCGTGCTGACCGATGAGCTCGAAGAGAGCCGCCGAGTCGAGCCGTTCGAGGCTCTCTTTCATGGTTTCCGCCGCGATGACCGAATCGTAGTTTTCAGCAATGATCCGGCCGGCGACGCTGCTCATACTCCGCAGCGTCTGAGCGCTCCACGCCCCGAGGATGCCGAGCGCCAGCACGAAGGCGAGATATCCGAGCAGAAGCTTGGTACGGAGTTTCATCTCGTCCGCCATTGATACCGCTGATCGAGTGCCCTCTGCAACTGTCAGCAGTTATGGCAGATCTGTGACCGCCAGCCCGCCGGTCGTCCCTTCGGGACGACGAAACCGTAGCCAACCGACGACACAAGACGAGGGCGACGGGGCGTTAGGCGGCCCCGCCTTGGCACCGATCCTGCTCAAGTTAGATCGTCGGTTCAAATAGGAGGGTCACCATGAAACGCACCTTAGCAGTTCTCGCCATACTCACACTCATCGTCCCCGCGGTCGCGAACGCGCAGACGCTGAACATTCGCAACACTCCGGCCGTTGCTCAGATTGTGCAAAGGGTCATCGCGGGTCTTTCGGGCGGCGGGCCGTACCGAAACCAGTACGTGCCGCAGCAGAGCCGCCGGCCTGTTTACGCACCGGGATACGCTGCTTATCAAAACGGGTACGCGCAGGGAGTGGCGGACGCTCGCAGAACAACGCAGTACAACGTGAACAACGGATACCGGAACACGTATCCGCAGAACACCTGGAATCAGAACTGGAATCAAAACACCTGGAATCGAAACAATCAATTCCAGCCTAACGCGCGCGAAACATGGCGGCGCTGACGATTGATTCACACGCGAGGGAGAGGCCGTGGGGTTCGGCCGGTGACCCATAGCCTCTCCCGGCGGCCAGCTGCCATTCCTGCATCCGCATCGAACCCAGACTTGCACCTGATTCCGCTCCCCACACGCGTCACCTGTCCGCGATGCAAGCATGCGGATTTGTCGATTTGGTCGAGGTGAGGCTGCGGGTGCTCGGTCTGGCCGCGCACGGCCGGGCAACTTTTTCGAGAGTTTCTCCGTCTAACTCCCATGCCAAATCGGCCGCGCTCCCACGTGCTCTGGCTGGCCATCGGTCTAGCCACGACTGCCCTTGCGACGGTGGGGGCTCCAGCCTCGACATTCGCGCAACCGAATCCTCCTGAGCTACGCGCCCGGCGCGTCGATGTGCCGCCGAGGATCGACGGTGTCCTGGACGATGATGCGTGGTCGGGGGCGCCGCTCCCGCTCGATACATGGGTGTCGTACAACCCCATGAGGGGACAGCGCGCCAGCGAGCAGACCAAGGTGTGGGTGGCGTATGACGATCACGCGATCTATTTCGCCTTCAAGTGCTTCGACACGCAGCCGGACAGAATTCGTACGAACATCAGCCGCAGGGACGACGCGTTCAACGACGATTGGGTGGGGCTAAGCCTCGACTCCAGCCGCGCCGGCCAAGCCGCGTACCACATGTTCGTCAATCCCAGCGGCATCCAGATGGATGCAATCAACAGCGGCTCGAACGGCGAGGACTTCGCCCCTGACTGGGTCTGGCAGAGCGCCGGACATGTCGACCCGGACGGCTACTCGGTTGAAATCCGTCTGCCGCTGGAGGCGATCCGGTTTCGAAGCGGCGCCAACGTCCGGATGGGGATTCTTTTCTGGCGGCGGCTCAGCCGGATGGGCGTCTCGTGGGCGTGGCCGGAAATTCTCCCCGGGAAGTGGGTGTTCGAGACGCACGTCCCGCTCATTTTCGAGGAGCTCCACCAACCGCGCCTGCTCGAGGTGATTCCGAGCGCGACCCTTTCGACGAAGCAGTCGCGCGCCACGGAGACGGCGTGGAGTCCCCGGACGTCGACGGGCAACCTCGGGGCGAGTCTGAAGTACGGCGTCACATCGACGGTCACGCTCGAGGCGACGGGCAATCCCGATTTCAGTCAGGTCGAAAGCGATGCTTACCAGGTTGAGGTCAACAACCGCTACCCGGTGTTCTTCAGCGAAAAGCGCCCGTTCTTCATGGAAGGACTCGGCCTGTTCAATCTCGCGGGCACCGGCGGCGACTCGAGCATGCGAACGGCGGTGCACACGCGGAGGATCGTCGATCCCAGCGCGGGGCTGAAGATGACAGGAACGGCCGGCCGGCAATCGTTCGCGGTTTTGTCGGCGGGCGACCGGTCTCCTGGTGACGGCCGCCAGAGACTCTTCACCATCGGCCGCGAAGTGCTGAATTTCGGCAAGGGCCAATACATCGGCGCGCTCGTCACCGACACCGAGCACGGCGCCGAGCACAACCGCGTGATCGGCGGGGATGCCGCGTTCAGGGACGGAGACCACTTCACCTGGAACGGTTCGCTGCTGTCGTCGTATTCGAGATCGCTCGACGGCCCATCAACGCACGGTGTCGCCTCGCAGGGTACTTACCAGTACAGCACCCTGCGTTTTAACTTCTCGGGACAGGTCGAGCACTACGACCGGGGCTTTCAGATGGACACGGCGTTCCTCAACCGCGTGGGCTTCACGCGCATGTGGGAGTACCAGGAGGTGAGCTTCTACCCGACGCCTTCACGCTACGGCTGGATCAAGCGCATCGCGCCATTTTTCTGGATTTCCGGGGCAAAAGATCGAGTACAGGGGGGCG
Source organism: Vicinamibacterales bacterium (assembly GCA_035937795.1). Classification (GTDB taxonomy): domain Bacteria; phylum Acidobacteriota; class Vicinamibacteria; order Vicinamibacterales; family JAMQPK01; genus JAMQPK01. The sequence goes on along the minus strand of DASZHO010000026.1, from coordinate 10,166 downwards.
GAGAGAGCTACGCGCTTCCCGGCATCCGGTTCTATTTCACGAAAGCCGCCTTCATCCGGCTCGACTACGCACGCGGACATGAGACGTTCGCGGGCCGGAGGTTTCAGATCGGCCAGGCCTCGGCGAGCGGCAACATTCAGCTCACTCGATGGCTGAGCCTCAGCGACTCGTTTTCCGCGGGTCCGGCGACGTTTTACGATCCTACGCAACCGTTTCAAGGGGACAAAAAAACGGCGAACGTCACCGTGGGGTTCCAACCCAACGCGAAGCTGAACCACAACCTCTCGTACGATTTTGTGACGTTCAACCGGCGCAGCTCAGGGGACAACGTGTATCGGGTCCACATTGTCAATCTGCGAAACGCCTACCAGTTCACGCCGCACTTCTTCCTTCGCGCGATCACGCAGTTCGACTCGTCACAACGGCGCGTTCTGGGCGATTTCCTGGCTTCGTATGAGTTGTCTCCGGGCACGCTGGCCTACGCCGGCTACGGAACGCTCTTCGAGAGCGGCGACACCAACACGTATCGCACGACCGTGCGTTCATTTTTCTTCAAGGTGTCCTACCTCGCCCGCCTCTGACGCGACGGAGTTCGATTAACATAGCTGGTGGTTTGAAGGCCCACGAGTATCTGTCACATGACATGGCCCTGCGCTGCGGGCAAGAAAAAATCGGAGAACTCTGGCGCTGGACGGTCCTGTTCCTCACCGCGAGCGCACTGAGCGCAGGGTTTTCCGTCGTCGTCTCTGCGCAGAGCGAAACCACGGGCGGACTCGGCGGCCAGATCGTCGATCCCAGCGGGGGTGCCATCAACGGTGCCACTGTCACGGTCGTCCACGTCGGCACGGGCTTTCACCGCGCGGTGCGTTCGGACGCCGAGGGTCACTTTTCGTTCCCCCAGGTGCAGCCGGGCCTCTACCGCGTTGAAGCCGAGGCACCTGCCTTTGAGCGCGTTCAGCAATCCGTCACCGTTCCCCTGGGCCGCACCGAAACCATCACCCTGACCCTGCCTATCGCGGGCCTTACCGCATCCGTGACTGTGTCCGGAGAGCCCCCAGTCCTGAACACCGGTAATCCCAACACGATGACGACCTTCGCGCTCGCTGCGATCGAGAGCCTGCCGAATCCGGGCGGCGACCTCACGTTCCCGGCGCAACTGGCGGCGGGCGCCCTGATGAACACCGCGGGCTCGGGCAACGATTTCGTCGGCGGCCCGAGCGGGTTCGGCAATTTCCAGGTCAATGGCCTGCCGGGCACCTCCAACGGCTTCATCGTCGACGGGCTCGAGACCAACGACCCGTTGACGAATCTGAACAGCGGATTGTCGACGAACCTGGTGCTCGGGATGAATTCGGTGGAAGAGGTGACGGTCAACACCACGTCATATCGCGTGGACCAGGGACGGTACGCCGCGTCGCAAGTCAACTACGTCACGAAGTCCGGGACGAACGCCTTCCACGGCAACGCGTACGGCTTGTGGAACGGCAAGGCGTTGAATGCGGCCAACTACTTCACGAAGCTGGCGGGCGGTCAGAAGCCGGATACCCGGGTCGTACACTACGGCGGGAGTCTCGGCGGGCCGGTGCGGCAGAGCAAGCTGTTCTTCTTCGCGGACTTCGAGCAGGTCCGGATCCGGGTGCCGATCGCGACCACCGTCACCGTGCCAACGGCCGCGTTTCAGCGGTACGTGCTCGACGAGCTTCCTCGCGGAGGCGCGGACGTGATCTCGGGCACGACGTATCCCGCGGCGCCGCAACTCGTGCCATTTTATAAACAGCTGTTTTCGCTCTATCGCAGCACGGCGGGACAGCCCTTGCCGGTCCTGGGTTGTCCGCTGACCGCCGATGGCGATCTCGCGGCGGGCGCCGTGCCCAACGGAGACGGGTGCGCCAATCGACAGAACGTGACGCTGAGCAGCCCCGACCACGAGCAGGTATTCACGCTGCGCGTCGATCACAACATCAACGCGAACAACCTCGTGTGGTATCGGTTCCAGGCCGACACCGGCCTCCAGGCGGCCTACACCGATCCGATTAATCCGCTTTTCAACTCGACGTCACCGCAACCGCTGTACTCGCTCGTCTCCGGACTTACGCACATCTTCAGCGACCATCTCGTGAACCACTTCAACCCGTCGTTCTCGTGGTATTCGAGTGTGTTCGCGCCGCCTAATCTGGCCGCGACATTGGCGGCGTCGCCGATCGTGCTGCAAGGGCAAGGGCCGAACGTACCGTTTACCGCGCTGGGGGGACTCGACTACTTGTGGCCGCAAGGACGGACGGCCGCACGGTTCCACGTCAACGACGATCTGACCTGGACGCACGCGCGGCACGAATGGCGTTTCGGCGAGAGCATCCGGTGGCTGCGCTTTGACAACTACGATTTCGGAGCCGGCACGACGCCGATCGTCACCTACACGACGTTGCCGCAATTCGTTCACGGCGTGGCGTCGACGGCGACGCACTCGTTTCCCGCGGCTTCCGTCACGGCCTTTCGCGTCAACAACATCGATATGTTCGCGCAGGACTCGATCAAACTGTCGGACCGCGCGACGTGGACAATCGGTCTCCGCACGGCGTGGATATCGAACCCGTCGAGCCCCTCGTCAACGCTCGCACGCCTGAACGCGCCCTTCGACCGGATCAGCCACGATGTCAATCAGCCGATCGACCGGGTGATGGTGACGAGTCAGTCGCACATGCTCAACGCGCGTCTGGGCGCGATATGGCAGCCGCGCACCTCCATCGCGTGGCAGGTGCAGCCCCGCACGCTGCTCCGTGCCGGGTTCGGCGTGTTCGGCGATCTCCTGCCCGCCGGGAGTCTGATTGACGCGCTCGCGCCCAACCCGCCGTTCGTCAATACGTTTCAGGGCGGCCTCCTGGGACAGGCCGGTGGCGTCGCCATCGCGCCTAGTGTGCCGAACAGTGCGGTGGATGCCACCGTCGCGGCCAACCTGGCGTTCCTCGCCGGTTTCCACAACGGCGCGCTCTCCTGCGCCTCGGCGCTCGGGAATCCGAGTACCTGCCTGCCCCCAGTGTCGGTGACCGCGCTCCCGCCCGGCGGGCTCGCAGTCCCCTATTACCTGCAATGGAGCGCCGGCGTCGAACGCGAGTTGCCCGCGCGAATGACGCTCCGCGCGCAGTATGTCGGCACGCACGGCTACGACCTCACCTATCAGATGCACGTCAACGGTTATCAAACCGTCTGCGAGGGATGCTTCGCGCCGTATCCGTACCTGAAGCCGCCCGATCCCCGCTTTGGCGACGTGACGCAGTTCATGTCGAATGCGACCAGCCGTTACAAGGGCCTGCAACTCACGCTGCAGCGCCGCCCGAGTGCCGGGTCGTCGTGGATCGTCAACTACACGTGGAGTCACTCACAGGACGCCGTATCGAACGGCGGTTTCCTGCCGTTCGCGGCTGGCGCTCTGCTGTCGCCTTTGCCGGGCGAACTCGCCAGAAACTCTGGCAACGCCGACTACGACATCCGACACAACCTCACGGCGTCATACACATACGAGGTGCCGGCGCATGCGACGCGCCCCTGGCTGGCCGCCCTCGTGAACGGATGGCAGGTGTCAGAGACGCTTTTCTGGCACACCGGCGTGCCGTTCACTGTGCAAAGCGCCCCATATACGGCAAACGGCAACGGCATCATCAACGGCGGCGGCCCGCAGTTCGCGAGTCTCGTTCCCGGCGCGCCGCTTTATACGACGACGCCGATTCCGGGCGTCACCGCACCGGGCACGCTCCAGTGGCTGAGTCCTGACGCATTCATGTCGAGCGTCAATCCGAGCACCGGCGCGTGTCGAGGCGGCGACTCGCCCGCAACGTGTCAGTTTGGAAGTCTCGGCCGCAACACGGTCCGCGGACCGCAGTTCGTCTGGAGCGACATCTACGTAACCAAACGGATCGCCAGCTCGAGACGGACGACCGTTCGGGCCGAGATCCAGGTGTTCAACCTGTTCAATCGCGCGAATTTTGCGCTGCCGACGTCGACCGCCGGCGTTCCCGGCGAGCCGAGCACCCAGACCGGCTTTGGCGCACTCGTCTCGACCACGTCACCGCCGACGGGTCTGCTGGGTGTCGGGTTGGGGGGCGACAACTCACCGCGAATGATTGCGCTGCAATTGAAAGTGCAATTCTGATTATTCGGGCGTTCGTTCGTCTGATTCCGACGGCTGCGTGAGCTCGGCGTGCACCTGCGGCTCGATCGCCGCCGCCGCGCGCCTGGACGGCTTGGCTCGAGGCTCGCGGCGCGGCTTCCGCCGTGGCCGCTCGCCGCGATCATCCGCCGCCTTGCGTTTCGCGGTCTCCCTGGACGGCGTCTTCGCAGCATTCGCAGCATTTTCAACATTCGCAAGAGGGGCACCCGGCAGCGGTGAGCGGCTCCTTGGATCGCGGCGCTCCCGGTCGCGCACGAACGCCTTGATGATTTTCAGAGCCGCGCGCGCTTCGCGTTCGGTGCGCCGGCCCTTGAAATAGGCCGTCAGTTCCCTGTTCGCGCGAAGGACTTCCTGATCGCGCATCAACTGCTCGGCGGCGCTCTCGCGAACCGCGCCGGGTTTGCGTGGCGTGCTCATCGTTCAGGTCCTCCGTTCTCCCCAAAGAAGCGCCGCAGGTCGCGCCCGCTCATGCCTGTATTGTACGGCCGTGTATCCGGCTCAAACTCCTTTCCGCGCGCGAGCGCACCGACGATCACCGGCTCGAAGCCCGCGTCGCGCACCAGCCGGGCGGCGGTCTCCACCGCCTCGATGTCATCGCCGGCCAACGGGATGCCGACCGGGTCCGGGGCCCGATGCGCCTCGCTCGCGAGAGTCTTGAAGTTGACCGTATTGAACGCCTTGACCCATCGGGCTCCCGGGAACATTTCAGCAGCCCAGCCCGCTGTGCCCCGCGGGTGCCTGGCCGCCTCGCGCGCCGCCAGTCCGTCACGCTTCTCGTAGGCGTTTCCAGTGTCGAGAACGATTTTGCCGGCAAGTGCAGGCGCCAGATCACGCGCGAGATCAGAAACGGCCCGGAGCGGCACCGTCAGCATCACCACTTCGCCGACTGCCGCCGCTTCAGCGGGCGTTCCCGCGGTCGCCCCCTTGTCCAGGCCGGCAACGATAGACTGCAAATCCTCGGGATGACGTGAAGCCAGCCGCACTTCGTGCCCGGCATCGACCCACAGCTTCGCCAAGGTCGATCCGATCATGCCGGCTCCGACAATGCCTATGCGCATGCGAGCTCCTTTGATTGAACATAGATCAAAAACGCCGGACTGCGTTAGAGACGCAGTCCGGCGTTTGGTGTTCGCGCGGCAGAGCCGGGGGTCAGAAGAAGGCCGACGCGGGAATGGTTCCTATCGTTCAGCGATCGCTGCCAAATAGATCATTCATGGGAGGCACGGTGGCGTCGCACGTGTGATTCAGGCATGGAAGCCCCAATCCGGCCTGGATCGACTTCAGCAACGAAAAGTGTGTGTACCGTCGTGTGCTATGGACACCGTGCACGCCGTAATTTGTCTCGACGATGGCGAGCACCTTGTTCACATTGGGCACTCCACTGTAGTCGTTCTCATCCCAGACGACAACGATTGCAGCCGTTCCGTCGCGCCACGCATCGGAACGGTGAATGGCCCCAACGAGATTTTTCAGCGCCAGATCACCCAAATAGATGAGCCCGGGGTTCAAGCCCGCCTGCGTGCCGTCGGTGGAGAAATCGAAGTCGCACCCGGGACCGGCGTTGCCGCGGCCGTGCTGATCGTTGCACTGATTTGGCGCGATGAAGGCAAAGTCCGGCATCTCTCCTCGTGAGAGATCGTCGAACAAGCCGTGAGATCCTTCGAAGCCGACGACATTTCGCAGGCTGTCGTCAGGATCAGCGCCTTCCTGGACACTCTGGAAGTAGACAAACGGGTTGTGCTTAACCGCGTACAGATTGATGAGGCTTTGGGTCTCAGCGGGCGGCAGCGGAGTGATGCTGTGGGGATCGGTAAAGAACCCGTCGCTGTTGTTGACGCGGTCGGCGCCGACGGGCGGCAGGCTTTCTTGATAGCTCTTCCAGTGTCTTCCGTGTTCAACAAGTTGATCGGCGATCGTCTTCCCGACCGTATGTGCAGCCGGGATCGACTGAATGCCGTCGATATTGTTGAGTTTGAGAATGGACGGTGGGCTGATTTCGTTCGTCGTATCGGTCGCGGCCGTTGCCGCGTCGGTCCCCGCCCCCTCGATCGGGCACACGGGTGGACTCGGGGGGTTATCTGTCGCCACGATCCCAGACTCGATATTCGGCGTGCATGACTTGCTGTGCCAGTCCGGCGGATTGTCGGCCAGTACCCCGAAATTCGACCCCCCCACAACCTCGAGGTAATTGGTCAAGCTGGGATGCGCAATGGCGAAATAGTTATCCGCCGTATTGGCCGCGTGCGCGTACTGATTGGCGAACGGAGCATTCGGGTTGTTCACGATCTGGCCGTACGCGTGGTTCTCCATCATGATGACGAACACATGATCCAAATGCGGAATACCTCTGGGAACGTCACCCTCATCTGCGAGGACCGTTCGTATCAGGGCAAGCGCCACACACCCGACCAAGAACATTGCTGACTTTTTCACAGGCGGCCTCCATTGCTGACGTGTGAACTTTGCCGATCGATTAAACGATCGGCGTCTTCGAACGTGCGGGCGTCAGCTTAGGAGCCAGACATGTCAAGCTTGTCACGCGACGATGAACGCTCAGTGACGTTTCGAGCGGGCATCGTGGCGAGCGACGATGGCGCGTGTTACCCAGGAGTCAACCTGCAGACACATTCCCAAAATATCCGCTTGCTAGTGTCTCCCGTGTTTGTCATCCAAACACGCCAAGGAGGCACCGATGAAATTGACCGATCGCCGCACATTCCTGAAATTGCTGGGCGCACCCGCCGCTGTTGCTGCGCTGCCGGCGAGCATCACCCGCGCGCTCGCTATCGAAGGCAACAACCGCACGGGCACCATCGCCGACGTCGAACACGTCGTCTTCCTGATGCAGGAAAATCGATCGTTCGACCACTACTTCGGAACGCTACGCGGCGTCCGCGGCTTCGCCGATCCGCGCGCGGTCACGCTGCCATCAGGGCAACCTGTCTGGTATCAACCCCACGGCGCCGGTGTTGTGCTGCCGTTCCGCCCGGATGCCCCCAACCTGGGCTCGCAGTTCCTACAGGACCTGCCTCATGGCTGGACCGATCAGCACGCCGCGTGGAATGAGGGTCACTACGATAAATGGGTGCCGAGCAAGGGTGTCGCGACGATGGCGTATCAGACCAGGAGAGATTTGCCGTACCACTATGCGCTCGCTGACGCCTTCACGGTCTGTGATGCCTATCACTGCTCGGTGCTCGGACCGACCGATCCCAATCGATATCACATGTGGACAGGCTGGCTGGGCAACGACGGAGCGGGTGGCGGGCCCGTCGTCGACAACGCCGAGGCGGGGTACGGTTGGTCCACCTATCCCGAGCGCCTCGAGAAGGCCGGGATCTCATGGAAAGTTTACCAGGATGTCGGGCTCGGGCTGAATGCCACCCAATTCTGGGGCTGGACGTCTGATCCGTACATCGGCAACTACGGGGACAATTCCCTCCTGTATTTCTTTCAATATCAGAACGCGCTGCCCGGCAGTCCACTCGCGGAGGGCGCCAAGACGGGCACGAACATCGCGATGCAGGGCGACCATCCGCCTGGACTGGTGGACATCTTCCGTGCCGATGTGAACAGCGGGAAGCTGCCGCAGGTCTCATGGATTGTGGCGCCGGAAGCGTACACCGAGCACGGGAACTGGGCGTCAGACTACGGTGCGTGGTACATCTCGCAGTTCCTCGACGTCTTGACATCGAACCCTGACGTTTTCAGCAAGACGGTCCTGTTCATCAACTGGGACGAGAACGACGGTTTCTTCGATCACATGGTGCCTCCCACGCCGCCTCAATCACCAGCGCAAGGGCTGTCCACTGTTGAAACGGTCAACGACATCTTTCCGGGAAGCAGCAGCTATGCACCCGGACCCTACGGTCTGGGCTTTCGCGTGCCGATGATCGTCGTCTCGCCGTGGAGCAAAGGCGGCTGGGTCAACTCGCAACTGTTCGACCATACCTCGTTGATTCGGTTCCTCGAAGCACGGTTCGCGGAGGAAGGCTCCGATCTCATCGAAACCAATATCACGCCGTGGCGGCGAGCGGTGGCAGGCGACCTCACGAGTGCGTTCGATTTCACCAAGCCCAAGAAAGGTCCGATCGTCCTGCCAAGCACCAGTGCGTACGAGCCTACCGTTTTCGTGCGGCACCCTGACTTTGTACCGGTTCCGCCGGCGAATCAGTCGTTGCCCGAGCAGGAGCAGGGGGTCCGGCCTGCGCGCGCGCTGCCTTATGCCCTGCACGCGCATGGCGCTGTCCGCTCGGATGGAACCTTTCTCATCGACTTCGAGAATGTCGGCCGGGCGGGCGCGGTGTTTCAGGTGCGTTCCGGCAGTAGCGCGGAGGTGCCCAGAACCTATACTGTCGAGGCGGACAAGCGGCTCTCCGATACCTGGAACGCCGCCCCGGAGTATGACCTCGCGGTGTACGCTCCAAATGGCTTTTTCCGCTCGTTCAAAGGCGGCCTTCCTCACAGCGGCCGGGCAAATCTCGATGTGCGGGCACGCTACGACGAGGACAACAACGGCATCACATTGGTCGTGTCGAATCAGGGGTCGCACGATGTCGAAGTTGAGATCCTCGACAAATACACGGGCGAGACGCTCGAAGCCAGGGTCGAGACCGGGGAATCGGCGTCGAAGAGCTGGCCTCTCTCGCGCACCTTCGGCTGGTATGACTTTGTTATCACGGCAGATGGCGATCCTGGTTTTGAAACGCGCTTTGCAGGCCACGTCGAAACGGGAAATGACAGCATCAGCGACCCCGCGATGGGGGGAGCGATATAGACACAAGTGGGCGGGCACCCACTGGCGCCCGCCCACTTCGATTTGCGGCGCTACTCTTCGAACTCCAGGCCGGGCAGGACTGGCGTGCCTTCCTTTTGAACCGCCTCGAGGCTGTTCGGATCAAGGCCGAGCAGTTGCAGGATGGTGGGAGCCACCTGATCGGTTTCCACAAAGCTGGTAACGGTGCGCGCCTTGATGGAAGGATTCGATACCAGCAGCATTACGTTGGTATCGTCATGGGCAAAGCCACCATGCTCGGATTGCTTCTTGAGACTTCCGGTATAGACCACGCCGACATTGGGGATCACGATGATATCCGGCGTGCGCGGGTCGAGCTCACCAGGCTTGGGCACAGAGCAGCAGGCGTCGAGGTCCTTGGGAACGCCTGGGGCATTGAACATCGTTGTGATTGATGCGCCAAAAAAGATTTGCCCAAGCCCGATTGCGGTTGCGTTGGATCCCGGCGCAGTTCCCGTTGTCTCAAGAAGGTTGACCGCAGCCGCCGTATCGGCTGGATTCGTCAACCAGAGCTCCGAGATGTCGTCCTCGGCGAGGCCGAGGGCGTTCTTTGGGTTGGAGTACACCGGGGGGAGAAACGATCCAACGACCGCAGAGGGTGGCATCCCGTTCGTACCCGAATGTCCGGGAATGGGGAAGAAGCGGTTGGTGTCGACGGGCGATTGGCCGTGCTTGGCGGTGATGATGATGGCGGTAGAACGTAGAAGACCCCGATCCTGGAGCGCGTCGACCATCTGCCCGATCGCCGCATCCACGAATTTGATCTCACCTAGCATGGCGGGCGTAGGATCTCCGGCGGCATCCGTGTAGCCGCCCTTGACGCCCTTGATCAGCTTCTGCCCGACGCTGACGGCCTGGAAGTTCATGCCCAGGATTGTGGGTACAGGAGCCGTCTTGGCGCCGAGGTGGTCCTTGCCCATGATCTCGTTGACGACCGCATTGACCTTCAACTGGTCATAGCATCTGATCGCGGCGAAGCCGGTGGTCCAGTCATCACCCGCGGCGTGCGGAATGGTCGAGCAATCGTCGCCGGAAACCGTGTGAAAGCCCGGAATCGACACGATATCGGAGTTCACTTCGGGCGCGTAGTAATCGTCCACGTTGCTGGGCACGGATGTTCCGGTCGGTCCAGAGACAGTGGCGTAAACGGGGTGCTTGTCCGACCAGGCCGTGTAGCCGCCCGCGGCGTGGATCACGCCGTAGATC
>DASZHO010000025.1:0-16697 GCA_035937795.1 Vicinamibacterales bacterium | reverse complement strand
AGTGGCGGGGCCGACGGGACTCGAACCCGCGACCTCCGGCGTGACAGGCCGGCGTTCTAACCAACTGAACTACAGCCCCGCAGGCTGAATGCTGAACAGCAAAAGTGAATCCTGGTGGGCGGTACAGGGATCGAACCTGTGACAGCCGGCGTGTAAAGCCGGTGCTCTACCGCTGAGCTAACCGCCCGGCTACAACGACCGTCGCGCGCTCGGCCAGACCGCCAAACAAGGCATTATATCAACTCGCTACCGGGAGCCTAAAACGGCTTTCGCGGCGAAAATTGCTGCGATGATCACCAGCCCTGCAATCGCTCGATGCTCGTGGTTCCTCAACGCGCGTCCCAGGCTGAACGTCCGCTCCACCGGCCTCGCCCTCGATTCCAGATAGGCCTGATATTGGTCGCCGAACGAAGCGCGCATGTTGGCTTCCTCGTGGCGAATCGCCGCGGCAATCGTGGTCACGCAATACGCCGCAACGAGCAGGCCAACGCCGAGTCGCGCGGCCGCAATCGCCGCACCGGCTCCGATGAGCGCCGAGCCAACATACAGAGGATGCCGCGTGACTCGATACGGGCCCGATCGCGTCACCTCGCGTCCTTTTTCAAGATGCCCGGCCGCCCACACCCGAACCACTTCGCCGACGGTGGCGACCGTTCCCCCGACGGCCAGACTGCGCAGCGTCGGCCGGGCGAGCACGACAACAACGGCGCCGCAGACAAACCCGATCGGCACCCGCCATCGAGCCAGCGTGCTGGTGATGTCAGGCATGCGTCGGGAGTCCCTCGAGCCGCTCGTCGACGAGATCCATCACTTCGCGCGGCGATATCTCGAGAAGGCACCAGCATTTTGCGTGGCATTGCCGCTGGTAATGACACTGGCACTGGTCGAAGCGCGACACGATCAGATCGCGCGACGCCCACGGGCCGTTTCGTTCGGGGCTGGTCGGCCCATAGATCCCGATGAGCGGCGTCCCCACGGCTCCCGCCACGTGCATCGGTCCGGTATCGCCCGACACCATCACCACGGCCGCTTTTGCCAGTGACACCAGTTCCGCCAAGGTCGTCGGCGGCGACACCGCAGCTGCTCCCTGGGAGGCATCGACCACGTCTTGGGCCAGGCGCTCCTCACCGGGCCCCCACAGAACAATGGAGCTCAGGCCGCGGCGCTTCTTCAGCAACACTGCAACCTCGGCGAAATACACCGGCGCCCATCGTTTGTTGGGCCATGCCGCACCGGGATTGATGATGGCAAACGGGTCTCGTTCGCCAATACCCAGTCGATTTCTTGCCGCGTCGGCAATCTCCGGCTTCCGAATCTCAATTGGAAATTCGATCGCTGAGTGTTGAATCCCGACCGCCCTCAGCAGCGACACATTTTTCTTGATGATATGCGCGGCATCGACGCCCGCGGTTTCGGTGTAGAAAACGCTGGCCGTCCGCTCCCGGAGCAGCGGCACCGGAAAGCCGATGACCCGCGTGGCGCCGGAAGAGCGCGCAAGGACGGCGGATTTCAACAGACCCTGAAAATCCAGCGCAACGTCGTAGTGCGTTCGCCGAAGCTCGCGGATCGCGTCGACGAGGGACGCAGCCGAGCTTGTCCGGATCGCCAGACGGCGATCGATGATTGGAACCAGGTCCAGCAGTTCGCGGTGCCGCTCGTCAACAAGCCAGTCGATGCGGGCTCTGGGAAACTCACGGCGAATGGCGGCGGCCGCCGGCAGCGTGTGGACGAGATCGCCAAGCGCTCCGAGCCTGACAATGAGGACCTTGTTCAAGACGACTTGATTCTGGCAAGCAGGCCGCGGGTTGAATGATCTTTGGGGTCGCCGACGATCGCAATCCGCCCGCCGTAGGCGAGAACCGTCTTGCGTTCGGGTACGGTCTCAGCGGTATAGTCGGTGCCCTTGCAGTGCACATCGGGCTTCACAAGATCGAGCAGCCGGCTCACATCAGAGTCGGAAAACGTCACGACGTAATCGACCACGGCCAGGGCAGCCACCATTTCAGCGCGATCGGCCGCCACCAGGATCGGGCGGCCCGCGCCTTTCAGGCCGCTCACCGATTGATCGTCGTTCACAGCCACAATGAGCCGGTCGCCCTGCGACGCCGCGCCTGCGAGATACCGCGTGTGCCCGACGTGCAGCACATCGAAGCAGCCGTTCGCGAACGCGACCGTGCGGCCGGCAGCCCGGTCGGCGGCGACAAGCGCGACGAGCTCCTGTTCGTCAACCACTCGGCCCATTCTGATGTCGAGGTGCCTGCTCCCTACGCTCACGCCTTGCCCCTGCCCTGCGACGGACCTTCTTGTGACCAGTCTTCCGTCGGTGCGAAGTGATCGCTCCGAATGGCCTCTTTCAACTCGGCCGGCGAAACGGTGGCGGTGCCCCGCTTCATCACGACGATGCCGCCGGCGTAGTTCGCCAGGCGCGCACCTTCATAAAAAGATCCGCCCGCGGCAATGGCCAGCGTCATCGTTGCGATGACCGTATCCCCGGCTCCGGTCACGTCGGCCACTTCGTCCGACCCGAAGATGGGGATATGGATCGTCGGACAACCGGTTTCGAAGAGCGCCATCCCGCGGCTGCCGCGCGTGACGAGGACGGCGTCCATGCGCGTGCGTCTGAGCAAGTGTCGTCCCGCGCGTTCGAGCGCCTTGATGTCGTCGCCGATGCGGACGCCGAGCATCTGCTCGACCTCGGATTCGTTGGGCGTACACGCAGCAAGCCAGCGATAGCGCGTCAGGCCGTAGCGCGAGTCCACAAGAATGGGCACCGGCCTGCGGCGAGTACGTGCCGCCACGCGCTTGCTGAGCGCAGCAGCGAGCTCAGGCGTCACCAGGCCCGTGCCGTAGTCCGAGAGGAGGATCGCATCGCAATCGTCCGCAGCCTCGAGCGCCGCCTTGTGGACCACGTTCCGGGTTTTCTGGTCGTAGTCGGTTGATACCACGCGATCGATCCGCACAATCTGCTGTTTTGCCGAGTGGACGCCGCCGGCGAGAATGCGGGTCTTCACCGGGGTTTGATAACCGGCCGGCCGAAGAACGCCCTTGCTATCGACGCCGCGCAAGCGTAACAGGAGCCGCTTCCCCGCGTCGTCTCTGCCCACGACGCCGACAAGTCGCGCTCGGGCGCCGAGCGCGGCGACATTCTGCGCGGAATTGCCGGCGCCGCCTGGCAGAATTTCCGTGGAGTCGTACTGCAGTATCAACACCGGGGCCTCGCGCGATACCCGCGCAACCCTCCCGTAGATGAACTCGTCGGCGATGAGATCGCCGACGATCGCAATCCGGCGCGCCGGAAACGCGTCCACAAGCTTCAGTAGCCGCGCCTCACGCTCGCTCTCACCCGGCAACGGATGTACCGACCTCGCAATCTGCATTCTTCACATATTCCGCAAGATCCAGGTCGTGGCTTCGATCAGGTTCGCGACGACGGTCACTGGTTTGATGTTTTCGGGCCGGCGCGATGCTTCGGATTTGCCGTAACCCGTTTCGACGAGAACCCCTTCGACGCCGGCGGCCTGCCCCATCTCGATGTCCCGCCAACGGTCACCGACCACGTACGAACCACTCAGGTCGATCGATAGATCCCGCGCGGCGCTGTGTATCATACCGGGCTTCGGCTTCCGGCAATCGCAATCGGTCCGATACTTCTCCACTGCCGCAGTCGGCAGGTGCGGACAGTAGTAGAACGCATCGATCCGTCCGCCGGCATCGGCCACCCTCCGGCCGATGAACTCGTGAGCCTGCGCCAGAAATTCCTCTGTCACGATGCCGTGGGCCACGCCGGCCTGGCTTGTCACAACCACCACCTTGAGGCCCGCGCGGTTCAGCAAACGAATCGCATCCACCGTATAAGGAAACAGCTTCAGCCGCTCCATCCTGTCCAGATATCCCGCATCCTCCATCATCGTTCCGTCGCGATCGACAAATACGGCTCGGTTCACGCACGCACCCCCGTCTGCAGTTGCTGCCGCACCGATTCGAACACTTGCTCCGGTGGAATTTTCTTCATGCACCTGTGGTCGATGGGACAGTCGCTCAACCCGCACGGCCGGCAGAAGACCGGATGAAACAGCGCGCGCACGCGATCGCGCCCGGCCACCGAGGGAGTCAGCGGCAGACTGTATCGCTCGTCGGTGGGTCCATAGATCGCGGTCACAGGAATTCCGATCGCCGCTGCCAGATGGCCGGCGCCGGAATCGTTGGCGACGAGCGCCCGACAGAGCGACAAGAGGCCCATCAACATCAATAGATCAGTTTGTCCGATCAAGTTGATAAGACGGCCGCCGGCATCCGGCCGAATCGCTGCTTCGAGCCGGCTGCCCGCATCGCGATCGTCGTCGCGCCCCAGAAGCACGCACGTGGCGCCGAGTTCCCCGGTCAAGGCATCGGCGACCGACGCGAATCGCTCGGCGGGCCACCGTTTCGCGTGCCCGAACGCGGCGCCGGGCGCCAGGCCGACCAGTGTTTGCCCGGGTGTCCAACCTCGCGCCTGCAGCAACGCCGCAGCCGCCTGAATCTTCCCTGGCGGCACGGTCAGCTCGACCGTGAGCGGGCCTGTTTCGATGCCCAGCTCGCGCACCAGGTGCTGATAGTACTCGCCGAAGTGCAGTTTTCGCCTCGGACGTTTCACGCTTTTCGTGAGAAGGAGGCCCCGGAAATCGGAACGATAACCCCATCGTTCCTTTACGCCGGCGATCTTCAGCAGCCAGGCCGACCGGAACGAATTCGGAAGAAGGATCCCGATATCGGCACCCAACGCCTGCGTTGATGCCTTCGCTTGCAACGTCAGGAGATCGTCGACGCCAGGCACTGCCCGAAACAGCGCCGACACGGACGGGCGCGCGGCGACGACGAGCTGCGCTCCGGAGAAATGGCGCCGCACGTCGCGAATCGCCGGCAACGCCATGACCGCATCGCCCAGCCAGTTCGGCGGAAGAATCACTATCCGCTCAGTCATCGGTTTCTACCGTCGCCGACGGAAACATGCCCGGCGCGTGATCGAGCGTTGCGCCGCGCGCATCGCGCCATCGGCGGTGCATCCACAACCAGAGCTCGGGCCGCCGCCTCACGTGCATCTCGAGTACGTCCGTGCAGCGTTGGGTGAACTCGCGGATGGCGTCTGGAGAGTCAGGGCGAGGCGGTTCGACCGGATGTTCGTAAATCATACGATACCGACCGCCCGGCAGCGGAAATGCGAAAAGCGGGATCACGGGCGCCCCAGTCCTGATGGCCAGCGCCGCCAGCGTGGAGGTCGTGGCCGCCGGCCGTCCGAAGAAATCGACGTAAATCGCATCCGGGCTCGTCATGTGCTGGTCGATCAGAATCCCAACTCCCCGGCCTTCGGCAAGCAGGCGCAGCGCCTTGCGAACCGCGCCGCGCCGATACAGGACAGGGTTGCCGTTCGATACGCGAATCCGCTCGAGCAGCTCGTGCAGCCTGGGGTTGTCGAGCGGCCGCGCCATTACGGCCATCGGCTCGAACTTCAACGCGTGCGCCAGCGCCTGCTGCTCCCAGAACCCAAAATGACCGGTGCAGAACAGAATTCCTTTGCCCTGAGCGTAGGCAAGCCGCACACGGTCCTCGCCCTCCCACTCCACCAAGGCGAGCTTTTCTCCGGTGGAGAGCGAGGCGTACTTCAAGAGCTCCAACAGCAGCCGGCCGAAGTGCTCGAACATCGATTTTGCGATCTTCTCGCGTTCGTTCGCCGTTCGCGCGGGAAACGCCACCTCGAGATTCGTCAGCGCGATTCTGCGGTGCACGCGGTCGAGGAGATAGAACATCAGTCCGAGTGTCTCTCCGAGGCTCCGCACCACACGCAACGGCAGCGGCCGAACGGCCAGCTGGACGGATTTCACGACCAGGTACTCGAGCCGGTATCTCATACCGCCCGTGCCTCGTTCAGGCGTTGCTCGAGCCAGGTCCCAAACGCCGGGTCTATGGAAATCTCGAGCGGAATTTCGACAACTGTCAGGGAATGTTGTGGGATTCGCACCGCGTCTTTCGATGTCGTCAGAATCATCGCCGAGCCGGACTCCCGTGCAGCACGATCGATCTCGTCGAGATCCTTCGAGGAATACGGATGATGATCCGGAAATGCCCGTCGCCCGGTCAGCCGCCAGCCGGCCAGTTCGAGATCTGCGAAGAATCGGCCCGGTTTCGCGATACCTGCAAACGCGTACGCGGGCTGATCGGCAGCGGGGGTTCGAATCTTGCGCTCAAATCCGAACGTGCGTTTCACGTTCAGCCGTTCGCCCATTTCGGCCGGCGTCGCGCTCGCGCCAAGGGGCACCAGCAGGGCGTCGGCCGAGTGCGCCGCGTCGAGCGGCTCGCGAAATCGTCCCGACGGCAGCGTCCGAACATCTGCGAAATCATCGGGCACCGCCACGAGGAGATCGATATTCCGCATCAGGCTCAAATGCTGGAACCCATCGTCGAGCACATGCACCGTGCAGCCGAGCCGCGACTCGGCCAGGCGGCCGGCCAGGTACCGGCTCGGGCACACGACCACCGCCGCGCCGGGCACCGCCCGCGCCAGCATATAGGGCTCGTCGCCGGCATGAGCGACATCGGTGCGAATGCTCTTCCCGTCGCTCACCACGACGACGCCGTCCGATGGAGTACGGCGAGCATAGCCCCGGCTCAGAATCGACGGCCGCTCGCCGATCTGAATCAGCCATCGCGCCAGTTCGGCGGCAATCGGCGTTTTGCCGCTGCCACCGACCGTGAGATTGCCGACGCTGATAACGGGAGACGCCAGGCGACGCCTGATGTCGGGCCGGCGCTCGTAGTAGCGCCGTCTCGCCCGGACGAATCGACTGTAAAGAAGATGAAGCAACGTCAGTGCACGATGCGGAAGGGCCGGACGATGCCCATCGATCCGTCCCGCAGCGGCAGAAGCTGGCTGATCACCGCAAGGCTTTTATCTTTCGCTCCACGATTGGACTCGACGAGCGCGCGCGCCGCGGCCCCCAGACGAGCCCGCCGGACAGGATCGGTCAGAAGGGCGAGCAGCGCGTCTTCGAGAGCCCGCGCGGAATTCACCTGGATCGCGGCGTCGTGCGAAAGAAATGCCTCCGCAATTTCCTTGAAATTCTGCATATGCGAGCCGAAGACGATCGGCTTGCCGAACACCGCCGGCTCCAGGATGTTGTGGCCGCCTGCGTCGACCAGGCTGCCGCCTACGAACACCGCCGTCGCAATCTGATAGAGCTGCGCGAGCTCGCCGATGGTATCGAGCACCACCACTTCCGCCCGCGGCTCTGCATCGATCGCCAGGTCGGTCCGCTTCACCGTGACGAACGCCTGGTTCCGTGCGAGTTGAGCAACTTCGCCGAACCGCTCTGGATTGCGCGGCGCCAGCACGAGCAGCGGATTCCCCGCGCTGCTCTTCAGGCGCCTATGTGCCTGGAGCAGCGCTTCTTCTTCGCCACGCATGGTGCTCCCGGCGACGATGACGGGGCGATTGGAGGTGATGCGGAAATAACGCAGCACGCGGTCGCGCCCGCGGCCAAGCGTAGGCGCTCCCGGCATGTCGAGGGCATCGAACTTCAGGCTGCCCGTCACCGAGACCTTGGCCGGTTCGGCGCCGATCTCGATCAGCCGGCGCGCCGACTCTTCGCTCTGCATGCAGAACTTATCGACGTCTGCCAGCACCTTCTTGAAAAACGGCCGAACCAGTTTGTACCGCGGATACGAGCGCGACGAGATTCGCCCGTTCACCATGATCGTCGCCACGCCGCGGAGTTTGCACTGGCGGAGGAGGTTGGGCCAGATCTCGGTCTCCATCATGACGAACAAGCGCGGCTTCACGAGGCGAAGCGTCCGCTTCACGATGAACGCCAGGTCGAACGGGAAATAAAAGACCGCGTCGACGTCCTGCACGTTCCGCTGCGCCACCTGCTGCCCCCCCATCGTCGTCGTCGACAGGAAGATGCGGAGCTGCGGATACCGCCGCTTCAAGTCCGAAATCAGTGCGCGCGCGGTCAGCACTTCGCCCACCGACACGGCATGAATCCAGAGCGACTGCTCGCCGTCGAGGTTGAAAGAGACCGGCAGGTAGCCCATCCGCTGGCCGAGGCTGCCGATGTATTTCCTGTAACGGATCGCCTGATACGCCAGATATGGCGAGGCGACGACCCCGAAGATGAGAATCAGCAGGCTATAGATAAAGTACATGAATGTAGGTTTTGCGCCTCGCTGATCGTAACTCAGGTTTGACCCTCCGCAAGTCGTTCATTAGAATTCACTTTCTGGTCTTCGTGATTTTTTTCGGCCCTAAATCGGCCGTCCGGAGGAGCAATGGCTGTGAAGGTGGGGATTAACGGTTTTGGACGAATCGGCCGCAATATCATGCGCGCGGCCCTTGGCGACAAGGAGATCGACTTCGTCGCCGTGAACGACCTCACGGACGCGGCCACGCTGGCGCATCTTCTGAAGTACGACTCGGTGCTCGGTAACCTTCATGCGAAGGTGGAAGTCGAGCGCGACGGGATTGCCGTGGACGGCGATCATTTCAAGGTGGTGTCGCACCGCGATCCGGCGCAGCTGCCGTGGAAGGAGCTCGGCGTGGACGTCGTGTTCGAATCGACGGGCCTGTTCACCGATCGAGCCGCCGCCGCCAAGCACATAGCCGCGGGCGCCAAGCGCGTGGTGATTACCGCCCCGGCCAAGGCCCCGGACATCACGGTCGTGATGGGCGTCAACCACGAGAAATACGATCCGGCCAAGCACCAGATCATCTCGAACGCCTCGTGCACGACCAACTGCCTGGCGCCCGTCGCCAAAGTGCTGCACGAAACGTTCGGTATCAAGAAAGGCTGGATGACGACGGTCCACTCCTATACGAACGATCAGCACCTGCTCGACCTGCCGCACAAGGACTTGCGGCGCGCGCGGGCGGCCGCGCTGTCGATCATTCCCACCACGACGGGTGCCGCCACCGCGGTCGGCGAGGTGTTGCCGGAGCTGAAGGGCCGACTGGACGGCATCGCGATGCGTGTGCCGACGCCGAACGTGTCGGTCGTGGATCTTGCGGCCCTCGTCGACAAGAAAACGTCCGAGCAGGAGGTGAACGCGGTGTTTCAACGGGCAGCAAGCGGCGCGTTGAAGGGTATTCTCCAATACTCGACCGAGGAGCTCGTTTCGATCGACTTCAAAGGCAACGCACATTCCTCGATCGTGGATGCTCCCTACACAAAGGTCATGGACGGCGATTTCGTGAAGGTACTGTCCTGGTACGACAACGAGTGGGGCTACTCCAACCGCTGCGTCGACCTGCTGCGGTTCATCGCGAAAAAAGGATTGTGAAGCTTTCGATCAAAGACCTCGATCTGCGCGGGAAGCGTGTTTTTATTCGAGTGGATTTCAACGTGCCGCTCGAAAACGGAGCCGTGACCGACGACACGCGTATCCGCGCGTCGATTCCCACGATTCAATATGCGCTCGATCGGGGCGCGTCTGCGATCGTACTGGCGTCGCATCTGGGACGGCCCAAGGGGCAGGTCAATCCGAAATACAGCCTCAGGCCTGTTTCGGCGAGGCTGGGCGAGCTGTTGGGCCGCGCGGTGATGTTTGCCGACGATTGTGTCGGGGAGCCGGCGCGCGCGGCAGTCGACAAAGCTCAGAAGGCCGGCGGCGGCGTCATCGTGCTGGAAAACCTCAGGTTTCACGGCGAGGAAGAAAAGAACGATCCAGGCTTCGCAAGACAGCTGGCCTCTCTTGCCGATCTCTACGTGAACGACGCGTTTGGTGCTGCCCACCGCGCGCACGCGTCGGTCGACGCCATCGTCAGGTTCATGCCGCAGGCGGCGACGGGACTCCTCATGGAAAGGGAGCTGGAGTATCTGGGCCGCGTGCTTCAGGAGCCCGAACGGCCGCTGGTTGCGATTCTCGGCGGAGCGAAAGTGTCCGACAAGCTCGAGGTGATCCAGAATTTTCTCGGCAGGGTCGACAGGCTCATCATCGGCGGTGCGATGGCCTACACCTTCTTCAAGGCGAACGGTATTCCCGTCGGCCGTTCGCTGGTGGAAGACGACAAACTGGATGCCGCTCGCAACATCGAGGCCAGGGCGAAGCAGCTAGGGCTGCAGCTCGGCCTGCCGTCGGATCACGTCGTCACCGAAAAAATCGAAGCGGGGGCGCCGCGCGAAACGCTGAACGTTGGAGACCCGGCAATCGGCAACCGTATGGGCGTGGATATCGGGCCTGACACCGTTCGAGCTTATTCGGCCATGCTGAAGGATGCCAAGACGGTTGTGTGGAACGGGCCCATGGGCGTCTTCGAGATTCCGGAATTTGCCGAAGGCACCAACGCCATCGCACGCGCAGTGGCAGCGGTAAAAGGCACCACAATCGTTGGCGGCGGCGATTCGATCTCGGCGATCCATCAGGCTGGGGTGGCCGATCGCATTACTCACATTTCCACAGGGGGGGGCGCGTCGCTCGAGTTTCTCGGCGGCCGCCGACTGCCGGGGGTGGAAGCCCTGACGGACAAGAAATCGTAGAAAGACCAAGGGACGATGAGAATTCCAATGATCGCCGGCAACTGGAAGATGTTCAAGACCGTTCACGATGCGACGGTCTACGCAAAAGAGTTACGCAGCCTCGTGAGGGACATGCAGGATGTGCGCGTGATCATCGCGCCGCCGTTCACCGCCATTCACGCGGTCAGCGAGGCGACGCGCAATTCAAGCGTGCGCGTTTCGGCGCAGAACATGTTCTGGGAGCGGGAGGGCGCATTCACAGGCGAGGTGAGCGCCGGCATGATCAAAGAGGCCGGCGCCGAGTTCGTCATCATCGGCCACTCCGAGCGACGCACGCTGTTCGGCGAGACCGACGCTACGGTGAATCGCAAGCTGGTGGCCGCGCTCGCCGCGTCGCTCATACCCATCGTGTGCATCGGCGAAACGCTCGATCAACGCGAGCGCAATGAGACGATGACTGTGCTCGACCAGCAGATCAAAGCTGGGCTCGATGGGCTGAGCGGCGATCAAGTCGCGTCAATTGTGATTGCCTACGAGCCCGTGTGGGCAATCGGCACGGGACGCAATGCCACACCGGCCCAGGCGGGCGAGGCGCATTCGCACATCCGTTCCCGGCTTCGCCAGTGGTTCGGCGCGCCGGCCGCTGATGCGTGCCTGGTGATTTACGGCGGAAGCGTCAAGCCCGACAACATTCAGGCGCTCATCGCGCAGCCGGACGTGGACGGGGCTCTGGTCGGCGGGGCCAGCCTCGATGCGAGGGCCTTCTATGACATCATCGTCAAAAGCCGGCCCAGGCCTGTATAATAAATAGTTGCCGGTCGTCACTTGTCACGGCTCAGTAAAGGCTTATGTATTACGTTCTGATAGTTCTGTTCATCCTTGTTTGTGGCGTGTTGTCGCTGGTGATTTTGCTGCAGCAGGGCCGCGGCGGCGACATCGCCAGCGCGTTCGGCGGCAGCAGCAGCCAGGCGGCTTTTGGCGCGCGCTCGGGGGCGACGCTGTTGACGAAGGCCACATCGATTTTCGCGGCGCTCTTCATGCTGTTGGCGCTGGCGCTATCGATTATTGGCCAGCGAAGCACCGGTTCGGTCGTGAGCGGCACGCCCGCCCCGCCGCCGATTGCAGCGCCAAAACAGACTCCGTTGGCGCCGGCGCCAGCCAACGCGGCGCCGTCAACGCTACCCGTGCCCGGCCCGGCGACACCGGCCCCGGCAAAGTAGTCCCCTGCCTCTTGCGGAAGTGGCGGAACGCAGAACCTCCTCGCGAGCGCGGTTCGGACACCGGCACGCGTAGTTCCCCAGCGCAGAAAGGGCATCCATTCGGGCGAAGTTCGTTAGTCCGATGATCGTCAGCTGCCTTTCGGCAGACGGGACCAAGTATGCCGGAGTATTGCCGCAAGGGGATTCTAAAGACATCTCGATCGGCGTAAAGCACGGCACGACACTCGGTGGGTTCCTGACTCACAAATGACCTCGCTTCAGACATTGGTCAGCGCGATTGCATTGGTGCTCTTGGCAGCCGTCGGTGTCGCTATCGGCACAGGCGGCTCCTTCGCCCGGCGGATTGGACGCGGCCTCGCAGTCTGCGCGGTGCTCTTGGTCATCCTATTTTTGGCATGGCCTCGTGCAGTTCATTGACTGGTTAATTATTACTGAGTGAGTCGCTGGCTCTGGTTATTTCGGCGTTGTGGATGTTTGTTGTGAAGAAAACTAACGGTCCCAGCTCAGCTCGCGCTCCAGCATTCACCACAGCCCACTTTAGAGAAGGCGCGCGGCGACATTAGTGCTTATGAGCTGCAATCAATGAAAAGCCTGGCGATCGCCGCAAATGGGTTAGTACCGTAGAACGAAAACCCGATCCCTCGAGCCATTTCTTGACGTCATCAATATCGTAGGCGCAACCTCCGGCAAACAGGAAGAGGTTCCACCCGATCAGCGAGGCAACGCTTTTGACGAAGGCGGAGCCCTTCACATTGGAATACTGATCAAGGATCGCAATGGTCGCAGCCTTCGACGACCACCAGGCCAATCCGAAGCCGTTCGTTTGGACGAAGAGTGGCGATGAGATCCTCGCCAGCAGCGCCCGATTCGCGCAGCGAACCGCCGACGCGCGGGCCGCGCAACAAATGTCACGAACCACGGTTACAGGACACTAGATTGCTCCGCCGTGGGGTATGGTTGGGGTGTCGTCCGATGTAGACGGACGGCTCACAAAAGGGGCGCCACCTGTGATTACACACTCGATTCGCTCGTACTCCCATTGGGTGCCAGTCATCTCGGTGTTCGCGGTGTGCACCACGGTCGGTGCTGCGGGCTACCACCTTCTCAAGAGCATCCAGGTCCCTGGTGACTATGGGTGGGACTACGCGAGCGCCGATAGTGAAGGTCGGCGTCTGTACGTCGGTCACGACAAGGAAGTTGTGGTGATCGATCTGGATAAGGGCGCGGTCGTCGGTCGTGTCGGCGGTGGCACCGATATGCACGGCGCTGCCGTCGCGCGAGAGTTCAACCGCGGGTTCATCAGTCAGAGCAAACCCGATTCTGGGTCCGTCGTCATCTTCGATCTGAAGACACTCGCCAGAATCGCCGAAGTCCCGGTCGGCAAAGACCCGAATCTCATCATGGTGGACCACAAGACCGGACGCGTGTTCACCGCCGATCGCGGCGACCAGCAGGTGACGGCGATCGACGCGAAGACGGGGAAGGTAGCCGGCGCCATCGGGCCCCTCAATGGAAGAACCGAGCATGGGGCATCGGACGAAAAGGGGCATATGTTCTTGAACCTGCAGGACAAGGGACTGCTGCTCAGAATCGACACTCAGGCGCTCAGCGTGCTCGACACGTGGAATATCGCGCCATGCGGTCAGCCCTCGGCCATGGACATGGACAGGGAGCACGAGCGCGTCCTCATTGGCTGTCGGAGCGGTGCCTTTGCCGCGGTAGACGGCAACTCCGGACGCGTCGTCACGACGATGCCGATTGGGCCTGGTGTCGATGCGTTGGAGTTCGACGCTGCGAAGGGGTTGATCTATGTGTCGAGCGGCGGCGCCGGCGGGTCACTCTCCGTATTCCACGAGGATTCGCCCGATCGGTACTCGCTCGTCGAAAAGGTAACGACGGAGGCCGGTGCGAGAACCTTGGCCGTCGATCACAGGACCGGATACGTCTACCTTCCAGTCGGCGCGTTCGTCGCGGTGCCGGGAGACGGACGCGGTAGGGGCTCGATGGTGCCCGGTAGCTTCCGCGTGCTCGTTTTCGGTGAGTAACGTGGCCTCCGGTTCGAGCTGACTGCCAATAACGCCCCTGGCACCGGCTGGACGTCGGGCACGGCCGGCTCCGTCACGAGCGGGCGATCGGCGCCCTCGCCGAGCCTCCAAATGCGGCGTGCGACCCCAAATTGGTCTCGATGCGCATCAGCTTGTGGTCTTTTGGCAACACGTTCGGATCGCGCCATGCAGACGGCACGTCCTCGCCATCGCGAATCGCCGCATACTGGACACTCGCCAGTACGCTCAGTTCCTGACTCTCTGTGAGGCCGTGCAACACGCGTCGTCCACTCCATCGACCCGTCTGCATGACGTGTTAGCGACTGTCCGGTGACACATAACGGACAATGCGGACCGCTTCGAGCGTGACGAGCCCCTCGGTGACAAGTTCGTCGACCGCGGGCAGAAAGGCATCCACCTTGTCCTCCGAATCGACGATCTCGATCAGGATCGGCAGATCGGTTGACAGTTCGAGGAGCTTTGCCGTATGGACCCGTGAATGGCGGCCAAAGCCCATCGGGCCCCGAAGGACGGTGGCGCCCGCCAGATGCGCTTCTCGGGCGCGGCGGACGATCGCTTCGTATAGCGGCCGGTCTCGGCCAGGTTCCTTATCGCTCTCGCCGATGAAGATGCGAAGCAACACTCCGTTCTCGGGCACTTTCATCGTGCGTACTCCTATCGCGGCACTCAGTGGTACCGTGGCGATGATGTTTCGCCCCGTCAGCGAGGCTGCCGTCTGGCGCGGGCCGGCGCGGTAGAGCAGCACGTGCGCACGCTCGAGCGTGATGACGCCCTCGCGAAAGACCGGCTCGACTTTCGCGAGTAGCGCCTCAATACGTGCCGGTTCGTCGACCACTTCGATGATGACAGGTAGTTCCTGCGAAATGGACCACGTGTGCTCTTCGAGCACAGAGCCTTCGGGACGCAAGCCAAAAAAGCCTTTGAGCACCGTTGCGCCCTGCAGGCCCTCGTGATGGGCGGTCTCGACGATCCACTCGTACAAGGGAGACATGCCATGTCGAATGAAGTTCGACAGCTGAAAACGACACAGCACCTGCTCGGCTTCAATCTTCATAGCGCGTTTTCACGTCAGCCACGTCTTTGCGACCACGATTCCCGCACGGACGGCAAGAAGCCCCACGAACAGGCTTGCGAACATGTTCGTGGTCGCGGTCAACCAGGAGCCGTCGTCGAACAGCGCGTGGGTTTCGAACTCGAAGGTCGAAAAGGTCGTGAACGCTCCCAGAAATCCCACGCCGAGCGCCAGGCGCATCGCCTCTGAATTCGGCATCACCCTCTGCGCGACGATGCTGCCGAGGACGCCCAGCAGAAACGAGCCGCTGATGTTGATCACAAAGGTGCCCAGCGGAAATCGCGTCTCGAACATGGCACCGACGAGACGCGCCACAACGAAGCGGGCGTTGGCACCGATGAACCCGCCAAGACCGACGAGGAGGTACGGCATCAGCGCGGCCATCAACGGGCCCTCACGACCAGCACGGGGCACGTGGCGTGGGTAAATACCCGTCGTGACGTGGAGCCGGACACCCAATCCCGAATGGCCGACCGGCCCCTGTGGCCGACCACGATCATGTTCGCGCCATAGCGTGCCGCTGCCTTCAGGATTTGATCTGCCGGATGCCCGACGAGCACGTAGGTCTCGAGTGTCACATTGCGCTCCTGTGCCTGACGTCGCAAGCCGTCGAAGAGTTCTTCGTAGTGGCGCGTGGCCAGTTCGATGGCCGCCCGCGTCTCGACCTCGGTCGGCGGTTCGGGCGGGCTGACCACCGAGACGACGGAAAGTCTGGCGCGCGCCAAAGCCGCCAGATCGATGCATCCTCGAACGCGGTCTCAGCATCGCGAGACCCATCGTGACCGACCAGAATATGCGTGGCGATCCAGCTCTCTGTTGTGCCGAGCAGGGCGGTGCCGACAAAGCCGCCAATAAGCAACTGCGCAACGGTACCCACGACGATCTCGGATAGCGCAGTCGCCACGCGCAGGCGGATCGAAATCAACGTCGCTGCGAGAGCAAGCCCCAACCAAAGCGCCGCACGCAGCCAGACCTCGGTCATGGCCGCCCTCGGGCTGCCCTGATGTTCGTTGAACGCGAGTCGAGCTGGTGATGTGTCATGCTCCCGACCCGGATGGACATGCCGGGAGCGTCAATGACTCGCCCACGGCAGTTCCTCTGCTGTAGGAGTCATTGGCCGCGTCAGGCGACGCGACGGTTACGGGCGGACTCCACCGCCGTTGCTGTCAAATTATGACGACCGGCAGCGGTTGCCGTCAATGCGTCATTGTCGGACACTCAGATCGTCGGGGGTGGCCCGTTCGCCTGGCCCTCGCCGTAGGCGTACAGCCGTTTCCGGCAACTCAGGCAGCAGGTAGCGCTCGACTGGGCATCCTCCATGACTACTCCAGGGCTTCGTTACTCGACGTGCGCCGCTCTCTGCAACTCAGTCATCAGAGACTGGGAGACCCGGACACTGCTGTTTGACACAGCCTCCTTCACACGCTGAGAGATTCAATCCAGCGACACGCGTTCATTCGAGATTCAATCCAGCGACACGCGTTCATTCGACTTCGCGCGGCTGGTCCGTCTTTAATTCGATTGGAGCTACGGATGGAAGTCGACTGAACGGGCAGGGGCTCTTCTGCAGGGCGTGTACATTGTTCACGCCTCCCTTCTGCCATATACTCAATCGAGTTTTGGACAGCAGACTGTTGTGAAGTCAGATCAGCTGAAGCTAACAGCTAAAGACTGGCAGATTTCAGCATACGAACCAGCCGATTCGGCCGGCAAGTCTCATTCGGCCCTATGTCGCGGAAGTGGCGGAACTGGCAGACGCACCAGCTTGAGGGGCTGAAAAATTAGTCACGCTGTTGTTATCTATAAACTACTGATAATAGGCAAGTAACAGGCACATTTGAGCCCTGATATCAGG
>DASZHO010000024.1:0-5901 GCA_035937795.1 Vicinamibacterales bacterium | reverse complement strand
TGGCCTGGACCTCGATGCCGGTGGAGCGTCCCTGCGTGATGTCGAACATGTTCGTGACGATCTGGAATTCCGCGATCGACTCGCGGCTGAACTTCGGCTGCCCGAAGCCGGATCCCGCGATCTTCTGCGTGATCTGCTGGCCATCCAGGTTCAACTGGAAGTCGTCGTCTCGACTCACGCCCGGCGTGTTTCCGACGTCGTTCGCGGTAATTCCCTTCACGAGCTTCGACAGCTCCATCCAGTTGCGGCCCTGCAGCGGCAGTTCCTCCATCTGCCGGCGGTCGACGTTGCCCGCCACCTGCGAGGACGAAGTATCGACGAGCGGCGATTCGCCGAGCACGGTGAGCGTCTCGCTGACCTGCGCGATCTTCAACGTGAACGGAATGGTGGCGTTCTGTCCGACGAGCAGCTCCACTTTCGCGAGCACGACCGTCGCGAAGCCTGAAAGCTCCGCCTGAAGCTTGTAGTTGCCTGCCGGCACGTTCAGCAGGCGGTACTCGCCCTTCACATCGGTGACCGCCGTGAACTGACGTCCTGTGTCGAGGTCGGCGGCCGTCACCGTCACTCCCGGCAGCACCGACTTGGTTTCATCAGTGACCGTACCGGCGACCGACACGTTCTGCGCGCGCGCCGATGCAGCGACGCACAACAACAACGTGGCTATGAACAGAAGCCTGAGTGAGGTTCGCACGACCCTGCCTCCTTTGGAGGATCCGAGTGGCCGCCGGGTTGTCGGGGAAGAGGTGGGGCGATTCTAGCGCGTTCGCTGCGACCCGCCCGGCTTTTTTCCGGACGGATCGCAGGAGAAGTGAGTTCTTCGGCTACTTGGATCGGAGCGTGAGCTTCTGGACCCGCCAGTTCGTCAATTCTCCGACAAAAAGGTCGGATTCGCTGCGGCAGTCGATCGCGTTGACCATCCCGAACTCCTTCGGCAGCCTGCCGGACCGTCCGAATTTTCCGACGATGCGGCCGTCGAGTTCCAACTTATAGATCTCGCCGTTGTCGAGCGTCTCCGGGTCGTTCGAGTTCGAGCTGTAAAGATACTGGTGCGCGCCCGGCGTGATGCAGATGGCAGCCGGAACGCCGATGTTGGCGATCTGCGCCTTCGGATTGCCGTCGCCGTCGAACACCTGGATCCGTTTGTTTCCCGCATCGGCGACGTACACGTTCCCCTGCGCATCGAGGACGATGCCGCGGAGCGAGTTGAACTGGCCTTGCTCGGTGCCACGCTGGCCCCACGACTTGATGAAGTGGCCGTCCTTGTCGAACTTCGCCACGCGCGCGTTGCCGACGCCGTTGCCGGCGCCATCCGCGACGTAGATGTTGCCCGCGCGATCCCAGGACACGTCAGCCGTTCGCGTGAAGCTGTCTCCGGGGATGCCGGTTCCGGGAGGTCCTGGAGGACCGAGCCGCCCGCCTCCCGCCGCCGCTCCGGCGCCCGCACCTGCAGCCGGAGCTCCGGCGGGCAGGCCGCGGCCTTCAGGCGGGGCTCCGGCCGGCAGGCCCGCGCCTCTGCCTTCGGCAGGCGGAGCGCCGCGGCCCTCACCGGGAGATCCTCCGCGCCCTGCCGCCGGCCGCACCGCAATCGCTTCCGGCTTGCGGCTCAGCACGAGCTGAACGCGCCCATCGGGATCGAACTTGATCACGTTGCTCGATCCCTGATCGACCACCCAGATGTTGTCCTGCGGGTCGATGCGCACCTGCTGCGCGAAATTCAGCCCGTAAACGCCCACGCCGATCTCGCGCGTGAACTTGCCAGTTCTGTCGAACTGGAAGAGCCGCGATCCGTACTTGTAGAACGTGCGCGACGACCCGAGGGCGGCGCTCGCCGCGCCGGTCCGCGTGTAAACGAAGATATCGCCCTTGGAATTGGTCGCGACGCCGGCCGCCTCGCCGAGGTGGATGGTGTCGGGCAATTTCAGGATGTCGGCGGCGTCGTACGGGATCTCCGGCACGGCTTGCGCGAACAGCGACGCGCTTCCCGCAAGGGCGGCGACAACACCGAGGGAACCGATTCCGAGATTCATCGCTGCCCTCCCGCCGACGTCTTGCCGGCCTGAGGACGAAGAATGACCTTCTTTGCGCGCCACGCAGTGATTTCAGAGACGAACAGCTCATTGGGATTACGGCAGTCGATCTCGTGCACCGTGCTGAATTCATTCGGTCCTTTTCCGGCCTTGCCGAACTTGCCGATGATCGTGCCGTCGAGCTCCATCTTGTAGATCTCTCCCGTCTGCGCCGCCGCGCGCGAGTCGCCGTTGTCCGGAACAGAATTGGAGACGAACAAGTACTGGTGCGGCCCCGGTGACACACACACGGCCCAAGGGCTGCCCACCTGATCGTAGATCGCCTTCGGTTTGAGATCGTTGTCCCACACCTGCACGCGTGCGTTGCTGCGATCGCCGATATAGACGTTGCCCTGCGCGTCCATCGCCATCGTGTGCGGCAGGCGGAGCTGGCCGGGCCCATTGCCGGCCGTGCCCGCCGACTTGATGAACCGGCCGTTCCTGTCGTACTTCACCACTCGGTTGTCGCCATAGCCGTCGGTCACGAAGATGTTGCCTTGCGCGTCCCAGCCGACGTCAGTCGGCCGATTGAACGAGTACGGCTTGTTCGAGTTCGGCGCGGACCCCTGACCGCTCATGTTCGTGAGCTCGTCGACCGCCTCGGGACGCCGGCCGATCGTCATCACGACGCGCCCCGCCGGGTTGAACTTGATGACCATGTTCGACCCTTCGTCGACGACCCAGACGTTGTCGTCCTTGTCCACGCGCACGGCGTGCGCGAAGACGAGGCCGTACAGTCCCTGGCCCCATTCCTTCACGAAGGCGCCGTTCTGATCGAACTCGAAGAGCCGCGTCTCGCCGCTCCGCGTGTACACGAACACGTGCCCTTTGGAATTGGTGGCGACCCCAATGCCCTCGCCGAAATACAGATTCGGGGGCAGCTTGAAGAAGTTCGGCACGGCGTCGAACGGTATTTCGGGGACGTTTTGGGCCTTCGCCTTGCTCTGCGCGAAGAGCGGCGCCGCGACCGCCAGCCCGCCGACTACGGCGGCACAGATCAGATAACGCTTCATTCAAGCCTCCACAAGGGTGGTGGACGCAATCTATACGACCGGCTCGGCTGGTTCAAGCCACCTGTACACCTCGACGGTATGCGCGCCAAGGGACCGACTATTGCTGCGAAAACCCTTGCCAGAATATGACTATCCAGCTCGGGCTCGCGTCCTCATTCGATCCAGGCCTCGGGATTCGTCATGCCGGCGAGCGCCGCCATGACGATCGACGAGGAGACGATCGCGACACCACCGACCGCCGGCGGCGCGATCGGAGGCGCGCGAGGCTCCGCGGCCTTCTGTTTTCGACCTTCGCGTTCGCGCTGCCTCATCAGTTAAGGCTCGTCATGCCGCGAGTCACGGCAGGCGCGCGTGTTTCCACTACTGTCAATAGCTTCGTCGCCGTGCCGCCTCAACACGCCTATGATGCGCTCATCCGCGAGGCGGGCGCAGTGTACCGCGTCGACGCGGCGCTGATTCGCTCGGTGATCCAGGCGGAGTCGGCGTTCGATCCCTCAGCGTTGTCCCGCGCGGGGGCGATGGGCCTGATGCAGTTGATGCCCGACACCGCCGACGCGTTCGGCGTCGTCAACCCCTTCGATCCGCGCGAGAACATCATGGCCGGGACGCAGCTGCTGAAGGAGCTGCTCACAGCGCACCACGGGAATCTCCCGTTGACGCTCGCCAGCTACAACGCCGGCTCGGGAGTGGTGGCCCGCTACGGCGGAGCGGTGCCGCCGTTCAAGGAAACCAGAAGCTATGTGAAGCGCATCACCGGCCTCATCGCCGACGCGCACCACACGGGGGATGATTAGAAGTTTGAAGGGTGAAGTTACGCGATGATGTCGTGGATCACCTTGCCGGAGACATCCGTCAAGCGGAAGTCGCGGCCGCTGTACCGATACGTGAGCTTCGTGTGATCGATCCCCATCAGGTGCAGCACCGTCGCGTGGAGATCGTGGACGTGCACGGGCTTCTCGATCGCCTTGAATCCGAAGTCGTCAGTCGCGCCGTACACGGTGCCACCCTTCACGCCGCCACCGGCGAGCCACATGGTGAACCCGAACGGGTTGTGGTCGCGGCCGTTTTGCACGCCGCCAGCGCCGTTGCCGATCTCCATCACCGGCGTACGTCCGAATTCTGATCCGCAGATGACGAGCGTGTCCTTGAACAGTCCCCGCGATTTCAGGTCCTTGATCACCGCCGCGAACGGCTGATCGGAGTCCTTCGCGTTCTTGCGGTGCGCGTTGATGTCGGAGTGCGCGTCCCAGGGATCGCCTTTGGCGTAGTACACCTGCACCATCCGCACGCCCCGCTCGACCAGCCGCACAGCCATGAGACAGCCCCGAGCCGTGCTGCCGGTGCCATACAGGTTGAGCGTCGCCTCGCTCTCCTTCCGGATGTCGAACACGTCCGGCGCCTCGGTTTGCATCCGGTACGCAGTCTCCATCGAGCTCAGCGTGGCCTCGAGCTGCGGATCCTTCACCACTTCGCTCTGCAAGCGCAGGCGATCGAGCTGCTGCAGCAGGTCGAGCTCGCGGCGCTGTTCGGGCTGCGTGAACTTGTCGTTGTGGATGAACGAAATGAGCTTCTTCGGGTCGAAGTCCTTGCCGATGATCTCGGTGTCCTTCTCCACTTTGTCCGCGATGAACGTGCCCTGGTGCACCGCCGGCAGAAACGCGCTGTTCCACAACGGCGGGCCGACTGTCGTCGGGACCTCGGGACAGAGCACCACGAAGCCGGGAAGATTCTGATTCTCGGTGCCAAGGCCGTACGTGAGCCAGGAGCCGAGCGAAGGACGGCCCACCTGCGTGTGGCCGGTATTCATCATCAACATCGACGGCTCGTGGTTGGGAATGTCGGTGTACACCGAGCGGATGAAGCAGATGTCGTCGGCGCACTCCCCCACGTGGGGGAACAGTTCGCTCACCTCCATCCCCGAGTGACCGTACCTCTTGAACGTGAAAGGCGAGCGCATCAGCGCGCCGGTCTTTCGCTCGGTCGCGACCGTGCCGCCCGGCAGCGGCTGCCCATGATACTTGTCGAGCATCGGCTTGGGATCGAAGCTGTCGACTTGCGACAGGCCCCCATTCATGAACAGAAAGATGACGCGCTTGGCACGGGGGAAATGATCGAGCGCGCTCACCTGGACGGCACCATCGGCGGATTCGCGAGCGCCGGCGGCGGTCAGAGAGTCGCCGAGCAGGCTCGCGAACGCCATCATGCCGAAACCGCTGCCCATCTGGCACAGCGCCTCGCGCCGCGTCACAGGGTTCCGGGATTTGTGTTTCATGCTCAGCTCACAAAGAGAAACTCGCTCGAGCTCAGCAGCACCTTCAGGTAGCGCCCCCACGGCGTCACGGGCAGCAACTTCTGCTTGCTGTCACTCTTCCCCGCCCCGGGCACGACGCCGGCCATCATGCCGTCGGCTGCAGGCTCGGCCTCGGCGTCACCAGCATCCGCGTTGTCGCTCTCGTCCGCCTTCTTTGTGTCCTTGGCGCCCTTGCGGTCCTTGGTGTCCTGGGCGTGTTTCTTTTCCTCATATTCACGCATCGGCTCCGCGCGCAGGTAGTCGAGGCCGGCGCGCACCTCGACACCGGAAGGATCCCGGCCGAAGATCAGGCGATACGCCTTCCGTAACTTCGCCGTGGGATCGGTCTCAGACTCCAGCCGGCGCGCGAGCAGCTCGCCCTGCTGCTGCATGAAGTCGCTGTTCATGAAGAACAGCCGCTGCAGCGGCACGTTGGTGGTGAAACGCCGCTCGCTCGACAGATTCGGGCTCGGGAAATCAAAGAGCTGAAGGTACTCGTCGAGACGATAGCGGCTCACGCGGCCGTAGACGG
>DASZHO010000023.1:0-14533 GCA_035937795.1 Vicinamibacterales bacterium | reverse complement strand
TTGGCCGCCGAATTGTCGTGCCACAGAATCGTGTGCAGCACCGTGCCCGCCGGATAGAGCGGGCTCACATCGTCGGCGTAGTTGTAGACCTTGTGCCAGTTGAAGTCCCAGCCGACGCAGTTGAGCTGCTCGGTCGTGTTGGTCGGCAGGATGGCTTCCACGCACATCCGCTTCCCGAGGTTGTGCATGTGCGCCTGAATCGCCGTGATGTGCACCGGCTTGTCGAAGCGGTAATACCCGTCACTGCGGCTGACCACCCCGGCCGGCAAATCCAGCGTGCCGTCGGCGTGCGCAATCTGCAGCGAGATCTGGTGATACTTCGGCACGTAGCCTTTCGGATAGAACTGAATGGCCACACGCGATTTGTCCGGGGTCTCCTTCCCGCTCGAGTGATAGTGCACGCTGAAGCGCACCTTCGCGCCCGCCTTCATCAGCTTGCCCGTGCCTTCCGGCAAGATGTCGCCGTTCTTGCCGACGGCATATTCGTTCAGGAAAATGTCGCTCGATCCCTCGCGCACGTCGTTCTGGCCGATGAGCGCCTCGCTCGGATCGACGTTCTGGATCAGGTAGGTCAGCAAGTGATGCGTCACTGCGCGCGCGCCCGGCCCCGGCTTGGTCTCGACGGCCCTCACATACCGATCTTCGGTGAGGCCGGAATCGGAAATAAAATCGATGAACTCGTCCGCCCCGTTCGCCGGCACGACGTGCGTGGTCGGCATCTCGACGATGAGATCCGGCTTGAAGTGCCACATGTCTTCCGGATCGAACTGCTTCGCCGGGGGCATGTCGGCCATATTGCCTTTGGGCGCGCCCTGGTCGACCCACGCCGCGATCGTCGCAATCTCGTCTTCGGTGAGTGACGGATCGTCCTTGAACTTCTGGATCCCGATGTTGCGCTCAACGTGCCACGGCGGCATCGCGCGCGCGGTCGTCCTGGCCTTGATCGATCGCGCGTAGGGGCGCGCATCCTCATAGGTCAGCAGCGACATCGGCGCCATCTGATCGGGGCGATGGCAGTTCTGGCAGGAGCGCTGCAGAATCGGCGCGATGTCCTTGGTGAAGGTGACCGGTTTCACCGACGGCGCCGCCGGGCTCGCCGGAGCCTGAGCGCTTGGGACAGCCGACGACGCTGCCACGAATCCGAGTGCTGCGACAAATGCGAGCAGCGCCGAAGCGAACCCCCAGGGTTTCTGTAAGCCCTTCATGTGTCCATCCCTTCCGAGCAGAGGCGAAGCGCCTCGGTCAAACAACCGCCTCCCGCTACTTCTTCGCGGGAGTCATTTTCGCAGGAGTCATTCTCACAACGTCGAACACGTGGTAGCTGAAGTTGTTCGAGATATACACTTCCGCACCGGTCACGTCGACGTCCTTGCCAAGATACGGCACCAGCTTGGCGAAATTGTCGGCGGTCAGACTGCCACCCAACTGGAAGGTGCCGACCCCATCGGTCAGAATGCCCGCAACCCCATCACCCTTGCCCAGGGACGCCTTGGCACAGGCGATTTGCTCGGGGCTGGCCACCGTCGCTGCTCCCATTTTTCTGAAGCAGGAAACGTCGATGATCGTCCCGTGGAGCGTGGTCGTTTCCAACCGTTTCGTCACCGGCACCAAGCCCCGCGGCCCCATCAGCACCATCGCCGGCGCCGCCTCCTGCGCAGGCGCAGCTCCCCGCGCCGGTTGAGGAGTGTACTGCGCCATCACAACCGTCATTGTTGGAATCGTCATTGTTGGAATCGTCATTGACGTTGGAATCGTCATTGACAACACCACACCCGCAACAACGCCCGCGGCAGTCACCTTCGACATCGCTGGATCCCCTTGCTTGTGTGTAAAAACTCGTGTGTGAATCGGGTCCTTGACTATATGCCGCCTTGTTTGGCCTGGTCAAGAATCTACGGGTTTTTCACGGTTACTTTTATGTCCCGGATGCTCATCGATCCCTGCCCATCCATCGCAACCGCGCGCAGGGTATACACCCCGGGCTTATCGAAGGTGACCTTGGTGGTGGCAGTGCCGCCCGTCAAACTCGGCTTTCCATCGGCATCGACCACGGGCGCGGGCGATGGAGCAAACTTCACTTTTCCCGTGCCGCGATACTGACTCCATTCCACGCGGAGACCGCCACGGATCTGGGGAACGTCCGAATCGACGGTCGCTGCGCTACCGCCTGCGCCGCCGGCGTCGGCAGCCGCCGCACCGCCTGCACGCCCACCCCGGCCGCGGCCGCCTCCGCCACCGCCCCGGTTCCCCGCCGGCTTCGGCAGGCCGTCATCAGTGACAGAGAGAGCGAACGTGAGCGGCGTTCCCACCGCGACGGTCTGATCCGGAGTAGGGGGCGAGGTAATCTTCGGCGGCGCGTTGTCGGGATCTCCGTACTCACGTCCGAGGCGCGTGCCAACGTCCAGGCTGTCGATTTCCCATACCGGCCAGAGCGATCCGTAGGCCTTCAACACTGTGCCGTGCGTTTTGAGCGTCCACACCACGTCCTTGTCTTTAGGCCAGTCGGCCGGAACGGTCACCTTGAAAACCGTCTTCTGGCGCCTGACAAGGAAGTGTGACGGTTGTCCGAGATCCTCGCCGCCCCCTCCAAAGCCGTTGTCCGGGCCGATCTCGACGTCCGGAGTTTCCTCGTAGTTCCTGTTCAAGTAGCCGAACCACAGGGCGAAGGAGCCATCCGGGTTCCGGGACCAGCCTTCAAACGCCGGCTGGACGGTCTGCCCGCTATTAAATTTGATGTCGTTCCCTGCGTATTCCTGCTGACCTTGCACCAGCCCGATGAGACCCACAAACAGCACAATGGCGAGGACAGGAATCATCTTCGTCATGGAGTTACCCTTCGTCATGGAACTACCGTTTACATTGATATTTTGGAGGAAGAACACAGCAACGCCCCAGGTTGCGAAGGGTCAGCCGCGCAACCTGGGGCGTCCATCATGTCAATCGATCACACGCCTACGCTTAGTTCGACGAGTTCAGCTTCTTCCGCTCGGCCACCATCGCCTTGTAGTCTTCCTCGGTGAGATTGGACCAGGTGATCCAGGCGAAGCCCATCTCGTCGAGTGTGCGCTGGCCGAAGCCTCTCCAGTTGCGCGGATCGGGGTCGGCTCTGTTGGCGGCCGAATTGTCGTGCCAGATCATCGAGTGCAACACCGTGCCCGCCGGGAGCAGCGGGCTCACATCGTCGGCGTAGTTATAGACCTTGTGCCAGTTGAAATCCCAGCCCACGCAGTTGAGCTGCTGGGTGGTGTTGGTCGGCAAGATCGCTTCCAAGCACAGCCGTTTACCGAGGTTGTGCATGTGGGCCTGGATCGCCGTGATGTGCACCGGCTTGTCAAACCGAAAGTAACCGTCGCTGCGGGTGACCACTCCAGGCGGCAGATCGAGGTTGTCGCCGCTGTCCGCGTGGGCAATCTGCAGAGAAATCTGATGGTATTTCGGCACGTAGCCCTTGGGATAGAACTGAACCGCCACACGCGAGCGGTCCGGCGTCTCCTTCCCGCTCGAGTGATAGTGGGTGCTGAAGCGAATCTTGGCGCCCGCCTTCATCAGCTTGCCGGTGCCTTCCGGCAGAATGTCGCCGTTCTTGCCGACGGCGTATTCGTTCAGGAAGGTTTCCGTCGTTGACGAGTCGCGGTCGTTCTGCCCGATGAGCGCCTCGCTCGGATCGACGGTCTGGATGAGGTAGGTCAACAGGTGATGCGTCACGCCGCGCGCGCCGGGACCAGGCTTGGTCTCGACCGCCCGCACGTAGCGATCTTCGGTGAGGCCGGAATCGGAGATGAAGTCCATGAACACATCGGGACCATTGGCCGGCACGACGTGCACGACCGGCATTTCCACGATGAGATCCGGTTTGAAATGCCAGATGTCGTCCGCCTCAAACTGCCTGGGCGGAGGCATGTCGGCCATGTTGCCCTTCGGCGCGCCCTGGTCGGCCCACGCAGCGAGGGTCGCAATCTCGTCCTCGGTGAGCGACGGATCGTCCTTGAACTTCTGGATGCCGATATTGCGCTCGACGTGCCACGGCGGCATGGCGCGTGCCATCGTTCTGGCCTTGATCGACCGGGCGTAGGGGCGCGCATCTTCGTAGGTCATCAGCGACATCGGCGCCATCTGATCCGGTCGATGGCAGTTCTGGCAGGCGCGCTGTAGAATCGGCGCAACGTCTTTGGTAAAGGTGACCGGTTTCACCGAGGGCGCCGCGGGGCTCGCCGGAGCCTGAGCGCTAGGGACAACCGACGAGGCTGCCACAAATCCAAGAGCGGCAACGAATCCGAGCAACGCCGAGCCGAATCCCCAGGGTCTGGATAAAACCTTCATCAGCCACCCCTTCCTCAGCTCAAGAGCCAAGCCAATCAGCCTAGTTAACCTAGTTGTACAGCTTCGTTGCTTATACGCCTCTCAGTCCAGGCCTGTCAAGAATTTGCGCCAATTCATGCCAATTCACGCCGCACCTAAAACCTCATCTGGAAACCGAGCCGGATGATCCGGCCCTGGAGAATCTGCGTCACCTGGCCGAGCGAGGTGCCGATCGTGTCGTTCCGCGCGAAGACGGCGTTCGCGTTCAAGGCGTTGAACGCATCCACCTGGAGGCTGAAGGTCTTACGGCCGGCGCGGAAGTTCTTCTTGACGTTCAAGTCGAGCTGGTTGAACCGCGGATAGAACAGCGAGCCTGGCTTGTTGAGGATGATCTGCTCCGAGTTGGTCTGCCCGCCCGGAAAGAGGGGGGCCGGCACCGTGTAGGTAATGACGCGCGGATTGCCGGCGTAGCTCTGCAGTACTGCGCTCGTCTCGATCCCACCCCATGGCAGCGGATAGGTCCCGGAGGCCTTGAATTCGTTCGTGAACGGGATGTGGAACTTCCGCCAATCGCAGAACCGGCCGCCGTTCGCCACAATCGGGTTGCCAATGTAAAGGTCATTGATCGGAGGCCCGTTCGGGTCGTTCTGGTTGGAGCAGAATACCGACAGGTTCCTCTCGGTCGACCAGCTGCCGACGATCGTGCTGCCTCTTACGCGCGCCTGGAGCGAGACGTCGACGCCGTCATAGATCGACTGATCCGGCACGTTCTTGTCCACGAGTCCCGTTCCGTAAACCGCGTTTGCCGCCGCGCTGAGCCTGTAGATCGTCAGCAATTCGCTGGGGTCCAGGATGCCGTTGAGCGTGGCATCGATGCCCCCCGCGAGGCTCGGCGAGGTAATCGCCGGCATCTGCACGTTGAACGACGTGTAATCGGTGGGTCTCACGTTGGTGCGGTCGGTCGTCGAGATGTTGTGCGAGGAGCGGTGATAGTAGCCAATCGTCATGGCCAGGTGGGAGAACAATTGCTGCGACACAGACACCGTCGTTTCCTGACTGTATTCCCGCTGGAGATTCGGATCCGGATTGCGGTCCGGCCGAGTGCCGAAACCGGGATTCTTGCTCGGCCCGATTTCGTCGAGCTGCGCGATGCCGTCGCCGGTCGTGGGGCTCACAACGCCCGAACAGCCGGTTCCTGCGGCGTTGATGGGGCAATCGAACCAGTTCCGGTTCTCGCTCACCGCGCTGGTCGTGTAGTTCTGCGCGAAGTTGCCGGTCTGCTGCTGGTAGTAAACGCCCCAACCGCCTTTGATGGCCGTCCTGCCGTTGCCGAACAGATCGTAGGCGGCGCTGAACCGTGGGGCCAAGTCGTTGTGCCAGTTCGGCATGTTCGGTATCGCGGGGAAATAGCGCGCAGGCACA
Source organism: Vicinamibacterales bacterium (assembly GCA_035937795.1). Classification (GTDB taxonomy): domain Bacteria; phylum Acidobacteriota; class Vicinamibacteria; order Vicinamibacterales; family JAMQPK01; genus JAMQPK01. The sequence continues at coordinate 8,812 of DASZHO010000023.1, read as the reverse complement.
AACCGGCCGGCTGGATCGGTTGTTTCCTCGATGATGCCGTTGAAGTTCTCGTCGCGAATCCCCGGGTTCAACGTCAACCGTTTGATTGTCCATGAATCCTGAATGTAGAACCCGAGGTCGTACCGCACGTGGGTGAGCGAGGCGCTCGGCGTGGAGTAGACCGTCACCGTATTGGGCGTCCCATTCTTGTAATTCTCGACTAGATCCGCCTGGCGGTCGCTGTAGTTGTGGTTCTTCCCGAACGAATCCTGGAACCCGACCTTGATGTTATGGGTGCCGGTGACATACGACATCGAGCTGGCGAAGACCATCCGGCGGGCTTCCGTCCGGCTGTCACTGCTGTTGGACACCCAACGGAGGCAGCCAAAGCTGTAGGCGCAGGCCGGATTGATATTCAACGAGGAGTCTGTCTTCTGCGCACCGGCCAGCCAGGCCGGGTTGTAGGTCACCCCATCGGTCAGAAACCGCGGCTGGTCGTTGTAGGGCTGGTTAAAGGTGCTGAACTGTTGAATGGACATCGAGTAGCCGGCTTCCAGCAGAATCTTGTTGGTCAACGTGCTGGTGTACTTCACCTGACCCGGGCCCAAATGCGCGTGCTCGGGATCCCGCTGTGTGGCCGCTCGCGGATCGGTGCCAAACACAAAGTCCTTGCCCTTCCGCTTCCAGGTGCGCTGGAAGAAGACCCCCAGCTTGTTCTTCGGACTGATCTGACTTGTCAAGCGAAGCCCGACGTCGCGAATGTACTGGTCGAGCAGGCTGCGGATGTGGTCGCCGCCGTTGGGGGCCGGCGCCCCTGTATTCGTGTAGGGCGTCACTATGAACGCCGGCGTATTGGCCACCAGTTCGTCGGCAGAGACGTGCCTGGTGGCGAAGAAGAACCAGAGCTTGTTTCTCAGGATCGGGCCGCCGAGCGCGCCGTTGAAATTCTGGATGTGTATCGTGCCGTTGCCGCTCTGGACGTTCTGGCTCTTGAGGTACGCGTCGATGTTGGGCGCCGCCGCGGTCGTGCAGTTGGCCGCCGGACACGTAATGGATCCAGCCCCGCCCAGGAACACCGCACCGCCGAAGACGTTGCCGCCGTCCTTCGGAATCGAGTTCACGAGGATGCCGCCCGAGGAGTTCTCGGCCGTCTGCGCACTGGTGGTCACGGAGACCTCGGCGTTCAGCGCGTCGTTGTAATAGGTCTGCGATTGATTGGTTTCGTTGCTCTCGATGCTCATGCCGTCGACCGTCACGACCAGGTTATTGGTCCTGAGGCCGTGAGCGCGCGGGCTCGTCTGCTCCATCGCGCGCGATCCACCGATGTCGGGGGTCGTCAGCCGGATGCCCGGCACGAAGTTACCGACGGACTGAAGGTTGCGCGTCGAGGGCAGCGAATCGATCATGTCGCGCGTGATCACCTGCGTCCTGGCGGCCTGCTGGACGTCGACGAGCGGCGTCTGGCCAGACACCGTGATCGTTTCTTCCAGCGAACCGACTTTCATGTCGGCGTTGATGGTCGCGGTGAAGTTCGCCGGCAGTTCGACGCCGTCGCGCGTGACAGTCGCGAAGCCGGCCAGCGTGAAGGTTACCTTGTAGGTCCCTGGATAAAGATTGACGATCGTGTACCTGCCGCTGGAGTCGCTCACCGCTGACAAGCTCTTCTCGATGAGCACCGGGCTTGAAGCCTCGACGGTCACGCCGGGCAGCACACCACCTGACTCATCTCTCACCGTGCCCGCGATCAGACTGTTGGTTTGAGCCAGGAGCGCCGCTGGACACAACAGGGCGCCAAGGACCGCCAACAGTGTTCCCGTTCTGAGGATCGAGCGCATTGGTTCCTCCTGAAAAGTAACCCGGACGAGAATGACGCGCGCAAATGCGATCTGCGCATCCTCCCCGTTCGTCTTCTGAAAGCTGTGAATTGACTAGCGCGCTTATACGCCTTGCAAGCGGAGCGTGTCAACGCCGAACACGCCGCCAGCACGCCGCCAGCGCGCGAACGGGGCTCGCGCGGGAAAGTACAAAATTCCGTGCAGGGGGTACAAGATTTTGGAGATGGCTCGGGCGTTCAGCGGGCCCGGCCGCTTTCTCAGTTCACGATCTCGGACCAATCGCCCGTGTCGATGTTCCGAAGGAAAATCCGCCGGCCGGGTACGCAAAGCGCTTTCGCCTCAGCGACGGCGACGGCACGGTCGATGACGTATCGCGTGTTGGTCTGGTTCTGAAAATCCTGCTGTCCGTCGTTGGAGACCTCTCCCACCACGTGCATGGTGAACGACTGGTTCGTCCGCAGAATCAAGACGTCACCGAGACGGGTCGGAATCTGTTTTCCCATATCCTCCGACTTGGTCGGTTGCCGCCGGACGATCGTGTTAAGCTTGCCGCTAAGCATATGCTGAAGAGTCCCAAACCCAAGGCCGAAAACCGACCTGCAGATGATATCGGCACTCCGGGCCAAGTCGTGCAGATGGCGACGGGAAAGCGGCGTCATACGGGTAACAGCGGTAAGACCGGCAAGAACAAGGCGGCCGTCGAGCTGGGACGACGGGGCGGGAACGCGAGAGCCAAAAACCTTTCTGCGGAGAGGCGGCGCGAGATCGCCAGAAAGGCAGCAAGCGCTCGCTGGGGTCGCCAAGACAGCCAGGCTGCACCTTTGGAGAGTAAAGGAAGCGACCGTTATCGTCGCCTATAGCACGTTCAACGCGCCCGCGGCGCCCGAGGCTGCGGTTTCTCGCGCGAACGGCCGATGGATGCGGCGGCGCGAGCGACGTAGAACACAGCCGTCAACAGCAGCACCGCTCCGGCCGGGACCAGCAGCACGCCGAGTCCTGGATCGCCGCTGTAGAACGCGATACCGCCAAGGAAAAATCCCCCAGGCAGCAGGAAGCTCGCGCCCACGAGCGACGTCGAGATCAGCCGCAGGTTGCGCGCGCTGAGCTCGGGAAACGTCGCCACGCTCAATCCAAAGATCACATGCACCACCGCCAGCAGCGTGCCGTGCGCATGCGCGAGCGTCCACATCAAACGGCGTGTTTCGTTGGACACGTCCAGATAGGCGCGCACTTTGAAACCGTGCAGCGCTTCGAGCAGCAGTCCCAGGGTCGCGAAGACCAGGAAGGACCACCACCCGAACCGGAGATGGCGGCGAGCGTAGTCGATCTGGGCCGTCGATGGATCGGTCATTCTCGATAGAAGACGCGCCTGTTGTCGCGCCCGGCCAAGAGGCGGTCGATCGTGCCGGACGCGAACAGACCCTCTGGCGTAAACAAGAGCTGCGGATCGGTGCGGCGCCCCTGAGAGGGCCGAAGATCGCGCCAGCGCTCCAGCGCGTGCGTGCGCATCGCCAGCCGCCGCTCCGGCGGTGCGACGAAATCGTAGGCGAGATCCTCATAGCCGGGCAGGGAACGAAGCGACCGCCCGGTGATGTACCGGACGGCGTCGTATGGATCGTTCATCAGGAGCGAGAGGTACGGCGGCATCCAGTTCGTGCCCGAGGCCTGCTGCGCCGGCGCCCAGCCCATCGCCTGCGCAACGATCGCGCGCTGGCCCGCGTCGCCTTTCAGCAGCGTCACGACCGATGCGGCAATCAGGCGATCGTCGTCGCTCAACGCCGGAGCGGTGGTGCCGTACCACTGCTGTAGATGCTCCCCGGTCCAGGCGAGCGTCTTGTCGAGATGGCAGAGGTTGCACGCGTTGGGACGTCCGGTCTCCACCGTCGACCGAACGGCCGGACTGCTGATCTGATGGCTGCGTATCGTCTTCAGCAGGCCGTACGTGGTATACGGCATGTGGCAGTTGTAGCAGGAACTCCCGGTCGAGCCCGCCTGGTGCCTGGTGTGCGCCGGCACTTTGTCTTTCAACGCCGCGTGACATTGGAGGCACGCCGCGTTGTCTTCGGCGCCGGCGGCAACCTGTCCCGGCGCCCATTGTGCGACCGGCCGCGGATCGGCGTTGTCCTGGTGCATCGTATGGCAGGAAAAGCAGGACAGCGTGCGCGCGTCTTCCCTGGCGTCTTTGTAACACGGTGAGTCGAGCAGTCCGTTGTACTCGCGGCCGGTCGCGCGCACCATGCCGTCGGACCAGAAAATGCTGCTCACGAATCCCGGATCCGCCGCGAGCAGCGCCTTCATCGCCGGCGAATCCATGTTGCGCGTCGGCTGCGCGATGAAGCGCGTTTTCGAGAGGTCGTCGCCGGGACGATAGGGCAGGCCGCTCGCATTGGCCTGACGCTCGCCGGCCTGATCGTAGAATTCCCAGAGGCTGTGGCACTGGCCGCAGACCTGAGACGAGCGGCGCGGATCGAGGCGCAGCGGCTGCGTAATTGTCGGATCGGCCCGGCCGCTCAAGTGCAGCGCATAGCGCCGCAGCGGGCTCGCGTTGGCGCGCGCGTGCGCGCCGCCGGGCCCGTGACACGCCTCGCACGAAATGCCGAATTCGACCGCCCTGGTATCGACCTTCTGGGAAAAGAGCGGCTCGCTGCCGTACGGCGTGTTGAATTCCGGCCGACCCTCGGTCGTATGGCACTGAACGCAGATGCCGTTCCAGCTTCCACTTTCCGAAAACAACGCGAGTCCCGGCGGGTGCATGGTCGCCGAACGTCGCGGTATCCACCGTCCGGAAACACGAGATCGATCTTCGAGGAGCTGAATGGCGGGGAGCTGCCCGAGCACACGATCGTGTCCAGTGGAGTACCAAAAAATCTGCTGCTGGTGTGAACCGGTCGTCATCACGACCTGACGGCTGATCCGCGGCGGCGCGCTTCCTTTGCCGTCCCAATCCGGCTGGTCGAATTCCGCCCACAACTGCCGCCCGCGGCGCTCGAGGAACATCGGCCGGCCATCGACGGCGTCGACCCGGACATGATCGAAGTCGGCCGCGATCGTGTCGGGCGACGCCACCTGTGTCATCGTCCGATGGTAGGACTGGTGCCAGCTCGCATATTCGCCCGGGTGACATGCCTGGCACGCCTGAGACGAGGCGTATCCTTCCTCGGCGATCTGGATCGGTCGATCGGAAATGGCGCGCTCCGGCGTACGCACCAAGCCTTCGCGTATCGATGCCCACACGAAAAGCGCCGGACCCGCCAGGAGGGCGATCGCCAGAATGCCGGGCTTTTTCATGGCTGGAGCCGGATCCTACCGCAACGCGACGACGTCCTTCAGTACTTCCACGAGGGCGTCCAGGTCCGCCTCATCGTTGTAGACGTTCGGCGACACGCGCAGCGCCGAGCCGCGCAGCGACGCAAACACCCTTCGGGTCTGCAGCGTCTGGTGCAGCCGCTGGAGGTCGAGCCCCGGCGGCGTCCGCAGTCCAAACAGATGCGCGCCGCGCGATTCTTCGTCCTCCACGAGAAATCCCAGCGCGCGAGCCCGCTCGATCGGCCCGGCGGTGAGCCGCCGGCAATACTGCTGAATCCGCTCCGGCGTCATTTCGAGGACGAGGCGCAAGGCCGCAATGAACATCGGCAGAAGGATGAAATTGCTACGCTCGCCGACGTCGTAGCGAACGGCCCCCGGCGCGTAGTCGTCCTGATAATCGACCAGGCGCTGAAAGTCCTCGCTTCCCCGACGGGCGATCCAGGTTTCCTCGAGGGGTTCGCCGTCATCGTACCGGGGGCCGAAGTACGCCGCGCCGATCGCGTACGGCCCCAGCAGCCATTTGTAGCCGGCACACACGAGCGCGTCCGGCTGAATCTCGCGCACGTCGATCGGCAGCGCACCGACGGATTGAGTGCCGTCGATAATGAACGCGGCGCCGACGCCGCGGGCGCGGCGGCCGATGGCTGCGAGGTCGAACCGGGTGCCGTCGGTCCAGTGCACGTGCGGCAACGACACAATCGCGGTGCCGGCATCGATGGCCCCGAGCACGCGCGCGTTCCACTCCGCGCCGCGTCGCTTCGCGCGATCCGGCGCGGCAACGACGCGCAGCTCGGCTCCGGACCTCTTCGCCGCCTTTCGCCACGTGTAGACATTGCTCGGGAACTGCTCGGCACAGACGACGATGTTCTGGCCCGCGGCCAGGGGCGTGTTACGCGCGGCCGTCGCGATGCCGTACGAAACGGCCGGGATGATGGCGATGCGGCTGTCGTCGTCTGCATGGATGACGGCTGCAAAGAGCCGGCGCGCTTCCGAGCTTTCACCGAAGAAATCGGCAGCCACGATGCGGCTGCCGGGGTCGGCCTTTCGCATGACGGCGGCGACGCCTGCTTCCTGCGCCACGCGCGGCAGCGGCCCCATATAGGCGCAGTTGAGATAGTGCACCCCGGGCGGCAGCGAAAACGCGGCACGCTGACAATTGATTGGTTCGGCGGCGCTCACGAATGGTCCGGCGCTGATTGTACCGTCACGACCGTGTTATATTCGCGCCAACCAGGAGGATTTCATGAACGACGGACTTGCAGCAGCTCGTTCTTTAATTGTTGTCATTGTTGTCGGGGGGACTCTCTTCGCTCTCGCCGCAACGGCAGCCGCGCAAACCGCGCCTGCGCAACCGCCTGCTCGCGGCGGGGGCGGACGCGGCGCGGCCCAACCGACGCCGGCGTGCGGCCCTGCGGCCAGCGGGAAGAACATCGCGAAAGAGTCTCGGTGTTTCGAACTGCGGACCTACACCATGCGGCCCGACGGCGCCGGCAACATCGATCTGCTTCACAAGCGCTTTCGCGACGTCACCTCGCGGCTCTTCACGAAGCACGGCATGACGATCGTCGGATTCTGGCAACCGCTGACCAAGCCGGACACGCTGATTTACCTGATGGCGTACAAGGACAACGCCGCGCGCGACACTGAATGGGCTGCGTTCAACACCGATCCCGAATGGGTGAAGGCCCGCACCGAGATGAACGTCGGCGTGAGCGTCGAGAACGTGTTCATGAACGCGACGGACTATTCGCCTTTGAAGTAGGGCTCTGGGCTCTCGGCGGATCCGGATTCGGCCGTCGATCGGCCCGAATCCGGATCGCGGGGACGATTCCTTAGCCTGATTTCTGCGGTGTCGTGCGCTTCGCGGTCTTGGCGCCTTTTGTCGAGGCGCCGCGCGCGGCTTTGTCGTCCGCATCTTCCTTCTTGCCGCGAAGCCGCTCGGCTGCCGCGCGGATGCGGTCGCCGACGCCCTTCTTGGGCTTGGGCGCTTCGGCTGTCTTCGTCTGTTTGGCGGCCGCCTTCGGATCGTACTCACTGCCCACGAGCTCCACCTGCGCCAGTTCCGCGCTGTCGCCGCGGCGAAAGCCGAGCCGGATGATGCGGGTGTAGCCCCCGGGGCGTCCCGCGAATCGCGGCGCGATGGTCTCGAACAGCTTGCCGACCACGGCCTGGTCGGGCAAGTCGCGCATTACGAGCCGCCGGGCGTGCAGCATCCTGCCGTTCCCGTCCCCGCCGGCGACGCCGCGTTTCGCGATGGTGATCAAGCGCTCGACAAACGGGCGCAGTTCCTTGGCGCGCGCCACGGTGGTTTCGATGTGCTCGTAGCGAATGAGCTCGTGCGCCTGATTGCGGAACATCGCGATGCGATGGTCGGCGACCCGGCCGAGTTTTCGATGGGCTTTCCGGTGACGCATGGTACTTACCTAAAGTGAAGAGTCAAAAGTGAAAAGTCAAAAGTGAAAAGTTAAAAGTCGAAAGTCGAGAGTCGACAGTACTACTCTGTTCTGTTGGCCGCCGGCTGGTCGAGGCGCATGCCGAGGCTCAGTCCCATGCTGTGGAGAATCTCCTTGATCTCGTTCAGCGATTTGCGCCCGAAGTTCTTGGTCTTGAGCATCTCGCCTTCGGTCTTCTGCACCAGCTCGCGGATGGTTCGAATATTTGCGTTCTTCAGGCAGTTATACGACCGCACGGACAGCTCGAGCTCCTCGACGCTCTTGTCGAGGTTCTCGTTCAGCGATCCCGTCTGCTGCTGCTCCACCTGCGCGTCGCCGCCTTCATCGGCCGATTCGTCGAGATTGATGAAGATGTTGAGGTGATCGCGCACGAGCTTGGCCGACAACGAGATGGCGTCGCGCGGCGTGATCGATCCGTTGGTCCAGATATCGACGGTCAGCTTGTCGTAGTCGGTCGTCTGCCCCAGACGCGCCGCCTCGACGAGGTAGTTCACCTTCTTGACCGGCGAGTGGACCGAGTCGATGGGGATCCAGCCGATGCCGAGGTCCTCGTCGAAGTTCTTGTCGGCGGAGATATACCCGCGCCCGCGCTTCACGCGCATCTCCATGTGGAGCTTGCCGCCCTCGGCCACGGTTGCGATGCGCGCATCGGGCTCGAGAATTTCCACGTCGGCGTCGGTCTGGATGTCGCGCGCCTTCACCTCTCCCGCCTTGTCGACGCGCAGGTACAGCGTCTTGGTGGTGTCGGTGTGCATCTTGAGCGGCACCTGTTTGAGATTCAGGATGATATCGGTCGCATCCTCGACAACGCCGGGAATCGGGGAAAACTCGTGCAGCACGCCATCGATCTTCACCGCGGTAATGGCCGCCCCTTCGACCGAGGAGAGCAGGACGCGCCGCAGCGAGTTGCCGATGGTGGTGCCGAAGCCGCGCTCGAACGGCTGCGCGTAAAACCGGCCGAACCGGTCCGTGAGTGTCTCCCGCTCGAACTCGAGCCGTTTCGGACGCTGAAAGCCTTTCCACAACATATGTTCATCTTCCTTTCGCCAACGGGCTGGCAATCGGGTCCTTTACGCGCCACCGCGCACGGACCCGGCCCCGAGCCTCCAGACCTGCGAGTATTGGTCACCGGCCTCCCGCCGCAGGTCTGTTAAGGCTGCGGGCCGATGACTGGCGGTTGCGGCCCGGCTGAAGGCAGCCGGACGCCACCACGTCTGCTTACTTCGAATACAACTCGAC
>DASZHO010000022.1:0-31739 GCA_035937795.1 Vicinamibacterales bacterium | reverse complement strand
TCCGGCACGATCGGGTGTGCCATGTCGAGGCGCAGCTGCATCACGTCTGCCCCGGTCTTTGGTGTCGTCTGCGTGAAAATCAACCGCGTGCCATCCGGCGACACCGATGTGGAGTACTGAGCATTTGGACTCTCGGTCAATCGGCTGACGTCTCCAGTTCCGTCGGCCGCCTGAACAAAGAGATTCAACGTGCCCGCCCGCATGGAGCTGAAGAATATGCGGCGACCATCCGGTGCCCACACCGGGTAATTGTCGATTCCAGGATCGAAGGTGATGCGCGTCAGCGCGGTCCGGGTCGTATCCCCCAGCCAGATATCAAAGTCCTGATCGGCAATACCTACGGCGAAACGGGACCCATCGGGCGCCAGTCGTGGATAGTTGTATGCGCGCGGTGGCAAGGATAACGGCGTTTCGTGCCCCTGCCGATCGACCCAGACCAGGCTTCGTAGCGCTGCCACGCCGGCCGCGTACGCCAGCGTCCCGTCGGTGCCAATCGCCACGTCGGCGCCGCCCTGTCCGGTGATGGCCACCTGCGGCACCACCGGCACCGGCGTGCCGATGATCGCGAGGTGCGTCAGATCAAAGCCAACCGCGCGCAACGACCCTGCCGCGGCGTAGATCAGGTGTCCACTGGCCGCATAATGTGCGTCACTGCCGCCACGGATCAGGACGGTCTCGGTGCGTGTTCGCAGATCCAGGACCGCAATCTGTGCCTGGTCGAGGCCGCCATTGACTGATGTAATGGTGAACAGGACCGCGTGCCCGCCCGGCAGCACCTCGGGCCACAGATGGTCCGCTTCTCCACGCGCCCTGTTCGGACGTGTCAGCACGGTCGCCTCGCCGCCGCCCGCCGGAATCACTTGCAACCCGGTCGTCGGGTTCAACGTGGCGTACACGATCGTGTCGTCCGGGCTCCAGCTCGCGCTGAGCAACGCACCGTCGAGGAGACCAATTGGAACCGCCGGACCGCCGGTGATGGCGACTTTCTTCAGGGCGGTCCTACCGTCGACAAAGCCAATCCACTGACCGTTGGGCGAGATGAACGGTCCACTGGCCGCGCCGAGGCCGGTAAGCGGCGTGGCATCGATCTGGTCGAGCGCGCGCACGAAGAGTGTGGCGCCGTTCGCGCCTGCATATACAATCCGTGAGCCGTCCGGTGTCATGGCGAGATCCCTGGTGAAGCCGTCAATGCTGAGTGCTGCGGCGCCTGATGGCGTGATCTGCAGGCGCGAGACGCGAGCCGTCGGGAGCAAGGCGTGCACCGCAAACCACACCGCGGTGCCGACCAGAGCCGCACCGACCAGCCCTGCGGTAGTGTGTGTGGCCACGCGTGTCCACAGCGGCGGTCGCGGCGTGGCCGTTCGGGAACCGCTGGATAACGCGCCGGCGGAGTCCGGGTTCGCCAATTCAGCCAGCAGAAAGCGCGCGATCGAGATGTCGCTGATGCGCTGCCCGCGATCCTTGGCGAGGCAGCGCTGCACGAGTGTGCGCATCGTCGACGGAACATCCGCCGGCAGTGCCTTCCAGTCCGGCTCGCTCTTCAAAATGCTCGCCATCGTCTCCGACACATCGTCACCCTGAAAGGCGCGCGTGCCCGTCAGCATTTCGAACAACACACAACCGAATGCCCAGATGTCGCTTCGCTTGTCGACCGGCTTCCCTTTCGCCTGTTCCGGACTCATATAGGCGGCGGTGCCGAGGATGACGCCGGCGTGCGTCCCCAGCGCCGGCGAAGTTATCGTCGGGGAATTCGACATGGATCCCAGGTCCGATCTTGTCGCCCCGGCGTCGAGCGCCTTCGCAAGCCCGAAGTCGAGCACTTTCACGTTGCCGTCGGCCGTCAGCTTGATATTGGCCGGCTTCAGATCGCGATGGATGATGCCGTGCTCGTGCGCCGTCTCGAGGGCCTCGGCGATCTGTCTTGCGATCGGCAGCGCGTCGACGAGCGGCATCGGTCCTTCGGAGATGCGATCCGCTAGCGTCGGACCGTCGACCAGTTCGAGCACGAGCGCGCGCGTCCCCTGAGCTTCTTCGAGGCCATAGATGTGGGCGATGTGCGGGTGATTGAGCGACGCGAGCATCTGCGCCTCGCGTTGAAAGCGTGCGACGCGATCGGCGTCCGCCGCAAACAGCGCCGGCAGGATCTTGATCGCGACGTCCCGATTCAGGCGCGTATCGCGCGCCCGATAGACTTCGCCCATGCCACCGGCCCCGATGAGGCCGACGATTTGATACACGCCGATTTGAGCGCCGGGCGTGAGAGGCATTCAGTTGTGACTGTTGTGAGCCGAAGGACGAGCCCGATTATATGAGGGAACCGCTCTCTGCAGCGTCTCGTGGCAAGCAGGCGCACGCGCTTTTTTCACGGTCGGCGTCGATACAGCACATGCCGCCGAAGCGGATGCCCTTCGGGGAGGTTTGGGTGCTCAAAATCGTCCGCAGGGTTGTGGGTCATACCGAGCTTTTCCATGACGCGGCGCGAACGGACATTTGCCGGCACGGTGAACGCCACGATTTCATTCAGTTGTAATTGGTCAAACCCAAACGTGAGCGCGGCCCGAGCGCCTTCGGTGGCATAACCTCGGTTCCAATGGTCGAAGGCCAACCGCCAGCCGGTCTCGATGCAGGGGGTGAAAGGGGCTTGAAACGGAACTGCCGAGAGTCCAATAAAACCAATGAACGGCGCCCCATCAATCACCTCGACCGCCCACCAGCCAAACCCTTGTCGCTCGAAGCTGTCCTCAATCCTCGCAACGGCGTTGTCGCATTCCTCTCGTGACAAAGTGGCTGGGAAATGTTCCATCACGCGCGGGTCGGCGTTCATGGCGGCGAACGCCTCGCGGTCGGAAGGCAACCAGCGACGCAGGAGTAGGCGCTCGGTGCGAAGCTCAGAGCTTTTGGCCATCGGGCTTCCGAACAAGAATCCGCCGTTCGGGCGCAAGACCTCCTCGGCCAGCGAGATCACCGCCGACTGGTCAGCCTCGTGACGATTCGGACAAATCGATCGTGCAAAGTTCGCGTATCCGTTGGCCGCCATGATGCCAGAAATCTCGCAGATGTCATTACTAACCGCCCGTCATGTACCAGTGCTCGCATCGATCCTTTTCCAGCGGTAGTACTGCTCGTGGGCAAGATCCAGCATTTCGCGATCGTCTTCGGAGTCCCCGTACGCATAAATGCGCGCGTATTGCTCAAGGTTGTACCGCTCGCGAATTCGCCGGGCCTTTTCCACGCGCGTGCAATCGGCGGACACGAATTTGCCGGTGAGTCTTCCATCTTTCTGCTCTAGCCGAGTGCAGACGACTTCCAAGCCCATCGCCTCGCACCAGGGGTTCAGGTAGGCATCCAGTGACGCCGAAACGACCACCACGATGTCACGTCGTTGTTTATGCCATTCGATGCGCTCCAGCGCGCGGGGCCGCAGCGTCTTGGGAAGGACAGTGGTCGCGTAGTCGACGCCGAACTGACGGACCCTTACGGCGTCCTCCCCTTGGAATCCGACTCGGGTGGCGAGCTGCCGGCCTGTGCTCGCCGAGACGACTCCGATGCGATAGCCGACGATGACCGGGATTAACACTACGCGGCCCGCGACCAAGCGCGCGGGGCGAACGGCGAAGCGCATGAACGGGGTCCAGGTGTCCCCGAACGTGATCGTGTGGTCGAAATCGAACAGGGCAAGGTTCAAGCCCAGCGATCATACGCATTCGGCTGCCGTTTCTGGAGAAATCAGTGTGTAGACGGCATCAGGCGTGGGGCCTCAGTTTGTTGTTTCTCAAACACTTCGACCGTGGTGGCAGTCTTGGCCGGATTGGTGATGGTCACCGTGAAGCTCTTCCCATCAGTCGCCATCACGCTGTGAACGATCTGAACAACTTTGCCTGCCTTTTTCAGCACAGCCTCATTCCCATAGGCATTGCCCGTCACGGCCAGGGCGTCGGCGTTCGGATTTCCGCTGTAGGGATAGTCTTTGCCGTCGTAGGCGGCCGTGTAGCCGCGCGTGGACTTCATCCCCTTGGCATCGACGGTTACGAAGGTGGCTTTGGTCATCCCAGCGGATGACGCTTCGTAAGTGCGAAGCTCACTCTGAGGGGCCGGGCCAATCGCCGGATCAAACTTCGACTTCTGCAAGTTGAGCTTCCACACACCGAGCCGAGGGTTGGTCTGGCCGAACACCGTGGCTGCAACGACGAGGACGAGGGCCGGGATTGCCAAGGCGCGTTTCATATTGACCTCCTGGGACAGAGGTTGTCTGCTCCGGGCGCGTTTGAATGTAATCCACCGTGCCGTATCCGGGGTAGCTCTCTCGTGGCCTGCTATCCGCCGTTTCGGTTCGTCATTTTCTGCCGCAGGAGCGGCCAGGCCATCGTCCAATGAAGTTCGCCGTAATACTGTGACGCCCTCGCTGACGAATGGTATTCATAGCTATTCTGATCGTCACGATCGTCCCGCATTGCCGGGCCGAGGATCTGGTGAGCAAACTCGTGAACGGCGGCACGTCCAATACCACGACCGATACCCTCGATCATGACTTCGCGCGAGGCGTCCGCAGGCGCGTACTGAAGGGCACTGCTGGCGAGGATGCCAAACGAAACGGAACCCGCGCCACCGAAGGGACCGAGCGCAAACGATTGGCCGGCACTTGGTAACCGCCGTACCGTGGGTAGGGTCTGAAGTACCGCGACCTGCCAGAAGCCTCCTGGTCGCTGAGCTATCGTGACGCCGAGTCCTGAGAAGGCGCGTTCAAGTTCAGTTCGCGAGATCCCTTCGATCGATCGGATCTCATTGGCTGTCAGCGGCGCGCCAAGTCTTGTCGCAGCGTCACCCATTGGCGCAAATGGCGCATCGGCATACCAGAAGCTCAGTGTCGGCGTGGGTGGCTTTCCGCACATGCTCACGCCTACAGCAATATACGCGACCGCGACGACGCTACGCCACATCGGCGAGATTCCTCAGCGGGCTGTGTTTCGGATTCGAATGATCGAGTAATCCAGTGTCAATGCCACGATCTCGTCCCGAAACGGCAGCAAGCGTTCAACGACACGGAACTCCGCTCCGCGTCGGCGAATCTGGTGCGGCAGATCTGCGACTGCTGCTGCGCGAAGGGCGCCACAGCCTCTCGCGGATGAAAGACTGGGATGTCGGTCTCTTCGCTGACGTGTAATAGGATCCCTGAGCCCTGGGAGCCGCTCATGTTCTGGCTTGAAATAAATGCGCGTCGATTCTGTGGAGCACGGTGAATTGTTCGGGCGCAATCTCCTTCAAAAGCAATTCGTGTTCCCGATCGAAATCCTCCACCGCTTTGCTCGTGAGCGTTGCGCCAACGCCCCGGCAAGCACGAATCCGGCCGCGCCAGGACTCCCGTGTGAAGGGAATGGCTTCATCAAAGACAAACATGGCGTGAAGGCTGAAGTGCTCCTCCGACCACTGAGGGACGAAGGGCACGTCGCCGCGCAGGTTCGCATGAGACCATTTTGGATTATGTCGCAGGACCAGTTGCTCGGACGCCTTCGCGATGGCATCCTGCCTGGGCAGCCAGACGAAATGGCTCGTGAGAAACAGGCCAGCCGGCCTCAGAAGCCTTTTGACCTCTGGAATCGCCCGCGCCTGGTCAAAGTAATGCCACGACTGGCTGGCTGTGACGACGTCAAAGGATGCGGGTGGAAGGTCCGTCCCTTCCGCAGGGAGAGCATGAAACTCCGCCACCACTCCGAGGGAACTGCAACGACGGCGCGCCTCCTCGATTTGCTCCGGTGCGATGTCTATGCCGGTGACCGCCGCGCCGGCTTGCGCAAACCGCAGTGCGAGAAAGCCGACGCCGGTGCCAAGGTCGAGGATGCGCTGGCCGGGAAGGCCGACTCCAAGCGTCTTGAGTAACTCGAAGAAGCGGTCGGGATAATTCGGCCGCCACGCGGAATAGTCGGCGCTCGTCCTTCCCCAATCGAAGGCGTTGCCGTCATCGATCCCGGGGATAACGGGCATCGGAGTACTCTGCCACATTTCCGCGCCGCAAGGGTGCCTTGAAAAAGTTACGGCCGGAGCGGCGGGCTTCCTGAGAAGCCACAGCTCCGGCCATATGGTGAGAAACGGGACCCGGCTAGACTTCGAGCGGGCCCGTGCTGTCGCCGATCGGGCCGCAGTTCACGCCCGCCTTGGTCAAGATGGCGACCAGCAGGTTCGACATCGGCGTGTCGGGCTTGTAGGCGAGATGCCTTCCGGTCTCGAACTGGCCGCCGAGCTTTCCGGCCATCAGCGTCGGCAGATTGTTGTGACGGTGGAGATTGCCGTCGCCCATGCCACCGCCGTACAGAATCAGGCTCTGATCCAGTAACGTGCCGTCGCCGTCCTGCGTCGCCTGGAGCTTTTGCAGGAAATAGGCGAGCAACTCGATGTGGTACGTGTCAATCTTCGCCTTCTTCGCGATCAGCTCGGGATCGTTCCGGTGATGGGAACATACGTGCACGCCATCGGGCACGCCGATGTTGGCGTATGTGCGCCCGCTCAGCTCCTTGCACACCAGCATCGTGAAGACGCGCGTGACGTCGGCCTGGAACGCGAGCGCCTGCAGGTCGTACATCAGCTTGATGTGCTCCTCGAAGGTGGCAGGAATGTCGGTCGGACGCTCCGGCAGATCGATGTCCTGAACCCCTCGTGCCTCCACGCCTTGTATACGCTGCTCGATCTCGCGCACCGACTCGAGGTACTCGGTGAGCTTGGTGCGGTCTCCCGGCCCCAGCGTGTTGTTCAGACTCGTGACTTCCTGCAACACTGAGTCGAGAATGCTGCCGTTCCGTTTCATCCGGGCCAGCCGCTGCGCCGGGCTGCCGCCGTCCCCGAACAGCCGCTCGAACACCAGGCGCGGATGCATTTCCGCCGGATTCGGCGTGGTCGGGTTGTGCCAGGAGATGGTGTTGTTGAAAAAGCAATCGCTCGTGTCGCATGCGCCCTGCGTCGGCAGGTCGAGGTTCAACTCGATCGACGGCACTTGCGTCGTCTTGCCGATCTCCCGCGCGGCAATCTGATCGGCCGAGGTCGCCAGGCGCACCTCGACGTCGGGTCTGCTGCGGTCATACGCATGGACGCCGGTGAGCCAGACCGCCGAAGAGCGCGGATGGTCGCCCGTGCCGTCGCCCCGGGTGTCTGCGGCAAGGTGCGAGAGCCCGCTCAATACATTGATGTGGCTCTGCAGCGGCGCGAGCGGCTTCAGGATCGGTGACAGCTCGAAGTTTCGCCCGGTCGTCGCCGGGATCCACTGATCCTGGATCACGCCGTTGGCGATATAGATGAAGCCCAGGCGCGGCGTCGACTTGAGCGTCATCGCCGACAGCGCGGGCACCATCGAATCCAACAGAGGCAGCGCCAGCGTGGCGCCCATCCCTCGCAGGAAGGTCCGCCGTTTCAAGGCCTTTTTCGCAACAAACGTCATCTCGTCCTCCCCGTCATGATCGCACGCCGTCTAGCGTTCTGCCGTCTTTATTTCGATCGCCGGCTGTGCCTCCCGCATCTGGAACGGAGCGCTCTTCACCACGCCCAGCACCAGCGACGCGAAGGTGTAATTGCTGCGCGCGCCTTCTTTGACAATCGCCCGGACGGCCGGTTGATCGAAGTACTGCACATTGCGGCCAAGTCCGTACATGAGCAGCTTCTCGGCGACCGTGGTGACGAACTCCGCGGGACGGCTGAGCAGCGCGGCCTTCAGTCCGGCCATTCCATCAAACTTCACGCCGTCTGGAAAGACGCCTGACGCATCGATGGGATTGCCGGCATCGCGATCTCGCCACCGGCCGACCGGATCGAAATTCTCCATCGCAAACCCGATCGGATCCATGCGCGCGTGGCAGCTGGCGCAGACCGGATTCGCCCGGTGCTGGACCATCGCGTCCCGCATGGTCAGCGTCTTGCCCGTATCGCTGGCTTCTGTTTTCAGCGCCGGGACATTCGGAGGTGGCGGCGGCGGAGGGGCGGACAGCAGATTCTCGAGCACCCATTTGCCCCGGTTGACCGGCGAAGTCCGGTTCGCGTACGACGTGATCGTCAGCAGGCTGCCCTGGCCGAGCAGGCCGCCGCGCGGGCTTCCCGCCGGGAACGTCACGCGGTGGAATTCCGGTCCGTGAATATTGGGAATGCCGTAGTGCTTGGCCAGGCGCTCATTGACGAAGGTGTAATTTGCCGAGAGCAACTCGAGCACGCTGGCATTTCCTCGCAGGACGCTATCCAGGAAGAGGTCGGTCTCCTCTCGAAACGCCGCGCGCAGCGACTCGTCAAAATCCGGAAACAGAATCTCGTTGGGCCGTTTCGCCTCGATATCGCGAAGGTACAGCCACTGTTCGGCGAAGTTCGTGACCAAAGACGATGAACGCGGGTCCGCCATCATCCGCCGCACCTGCTGTTCCAGAACGCCGGGCTGCCGCAGCTTCCCCTGGCCGGCCAGGTTCAGGAGCTCATCGTCGGGAATGCTGCTCCAGAGAAAGAACGACAGGCGTGACGCCAGCTCCAGATCGCTCACCAGATGCGGACTGCCGGGCGCTGCATCAGCCGGGTCGTGCTCAATCCGGAACAGGAACTGAGGACTCATCAGAAGCCGTTGGAGCGCGCGCTGAATCCCAAGATCGAACCCGCCTTCCACACGGCCGGCCGCGTAGAACGGCATCAGGTTCTTGACGTCGGCATCGGAGACCGGCCGGCGGAAAGCCCGCCGCTCCAGCGTCGACAGGATGCGCCGCGCGCACGGTTCCTCGTCCGCCGCTGACGCCGGCCTGCATACGAAAATACGCCGGCGGGCCGGCGTATCCCCCGGACCTTTCGCGTTGAACGGACCGCTGAACGTGACGGTCCCCACAGCAAGCGCCGGACCGACGCCGCGCATGCGTGGACGCAGAACCTGCTCATCCCGTACTTCGTCTCGTTCGAGGAACGTCACACCGATGAGCCGCGGTCCCGCCTTTACCGGGATCCGGATCTCGAGCGGTCCTCGTCCGCCGCGGCCATAACTCGGATCGGTGTCGTCCGCAACGGCATCAACGGGAGGCGCGCCGGGCAATGCGCCACGGCCGCCGGCAGCACCGCCTCTCCCGCCCCGTCCGCCTCTGCCTCCGCCCAAGGAAATAGTCTCGAGCCGGAGACGTTCGCCATCGACGCTGACCTCGAGCTTCTCGTCCCGGTCGGCGCTACCAGCGAACGTCACTTTGAGCGCGTACTCTCCGTCGAGCGGAACATCGGTCTTGATCGCCAGGCCGCCGCGCGTGCCATACGGGAGTCCATCATCCGCCCGAGCTGTCTGCGGCTGCTCATCGGGCATGCGGTAGGTGTTGAACATCACGGGAGCGGACGGATCGCCCATCGCCAGCCGGCTGATTTTCTCTGCGGCTCCGAGGTAGCTCTCCATCGCCGTCGGCGAGACAAACAGCAGATCCGCGACATTGTCGAAGCCGCTCATCGCATTGTCCTGCGGGAGCAGCATCGAATAGTCCATCTCCTTGGGCAGCGCATCGAGCGCAAGCAGATCGCGTACGGCATTCTGATACTCGGTGCGGCTCAGGCGATGCAGCAGCGCCAGCTTCCCTGGATTCGGGTTGGCCCTGGCGGCGCGGTCCAGTTCCGTTTCCAGGTATCCCTTCACGGCGTCATACGTGGCGCCATCCGGCCTTGGCGCGCCGGGGGGCGGCATCGACCTCGACTCGAGCTTCCGGATGACTTTTTCCCACCGTTCCGCATTGGCCGGAAGCTGGTCGACCGCTTCCTGGTCCAGTACCAGGCCCGCGGTATGGATCCGGGCGCTGTGACATGTCGCGCAGTACTTGGCGACCGCCGCACTGGCTTGTTGGCTGGGTTGTGACGGAGCAGGGCCGGTCTGCGCGCTAGCGCGCAAACCGGTGAGCGGCAAGAGCACGGCCGCCGCCACGCAGAACGGCAATCCGGCGAGCAGCTTTCGTCGATGCACGTTCCACATCACTTGTAACTTGTACGCTGATTATACATGGCATCGGGGTGCGGCCGCGTCGCGACTTGTCCTATACTAAGAGCCGATAACAAAGGACAAACTGGTGATAATGCGAGTGAAACTCCTCACCTTGAGTTCCGTCACGGTATGGCTGGCGTGTGTCCTGGCGGCAGCCGGAAGCGACTTGCGGTTGATCGACGCGGCGAGGAGCGGCGATGCCAAGGCGGTGCGCGCGCTGCTCCAACAGGGCGTTCCTGTGACGGCTGTCGAACCCGACGGTTCCACCGCGCTGCACGAAGCCGTCCGTCGCGACAGTCTCGATATCGCGGATTTGTTGATCGCTGCCGGCGCCGATGTCAAAGCCGCCAACCGGTACAACATCACGCCGCTTTCGCTCGCCTGCGCCAACGGTAACGCGACGTTCATCGAACGCCTGCTGAAGGCGGGAGCCGATCCGAACGCCACCTCGGAAGAAGGCCAGACCGCGCTGATGACCGCCGCGCTCAATGGGAAAATGGACGCGGTGAAGCTGCTGCTCGCGCACGGTGCCAAGGTGAATGTCCAGGAGCCAACCAAGGGACAATCGGCGCTGATGTGGGCCGCGTCGGAAGGTAACACCGTCGCCGCCGAGATGCTGCTGGAAGTCGGTGCCGATCTCAAAGCCAAATCGAAGGGCGGGTTCACGCCCCTTCTGTTCGCCGTCCGCAACGGACACAAAGAAACCGTCCAGGCGTTGCTTGCGCACGGGGCCAATTCGAACGACGTCGCTCCCGACGGGACGAGCGCATTGAATATGGCGGTCGTGAATGCGTATTACGAACTGGCCGCGGTGCTGCTGGATCATGGCGCCAACCCCAACGCGCCTGACGCGCGCGGTTCGGCGCTGCACACGCTGGCCTGGCTGCGACAGCCCGGCTCGGACGGGGGCAACGGTCTCGGGCGGCGCTCGTATGGCGTTCCGCAGCCCACCGGCAATATGACTGCGCTGGAACTGGCAAAGGCGTTACTCGACCATGGCGCCAATCCGAACGTGCGTATTGACTGGCAGGAGCGGCGGTTCGACAAGGAAGGCGGCACGATGCGTAGCCCGCCTTTGATCACACTCGGCCGTCACTACCTGACCTACATCGGCGCGACGCCCTTCTACCTTGCCGCGCACAATGGCGACGCCCCTTACATGCATTTGCTCGCCGACCACGGGGCCGATCCGAAGATGCCGAATGTGCTCGGGATTACCCCGCTGATCGCGGCCTCGGGTCTGGATTACTGGGAGGGCGAAGCGCCCGGTCCGTTCACGGGAGTGAGCGAAACCGAACGTCTGGAAGCGGTGAAGCTTGCGCTGGCCCTCGGCAACGACATCAACGCCGCCGCCGATTTCGGCGACTACAAGATGGAAGGCGATCCGGCGTACCTGCTGCTCTACTATCCGTTGAACATGGAACAGCTGCAGGGCAAGGTGCTGGGTGATCCGCGCTGGAGCGGCAGCACGGCGCTGCACGCCGCCGTTGTTTCCAACCAGCCCGGCATTGTGCAGTACCTGGTGGATCACGGCGCCAAGCTCGACGCCAGGACCAGGAGCGGGTGGACCCCGCTGATGCTCTCGGGCGGCGTCTTCTTCGCGAACTCGAAGAAGGACTATCCCGCCGCGGCAGCCATTCTCAAAAAGGCAATGGCCGAACAAGGCCTCCAGGCCAGCTCCAGCCGATAGACCGTTCGCGAGCTTACTTCACGAGGTCGGCGACAATCTTGGCGCACTGGCTGTCCTGCGGCGACGTGCCGCCCGACACCCCGACTGCGCCGACGATCTTGCCGGCCATCACGAGCGGGAACCCGCCTTCCACTGGAACCGCCCCTTCGAGCCCGATCACGCGAAGTTGATCGCCACCGGCGGCCAGCATGTCCTGAAACACTTTGGTTGGCCGCTTGAAGCGGGCGGCCGAACGCGCCTTGGCGATCGCGAGGTTGACGCTTCCGAGCTGCGTGTTGTCCATGCGCTCGAAATAGACCAGATCTCCCGCCGTATCGACAATCGCCACCGCCATTGTCCAATTGTTTTTTTGGGCTTCGGCCAGCGCCGCCGGGGCGATCTTCTTCGCCGTTTCAAGGCCGACGGGAGGCCCGTAGGGATTGGATAGCTGCTGAGCCGGGATCGCCGACACACAGCAGAGAAACGTGAGGCCGATGAAGATTCTGGAAATGGATTGACGTGACATAGCGTTCCTCCTGCGAATCGGCCGTGGATGCTATCACAGTCAACACGAGCGGGATATCTCGGCCTTTGTTCCGCTCATGGGCAGACTCTTTCCGGGCTCATCCGGTAACTTCCTTGAGCCCATCAAGACGTTTGGTGGAATAGGTTTTGCTCTCCGGACACCGACTCTCGACATGGCAACCACCTCCACGTACGCGGAGCCAACGGTCATGTGGCGCCTCCGCCACAAGGACGGGAGGGTCGCGAGTGCCATCATCGCGCCGCAAGGCGTCAAGGCCTACGCTGGGTGGTTCATCCTCGGGCGGCTCGAAGAAGCCCGACACTGTGATAGCTGGCACAGCGCCATCACGTGGGTCGAACAAGTACGGCTGAGGTTGACGTCGACCGGCTGGAGGCCCCGCCGTTGAGTCCTCGTCCAGGAGTCGCGCACCCCCTGTGCTTACGCTGACGCTTCTTCTGCTGCTCAAACTATTGATCGGGCGCCTCCACAGGCGAGCGACGCCAGTGGATCCCCCTTGATACTGCAATAACGGGAAAGCGTGGTCAGGCCTGTAAAGAAACTCCCCTTCGGGTGATCCCGTTGCGTGTCCGGTAGCGTGAATCCAACCGATAACCCAAGTATCATGCGACACCGCGACTCGCGCCTGCAGCCTCGATGCGTCACCGTGATGTGGGCGGTCACCGGACTCGAAAATGCCATCGCCAAGCTCGGCGACAGCCGCACGGAGCAACGCGTCAGAGGCCAGTTCCATCAACTTATCCTCGCGCTGGAACGAGACGGCTATCCGTTTCATCGGCAACCGTCCGCCACGCGAGTGTCCAGCTCGTGACTCCAGTCACTGACAACGCTACGACGCTCATCAATCACGCTGACAGAGAGGGCCGCTAACTCGGCAGGCGGGTCACTTTGACGACAACGCCGACGAGATATTCAACGCGGATGCGATCGCCCACCTCAACGGCGCCGCCCGAAATGGCTTCGGGCCCCACGCGCGCGGCGTTCAACTGCTCACCCGGATCGTCGAGAAATGTGAACACGACCTCCCACGACATTTGTCCATGAATGCTGACCGAGCGCATTTCCTTGACGACGGCGTCACGAGTTCCTTTGAGCATGCTGTGCCAATTCTAATGAGAAAGCAGTTATGATCGCACGATGAATCGTGACGACTGCATTCTGTTCAGCGGCGGGGCCCCAGGCGCCGAGGCCGAATTCGGGGCCTGCGCCCAGCGGCACGGCATCGAGGAAGTGAATTTCACATTCGATGGACACAAGATCGCGCGCCATCGCGGAGTCCGCGTGCTCAACCACGAAGAACTGCAATCGGGCGACGTCAGCCTCGAATATGTGGGGCGGCTGGTGAACCGCCGTTACACCGACAGCCCGACGATCCGAAAAGTCCTGCAGACCCTCTGGTATCAGATCAACCACGGACAGGAGATCTACGTCGCCGGGGTGATTCTCGACGACAAGACAGTCCGCGGCGGAACCGGTTGGGGCGCCGAGTTCGCCAAGCTGTGCAACAAGCCGCTGTGCGTGTTCGATCAGGAAAAAAATGGATGGTTCAAATGGATCGGCGATGACTGGCAGGCCCTCGATCGCTCGTCCGCGCCCGTGATTTCACACCCTCACTTCACGGGAACCGGAACGAGAACGCTTCAACCACAGGCGAAGCGAGCGATCGAGGAACTCTTCGCGCGATCTTTCAAGTAGCGGGGGACCCGCGCGGCTTACTGCTTCAACACCATCGCCGTCAACGTCCCGCGAGTGCCGGCATCCGGCGTTCCGCCCACAAAAGCATACGGCGACGAATTTCCAGCGTTGCAGTCGCTGAGCATCGCGTCGACGTGCACGGTGTGCGCCCCCGCAGAGAGCGTCGCGACCGTTGAAAAACTCCAGTGTCCGGATCTCAAGAAATTCCCGTTCTCGATGCCTACCTGAGACTTGCCCAGCATGACGCCGTCGACGATCAGGTAGAGGTCCACCTGGACGAAGTCGCCGGCCACGCCGTTGTTGACGATTCCACCATCCGTCGAAAACACGACAACGCTGTTCGACGGGACGGTGATGTTGGCCCACAGCCCTGGAACGGTGATTTCGCCGATACCCATTCCTACCATCCTGTGGTCCTGGCTGATCAAGCTGGACCCTGACTGTCCCGCCGTTCCAGCCGGCCCGGTCTCCCCTGCCGGTCCTGCCGGACCATCTTTTCCGTCAGCACCAGCGAGACCTTGCAGACCTGTTGGACCTGCTGAACCCTGCGGTCCAATCAGTCCTTGAGCGCCGACTGCACCAGCGGCGCCCGTCGCGCCAATCGGACCGGCAACACCCTGCGGACCGACGAGGCCTTGCGGACCAATCGCGCCCGTCGCGCCAATCGGACCGGCGACACCTTGCGGACCAATAGCGCCCGTCGCGCCAGTCGGACCGGCAACACCCTGCGGACCGACCAAACCCTGAGGACCTGCCGGGCCCACGGAACCTGCCGGACCCGCGGGACCAGTCGAACCAACGGAGCCTGCCGGACCGCTCGGACCCGCAGGACCCGTCGAACCCACAGCGCCTGCCGGGCCTGCGGGACCGGTCGAACCCACCGGACCCGCGGGACCTGCCGGACCCGTCGGACCCGTCGGACCTTGCGGTCCAGGGATGGCCCTCATATCACTCCACCCGGTCCACGACTGATCCAGCGCGACTGCCGTTGCCATTGGCGCGAGTGCCGTGGCTGTTCGCGCGACCGCCGTTGCGATTGGTGCGAGTGCCGTTGCAGTTGCTGATGAATTGCCCGGAACGTTCCCCCGCGTGTGCGACTCATCGCGGAGGCATGCTACTTTGGGCGACGAGCCGTGATCCGCGTCACACACGAAGACGAGCGCGTTTGAATTTGGCGACGTTGCTTGCGCGCCTAACGGCTGTTGCAGAAACCCGGCGGCGATAAGACCGCACGCCACACTCCAAAGCGGTAACTTGCGTGTCCTATACCTGTTTCGCATGGCGGGGCTCCTAAGTGTTATTGACGAGAACTACCTGCTGTCCTACAGGCAGTCATTGTGCCGACTTCGAAGACCTGGGTAATTCCATGCACTTGCACGCTTTACCCGAGGCGTGTTCTGTTTCGCGAGAATGCCGAGAGTTACGGAATGGAACAAACCCTGACGTTGTTCGCTCTCTCGAGCTGGGTCAGCGTCGCTGGCACGGGGCTTGCCCATCTTTACGGGCAAGCGGTTTTCGGGATGAAAATGAGGCCGATCTGTATTGCGTTGTTACTCTTTGCGAGCCTGCATGCCTCGGCCGCCACGGCGGCACCTCATCGCCGTCCCGCAAAGCGCCATCACAGCGATCTGAAGCGCCAGGCGGCATGGGCCGGTGCCGGCGCCGCCGCGGGCAAGGCACTCGGACCAGCCGGCAGCGCCACGGTGGACGTCGTCCATTATCGCGATGACCTGAAGGCGGGCGGCCGCAAACGAAATCGGGCGCTGATCAAAATCGGCGCGCCGATCGCGGCAGCCGCCGCGCTCGGGCCGGTGGGCGTCATGGGATACGAGGGCGTCGAGCACCGGAAGTGGATAGTGGATCACCTTGTTCCGGGTCATCACGACCGTCCCGCTCCGCCCCGCGCCGCAAACGCAGTGCCCCCAGCGCGGACATTGCAGCCGCGCCCTGCGGCTCCATCCATCGCCGCGCCATAGTGCCGGCGGCTTTATTCAACGAACGCGGCGAGAGCCTTGGCGGTTTTGATGTATTCCTCGTAGCGCTGCTGGTAGCGCTCGAGCTTCTCCTGATCGACCGCCGCAAGGCGCGTGCGCAGCAGTGGAGTAGCCTGGCCTCCGGCTCTCGCAATTTCGTCTTCCACCTGGGCGCTTTTCACCGAGTACTCCGCGTCGTGCGCCCGCTCCCACGTCAGCCAGTCGGAGCTGCACCGCGCGTGAGCCGATTTCAGCTGTTCCTTCGTAAACGGAAACGCGCCGCCATGCGCCTTGTCGAGCGCTGCGAATGCGTCCGGGAACAAGCCGCGGCTGCTCCGCGCGAGCGGATACCAGACGAGCAGCTGCCTGGGGTCGTCTTGCACAGCAGCAGCGGCTGGACCAAAGATGGCCAGCAGCCGCTGTATTGCGGCATCCCGCCGGCGACGCTCGAGGATGGAGCCAAGCCGCCACACCGCGATGGCGACCGCAAGCACGGCGGCCGCAAGAAGAAAACCCTCAGTACGCAAGGAGAAGACCCTCAGTACTTGAGAACACTGTGGATCGTTTCCTTCCCCAGCTTCGACCGGCCCTTGAGAAATTCCAGTTCAATCAGAAATGCCAGCGCCTGCACATCGCCGCCAAGTTTATGGACCAGCGCCGAGGTTGCCGCAGCGGTTCCACCGGTAGCGAGCACATCGTCCACGATCAGAACTTTCTGCCCGCGCTCGACTGCATCGGAGTGGATTTCAAGGCAGTCGGTCCCGTACTCGAGGTCGTAGGTTTCCTGCACGGTGTGCGACGGCAGCTTTCCTTTCTTCCGCACCGGCGCAAAGCCGGCCCCGAGCCGATCCGCGACCGCGCCGCCGAGAATGAATCCCCGGCTCTCCACGCCGACGACGATGTCGATGGCTTTGCCTTCGAAGGGTCCGGCTATGGCGTCGATCGTGGACCGAAAGCCGTCCGGGTCGCGCAGGAGCGTGGTGATATCGAAAAAGTTGATGCCGGGTTTTGGAAAATCAGGGACCGAACGGATCTTCGACTTGAGAGCGTCCATGAGAGAGTCCATGAGTCTTTATCCCGACACGGAAAAACCTGCGAAACGATTTGTCGGCGCGCGCTCGACCGTTTCGACGTCGTCGACCCGCGCGCCGGCCGGCCCTCGGCGAAGCGCCTGTTCGAACCGCAGCAGGGTCTCGAGATCTCCCTCCGCGACCACTTCGACGCTGCCGTCGTGCCGGTTGCGCACGTAGCCGCGCACCCCTTCACGCCGCGCCGCGTCTTCGACGAACAGACGATAGCCGACGCGCTGCACGCGTCCTTTCACGACGTAATGGCGTGCCGCCAGCAAGAGGGCGATTATATCGTGCCGTAAAAAAACGAAGGGCGCTGAATCGCTCCAGCGCCCTCCGGACTACTTTTTCCTTCCTACTTTTTACTTCCTACCTGTTACTTTCTACTTTCTACTTTCCACTTTCTACTTTCTACTTTCTACTAAGGGTGGTTCCCTTCAGGCGTTGCGGGGGCCGGACCCAGCCCTTTGTAGGTGAACTTCTGCACGCGCGCACCTGTGTAGGTTTCGGTCGTGTAGATGTTGCCCTTCGAGTCGAGCGAGACGTTGTGGATGGCGTAGAACTGACCCGGATACCGGCCGCCGTTGCCGATATGGTTCTCGACGGTGAGCGGCTCGCGAAGCAGCTGCCAGATCCGATGGTTCGCGCCGTCGGCGACGTACATGAGTCTCTGCGCCTTGTCCTTGGAGAAGGCAATATCGAACGTGACGCCATCGCCGGTCGTCCGCCTGGCAATCTGCGTCTCCTTCACGTACGTGCCGTCCTTCTTGAAGATTTGGATCCGGTTGTGGTTGCGATCGCAGACATAGACTTGGCCGTCGTTGGCCAGCGTGGCGCAGTGGACGACCTGGAAGTAGTTGTAGTCCGCCATCGTTTTGGCGGGATCGTAGGGAACATTCTTCATGTCGACTGGCGGCTTGCCGTACGCGCCCCACATTCTCTTGAACTTGCCGGTCGTCGCATCGATGACGATGACACGACGATTTCCGTAGCCATCGGCCACATAGACCTCGTTGGCCGCATCGTCGACGCTTACCTCGGCCGGATTGCTGAAGTTTGCCGTGTCGGCGTTGCCCTTGCTGGCGCCGTTCTTCCCGACCTGCAGCAGGAACTTGCCGTCGTTCGAGAACTTCAACACCGTGTTGCCGCCGTTGCCGGCGAGCCACACGTTGTCCTTGCCGTCAACGGTGACGCCGTGCATCGATGGCGGCCACTCGTAGCCGGCGCCGGGGCCGCCCCAGTGACCGATCACGTTGCCGTCCATGTCGAACTCGAGAACCGGCGGTGCTTCCATGCAACACAGCTCGGAAATCGCCTTCGCGCCGCTGGCGGCAGTTTCACCCGCCGCCGCATCGCGGCCGGCGGGCGCTGCCGCGCCGCCTGCGCGCGCGCCGCCGCCACGCGGGGCCGGAGGCGCATACGCCATCATGCTGCCGAGCTTCGGATCGATCGTGGCCTTGCCGCGATGCACGATCCAGATGTGATCGTGGGAATCGACATCCAGGCCGATCGTCGACCCCAGGACCCAGTTGTTCGGCAGCGGCTTCGGCCACGCGCGATCGACTTCATACATGCCGATCTGGGTGCCCTGGGCGCTGGTCTTGGTCTGCAGCATGAACTGCGCGGCCGTGAGGACGATCACGAGTGTGACTAGGCTGACGCCAACGTAGAAAGTACGAGTGCGCTTCATCGGACCCCCTTCTGCTCGAGGGCGCACGCGTGCGCGGCGCCCAAAGTCGACCTGCTTTTCAAAATCAGTGGGCATAGCCTGACACAACCCACGGGTCGTGGCAAGCGGGATTTGACCGAAGCGAAACTGTTGGATCTAAGGGGATTACGTGTGGTTGACCACCACCGTGTAAGTAACGGTGTCCGAGGAGATGTTCCCGACGTCGTAGACCTCCACGCACAGCTCCCCTGCCACGCTCACGCTGGCGGCCAGGCTCAAATTGAGCTGGGCGGCATTGGACTGAAGCTGCAGCGAACAGGTCTGTCCCACTGAATCCCAGACGCCGAGGCCGAGGCCCAGCGTGATCGTACTCAAGGGTTGAATACTGGTGAGGGTGGCGTCGAGATTACCCGCCTGGTGGATGGTGAAGTGATGGAACGCGTCAGGAGTGCCGAAGTCTGCGCCTCCTTGGGTAAGCGATCCGTTGAACGTTTCGGTGTACGTCGTCGCTGTGGGTGAGGTCGTTGAGCTACTGGAAGACGAACCACAGCCGGCCGAGGCCGCCAGCACCGCCAACGCAGTCAATCCCGCCACGTTCCTGGACCAACTCATCCCCATCCCTCCTCGAGCGGCCGGCATCGGCCTTGCCGCATCGCCCAGCAATGCACGTACCCGATGCCGCGTCCTCAAAATAGCCTGAAACCCGGCCGACAGCCGTCCCGGTGTCTCCTGGGAGTGCCACCAGGCGCGTCCTCGTACGGACATATCTTGACCGAAAGATGTGGCATTTGTGTGGTAACGACCTGCCGTCAGGAAGCCGGCTCTATTTCTTCTTATTGTACCGGCCCATCAACTCGGCCTGACCAACGATGTGGCCCTGCATGGCCGCCAACAGGTCGGCCTTGCTGGCGATCTTCGCGCCGCCGAGCATCTTGTCGAGCGCATAGAGCTTGAAGAAATAACGGTGTTCGCGATCGGGCGGGCACGGCGGGTAGTAGCCCGGCTTACCCGTTCCGTTCAACCCTTTGGTGGCAGCGGTCGGATCGGCCTCCGGAATACCGCGGCTCGTGGGCGCGATATCCCACACGATCCAATGGACGAACTCGCCGCTCGGCACCAGATTCTTGGGAACATCGGGATCGTCGAGGACGAACGCCAGACTCTTCGCGCTGGAGGGCACGCCGCTGAAGACCAGCGCGGGATTCACTTTATCGCCATCGCACGCATATTTGGTTGGGATGACCCCACTGTTGGCGAACGCCGGGCTGGTCAATTTCAACGTGCCCGGGGCCGTTTGCGCGGCCGCGCCGATCGCGAAGAGTCCAACCGCCGGAAGCAGAAGGATTAAGGTGTTTTTCATGAAGCACATCATAGCAGCCCGCGGCTGATTTACTTGCCTGTGCCTTTGTAAATCACCCGCCAGATCTTTCCATGCACGCTGTCGGTGATGTACAGCGAGCCGTCTGGACCGATGCCGGTTCCATCGGGACGCGCCGCCGCGTCCGCAGGGCTCATCAGCGGATCCTTGCCCTTGAAGCCGTCGGCGAACACTTCATACTTCCCTGATGGATTCTCGCCGTTGAACGGTTGATAGACGATGTTGTAGCCGGCCATTGGCAGCGGCGCACGGTTCCACGACCCATGGAAGGAGATGAACGCGCCCCCGCGATAATGCTGGGGGAATTGAGTGCCGGTGTAGAACATCAAGCCGACCGGGGCATAATGCGCCGGAAACGTCGCGACCGGCTTCTGAAACTGGCTGCACCGGCCGATCGTCTTGCCGTCTCCGCCGTATTCCGGCGCCAGAATCATGTCGTTCATCTTCCCGTCGGCGAAGCAATATGGCCACCCGAATGCCGCGCCCTGATCCACGCGAAACATCGGCTCGAGAGGCCGATTCGCGTTGTCTTCGGCGGTGAAGTTTTCCGGGTAGAGCGTGTCGAGCTGATCGCGGCTGTTCATGACGGCAAATAAATGCCCCGCGTGCCAATCGAGCGCAACCGGCTGGCGCATGCCGGTGGCATACCGCGCCGCCGCGCTGAACTTCTGGTTCGGCGTGCTCTCGCTGAATTTCCAGATGCCGCCATGTTCCTCGAGCAGAGGACACGGATCCTGTCCCTTGGCGTGCGGCATTCGATCGGGCTGCGAGCACGCATTCGACGGCAGGCCGACGTTCACGTACATGTTGCCGCGATCGTCAAACGCGATGTCTTTGTCCTGATGCTGGTTTTGGACCGGGAAGCCGCCAACGATCACTTCCGCCGGTCCGCCAGGCTTCAACTGGCCGGCCGTGAGCTTGTAGCGTCCGATCTCGGTCGGCGTCGCGTAATACAAATAGCCGTTCCGCAGCTTGAGCCCGGTGGTGCCGCCCGTGCCGAACGGCTCGCCGACGACGTCGGCCTTGCCGTTGCCCTTGGTGTCTCTGAGGCCGACAATGCCCCCGGGGTTGCCCCGGCCGCGTCCATTGAACGACACGAACATGTCGCCGTTGGGGCCAACCACAATGTGTCGCGCCTCTTTCTCGATCGTGCCGACGACCAGCGCGCAGAAGCCCGTGGGCAGCGTAATGCCGCCGTCGTCTGGGTCGCATGCGGGAACCGCCCCCTGGATGCCGGCGGTCCAGCCGCTGCAGACGGCGCAAGCCATCGCGAGCGCAAAGATCGAACGCTTCATGACACTCCTCTTCCGGGTGATAAACCTTCAGGATTGTAGCCCGAACTTCCGACTTCAGTGCCGTTGTGCGCCCTTGGGCGGGCCAGGGAGCTCACGAACCGACACGTGCTCTTCCGCGCTAATCAGGCCCCCGAGCAGTTGCTGGCCCGAATCTTCTTCGACCTCAGGGGTTCCTTCGATATGCGCACCCTCTTCGACTTCGCGCTCGAAGATTTCTGCGAAGTCGCACTCTTCCAAGGGTTTTTTGCGTATCAGCATAAAGCCTTCCCCACCTTACAAGGTGCAATGCCCGCGCCAAACCCCGGCCCGCGACCCGGCTCGACTATTTTTTGACGTATTTTTTTACGGCTCGATTGCCGACTTCCGCGCCGTAGACGTTCCCCTGAGCATCCACCGCCACGCCCTCGGCGCCGCTGGTGCTCGCAAGCGGCCCGTTATTCGGATCCCCCGACATATCGGGAATGAACGCGACAACCTTGCCGTCCTTGATGCTACCGATCCTGATGCCGCGCTTCCATTCGCCATGGTTGCGCGAATTGCTCGACTCCGAATCAGCGACATACAGCATGTCGTCCTTCGTGATGAACAACCCGCTCGGCCGGCTGAACTGCTTCCACTCGGCGATGAAGTTGCCGTCCTGATCGAAAATCTGCAGCCGGCTGTTGTTCCGGTCGGCCAGGAACAATCGTCCCTTCGAATCCATCGCGATGGCGTGCGGGATGTCTATCTCGCCCGGACCGCTACCCATGTGACCCCACGCTTTGATGAACTTGCCGTTCTTGTCGAACTTCACGATCCGCGCGTTGCTCGCGCCGCCGTGCCCGTCGGCCACGAAGATGTCGCCGTTCACGGGCGAGGTGACAACGTCGGACGGCTGATTGAAGTGCGACTCGTCGTTGCCCGCCTCTCCGGCGGTGCCGAGCGCCAGCAGCACCTTGCCATCCGGGCTGAGCTTGAGAACCTGGTGCCCCATCGGCTTCTGCGGCGACTGCGGCCGCTCAGGGACCAACGTTGGCGCCGCGCCGGCCGCCGCCCCTCCAGCACCGCGTCCTCCTCGAGCGCCGCGCCCCGGATCCCGGTTCCCCTGGCCATCGACGATCCAGACGTTCCCCTGCCGGTCGATGTGAATCCCGTGCGGGAAAATGAACATACCCGCACCCCAGCTCGCAAGGACCTTGCCCGACGCGTCGAACTTGTACACGGCCGGCCGGTCGGAGCCGGCGCACGAATTCGCGCCGCAACGTTCGGCCACCCAGATGGATTTACCATCGCGATCGATGTCGACCGTGCTGCTCGATCCCCACGGGCGACCTTCGGGCAGCGTGAAGTAGTGCTCGATGGTTCGATACGGATTGGGCAAATCATTGGTGGGCGTCACAGCCGTCTGGGCGCTCATCGTCCAGGTGGTGAGGGCGGTGACCGCCAGAGCAACCGCGGGGATCGCGTGGACTGCGCGTGGTGTTGTGGTTGACATGGAAGCTCCTTGTTGAGGCGAATCTTACCCGGAGACGTCCCGTTCCATTGCGGCCTCGGCTTCGAGACTCGCCCGGTCGCGAAAAATCGTGGCGACGGCGAGCCTGCGGTCACCGCGACGATAGGTGACCGTGCAATCGTGTTCTTCCAGCCGGCCGTCGATGTCGGCAGCGTCCCAGACCTCGGCATGACCGACGTAGTTGATGGCAATATCGTAGTGCTGACTCCAGAAAAACGGCACCGTATCGAACCGCTCGCGGCGGCCGAGGATATTGCGGGCCGCTGTTTGGCCCTGCCGCTCCGCTACGACCCAGTGCTCCACGCGGATCTTTTCGCCCGAATGCCGATCGGGCCAGCGCGCGATATCGCCGGCGGCGAATACGCCCGGCGCGCTGGTCTCGAGATGCTCGTTCACCAGCACGCCGCGATCGATCGATAGATTCGCCTGCTCCGCCAGCGCGATTCGCGGGCGGACGCCGATTCCAACCACCACGAAATCGGCCTCCAACGCCGTCTGATCGCTCAGGCTCAGCCGCCGGCCGTCAATTCGCGTCACCGTCCGGCCCAGATGAAACGTGACGCCGTGCGATTCGTGGAGGCCTTGCACGAACCGGCCGACTTCTGGTCCCAGCACCCGCTCCATCGGACGGCTCTGGGGTGCAACGACGTCGACCTCGATTCCGCGCAAACGAAGGGAGGCCGCCACCTCCAGGCCGATAAAACTGCCGCCGACGACCGCCGCGCGCTTCGCAGCCGATGCCCGTGCGATGATGGCCTTGCTGTCGCCGAACGTTCGAAGGTAATGGACGTGCGGTTCATCGGAGCCGGGAATGGCAAGACGAACAGGGTCGGCACCGGTCGCGAGCAGCAACGCGCCGAACGGATATGCCCGGCCATCCCCGAGCTGGACATTTCGTTTCCGAAGATCGAGCGCCGAGACGCGCGCGCTCAGGATTAGATCGATGCGCCGGTCGGTGTAGAACTCCGGCGGCCGCAGCGGAATCCAGTCGTCCTGCGCGCTGCCCGCAAGGTAATCCTTGGACAGGTTCGGCCGATCGCATGGCGGCGAGTCATCGTCGCTCAACATCGTGATCGGCCGGTCGTACCCTTCGCGGCGCAGCATGTCCGCGGCTGCCAGCCCGGCCGCTCCGCCGCCAACGATGACAACCGACTCGGGCCAACCGTGCGAGCCGCCGGCCGGAGCGCGCCCCGGAGCGGCCTCCGGCACCTTTTCGCGCACGAAGAGCCTGCCGCCGTCCCGGTCCACTCGCCAGCACGCGACTGCGTCCAGCGCCGGCGCGCGGAGCGCCTCGCCGGTACGGAGGTTGAAACACGCGTGGTGCCACGGACATCGAATCGTGTCGCCGACGATGATTCCCTCCGCCAACGGTCCGTGATAGTGGGTGCAATGCGCGCCGATGGCGAAGACATCTGCGCCGCGCCTCACAACCACGACTTCCTCCTCGCCAACGCGCCCGCGCAGGATCGCGCCGTCCGCGACGTCGGAAATCGCCATGCCCTGCGTCAAGTCTCTTGGTTGGTCGGGATCGGCCATTGAGTAGCTCCAAACCCTGCCGCGGGTTTATCCTTGCACGATCATGAACGTGCTGCTGCTGTCGATGCCGGACTCCTTCGAGCACATGCCGCCGATTGTCGTCCGGATGCCCAACGGCGCTCTCGCATCGCTGGCCGGCAACATCGATCCTCACCATCATGTCGCAATCGCAGACTTGATTCTCGTCCAATCATCCGTCCGCGCAACCATCGAACGGCTGATGCGGCAGGTCCAGCCGGACGTGGTCGGGCTGTCGGTGATGACATTCCAGCGCGCGACGGCGTTCAGAGTCGCCAGGCTGATAAAAACCCTCCGGCCAGCGGCGCGCATCGTCGCCGGCGGT
Organism: Vicinamibacterales bacterium; assembly: GCA_035937795.1. Classification (GTDB taxonomy): domain Bacteria; phylum Acidobacteriota; class Vicinamibacteria; order Vicinamibacterales; family JAMQPK01; genus JAMQPK01. Next base: position 7,120 of record DASZHO010000022.1, on the reverse strand, counting down.
TACGATCCGAGTCTGGCGCCGGATACATACGAACCGTGCACCGAAGTCGATTTTCTCGTGCGCGGAGAGGGAGAGCAACCCTTTTGCGATCTCCTTCGTGCGCTGGAGAACGGCGGAGACGGCCGTTCCGTCGCCGGGCTGTCCTTCAGGACGCCGGCCGGATTTTCACATGTTCCAGCCAGGCCTGTCCTCCATTTGCGATCCAATCCGCTTCGACTGCCCAATCGTCGCGCGCGGGTGCTCGGCGGCTACACCTTGCTCGGGCGTCCCGTCGACGTGGTCGAAACATCCAGGGGCTGCACGTTCGACTGCAGTTTCTGCTCGATTATCGAGATGCGCGGCCGCAATTTCCATCCCTATCCGATCGATCGCGTGGTCGCCGATATCACCGATGCGCGCGAACACGGGGCGCGGGCCATCTTCCTCGTCGACGACAACATCACGCTCGACGTCGCCAGATTTCAATCGCTGTGCCGTGCCATCATCGAGGCCGGCCTCAGCGATATCGACTACACCGTTCAGGCCATGACGTCTCCGATCGCCCGGCACGGCGCGACGCTCGCTCCGCTGATGAAGCGCGCAGGATTCCGCTACGTATTTCTGGGAATCGAGAATGTGCTCGACAACGATCTCGAGTTTCTCAGGGCGCGCGCGAAAAACGCGCGACGCGCCGGTGGACGAACGGCCGGGAACGCGACGATCGAGGCCATCGACCACCTCCATCGCAACGGAATGTTCGTCGTCGGGGGCCTCATCGTGGGCAACCCGGACGACACACGGGAATCCATCGAGGCGAATCTCGACTTCGCGCGGCGCTACGTCGACTGGCCGTACATCCAGCATCCGACGCCCTATCCGCGAACGCCGATGGCGCAGCAGTTTCGCGATCAGAACTTGATCGTGGACGACGATGTGTCGCACTACGACGGGACGACGGCCGTGGTGCGAAGCAAGCATCTCGCCGCCGGCGAGATTGAATTTCTGCGGTGGAAGGCCGAGCGCTGGATGAAGCTCCGCCATCTGCCGGCGACGTTCCTGCACAATCCGATGTTTGTCATCCGGCACTGTCTGGAGATGATGCGTCACACATTTGCCGGCACGAGCGTCCGTTCGGTGCTCGGGCTGGAACAGCCGCGGACGGTGTTCGAGCGGTTCCGGGAGGTCCGCCGTCGCGAGCGCAGCATCGTGGCGTTAGGTGAGTCTGGAGACGCTCCCGCCGCTTCTCGACGGCGGAGAGGGATGACCGTCGCGTGGCCGGGTGCGTGATCGAGGAATCCGAGAGGCCTAGTTGGAGTGGAGCTTCTTCACGTCCCGGATATCGCGGAGTGTCCGCCGCATCTCCTCGACGACCTTCATGTGCTCGAGCGTCGCGCGCAGCGTTTCAGCGGCCGCGTTAACAGCATCCAGCGCCGCACGGCGGCATGCCTCGGCTGCGGCTCGCGCACCCTCGCCCGCTGCCCGCGCCGACTCGCCGGCTTCCCGCAGGCGTTCCCGCTCCTGCCGAGCTGCCTCGAGCGCCTCACGATGCTGGTCGCGGACCTCGCGCACGTCCTCGGCCAACTGTCTGTATCGTTCTGCCTCGTCCCTGGCAGACTCGGCCGAAATGCGGCTCTTTTCGTCCTCCGCCTGCTGCCGCAGCTGCTCTGGCGAGATGGAATCATTCGGCATGTAAAAGGAGGGTACCAGATTGGGCTGCACCAAAGGTGTGCTGAACGTCACACCGGCCGCCTTGGATTTCCTGTGCTTCCGTACAGTTTTGACAGTACGCTTTTGACGGCATCCTAAGACTCCAGGGTCCGTTTGCATGACGTCGAATCGGTCGGTGCTCGCGATCAACGGCGGCTCGTCGAGCGTCAAGTTCGCCCTCTTTACCCTTGCACCGGAACCGCTGGCCTTGCGCCGAGGCACTATTGACGAAGCGCCGGGCGCGACAACGGTCGACCAGGTGCTGGAGCGCGTCGGCGATCGCCTTGGAACACATCCGCTTGCCGGCGTGGGCCATCGCATCGTTCACGGCGGCCCGAATCTCTTCGACCCGCAGCTCGTCACCGACGATGTGCTCGCCACGCTCAGGCAGCTCGTCCCCTTTGCGCCCAATCATCTGCCTGACGAGATCCAGTTGATTGAGGCCGTAAGGCGCCTCCAGCCCGGCGTTCCGCAGCTCGTCTGCTTCGATACGGCATTCCACCGCGACCTTCCGGATGTTGCCCGGCGGCTGCCGATTGCGCGGGCCTACGATGCGCAAGGCGTCCGGCGCTACGGGTTCCATGGTTTGTCCTACACCTTTTTGCTCCACGAACTCCGCCGGCGTACGGGATCATTGCAGGCCGGCGGCAAGGTGGTTCTCATGCATCTTGGGAACGGATCGAGCCTCGCGGCTGTGCGCCAGGGCCGCTGCATCGACACGAGCATGGGTCTTACTCCAATCGGGGGCGTCGTCATGAGCACGAGGTCGGGCGACCTCGATCCCGGCGTGGTCACCTATATCGCACGCGCGGGCGGCTTCGATGCCGACCGCCTCGAAGACGAGCTCAGCCATCGCTCGGGGCTCGAGGGCGTGTCGGGCGGCGTTCACGATATGCGCGAGCTGCTTGCACGCGAGGCCGGCGACGAGGCGTGCCGCCTCGCGGTCTCGATCTATTGCTATGAGATCGTGAAGCGGACTGGCGCCTACGCCGCAGCGCTTGGCGGGCTCGACGCGCTCGTGTTTTCCGGCGGCATCGGCGAGCACGCACCGATCGTGCGCGCCACGATCTGTACCGGCCTTGAATTTCTCGGCACAGACATCGACGAGCGCCTCAACGCCGGGAACGCCCCGATGATCTCCACGCCCACCTCGCGCGTGGCGGTTCATGTGATTCCCACCGACGAAGAAGTGGTGATCGCAGAGGCCGCCCACCAGCTTCTCCATTGACGCCATGGCCACAGATTCAGACACGCTGTCCCGGATCGACGCGTACTGGCGCGCAGCGAACTACCTGTCGGTAGGCCAGATCTATCTTCTGGACAATCCGCTGCTGCGCGAGCCGCTGCGTGCCGAGCACATCAAGCCGCGGCTGCTCGGCCACTGGGGCACAACACCCGGGCAGAACTTCGCCTACGTGCATTTGAATCGCGTGATCAAGGCGTACGGCCTCGACATGATCTACATCTCGGGCCCGGGGCACGGAGGACCGGCGCTCGTCGCCAATACCTATCTGGAAGGCACCTACAGCGAGGTCTATCCGGCGGTCTCTCGTGACGAGACCGGCCTCAAGATCCTGTTCAGGCAGTTTTCATTTCCCGGCGGCATCCCGAGTCATGTCGCGCCGGAGACGCCAGGCAGCATCCATGAAGGGGGCGAGCTTGGCTACTCCTTGAGCCACGCGTTCGGCGCCGTGTTCGACAACCCCAGCCTGATTGTGGCCTGCGTGGTCGGCGACGGCGAAGCTGAAACCGGCCCGCTCGCGACGGCCTGGCATTCCAACAAGTTCTTGAACCCGATTACAGATGGGGCCGTGCTGCCTATCCTCCACTTGAACGGGTACAAAATCGCCAACCCGACGATCCTGGCCCGGATCACGCGCGACGAGCTCCAGCAGCTGCTCAGAGGCTACGGCTGGGAGCCGCTGTTTGTCGAAGGTCACGATCCGGCCGCGATGCACATCTTGATGTCCACGACATTGGACCGCGCGATCCACCAGATTCTCGATATTCAAAAGCGGGCTCGCGAAACAGGCGCACCGTCGAGACCGCGCTGGCCGATGATCGTGCTGGCCACTCCGAAAGGATGGACGGGCCCGCAGATTGTCGATGGCCAGCGTGTCGAGGGTACGTTCCGGTCGCACCAGGTGCCCCTGTCGGATCCAAAAAACAATCCGGCTCATCTCGAGATGCTCGAGGGCTGGATGAAGAGCTATCGCCCGGAAGAGCTCTTCGATCCCGGCGGCGCGTTGCGCGCGGACCTGCAGGCGCTTGCGCCGGCCGGTCTGCGGCGAATGGGGGCAAACCCGCACGCGAATGGCGGGCGGCTACTGTGCGATCTCCGCCTGCCCGAGTTCCGTCAGTACGCGGTGGCTGTCGCCGCACCCGGCGGGTCCGATGCCGAAGATACACGCGTCCTCGGCCGATTCCTGCGGGACGTCATCAAACAAAACGAGCCGGCGCGTAATTTCCGGATCTTTGGTCCGGACGAAACGGTGTCGAACCGGCTCGACGCGGTGTTCGAAGCGACCGCGCGGCAGTGGATCGCCGACACACAGCCCGGCGATCAATGGCTGGCTCCTGAAGGTCGGGTGCTGGAGGTGCTGAGCGAGCATCAGTGCCAGGGATGGCTCGAGGGCTATCTCCTGACGGGACGTCACGGCGTGTTCAACAGCTACGAAGCGTTCATCCATATCGTCGACTCCATGTTCAATCAACACGCGAAGTGGCTGAAGGTGACCCGGGAACTGCCCTGGCGCAGACCGATCGCCTCACTCAACTACCTGCTGGCCAGTCACGTGTGGCGGCAGGATCACAACGGATTCACCCATCAGGATCCGGGGTTCATCGACCACGCCGTCAACAAGAAAGCGGAGGTCGTTCGCGTGTATCTGCCGCCGGACGCGAATTGCCTGTTGAGCGTGATGGACCACTGCCTCCGCAGCCGGCATTACGTCAACATTGTCGTGGCGGGGAAACACGCGGCGCCGCAGTGGCTGGGCATCGATGCCGCGGCGTCGCACTGTGCCGCGGGCATCGGCATCTGGGAATGGGCGAGCAACGACGAAGGCGCCGAGCCGGATCTCGTGATGGCCGCGGCGGGCGATGTCCCGACGCTCGAGACGCTCGCGGCCACTGCCATCTTGCGGCATCACCTGCCCGCCCTCAAGATTCGCGTCGTCAACGTCGTCGATCTCATGCGGCTTCAGCCGCCGAGCGAACACCCGCACGGCTTGAGCGACGTGGACTTCGAGCTCCTGTTCACGCGCGACAAGCCGATCATTTTTGCGTATCACGGGTATCCGTGGCTGATTCACCGGCTCACGTATCGCCGATCGAACCACGGCAACCTGCATGTACGCGGGTACAAGGAAGAAGGCACAATCACCACCCCGTTCGACATGGCCGTGTTGAATGACCTCGATCGCTTTCATCTCGCCGGCGACGCGGTCGATCGTCTGCCGCAGCTGGGCGCCCGTGGGGCTTACCTCAAGCAGCGGCTGACCGACCTCCTGACCGAACACCGGATGTACATCCGGAAGTATGGCGACGACATGCCGTCGATCCGGAATTGGCGGTGGCCGCTGCCGGCTGGCTGACCCGCGACTGGCTGACCCGCGGCTTGACACGTCAGGCATTCCCGTCGTACCGGCGCCAGAACTTTGGCGCGAGCTCGTATTCGTGTTCGCGAAGGAAGGCTTCGTAGACCTGAATATCCCGTCGAATCTTGGTCGCGTAGGTTTTGAACACGGTTCTCACGTCGATGAACTCTATGAGTCCGGTGTCGATGTAGTGCTCAATCTGATCGACGTAGTAAAAGAACCAGTCGAATGCGTCGCGTATGTAACGATCACGCGAGCTGACGGAGTCAGACTGTGCCTTGCCGAGCGCTGACAGCACGTCTCGGTATGCCAGCAGCTCCACGCGTCCTGGCTCGACTTCATATTCGTGGCCTCCCTCGCTCCAGTCCATCATCAGGACTGCATTCGAGGCGTGCCGATCGCGATGTATGTCGGTGATCAACTCTTTCGCTGCCTGCGCGCGTTTCCATCGAAGCTCGTCGCGGCGCTGTTCGGTGCTTTGCCGCATTTCAAACACCGCTTTGAGCGCCGCGATCACCCCGCCGACGCACGCGACGACGATAGCCGCCAGCTGAATCCAATCTCTGAACTCCTGGGCAGTAGGGTTCATAAGCTCTTCCTTCGCAGCGCATTCAATGCCGCGCCATCGGCGCGGCCTTGAGGCTGACTTACGGTTGGCGCGACGGTTCGGGGCAGAAGCCCGGCGCGAAGCCTCGCGCGCGCTCACGACGCTGCAACGGATCGGCCGTGGGAGCGGGCGGCAGAATGCCGAGCCTCACGAGCTGCGGACGGAACTCGTAGCGGATGTTCACCGTCTGGACGGGCGCGTCCTCGAGGTCCAGCCACACCTCCGCGACCGCGTGGCCGGTCCGGCGGCCCATGCCGGTGGCGGCGTATTCGTCGTCCGCCTTGCTCTTCACGGCCCCGCCCACGCCCGCACCGGCCTCCTGCGCCGCCGGCCCCGCTGGCGCTGCTGAGGGCGATGCCGGCGCCTGTCGGACCGCGTTATCGTTCGATCTGTCGGCCCTGCCAGCGATGATGACAGGCGCCCGCTCCTTGAAGAAGACGGCGGAGATCACGCCCAGGTTGGCGGTCTTGCCGAGGGCCTGACCGTACGAGCGCGCCTCGGTCGTGAATTCGAAGTGGCGTGCCTCGTTCTGGTTCGTCTGCCATCCGCTGATGGTGACGGTTTCGTACGGGCCGAGCACCCACTTACGAGCCTCAGCCGCGGTCGTCTCGCGCGCATCGATGGTGTTGAGCCCATCGACCGAAAGCGCCACGGCCACCCGGACGCCGTAGGGATTACGCAGCCGGATGGCATATTCCCGGCCGTTGCGCGCCTCGACGTACCAGCGCCCGTCATGTACGTAACGCACTTGAGGAGCTCCGTCAACGAGGATGTCGACGTCCGCGACCGGTTGACGTATGGGCGAAGCGGACATCACGGCGCGCGAAGGGGCGGCGAGAGCGAGGCCTGCGGCCAAAAGACAAGCGAAGCGGTGGTTCAGCTGATTCATAAGTCCTCCTACCCTTAGAACGGGGGAGGCTGGAAATCTTGCACCTGGTGGCCCGTCCACGCTGAACGAGGACCAGATCGCGGAGCGCGGCGCCCGGATGGCAAGGCGCGACGACCGAGAATACCGGGAGTATTTGAGGAAGGAGCAACGCCGCCAGCCCCGGGGCCCCCAACGCGGCAGCCGCGTTGGGGTGGAGGAGGGATGCCCCGCCCGCGAGGTGGTCCTTGATCAGCGTGGACGGGCCACCAAGGCTGGTGTGCGGAATAAAACAGTTGGCTGGCAGGGCCGCCAATCAAAGCGTCGCGTTGAACAGCGCGACGAGCGTCTGCCAATGCCGTT
>DASZHO010000021.1:0-1789 GCA_035937795.1 Vicinamibacterales bacterium | reverse complement strand
GCGTCCCATTGACTTTGAACGTGACCATCAGATCTTCCCCTCGCCACTAGGAGCGTATCTGAGTAACCCGAACACGCTCCTAGTAGGCCGGCTTCGCCGGCACAACACCAATGATTTGGAAGACACGCGCCATCGGCTTCGGTTACCGTTGCGGCGGCGGCCCGCCGCAGTTGCGCAGGCACTTCTCGGGCCGCACGAAACCCTCCTTGATCTTCTTTCTGTACTCCGGATACATGGTTTCCGCTCCGCCCATCAACGCGTCGCGCGGGATGTGATAAAGCTCGGTCATCTCGTTGATCGATGGATTCGCGCCCGGCAGGAAGTGCGGTACCTGCCTGTCGTCCACGCCTTCATAGCCGGCCACGCACGGCGGGCCGATCGGCATCTGAGGGGACGTGTCGAGCTCGAAGCTCTTCGAGTACATGACCGGTTCGGTCAGGTAGATCGGGTCCTCGACGACTACCAGCACGGTCACCACATCGCCATGGCGGATGAAGCTCGTGACCATCGTGGCCCGGTCGCTGGTCGGCGTGCCATTGCGGCGAATGGAGCTGGCCTTCATGTGGGTCGTGGTCGCGACGAGCGTGCTGCCGTCCCAGACGCCGGTGGTGAAGCCGCCGCGCTCGTGGATGGCGTATTTCGATGGATGCGGACGCCCGTCCATCCAGATAATCATCGGCGCCCGGTCCTCCCAGCCGCCGATCTTCCAGGCGATCGTCGAACCGTCGATCGGATCGGTTTCGTTCGAGATCTTCATGCCGAACGGACCAGTGACCAGGTAGTACTGCGCCCACAGGCTGCACTGGCGCTCGATCATCGACAGCTGCGACGCCGAGTAGCTGAGCGCGCGCTGGCGCGCTTCGTCGTTGATCGGGATGCCGGTGTAGTCGACGGCGTACGGGCCGCCGCCACGCTCGAGCGCGTCCTCGTGATTTCTTGCAGCCCATGAACCTGCGAGCTCGACTTGCGCCAGGGCGGAACGGCTGGCCGCGGCCGTCATGACGACGACGAGACCCGACACGGCGAGACTGGTCTTCAGATGTTTGATGATCGTCACGGCGGTCACCAGGTCGACGAACACGGCGTCGGATCCCAGCCGCGTGCGTCGGCTTGCCTCCTGAACTGCGTGCTGACAATGAACGGCTGCGTCAGATACTGAGAGTCTTCGACGATGGTCGTCACCACCAGGAGCGGCTCGCGAGCACCCTGGGGAGCGAGGTCGAAGTAGTCGGTGACGACGGCATTCTCGCTGTATGGCACGCCGTTCTTCCGCAAGTACCCGGCGCGAAGATTCGTCGTGACCACCTTCAGCGAATCGAACTTGGGCGGCGGCGGACCGCCGGCGCGTCCGCGGCCTCGCGGCACTTCCCAGCGCGCGGCCGAATCGCCCTGCCAGCTTCGCTCGGCAGCCTTCGTCGCAGCGGGACCGAAGCGGAAGATCCGCGTCTGCGTCCCGGCATCGAACTCGAGACGGAGCGTGTTCTCGTCCGCCCATGTGATGTGCAGCCGTCCCGGGACGCGCATGATCGCACCCGCGCCGTACGACTTGCATTGCTCGCCCGCCTGCTCGTCAGCAGCCGGATCCCATAGCGCAGCGGCCTTGATGGCGGCGGGATTCAGCATCCCCAGGCCCTGGTAGTCGCCTTTCGCGGGCGTCACCATCCGGTAGCGCCAGTCCTCGGTGATCACCGATACCCAGTCGCCGGTGAGATCGAAGGGCGCGTCGGCCTTCGCCGTCGGCGGCGGAGGCGGCGGAACTTCGCCTCGACCCTGCGCGAACATTCCGATG
>DASZHO010000020.1:0-40963 GCA_035937795.1 Vicinamibacterales bacterium | reverse complement strand
GACGGCCACACGGGGCAGGTCGATCGTGACGACCGCGCCGCCCGGCTCCACGTTGCGGATGGCGATGGTTCCGCCATGCGCCTCGATCACTTCCCGCGCGATGGCCAGGCCGAGGCCGGTGCCCTGGCCGACGGTTTTCGTGGTCACCCACGGTTCGAACACGCGGGCGAGCATTTCGGGCGGGATCCCGGTGCCCGTGTCGGCGACGTCCATGCGCACGCCGGTCTCGGTGGCGCTTGCCGCAATGGTCAGCGTGCCGCCGTAGGGCATCGCGTCCATGCTGTTCTTGATCAGATTCAGCACCACGAGCTCCAGCTCGGTGGCATCCGCTTCGATGCGAGGCAGATCGCTCCCGATTTGCAGGTTCAGCCGGATTCCCGCGTACGAGAGCTGCGACTGCGCCGTCTCGCAGGCATACTCGATGATGTGGCCCAGGTCGACCACCTCGCGCGGTGAGCGCTGGCGCGCGTGGTCGAGCATCGACCGCAAGACGCGCGTGACCTGCTGAATCTGCCGCTCCACGATTTCCAGCCGTTCGCGCGTGCGGGGGTCCGCGTTGCCCTCGCGCACCATCTGCACGTAGCCGGAGATCAGGTTCAACGGCGTGCCGATCTGGTGCGCCACGTTGGCCGCCATCTGGCCGACCGCGGCCATTCGTTCCGCGCGCGCCAGCGCGTCGCGCAGCACCAGCACGCGGCGGTAGCTCTCCTCGAGCTCGACGTTGCGCTCGCGAAGCTCTCCGGTGGCCGATTCGATCCGCTGCTGGAGCTCGACATTGAAATGTTCCATGCGCTCGAGCATCTCGTTCAGGCGGGCAGCGACCGAGCCCAGTTCATCGGCGCGCTCCACCGGCGCGCGAGCCGTGAGATTGCCGCTCGCCACTTCGTGCATGGTCGACACCAGCACCGCTACGCGCCGATGAATCAGCCGGCGCGCCAGCCAGTCGACGAGCAGCGTGAGCAGCAACACCGTCGGTGCCGCGAACCACAGCGGCGTGCGAGCCTGAGTCCGTACCTGATCGGCCGCGCCCATCGACACCGTCACCACGACGCCGAGCTTGCGTCCGACGTTGCGCACGCGCATGGCAGCGGTCACGAGCGCATCCGTCTGGACGACCCGGAACTCGCCCGCCTTGGTGGCGTCGGCGGCCAGGTCGATCGCCTCGGAGCGTTCCTGCGAGGAGGTGCTTGCAAAGATGGAAGGCTCGCCGTTGTCGACTTCGACCAGCGTGATCGCCCGGACCGCCGGATCGGCCGTGATGAAGTCGTGGAGCCAGCCGGGCACGTCCGCTTCGTCGAGCGATCCCATGCCGTTGGCCACCGCGAGCGCCGTCGCGCGCGCCGAATCGACGAGCTGCTTCTCCACGGTCCGCTCGACGAGGCGGACCTGCAGGAACGAGAGGAACGCGATGACGCCGGCCACGCCCAGCGCGACGAGCACCGCGAGGCGGGCGCGCAGAGACAGGCCTGGCAGCCATTTCGCCACACTGTGGCGGAATGGAGAGGTCGCAGGCAAACCGTCGGAAGGAGACGATTTCATGTAAGTGCTGATAGGGCTGAACTTACCCATGCTAACCGATTCAAGGGCAGTCCGGCACGATCCTTGGACATGCAAATAAGCATACGCGATGGCTACAGACCAATCGTGATTACAACCTAACTGATTTGGAGGATGTTTATGAGCATGTTTCGCAATTTGACCCTCGCCGCTGCCGCGCTCACCCTGTCGATCCCCGCGTTTGCGGCACAGGCCGCGCCTGCGGCCCCCGCCAAGGCCACCGCGCCGGCGCCGGCTAGCGCTCCCGCCAAGGCCACCAAGACGGCCAAGGCTTCGAAGACGACGAGCATCACCGCGTCGGGCACCGTCAGCAAGTTCGACGCAGCCAGCAATACCCTGACCGTGACTACGCCCAAGGGCGACGTCGCGTTCATGGTCGACAGCTCCGCCAGCATCATGGCCGGCGGCAAGAAGGTCATGGCGAGCGACCTGCCGAACCAGGTGGGCCACAAGGTTGTCGTGCACTACACGGAAGCCAACGGGATGAAGACGGCGCAGTCGGTCCGCGTCGGCACGGCGGCAGCGAAGACCGCGTCGGCGAAGAAGACAACGGCGGCGACCAAGAAGTCCTGACCGGGCGGCTCTTGGCTCCGGGCTCGAGGTTTTGGAGTCCGGTTCGTGGATAGAGAAAAGGGGGCGGGCGCGTTTGCCGTCCCCTTTTTGTTTGTCTAGACGGGCACCCTGGCGGCGGGCTTGTTCGCAAAAAACTCAGCGTGCACGGCGCGGACGGCGTTGGCGATCTGATCGGAATGGATCACGCACGACACCGTCATCTCCGACGAGCTGATGCAGTCCACGTTGATGCCTTCCCGCGCGAGCGCGCCGAACATGCGGCCCGCGAGGCCGGGCGTGGCCGCCAGCCGCGAACCGATAATCGCAATCGTCGCCACCCCGGTCTCCACCATGCCGTCGGTGGCAAGCCCCTGCCGCTTCCACTCGGCCACCAGCTTCGAGGCCTGCTCCGCCAGATCCTCCTCGATGATGAAGGTAATCCCCGCGCGGTGATCCGCCGCGGCGCTCTGGATGATGAGGCGGATGTTGATCTCCCTGGCGGCGACATCGTCGAATATCTGCGCCGCGACGCCGGGTCTGTCGGGCACGTTGAGCAGCGTCACCTTCGCAATTTTCTTGTCGCTCGTCACGCCCGTGACTTCTGCTTCTTCCATGGTCTTGTCTCCTGCACGAATCCAGGTCCCCTCCCGCAAATGGAAGCTGGACCGCACGTGGATCGGGATCTTGTACGCCATGCAGATTTCGGCCGCGCGTGGGTGCAGCACCTTGGCGCCGCTCGAGGCCATTTCAATCGCTTCCTCGTAGGTGAGTTCCGGCCAGAACCTGGCGTCGGGCACGATGTTCGGATCGGCCGACAGCACGCCATCGACATCGGTGCAGATTTCGCAGACAGAGGCATTGAGCGCCGCCGCCACGGCAGCCCCCGTGATATCGCCGCCGCCGCGGCCGAGCGTGGTGACTTCATCGTGCTCGGTCACCCCTTGAAAGCCGGCCACAATCACGACCCGGCCCTTGGCCAGCTCCTCCTCGATGCGGGCCGTGTCGATCGACTGAATCTTCGCGCGGTTGAACGATCCGTCCGTGCGGATGTTGCACTGCGCGCCGGTCAACGCGATCGCGGGCACGCCCTTGCCCTGCAGCGCGAGCGCCAGGGTGGCCACCGCCACCTGCTCGCCCGAGGCCAGCAGCAGGTCGTAATCGCGCCCGTGCGGGTTCGTCGACACCTGTCTGGCGAGGCCGACGAGCTCGTCGGTGGTCTTTCCCATTGCGGACACGGCGACCACCAGGTGCGGCGAGGTCCCCAGGTAGGTCTTGATGCGATCGGCAATCGCGAGAATCTTCGCCGCGGTCGCCACAGAGCTTCCGCCGTACTTCTGAACAACAATCGATCCTATTGGCATGATCCCTTCGTGAGGCCCGTCAGTGCTGGACTGCCGGCGCTTTCCCGGACTCTTCCATGAACGCGTCGAATTCCTTCAACGCGCGGCCGAGCTGGACGGGCGATTTCACGCGCGCGGCCATCACTTCAGCGGTTTTATAGCCGTTGCCGGTGATGCAGACGACGATCGATTCGTCGCGCGGAATCGAGCCGTTCTGGATCAATTTCAGCGCGCACGCCATCGTGGTGCCGCCCGCGGGCTCGGTGAAGATGCCTTCCGTCTCCGCGATCAGCTGCACGGCATCGAGAATTTCACCGTCAGTCGCCATGGCGCCCGACCCGCCGCTCGACCGCACGGCTTGCAGCACCTGGAACCCGTCGGCCGGGTTGCCGATGGCAATCGATCGCGCGATGGTATTGGGCTTCACCGGTTCCGGGAACTCCAGCCCCTCGACGAGCGCATTGATCACCGGCGCGCAGCCCGCGGCCTGGGCGGCATGAATCGCGGGCAGATCGCCGGCCACGAGGCCCACTTCCTTCATCTCTCTGAACCCGCGCGCAATGCGCGGCAGCAGCGTACCGCCGGCCACCGGCGACACGACGTGCTGCGGGAATCTCCATCCAAGCTGCTCGGCAATTTCGAAACCATAGGTCTTGGCGCCTTCTGCGTAGTAGCTCCGCAGATTGATGTTCGCGAAGCCCCACCCGTACTTCTCCGCAATCTGCGTGCAGAGGCGGTTCACGTCGTCGTAGTTGCCTTTGATCGCGATGACCTGCGGGCAGTAGATCCCCGAGCCCAGAACCTTGCTCGGTTCGAGATCGTTCGGAATGAAGACGTAGCACCGCAGCCCCAGGCGCGCGGCATGCGCCGATACGCTGTTGGCCAGATTGCCCGTCGACGCGCAGCCGAACACGTCGAAGCCCAGCTCGACGGCGCGCGTCGCGGCAACCGACACGACGCGATCCTTGTAGGAGAAGGTCGGATGGTTGACCGAGTCGTCCTTCAGGTAGAGCTCCTCGACGCCGATCTTCCTTGCGAGACGGTCGGCTCTCACCAGCGGCGTGTAGCCGGAATAGAGTCCCGTGCGCGGTTCGCCCTCAATCGGCAGCAGTTCGCGATACCGCCACAGGTTCTTGCCGCGCGACTCGATCTTCTCGCGGCTGATGTTCCGGCGGATCGCGTCGTAATCGTAGATGACCTCGAGCGGTCCTAGGCATCGATCGCACACCCACAACGCCTTGGCCGGAAATCTTGTCTTGCACAGGTGGCACTGCAATCCAGCGACGTAACTCAAAGTCAGACCCCCAGTACCGGTACCGTCATGGGCAGCCGCACATGGAACGGCAGCGCGTTGATCTCCTTCAGGGCGCCGTCGAGCACCGAGACCGGGCACGCCTCGAGCGTCATCACAAACGGCAGGTGGGCCTTGTCGTGGCCGGGAAGCTGTAGAACCGCGTCGATGTTGATGCCGTGTGCGGCCAGGCGCGTTGCCAGAGAAGCAATGATACCCGGACCGTCGGCCACGGTGAAGCGGACATAGTGGGGAGCGGTGAAATCGGCCCCGATTCCCACATCCCCTTCGAGCTCCTGGACGAAGTGAGCTTCCGCGCCGAGGCCGGCTCTGGCGATCGACATCAAATCGGAAACGACCGCGACCGCCGTCGGATCGCCGCCCGCGCCAAAGCCCGAAAACGTCGTCGCGCCCCCGAACTCGCCCTGCACGCTCACCAGATTCTGGCTGCCGTCGACCCTGGCGAGCGCCGACGACAGCGGCACCAGCACCGGGCGCACCGACGCAAAGAGCTGCTTCTCGGCTCCCCGCACCCGTGCGGCCCACGAGACCTGGCGGATCGTGCAATCGAGCTTTCGCGCGTAGATGAAATCAATGGTATCGATCGACGAGATGCTGCGGCAGGGAATCTGTTCCGGATCGACCTGCGCGCCCAGGCCCACGGCAATCAGAATTGCGATCTTCGCGCGCGCGTCGTAGCCATCCACGTCCGCAGTTGGATCGGCCTCGGCAAATCCGAGCGCCTGCGCTTCCTTCAGCGCATCGGCAAACGACAGGCCGTTGTAGTCCATCCGCGTCAGGATGTAGTTGCAGGTGCCGTTCAGGATGCCTTCGATCCTGAACAGCCGATCGCCCGCAAGCCCTTCCCGGACGGCCCGCACGATCGGAATGCCGCCGGCCACCGATGCCTCGAACAGCAGCTCGCGCTTGTGCTGCCGTGCCAGGGCGAGCAACTCGACTCCGTGCAGCGAGATGAGCTGTTTGTTCGCGGTGACGACGGACTTGCCTGCCTGAAGCGAACGGCGAATCAGGTCTCCCGCGGGCTGGAGCCCCCCGATCAGCTCGACGACAATATCGGCGTTCGAGCCGAGGACGACCTCGACGCTGTCGGTCCACTCGACGTGCGGCGCCACCCAGTCGACCCTCTTTCGTTCGACTCCGCGATTGCAGATGCCGACGAGCTGAAGAGATGGATGGATCCCGCTCGACAGCACTTTGGCCACCGATCGGCCGACGGTGCCGAAGCCGACGATGGCGACCTTCAGGGGCGAGCGGGCGGAGGCCGGCCGGGCCGATCGCGCCGGGGAGATCTCGGTGTCAGGCATTGGATTACTGTCCCGGTTTGATCGTGACCGGATCGAGGAACGGCATCATGCTGCGCAGCTGGGCGCCCACTTGTTCTATCGGATGCTCCTGCTCGGCCGCGCGCGTCTTGTTGAACTGCGGCCGCCCCGTCTGGTTTTCGGTGATCCAGTTTTTCGCAAACGATCCGTCTTTGATTTCGGCGAGCAGCTTCTGCATCGCCTTCCTCGTCTCGGCGGTCACGATGCGCGGGCCAGCAACGTAATCCCCGTGCTCGGCGGTATCGCTCACCGAGTAGCGCATGTAGTTGATGCCGCCGCGGTACATCAAATCGACGATGAGCTTGAGTTCGTGGAGGCACTCGAAGTACGCCACCTCGGGCTGATACCCCGCGTTCACGAGCGTTTCGAATCCGGCCTTGACGAGCGCGGTGACGCCACCGCACAAGACCGCCTGCTCGCCGAACAGATCGGTCTCGGTTTCCTCGGTGAAGGTGGTTTCAATCACGCCGGCCCGCGTGACGCCGATGCCCTTCGCGTACGACAGCGCAAGCGCTCTTGCGTGGCCCGTTGCATCCTGGTGCACGGCCAGAAGCGCGGGCGTGCCGCCGCCTTCCACGTACAGCTCGCGCACGCGATGGCCGGGCGCCTTCGGCGCAATCATCGTGACGTCGATGTCGGGAGACGGCTTCACCGTGCCGAAGCGGATGTTGAAGCCGTGGGCGAACATCAACATCTTCCCCTTCGTCATGTACGGCCGGATGTCTTCGTACACGGCGGGTGCGGTGGTGTCCGGCACGAGGATCATCACCACGTCGGCCCATTTCGCGGCCTCAGCCGGCGTGGTGACGGTCAAGCCGTGGCCTTCGGCCTTGCTCTTGGACTTGCTGGTCAGAGACAGCCCGACCTGCACCTTCACGCCGCTGTCCTTCAGGTTCAGCGCGTGCGCGTGCCCCTGCGAGCCGTAGCCGATCACGGCCACTTTTTTGGCACGAATCAACCCGAGATCCGCGTCGTCGTCGTAGTACATCTTCGCTGCCATGGGATCCTTTGCCTTGAGCCTTCAGCGTTCAGCTGATAGCTGTGTTCACACCGAATGAAACACGTTCTCGTCGTTGTCAGCGGCGGCCGCAATCGCCGGCTCGCCGGGTTGCGCCGGCGCGGCGCGCACGCCGCGCGACATCGCCACCCGCCCGGTGCGCACCATTTCCATCACGCCGTACGGCCGCAACACCTCGAGCAAACCATCGATCTTATCCTCTGTTCCCGTGATTTCAATAATCAAAGAATCCGGCGCCACGTCGACGACGCGCGCGCGAAAGACGTCGACCAGCTGCATGATGTGGGTGCGCGACTCCGCGCTCGCGGCGACTTTGATCATCGCGAGGTCGCGAAACACCGCGGGCTGCGCGGTGATGTTCTCCACGCGCAGCACGTTCACCAGCTTGTAGATATGGGCTTCCAGGCGCCGCGCGCCCAGCTCGTCGGTATCGACCGCAATCGTCATCCGCGACACGCCGGGTTTGTCGGTGTGGCCGACCGTCAGCGACTCGATATTGAACGCCCGCCGCCGAAAGAGCGATGCCACCCGCGTCAGCACGCCCGGCTTGTTCTCCACGTACACGGCAAAAGTGGTGATCATGATTGTTCCTTCTCGGCTCGCTCCCGCTCGCCGAGCAACCACCTCGAGCTCGTCGTCAGCCAACTCGCTCTCGGCGCTGTCACAAACGTCAGAGCACGTCGGCGCCCGTTTCGACGATCGGTGACGGGCTTGGGCGGCGAATCATCGCGTCGAGGTCCGCGCCGGCGGGCACCATCGGGTAGACCGTGTCTTCCTGCTCGACCTGGAAGTCGATGACAACCGTCTTGCGGCTGCTGCGCGCCGCCTCGACCACCGGAATCACGTCTTTGCGCTGCGTCACCGTCCGGCCTTCGAGGCCGAACGCCTCGGCCAGCTTGGCGAAATCGGGGTTGAGCAGCGGAGCCGCCGCATACCGCCGCTCGTAGAAGAACTCCTGCCACTGCCGGATCATGCCGAGATAGCCGTTATTGATGATCGCGACGTTGATGTCGATCTGCTCCTGCGCGATCGTCGCCAGCTCGCACATGGTCATCTGGAAACCGCCGTCGCCGACCACCACCCACACCTCTTTCTCCGGGCACGCCAGCTTGGCGCCGATGGCGGCCGGCAGCGCAAATCCCATGGTGCCGAGGCCGCCGGAGGTAATCAGCGAGCGCGGCTTGTCGTGATGGTAGTACTGGGCTTCCCACATCTGATGCTGGCCGACGTCGCTCACGACGATCGCATCGCCCTTGGTGGCACGCCAGATGTCGTTGATCACGTGCGCAGCGTAGAGATGGCCGTCGTCTGGAAGATTCTGGATGTCCCGCACGGCCGAGTCCCCCTTGAGCTCGTTGATGTGCGCGATCCACTTGGCCCGGTCGCCCGGCCTCACGCCCGGCATCAGCTGTTCGAGCGACTCCTTCAGGTCGCCCACGATGCCGACATCAACGCGGACGTTCTTGTTGATTTCGGCGGCATCGATGTCGATATGAATCTTCTTCGCGTTCTGCGCGTAGGTCTTCAGATTGCCGGTGACCCGATCGTCGAAGCGCATGCCGAACGCGAGCAGAAGATCGGCTTCCTGGATCGCCACGTTCACCCAAGCCTCGCCGTGCATGCCCATCATGCCGAGGTTCAGCGGATGGGAGGCCGGGAACCCGCCGATGCCCAGCAGCGTGGGCGACACCGGGATGTTCGCCTTCTCGGCGAATGCGCGGATGATGTCCATCGCGCCCGAGAGCATGATGCCGTGCCCCGCGAGCATGATGGGACGTTCGGCGCCGTTGATCAGCTCGAGCGCGCGCTGGAACTCCGCCGGTTTGGCGCTCCAGTCGGGGCGGAATGCGGGCTTCTTCGGGAGAGCCGCATCCCAGTCGAATTCGCACGAGGACTGCTGCGCGTCTTTCGTGACGTCGATGTGCACCGGGCCTGGACGTCCCGACGCCGCAATCTCGAACGCCTCACGGAACGCCGGCGCGATGTCCTCCGCACGCGTGACCAGGTAGTTGTGCTTGGTGATCGGCAGCGTCACGCCCGTCACATCGGATTCCTGAAACGCATCGGACCCGATGAGCTTGCTGCCCACCTGCCCGGTGATGCACACGATCGGGGATGAGTCGAGCATCGCGGTGGCGATGCCGGTGACCATGTTGGTCGCGCCGGGACCCGATGTCGCGATGGCGACGCCGACTCTGCCGCTCGCCCGCGCATAGCCGTCGGCCATGTGCGTGGCGCCCTGTTCGTGGCGCACGAGGACGTGCCGGATGGGATAGTCCAGCATGGCGTCGTAGGTCGGCAGAATCGCGCCGCCGGGGTACCCGAAGATGTCGGTGACACCCTGCCTCACGAGACATTCCCAGATGATCTGTGCGCCTGTGCGTTTCATGAAAAACCCCCAAAGCCCTTGGCCCAGAGCCTTGCGCCCTGAGCCCAAAGCCTTTAAGCCCTGAGCCCTACCCCGTCACCGCTCCCAGCGAGGCCGAAGACACCAGCTTCGCGTATTTGGCCATCACGCCGGTCTGGAAACGCGGCGCGGGCGCCTTCCAGTTGCCGAGACGGCTCTTCAGCTCCTCATCGCTCAGCTCCACTCGCAGCTGCCGGTTCGGCACGTCGAAGACCACGGTGTCGCCGTCGTGCACCGCCGCAATTGGTCCGCGGTTGGCCGCTTCCGGCGCCACGTGCCCGGCCATCAGACCATGTGTCGCGCCCGAGAACCGGCCGTCGGTCACCAGCGCAACCGATTCGCCCAGGCCGGCGCCCTGAAGCGCGCCCGTCACGGCCAGCATCTCGCGCATGCCGGGACCGCCCTTTGGTCCTTCGTATCGGATGATCACCACATCTCCTGCTCTGATGCGGCCGTGTTCGACGGCATCGAACGCCGCCTCCTCGCTGTCGAACACGCGGGCAGAGCCCTTGAAGGTGAGCACCTTCTTGCCGGCGATTTTCACCACCGCGCCCTCGGGCGCGAGGTTGCCGCGGAGAATCGCGAGCCCGCCGTTCGCGCTGATGGGGTTCGAGAGCGGGCGCACCACTTCCTGGCTCGTCGGCTCGCTGGCGCGATCGGCTTCCTCGCCGATCGTGCGGCCGGTCACCGTGATCGCGTTCGCGTGCAGCAGGCCCGCTTCCTTGAGGCGCTTGGCGACGAGCGCCGCGCCGCCGGCCGCGTACATGTCGGTCGCGACGAATCGCCCGCTCGGCTTCAAATCCGCGAGCAGCGGCACCCTGGCGCTGATGCGATCGAAGTCGTCGATATTCAGCGCGACCCCGGCGTCGCGCGCGATGGCCAGCAGATGCAGCACCGCGTTGGTCGAGCCTCCGGTCGCCGCCACCGAGGCGATGGCGTTCTCGATCGCCTCGCGGGTGATGATCTGGCGCGGCCGCACGTTCCGCTTCAATAAATCCAGCACGAGCGCGCCCGCCTCGCGGCCCACACGCGCCTTGTCGGGATCGAGCGCCGGGACGTCGTTGAAGCCCATCGCCGAAATCCCCAGGAATTCGCCGACGGTGGACATGGTGTTGGCGGTGAACTGCCCGCCACAGGCGCCGGCGCCCGGGCATGCCTGGTTCTCCATCATCAACAGATCGGCGTCCGACATCTTCCCTGCGGCGTGCGCGCCGACGGCCTCGAAGACGTCCTGGATCGTGACGTTGCGTCCATGAAACCGCCCAGGCGCGATCGATCCGCCGTAGAGCATCAGGCCGGGAATGTCGAGCCGCGCGAGTGCCATGATGGTGCCCGGAATCGTCTTGTCGCACCCCGACAGCGCGATCAGGCCGTCGAACAGATTGCCGCGCGCCACAAGCTCGATCGAATCGGCGATCAGGTCGCGGCTGATGAGCGACGCCTTCATGCCCTGGCTGCCCATCGTGATGCCGTCGGAAATCGATACGGTGTTGAATTCCATCGGCGTGCCGCCGGCGTCGCGAATCCCCTGCTTGACATGTTCGGCCAGCGTGCGCAGGTGGTAATTGCAGGGACCGATCTCGATCCACGTGTTGGCGACGCCGATGATCGGCCTCTTCAAATCGGCGTCTGAAAAGCCGACCGCCTTCAACATGGCGCGCGCCGGCGCGCGGCTCGGGCCGTCGGTGATGGCCCCGCTTCGCGGTTTCAATGGATTTGCAGTCATGGCACGTCTTTCCCTTCGCGGTTAGCTTCCTTCCACGAGGAGTAGGAACCCAGGGTCCTCATCGACCGTGCGAACTCCGCCAGGTGCACCAGCGCGCGCGTGCACTGCAGATCCTGGCGCGGCACCGCGATATCGGCGTAGAACAGATATTCGAACGCGCGGCCGCGCACCGGGCGCGACTCGAGCTTCGTGAGGTCGATGTCGCGCAGCGCAAACACGCTCAACGCCTTGAACAGCGCGCCCGGCGTGTTCGGCAGCGTAAAGACGATCATCGTCTTGTCGGCCTTTTCGGGATCCGATGAGGTCTTGCTGATCAGAATGAAGCGCGTGATGTTTTCCTGATAGTCCTGGATGTTCGACTCGAGCACCGTCAGACCGAAAACCTCGGCCGCGCGCGCAGACGCAATGGCGGCGGTGTCGCGAAGCTCCTGTTCGCGAATCATCTTGGCGCTGCCCGCGGTGTCGTAGGTGGCCACGATCTCCACGCCCCTCAGGCCCGACAGAAACCCTTCGCACTGCGCCAGGCCCTGCGGATGCGAGTACACCTTCTTCACGTCCTGCATGTTCGTGCCCGGAAACGCCAGCAGGTTGTGCGTCACCTGGAGCAGCACCTCGGCCACGACCGGCAGCTCGTGCTCGAGGAGCAGGTCGTAGTTGCGGTGGATGCTGCCGCCGATCGAGTTCTCGATGGGCAGAATGCCGTGGGTCGCCTTGCCGGTGTCGACGCTGGCAAAGACGCGATCGAAGCTCTCGCACGGGATCGTCTGGGCGTGCGGGCTGAACCGGAGCGCTGCCGCTTCGCTGTAGGCCCCCGGTTCACCCTGGTATGCAATTCGCATATTGATCGCTAAAAAAAAAGCCACCATCCGTCCTGCGGATGATGGCCTCGATTACGTTCGGTTCTTCGTCGAATTCAGGCCTTATATCATCCGCAGCGATTGGACCGGCATCGTAATGATGCCGGTCACCGTAACGAGGACGGTGATGGGAAACGCGGTGCGGATGAGACCGGAGGTCATGATCTGCAGCTATTCTGGAGGCCGGAGGTACATAATGTCAAATGAATTTTCATTAACGATTCATAATAATTCTTAATAATTATGGGACTCGGGAGCGCTTTTTCGCACCCAGTCGGGCCGGCGGGCTCCCGGCGACCTCCGCCGGTTTTGCCGGGAACACGCCGATGAGCAGGAGCGCCGGCGAGGGCAGCTTGGGCATATCGGGCAACTGCCCCACTGTAGTCTCGAACACCTGCTCGTCGGATCGGGAGGCCCGGGATACGACCAAGCAGGGTGTTGCCGGGTCGAGGCCGCCCTCCATCAACTCGCGAGCGAGATCGCCTTCGTGTCCTCCCGGCATATAAATCGCGACGGCGCCTCCAACCGCGGCGACGGCCTTCCAGTTTGGCGGAGGATTGCCCTTGCAGCGCTGCGCCGTGAGAAACACGAGCGCCGACCCCAGTCTGCGATCGGTGAGCGAGACACCGGCCGCGGCGGCCGCGGCGCTCGCCGCCGTGACTCCAGGGACAATCGAAAACGGAATGCCGGCGGCGCCCAGCGCGTCCATCTCTTCGCTCGCGCGCCCGAAGATGGCGCCGTCGCCGCCCTTCAGCCGCACGACCGTCTGGCCGGCCGCCGCGTATCTGCACAATCGTCTGTTGATCTCCTCCTGCGTGACCTGACGCTCGTTGTGGCGCTTGCCGACGCACTCGATCCGCGCGGTCGCCGGAATCAACTCGAGAATCTCCGGCGTGAGCAGGTCATCGTGCAGGACCGCGTCGGCCTGGCCGAGAATTCTCAACGCTTTCAGCGTCAACAGTTCGGGGTCGCCAGGCCCGGCGCCGATCAAATACACCGTGCCTCTCTCAGCCGGACCTCCGGCAGCCGGACGCGGGTCTTCCCGGCCGGATGGTGGACCAGCGGCAGCGAGCTCGTGCAGGCGCTGCTTCCGCGCCTCGGGATCCATATCAGCCGCGAACAGCGCGCGCCGCTCGTCGCCGAGCCGCTGAAGCCACTCCGCATATTCAGGACCGAACTGCCGCTCCAGTTCCTGGCGAAGCCGCTGGGCGAGCGCCGGGCTGTGTCCCGCCGTCGAGATCGCGATCTGCAGGTCGCCGCGGTTGACGACCGCGGGGTAATAGAAATCGCAATTGTCGGGGTCGTCGACCGAATTGCACAGCACTCCTCGCGCGCGGGCCTCGGCAAACACCGATTTCGCGATTGGCGCGGGAACGGCGGCGACCACCAGCGCCATGCCCTCGAGATCCGAGGGTTGAAATTCACGCGAGCGCCACTCGACGTTTCCACCGCTCGCCCATTCACGAATCGCAGCCGTTGCCCGCGGCGCCACGATCGTGACGTGCGCGCCCGCCGAGAGCAGGCCGCCGATTTTCGATTCGCCCACCCCGCCGGCGCCGACCACGAGGACGCGGCGCGCTTCGAGCTTCACGAACATGGGAAACAGGGTCATGCCACGCTCTGCGCGCCGGCCATTCGAGCGAGGCGCTTGCCGCTGAAAAACCTGTAAAGGAGAACGAGATCGATGCCGATCACCGCCGCCATCACGAAATACGCCGACGGGCCGGGGATCACTTTCAGGTCGCGCAGCACGCTGGAAAGGCCGAATCCGACGATCCACGCGTCGAAGCTCATGCACAGGCGCCTGAAGGTCTCCGGGTGCAGGCGATGGATGATGAAGCTGCCGAGCGGAACGCCGACCATGATGCTGGGGAAGATGAACGGGATGAGCTTGAAGCTCTGGAGCGTATAGATGCCCGCAAAATAGTACGCGACGGCCGTGAGAGACGACTCCGCGAGCCGGACCACGGAAAGCCCCGCGCGAAAGTCCTGCTTCACGAAGCCCTGGTTGTTCAGCATGATGGCCAGCGGCGGCCCCGAGATCGTGGTCACGGCGTAGAGCACGCCGACGCCGCCGCCGAAGGCCAGGTTCGCCGTCCGTTCCGCCTTGATCGGACGCCTGAAGCCTGCCGCCTGGATCAGAATCAGCGGCAGCAGCGCGATGTAGGTGCTCAGCTTGATCCAGCCTGGATTCACGAACTTCAACAGCCAGGTGCCGGCAATCACGCCTGGAATCAACCCGATGATAATCGGCATGACGCGGCCGCGGACCGCGGGCAACCGCGCCCGGTTCACCCACAGCACGTTGGCGTTGAGCGCCACCTCCAGCAGGACCAGCGCGGGATTGAGCACGCGGTTGGTAAAAAAGAACAGCGCCAGCGGCACGGTGATCGAGGAAAAGCCGTAGCCCAGCGCGCCGTTGATCGTCGCGGCGACGAGCGTGATGGCGGCCAGCGTGAGCAATTCAGGAGGCATGGGACGCCGGATCCTGGCTTACGTGCAGCCCGCACTCTTTGGTTTCGGGATGCTCCCACCACCAGCGCCCCGCGCGCTGATCTTCGCCGGGCTGAATCGCGCGCGTGCACGGCGCGCACCCGATGCTCGGATATCCGCGATCGTGCAGCGCGTTGTACGGCACGTTGTTCTCACGGATGTACTTCCACACGTCGGCCTCGGTCCAGTCGGCAAGCGGATTGATCTTGATCAGCTGATTGGACTCGTCCCACTCGATCTTGTGGACCGCGGTGCGGGTGACCGATTGCTCGCGCCGCAGCCCGGTGATCCAGGCGTCGAGGCCGGCGAGCGCGCGCTTCAACGGCTCCATCTTGCGCACGCCGCAGCACATCTTCCGGAAATCGACCGAGTGATAGAAAAGGTTCACGCCGTGTTCGGCCACCATCGCCTGTACCGCGTCGGCCTGGGGGAAAAACACTTCGATGGCGGCGCCGTATCGCTCGCGCGTGGCGTCCATGACGTTGTAGGTCTCCTGCGGCAGCCGTCCGGTGTCGAGCGTCACGATGCGGGCCTGCGAATCGACGCGCATCAGCATGTCGGCGAGCGCCATGTCTTCGGCGCCAAAGCTGGACGACAGGACGACTTTCCGCCCGAATTGTCCGCAGGCGAGGCGCACGACGTCCTGAGCCGGCAGGGGGCCGGCCTGCTCCGCGAGAGAGGCCACCGATTGCTGCAGCGTCAACCGATCCATGGAGGCAGCTGTTTCGATCATGACATATCTTTACTTCTTAGACTCGGAAGGCGGGTCCCGGGACTCAAACTCAGGCGCGGCAGGATCCGCTCGTAGGCCCGGAACAGCTCGTCGAGCATGCGCGGAATCCGGTTCGCCCGCGGATACACCCAACCCGTGTGGCGCACCAGTTGCGTGCCGGAAATGCGGGCGCAAAACAACTGCCCGCTCCTGACCTCGCGCGCAACGGCCTGGTACGGAATGATCGTGATGCCCATTTCGCTTCGCACGAGCGCCTTGAGAATCTCGACGTTTTCGGTCTCCATGACGATGCGCGGCTCGATGCCCTGCTTGGCGAAGAATCCATCCAGCACGCGCCTGGAGTTGGAGACGGCTTCGAAGAGCACGAAGGGCTCCTGCGCGAGATCCTGCGGCACGATGCGCCGTTTCTTCGCGAGCGGATGAGAGGGATGCGCGACCAGCAGCATCTCTTCCTCCATCGCGGGGACGGTCACCAGTTCGGTTTCGTTGACCGGCAGCGTGATGAACCCCAGATCGACGGCGCCCGTGCGAATTTCCTGGAGGAGGCGCTGCGACGTGCCGGTGATCAATTTCACTTCGATCGCCGAGTGCTGCCGCCGGTATTCCTGCAGCAGCGCGGGAAAGACGTACATGCACACCGTCATGCCGCCCGCAAGCCGCAGCGTGCCGCTGAGCACCTGCTGGCTCTCCCCGATGAGCGTCACGGTTTCCTTGATGTCGCCGAAGACGCGATGGCCGAGCTGCACGAGCGATTCGCCTGCCGGCGTGATGCGGACGCGCCGGCCCACGCGCAGGAACATCGTCTCGTTCATCTCCTCCTCGAGGAGAAGAATCTGCCGGCTGATGGCCGACTGCGACACGTGCAGCTTCCGCCCGGCGCCCGTGAACGATCCGGTTTCGGCCACCGCCTGAATGATTTCCAGCTGCCTCAGATCCACCAGAGGATGATATCTGATTACTGCATGATAGAAGCAAGGCTCATGCGTTTAGCTTATGTTCTGCGCTTCAGATCCTCGGCCGCCTCGAGCACCGCCTCGGCATGCCCGTCGACCTTGACGTTGTCCCATCGCCGCGCGACCTTTCCGTCGCCATCGATGAGGTAGGTCGTTCGAACGTTCCCCATGAACGACCGGCCGTATAGCGATTTCTTCTGCCAGACGCCGTACTTCTCCGCGACCGTGTGATCTTCGTCGGCCAGCAGGGGAAATGAAAGCTTGTGCTTGCCGGCGAACCGCGCTTTGCTGGCTTCGTCGAGAATGCTGATGCCGACGACCGCCGCCTTGCTGGCCTTGAAGCGCGGCAGGGTGTCCTGAAAGGCGCAGGCCTCCTTCGTGCAGCCCGGCGTGTCGTCCTTGGGATAGAAGTAAAGCACGACGGGGCGTCCCGCATAGTCAGCCAGCCGACGACTCTTGCCTTGTTGGTCCTTCAGGTTGAACGCAGGCGCTTTCTGTCCAGGCTCGATAAGGGCCATTTCCGTGTGCTCCCCTCTCCTCGCTTCGAAGCAGGAACCGTTCCGTCACCGCCGTTCCGTCAGCGCGAGGCGCCGCTCGAGCCGTTCGCGCACTTCGCGGCGCACTCGAGCAGCAGATTGCGCTCGCGCAGATTGCGCGTCAGCGATGCGGCGCGCTCGAACTCCGCGCGCGCCTCGTCCAGCCGTCCGAGCCGGGCCAGCAGGTCGGCGCGCACGCTCGGCAACCGATGGTAACCCCTGAGCGCCGGCTCGCCGGTGAGCGTCTCGGCGATCTGAAGGCCCGCAGCGGGACCGAATGCCATCCCGACCGCGACCGCTCGGTTCAACTCCACCACCGGCGATGGTAAGACCGTTGCCAGCGTCCCGTAGAGCGCGGCGATACGCGGCCAGTCCGTATCTTCCGAAGCACGCGCTCGCGCATGACAGGCGGCAATCGCGGCCTGTAGCGCGTAGGGGCCGAGCGCGCCGCCGAGCGCCTCGGCGCGCGCAAGAGCGGCCAAGCCACGCCGGATGAGGAGCTGATCCCAACGCGCCCGGTTCTGATCGGGCAGCAGGATCGGCTCTCCCGAAGGGCCCTCGCGCGCCTTCGAGCGCGACGCCTGGATCTCCATCAGCGCGACGAGGCCGTGCGCCTCCGGCTCCTGCGGCACGAGCTCGCCCAGGATGCGTCCGAGGCGAAGCGCCTCCTCGCAGAGCGCGGGCCGCGTCAGGTCGTCGCCGGCCGTCGCCGAGTAGCCTTCATTGAACACCAGGTAGATGACCTCGAGCACCGACGACAACCGGGCCGCGAGCTCCGTCCCGCGGGGAACATCGAACGGGACGCGCGCCTTCGCAAGCGTCCGCTTGGCCCGGACGATGCGCTGGGCGATTGTGGCCTCCGGCACGAGAAACGCCCTCGCAATCTCGTCGGTGGTCAGGCCGCCCAGGAGCCGAAGGGTGAGCGCCGCGCGCGCCTCGGTCGAGAGAACCGGGTGGCAGGCAGTGAAGATGAGACGCAGGAGATCGTCGCCGACGTCATCGTCGATGGCCTCGTCGAGATTCGGAACGGCGCGCTGCTGCTGACTTTCAAGCTCGTAACCCAGCTGCTCGTGCTTGCGCTCGAGAAGCTGGGTTCGGCGGAAGAGATCAATCGCACGATGCTTGGCGGTGGCCATCAGCCAGGCAGCCGGGTTGTCGGGGACGCCGGAGGCGGGCCACTGCTCGAGCGCGGCAACGAGCGCGTCATGCGCGAGATCTTCAGCGACGCCAACGTCGCGCACGATGCGCGCGAGACCGGCGATGAGCTTCGCCGACTCGATTCTCCAGACCGCGTCGATCGCGCGGTGTGTATCGGCAGCCGTCACGGCTACCAATCAGAGCATCTTCAATCGTGGAGTGCAAGGGCTGGTGAAACAACTGAAGGGAGACGCTTCGTTGTCTGAAGGGAGACGCTTCGTTGTCGTTCGAGCGTGCTAGGATGACCGCTCTATGAAGATTGCATCCTGGTTTGCGGTGATCGTCGGTTTCGCTGCGCTCGCTCTGGCGATACGGGGACAGATCCCTGCGATCAACGCCGCACTTGGTGTGTTCATCGTGCTGATAGCCTTGAACGGCTTCACCTCTGTTCGCATTGCGAAGCTGGAAGCAACGGTCAAAGAGATGAGCGAGAAGATCGAGTCTGGTCGGAAATAGTGGCGCTCCCGTCACCTTATCCGCCCGCGATCGCCCCGACGACCAGGAAAGGCTCGGTCCCGGCAACCACCGCGGCCGGCAGCGGGGCGTCCGGCAATTCGTGCGAGAGATCCTCCTCGCACGCGAAGAACCTCAGGAACGGCCGTCGCCGCTGGGTGACGTGGTCGCGAATGGTCCCGCGCAGCATCGGATAGCTGGCCTCGACCGCGTCGAGAAGCGATCGCTGCGTGACTTGACCGGCCACGTCGAGCAGCACCTCGTCGTCCACGCGCGCCAGCGCCCGCAGATGCGGCGGAAGGACCACTCGGATCATTTCAGTGTCTGCGCCTCGACCGACACCACGGCCGGAAGATCGTGAACGATGGCGGCCCAGCTGTCTCCCGCATCGGCCGACGCGTACACCTGGCCGCCGGTGGTGCCGAAATATACGCCGCACGAGTCGAGCGAATCGACCGCCATTGCGTCGCGCAGCACGTTGACGTAGCAGTCGTGCTGCGGCAGGCCCTTGGTGAGCGCCTCCCACTCCTGGCCCCCGGTGCGGCTGCGATAGACGCGCAGCTTTCCTTCGGGCGGATAGTGCTCCGAGTCGCTCTTGATCGGCACAACGTAGATCGTTTCCGGCTCGTGCGCGTGCACGTCAATCACGAACCCGAAGTCGGTCGGCAAGTCTCCGCTGATCTCCCGCCACGATCCCCCGGCGTCGTCGGTCCGCATGACGTCCCAGTGCTTCTGCATGAACAGCACGTCCGGGCGCGACGGGTGCATCGCGATGCGGTGAACACAATGGCCCACCTCGGCATCCGGATCGGGGATATGTTGCGATCTCAGCCCCCGGTTGATTGGCAGCCACGTCGCCCCGCCGTCGTCGGTCCGGAACGCGCCCGCCGCCGAGATCGCGATGAACATGCGTCCTGGAAGCTTTGGATCGAGAAGGATCGTATGCAGGCACAGCCCCCCTGCGCCCGGCGCCCACCGCGCGCCGGAGCCGTGGCCGCGCAGTCCGGACATTTCGTGCCAGCCTTTGCCGCCGTCCGTCGTGCGGAACATGGCCGCGTCTTCAACTCCGGCGTAGACCGTATCCGGATCGGTCCGCGATGGTTCGAGGTGCCACACCCGCTTGAACTCCCACGGGTGCGGCGTCCCGTCATACCACTGGTGAGTCCCGGGAACGCCGTCGTAGACAAACTTGTTGTCTACCGGCTCCCAGGTTTTGCCGCCGTCATTCGAGCGCTGGATCAGCTGACCGAACCAGCCGCTGGACTGCGAGGCGTAAAGCCGATTCGGATCGGCGGGTGATCCTTTCATGTGATAGATCTCCCAGCCGCCGAAATGGGGACCGCTGACGTTCCATCGCTCGCGCTTTCCGTCCGACTCGAGCACGAACGCGCCTTTGCGTGTGCCAACTAATAGCCGCACCTGGCTCATCGATCGCTCCTTCCGCCGTTCAATTCCCTGACCGGCCGTATTTCCACGCTGCCCTCGCGGGCCGGCGGGATTTTCGAGGCCACTTCGATCGCGTCATTGAAATCCCTGGCGTCAATCAGATAGAACCCAGCCAGTTGTTCCTTCGTCTCGGCGAAGGGGCCGTCGGTTATCGATACCTTGCCTCCGCGGAGCCGGACGGTCTTGCTGGTCCGAGTGCTCTCCAGCGCCTCCGCGGCGATCAGCTGTCCGCTCCTCTCGAGCCTCGTGCAGCACGCCATGCACTCGCTGTCGGGCACGGCGTGAAGATCGCTCTCAGCCAGGTACACCAGGCACACGTACTTCATGGTTTATCGTCTCTGCGCGAGATCGCCCTCGACCGCGCGCGCGCGATCCATGGTTTCCTTGCTCACGTCGAAGTCCTCGAGCTCGAACAATTGCCGGATCTCGATCTCTCCCTCCTGGCCTTCGCCGGCGGGATTGGGGACGCGCTTGGCCCACTCGATGGCTTCTTCCTTCGATTTCACCTGGATCAACCAGTAGCCGGCAATCAGCTCTTTCGACTCGGAGTACGGTCCGTCGGTCACCGTCACCTTCCTGCCGGAGAACTTGACCCGGGCACCCTTCGAGCTCGGCTGCAGTCCCGAAAGATCGAGCAGCACACCCGCTTTCGCCAGCTCTTCGTTGTACTTCGTCATCTCGGCGATCAGCGTCTCGCTCGGCATCTTTCCCGCTTCAGAGTCCTTGGTCGCTCTCACGATCATCATGAATCGCATCGTCATGTCCTCCTGCTGATACGTCGAACGAGGGGCGGCAGGATCGACAGAGGTGGTCATCGATTCAGCAGGTGCGTTGCGAGGCGAACGTAACCGTCGACCGCCTTGTGCAGCTCGGCGACATGGACGTGCTCTTCGTCGGTGTGCGCCACGTTGATCGAACCGGGACCAAATAGCAGTGGCGTCCCCCACTTGGACAGGAAAGGGATGTCGGTCGTATAGGGAAACGCCGCCGTCTCGAAACCGGGCACGCTGGGCATCGTAACCGGCGGCACTTCCAGCACTTCCTCGACGGTCACCCATTGTTCGAGCGATTTCAGCGAATTCCGTACTGCGGGCAGGTCGCCGACTGTACGGAACATTACCTCCGCCATGGCGGACGCTGGAATCACATTGGGTGCCACGCCGCCGCTGATCACACCGACGGTGTAATGCGTGCGTCCCATCACGGAGTGGTCCGGCAGGTCGATCGTCCGCAGCGCGACGAGTGCATCGAGAAGCTTCTCGATCGCCGATTCGCCGAGCTCGGGAAACGACGAGTGCGCCGCGCGTCCCGCCGCTCTGAGATTTACGCGTAGTATTCCGCGCGTCGCGACGCCGAGCCTGTTGTCGGTTGGTTCGCCATTAATCAGATACTTCGAGCCGGAGGCCAGCGCCTGCGCCAGCTTTGCGCCGTCGCTGCCCCGCTCTTCACCGACGACCAGCAGGAGGCCGACGTTCGTCATGCCCTGGCGCCGGAGCTTCTCGAGCGCGGCTATCTGCGAAGCGGCGGCGCCCTTGGCGTCGCACGACCCTCTGCCGTACAACCGCTCCCCGGCCAGTTTGCTTGGAAAAAATGGCGGCACGCAGTCCAGGTGGGTCGAGAAGACCACGTCGGCCTGGCCAAACGCCGCGTAGAGATTCCGCCGCGACCCCTGGACCACCTGCTCGAGGACTTCGTAGCCGGCCTGGCTGAGCAGCGTGGCCACCCACAGAACAACATCGCCCTCACGCCCGGTCGTGGAATCGATATCAACCAGCGCGCTGGTGACGGCGACGACGTCGGTTAGATCGATGGAACCCAATCCCGCTTCCCTACCTGACCCATTGCTCGAGATTGGTGCGCGCGTCGGTCTTCTCGTCGCGGTATTTCACGATGACGGGAGTGGAAAGGCTCAGGCCCCACTTCGGCCCCATGCCTTGCGTGACGGCGCGCGACCCGGGCACAACGACGGCGCCCTCCGGGACCACGAGCGGCGCGTCACCTTCAGCCTGGACGATCCGTCCGTTCGGGAGGTCGTAGATGGGCGTCGAGCCCGTGAGAATCGTGCCCGCGCCAATCACCGCGCGCCTCTTGATCACCGCGCCTTCGTAGATGCCCGTGTTTCCTCCGACGAGCACGTCGTCTTCGACGATCACCGGTATGGCGCCGACCGGCTCGATCACGCCGCCGATCTGCGCCCCCGCGCTGATGTGCACGCGGCTGCCGACCTGCGCGCAGGAGCCAACGAGCGCGTGTGAATCCACCAGGCTCGCCTCGCCGATGTAGGCGCCGATATTGATGAACATCGGCGCTACGCAGATCACGCCCCTGCCGACGTACGCGCCGTCGCGAATGGAGGAGCCGCCCGGAACCACGCGCACGCCCATGCCCGCGTGCATTTTCTTGAGCGGCAGCGTGTCTTTGTCGGCAAAGAACCAGCGGGCGTCGAAACCGCTCAACGACATCTCGACGAGGTCGCCGCAACGGAACCCGACGAGGATGCCTTGCTTGACCCAGGTATTCACGCGCCATCCGGTGGCGGCGGACGAATCAGGCTCGGCGGCGCGCACGCGCCCCGCGGACAACTCGTCGCGGAGCTTCTTGAACACCATCCGGCTCTTGTCTTTGTCCGCCCCGGCGCCTTGTTCGTAGAGGCGCTCTATGTCTCTCGCCAGATCGATCGTCCCGGCCTGGCTCACGCGCGTACCGCATCCTTCAACAAGCCGAGCTCGCCGAGCACCTTCAGAATTTTCCCGCGCGAGTCCTGACGCGGAGAGACCATCGGCAGGCGATAGCGCTCTTCGAGCAGGCCCATGGCAGCCATGCCCGCTTTGACCGGAATCGGATTCGATTCGACGAAATTCACCAGCATCAGCGGCAGCAGCAATGTGTGGATCTTTCTGGCCGCCGCGAAGTCTCCCCGCTCCGCGGCTTCGACCATCTGCGCCATCTCGCGCGGCACTTCGTTCGACGCAACCGAGATCACGCCGCGGCCGCCGACCGCCATCAGCGGCAATGTGATCGTGTCATCGCCCGACAGCACGATGAAGTCCGGCGGCACCGCGCCCAAGACCTCGCACATCTGCTGGATGTTCCCGGACGCTTCCTTCACCCCCACAACGTTGGGAATGGCGGCCAGTCTGGTCAGCGTGTGGACGTCGATGTTCACCCCGGTGCGGCTCGGCACGTTGTACACGACGATGGGGAGCTTGGTGCTTTCGGCAATCGCTTTGTAGTGCTGGAAAAGCCCCTCGGGCGAGGGCTTGTTGTAGTAGGGAGTCACCGAAAGCAGGCCATTCGCGCCGGCGCGCTCCATCAGGCGCGCCGCATGGATGACCTCTGTCGTGTCGTACCCGCCGGCGCCGGCAAGCACGGCCACCTTGCCGCGCGCCTCCTCGATGCAGATTTGCACGACCCGGGTTCGTTCATCTTCACTGAGCGTCGGGCTCTCCCCGGTGGTGCCGCACGGAACGAGAAAATGAATGCCCTGATCGATCTGGCGGCGAACGAGGGTCCTCACACCAGCTTCATCGAGCGCGCCGGCGTCGGTAAAGGGAGTGACCAGCGCTGTGCCGGCACCGGTAAATGGTTGTCTCATGTGGTGCACCTCACTCGAGCCCGAGCACATCTTGAATCGTAAACCACCCGCGCTTGCCGTACACCCACCTGGCCGCCTGCAGCGCGCCTTGCGCAAAGGCGGCGCGATCGCGATTCACATGGGTCATGGTAATCGTTTCAAAGGGTCCATCGAAGCCGATAGTGTGGGTGCCGGGCACCGAGCCGGCCCGGCTCGACGCCATGTCGATCGGATGTCCGTACCCGGCCGCCAGCATCGATTTCTGAAGCGTGATCGCGGTGCCGGACGGCGCGTCTTTCTTTGCGGAATGATGAATTTCGTGAATCCAGGCTCCATACTCCGGATAGGGCGCAAACATCTTCGCCGCCTGCTCGGCCAGACGCTGAAACAGCGCAATGCCGAGAGAGAAATTCGACGCCGAGACGACCCCGATTTCCGCGTCGGCGGCCACGCGTCGCATCTCTTGTTCGTGCTCGTGCCAGCCGGTCGTGCCGATGACGACGTTCATGCGTCGCGCTGCGAGCTTCGGCAGATTCTCGGCAACCGCCGACGGAACCGAAAAGTCGACGGCCACGTCGGCATCCGGCGCAGAAGGGATCCCGGCCCCGCCGATGTTGTTGGTGTCGTCGAGCCGGCCAACGACCTCGAAGCCGTGATCGGGAGCCAGCTTCTCGACGAGACGACCCATGCGTCCGTAGCCGACTAGCAGGAGGCTAGTCAATCAACTTCTCCGCAAGCATCAGTTCAGCATTCAGCACCGCGGCGCCGGCCGCGCCGCGCACCGTATTGTGCCCCAGGGCGACGAATTTGAAGTCGAGAACCGGGCACGGCCGCACGCGGCCGATGAACACCGCCATGCCCCCTTCGCGCTCCACGTCGATGCGCGGCTGCGGCCGGTTCGGCTCTTCCATGACGATAAGAGGCTGCCTGGGCGCGGAGGGGCAGCCATGTTGCTGCGGCTTCCCGCTGAAGTCACGGAACGCCGCCACCAGCTCGCCATGCGACGGCTTCTTGTCGAACCCGACGCTGATGGTTTCGGTGTGGCCGTTCACCACCGGCACCCGCGTCGTTTGCGCGCTCACCACCATCGGATGCGGCACGACGCGATCGCCCTCCAGCGTTCCGAGGATCTTCTGCGTCTCGGTTTGAATCTTTTCTTCTTCGCCGTCGATGAACGGCACAACGTTCCCGAGAATATCGAGCGACGCCACGCCCGGATAGCCTGCGCCCGACACCGCCTGCATCGTCGAAACAGTGACGCGGCTGGGCTCGAAGTGCCGCACCGCCGCCAGCGCCATGGCCAGCGGTATCGTGGCGCAGTTGGGATTCGTGACGATGGCGCCTTTCCAGTTTTCCGCCTCTTGTTGCAGGGGAACCAGGCGCAGGTGATCGGGATTGACCTCCGGAACGAGCAGCGGCACGAGCTGCTTCATCCGGTAATTCCGTGCGTTGCTGACGACGAAATGGCCCGCCGCAGCGAATGCCTTCTCGATGTCGCCGGCCACTTTGGAATCGAGCCCCGAAAACACCAGCCTTGGGGCGCCGCCGGGGGCAGCCGCCTCGACGATCAGGTCGTCGACCTCCGCAGGGCGGGGAATCGACAGGCGCCAGGCAAGATCGCGATATCGCCGTCCTTCCGAGCGCTCGCTGGCCCCCAACCAGGCGATGCGGAACCACGGGTGATTCGCGAGTTGCACGATGAATTGCTGCCCCACCATGCCGGTGGCGCCCAGGATGCCGACTTCTAATCTGCTCCGCAAGACCACATTCCCTCCCCTTTTCCTGGTCGTCCATCCGCTTTCTTGGTCGTCCATCCGCCGGCGCGGCGGCCCGTCCGCCCCGCGCAATTCGCGGCTTTTGGCAAAAAAAAACCCGCCGGCTGTTAGTGTCGGCGGGCTGCTGGTGCTCGGTATAAGGGCTGTTTCTACGCGCCGAGCGCACACACACCACCGACCCTGCAAGTTCCGGCTGCCGGAACCCGCTTTCGGGTTTTCGTGGTGGTTTTCGTGGTGCGCTCGAACATTAGTGAGGAGTATAGCGGCGCCGGACGCGATGCGTCAAGAATTGGGGCCAAATTTGACTTTCTGGTGGCCGGTGCTAATATAGGACCAAATAGGTCGGAGTTCAACCATGATTCAGATCACCCAGAACGCAGCCCGGCAGATTCACAAGATGCTCGCCAAAAACGGGCTCGAAGGCGGCGGCCTGAGGGTCGGGGTCAAGGCGGGCGGCTGCTCCGGCTACGAATATATTTTCGCGTGGGAAAGAGACGCGCGGCCGGCCGACCAGGTGTTCGAAGGGCCGGCGGGCGCGCGGATTTTCGTCGATCCCAGGAGCTACACGCTGCTCGCGGGCACCGAGCTCGATTACGACACGAGCCTGATGAGCCGCGGCTTTCTCTTCAACAACCCGAACGCGAAGAGCACCTGCGGCTGTGGATTGTCCTTCAACGCATGACCCTTAGCCCTTAGCCTTGAGCCTTGCCAATGCCGACATCAACCGACACGATTGAAGAACTAGCCACACGCGAATACAAGTACGGCTTTGTCACCGACGTCGAAGCGGAAGAGCTTCCGCCGGGTCTGAACGAAGACATCGTCCGCAGGATTTCCGCCAAGAAGCACGAGCCCGAGTGGCTGCTGGAGTGGCGGCTGAAGGCGTTCCGCGTCTGGCAGACGATGAAGGAGCCGGCGTGGCAGAACGTGCATTACAAGCCAATCGACTATCAGAAGATCATCTACTACTCGGCGCCGAAGCAGAAGCCGAGCCTGAAGAGCATGGACGAGGTCGATCCCGAGGTGCGCAAGACGTTTGAAAAGCTGGGGATTCCTCTCGAAGAGCAGAAGCTGTTTTCGGGTGTGGCGGTGGACGCCGTGTTCGACAGCGTGTCGGTGGCGACCACGTTCAAGGCGCGGCTGGCCGAAGTGGGCATCATCTTCTGTTCGTTTTCGGAGGCGGTCCATAACCATCCCGACCTCGTGAAGAGATATCTCGGATCGGTCGTGCCCTACTCGGACAACTTCTTCGCCGCGCTCAACTCCGCGGTGTTCTCGGATGGATCGTTCGCCTATATCCCGAAGGGCGTCCGCTGCCCGATGGAGCTGTCGACGTACTTCCGCATCAACGCCAAGGGATCCGGCCAGTTCGAGCGCACGCTGATCGTGGCCGAAGCAGGCGCCTATGTGAGCTATCTCGAAGGCTGCACGGCGCCGATGCGCGATGAACACCAGCTGCACGCGGCCGTGGTCGAGCTCGTGGCGCTCGATGACGCGACGATCAAATACTCGACGATCCAGAACTGGTATCCCGGCGACGCGGAAGGCAAGGGCGGCATCTACAACTTCGTGACCAAGCGCGGCGCCTGCATCGGCGTCAACTCGAAGATCACCTGGACGCAGGTGGAAACCGGCTCGGCGATCACCTGGAAATACCCGAGCTGCATCCTCCAGGGCGATAACTCCATCGGCGAGTTCTACTCGGTTGCCACGACCAACAACCGGCAGCAGGCCGACACCGGCACCAAGATGATCCATCTCGGGAAGAACACCAAGAGCACGATCGTCTCGAAAGGCATCTCGGCGGGACACGGCCAGAACACGTATCGCGGCCAGGTGCGCATCGCGAAGAACGCCACCGGCGCACGGAACTATTCGCAGTGCGACTCGCTCCTGATTGGCGACAAGTGCGGCGCGCATACGTTCCCCTATCTCGAAATCAAGAACACCACCGCGAGAGTGGAGCACGAAGCGTCGACGTCGAAGATCGACGAAGATCAGATTTTCTACTGCCGCCAGCGCGGGCTGTCGGCTGAAGACGCGGTGAACATGATCGTCAGCGGCTTCTGCAAGGACGTGTTCCGGGAGCTGCCGATGGAATTCGCGGTGGAAGCCCAGAAGCTTCTCAGCGTGAGCCTCGAGGGCTCGGTCGGATAAAAAGGGGTCGGATATCAGATGCTCGAGATCAAGAATCTGCACGTGCGCGTCGGAGGCAAGGAGATCCTCCGCGGCATCGATTTGGCCGTCAACAACGGCGAACTGCACGCCATCATGGGGCCGAACGGCTCGGGCAAGAGCACTCTGGCTCGCGCGATTGCCGGCCACCCCGATTACGAGGTGACCGCCGGATCGATTAGCTACGGCGGCAGGAATCTGCTGGAGATGAGCCCGGAAGACCGCGCGCGCGACGGCGTCTTCATGGCGTTCCAGTATCCGGTCGAGATTCCCGGGGTCAACAACGCGTACTTCCTGAAGGCGGCGGTCAACGCCGTCCGCAAGCACCGCGGCCAGGCGGAGCTCGACGCCATGGAATTCATGTCGTACGTGCGCGAAAAGGCCAAGATTCTCGAACTGGATCCGAGCCTCCTGAACCGCCCGGTGAACGAGGGCTTCTCGGGCGGCGAGAAGAAGCGCAACGAGATCTTCCAGATGGCCGTGCTCGAGCCGGCGCTGGCCGTGCTCGACGAGACGGACTCCGGCCTCGACATCGACGCGCTGAAAATCGTGGCGCACGGCGTGAACGCGATGCGCTCGCCCACGCGCGCCACCATTGTGGTCACCCACTATCAGCGGCTGCTGAATTACATCGTGCCCGATTTCGTTCACGTCCTGCTCGACGGGCGAATCGTGCGCTCGGGCCGGAAAGAGTTGGCGCTGCAGCTCGAAGAAAAGGGTTACGGGTGGCTCGAAGCCGAACCTCAATTGATGTAGCGCGGAGCGCTCAAAAATCGCATGTCTCAAGTAGCTGAACGACTCCTCCCCGTGGGCGCGCACCTGGCGCGTTACGTCGCCGACTATCAGGCCGCAAAATCGCCGTCGCAGCCCCAGTGGCTGTCGAAGGCGCGCGAAGCGGCCCTCGCCGGCTTCGAGCGGCTGGGCTTTCCCTCGACCAAGCTCGAAGAGTGGCGGTTCACTCCGATCGGGCCCATCGCCGGGAAGCCTTTTGCGCTCGCCGCGGACGGCTTTGCAAAGGCCGACAAGCATCTCACCTCCGCGCTGTCGGCTGGCGGGCCCCTGGCCGTCTCGGTGAACGGCCGGTTCGCGCCGCACCTGTCGTCGCTCGACGCGCTGCCGAAGGGGCTCCAGGTCTTGAGCCTGGAAGCCGCGCTCGCCGCGAATCCCGCGCTGGTCGAGCCGTATCTGACCAGGCTGGCGTCGCCGGAACAGCAGGCATTCACGGCGCTGAATACGGCGTTCCTGCGGGACGGCGTCGTCATCTTCATCGCGCCGCATACGGTGGTCGAGACACCCGTCGAAGTCCTGTTCGTCTCGGTGGCGGAAGGAAAGCCGACCGTATCGCACCCGCGGTTTCTCGTCGTCGCCGGCGAGAGCTCCCAGGTCAGGATTCTGGAGCGGTATGTCGGCAGCGGGACCACCTTCACCAACGCCATCACCGAAGTGGTGCTCGGCGCCAATGCCGTCATCGACCACTACAAGGTCCAGGAAGAATCGAGCGCCGGCTTTCACATCGCGGGCATGTATCTGCACGGCGCGCGGAGCGGCACCTTCTCGTCGCACTCGCTTGCTTTCGGCGGGGCGATCGTCCGCAACGACGTCGTCGCCGTGCTCGACGGCGAGGGCATCGACTGCACGCTGAACGGCCTGTATCTGGCCGGCGGCAAGCAGCTCATCGACAACCATACGACGATCGACCACGCCAGGCCCCACTGCGGCAGCCACGAGGTGTACAAGGGCATCCTGATGGACCAGGCGCACGCGGTGTTCAACGGAAAGATCGTCGTGCGAATCGACGCGCAGAAGACCGACGCCAAGCAGACCAACAAGGCGCTGCTGTTGTCCGACGACGCGGCGATCAACACCAAGCCGCAGCTCGAGATTTTTGCGAACGACGTGAAATGCACGCACGGCGCCGCCATCGGTCAGCTCGACGATGATGCGGTGTTCTACCTGCGGTCGCGCGGCCTGAGCCTTGAAGACGCCCGCGCCATGCTGATCCATGCGTTCGCGAGCGATATTCTGAACCGCCTGAAAATCCCGTCCGTGCGCGAGCACCTGGAAGCTGCGCTCACCGCCCGGCTGCCGCAGAGCGTCTGATCCCTATGACCGTCGTTGTCTCTTCACGCCCGGTGTCCGTCAGCGGCGTCTTCGACGTGCAGCGGGTGCGCCGCGACTTCCCGATTCTCAGCCAGAAGATTCACGGGAAGCCTCTCGTGTATCTCGATAACGCCGCTACCACGCAGAAGCCGCAGGCCGTGATCGATGCGATGGTGCGCAGCTACGCCCAGGACAACGCCAACATCCATCGCGGCGTGCACCTGCTGAGCGAGCGCGCGACGCAGGCCTACGAGCTGGCGCGCGAAAAGGTGCAGCATTTTCTCAATGCGGCGAGCTCGCGCGAAATTGTCTTCGTGCGGGGCACGACCGAGGCCATCAACCTGGTCGCCCAGACTTACGGCCGCGCGCACGTCGGCCGGGATGATGAAGTCCTGCTCACCGAAATGGAGCACCACTCGAACATCGTGCCCTGGCAGCTGCTCTGTGAGGAGAAAGGCGCCCGGATCAAGGTGCTGCCGATCACCGACGAGGGCGAGCTGCGACTGGATCTGTTCGACGATCTGCTGACCGAGCGTACCCGGATCGTCGCGCTCAACCATGTGTCGAATTCCCTCGGCACGATCAATCCCATCAGGACCATCGTCGAAAAGGCGCACAGCCGCGGTATTCCCGTCCTGGTCGATGGCGCGCAGGCCGTCGCGCACATTCCGGTGGACGTGCAGGCGCTTGGGGCGGACTTCTATGCGATGTCGGGCCACAAGCTGTTCGGTCCGACCGGGGTGGGCGTGCTCTACGGGAAGCTGCCGCTGCTCGAGGCGATGCCGCCCTATCAGGGCGGCGGCGACATGATCAGCTCGGTGACCTTCAAGAAAACGACCTACAACATCGTCCCGAACAAGTTCGAGGCCGGCACCCCGAACATCGCCGGCGCGGTGGGTCTGGGTGCCGCCATCGACTACGTCCGGAGCCTTGATTTCGCCGCGATGAGCGCATACGAGGACGAGCTCCTCGCCTACGGCACGGCCGTGCTGACCGCGCTCCCCGGAATCCGGCTTGTTGGAACCGCGAAGCGGAAAACGAGCATCTTATCCTTCGTGATGGACAACGTGCATCCCCACGACATCGGCACCATCCTGGATCAGGAAGGCGTCGCGATTCGCACGGGCCACCACTGCACGCAGCCGCTGATGGAGCGGCTGGGCGTGCCGGCCACCGCGCGCGCGTCGCTCGCGTTGTACAATAATAAAGATGAGATTGATGCCCTCGCTCAGGCGCTCAACCGCGTACACGAGATTTTCGACTGACCGGGGCGGCGGGCACCCCAACGAGAAATAATGGACCTACGAGAGCTCTACCAGGAAGTGATCCTGGACCACAACAAGCGGCCCAGAAATTTCAAGGTGCCGGATCCAACGAATCGCAAGGCGGAAGGCTACAACCCGCTGTGCGGCGACAAGATTACGGTCTACCTCTACGTGGAGGGGGACATCATCAAGGACCTCGGATTTCAAGGCACCGGGTGCGCCATCTCGAAAGCGTCGGCCTCGCTGATGACCGACGCGCTGAAAGGCAAAACGCTCGACCAGGCCAACGAGCTGTTCGACCAGTTTCACGGGCTCGTGACCGCGCCGGCCTCTACCGACGTCGAGACCGAGTCCCTCGGCAAGCTCGCCGTGCTGTCGGGCGTGCGCGAGTATCCGATGCGCGTGAAGTGCGCGAGCCTGGCGTGGCACACCCTGAAAGCGGCGATGCAGGCGGAACACGATGTCGTCTCAACCGAATAACGAGCCGCCGGTGGTCATTCCGCTGGCAGACGCTCCGCCCGCGCCCGCACCCGCCGCCGAAGCTCCGGCGCCGGCCGCGCCTGCTGCGTTCACGCCCGATCCGCTCAATTCGCTGAGATTCCGTCCGCTCATCGCCGAGCAGCTCGCGAAGGTCTTTGACCCGGAAATTCCGGTCAACATCTACGAGCTGGGGCTGGTCTACGACATCGACGTTGACAGCGCGTCGAATGCGAACATCCGCATGACGCTGACGGCGCCGGCCTGCCCGGCCGCGCAGACGATTCCCCTCGACGTCGAGCGTCGCGTGAAGGAGATCGACGGCATCAACAACGTCAAGGTGGACGTCGTGTGGGATCCGCCTTGGACGAGGGACCGGATGTCCGAGACGGCCAAGCTCGCGCTCGGGATGCTCTAATCAGTCCAGTTCCGCGTCAGCACCCCCATTACCGGGTATCGGTCTCGGATTTCCACCACCTTGTCGTAGTAGGCCTCCTTCGAGAATTCACCCACGAGGTAGCGATCGCGCAGGAGCCGCAGTTCGTAGCGATAGATCTCGTTCACGACGCTCCTGGCGGTCGCCGGCGGCGTCGTGGGCTTGGGGATCACGCCGTGATCGGCCAGTTGGGCCAGAATTTTTGGTTTGTAGCGGTAAGTCACCTTGCCGCCATCATAGCCGTTCGATCGCCCTGCCGTGTGATCTCCCTACCGTAGAAGGCTCCTCGGAACGATAAGATGAGGCGATGTCTGCATCTTCGCCGCCATCCCAGCGCAAGCGCCAGTCTCACGGGGCGGCTCGTCCCTCGGACGGCACCGACGTCCTGCAGATTCTCGTCTTCCTCAAGCTTCTCACACCGGAGCAAGTGGACCCGATCCGGCGGACCTCGAGAATCAAGTCCATCACGGTCGAGGAGGCGATTGTCGAGCTCGCCCTTCTGACCGAGGTGGAGCTCACCGGAGCGCTGGCGCGCTACGCCGGTCTGCGGTTCGTCAAGATCAACCCGCTGGATCTCGACCTGGATGTGGTCACCACTGCCCTGTCCGGCCCCTTTGCCCGCCGGCACGGGCTGATCGCGATCTCTAAGAACGCGACGACGCTGACCGTTGCCGTGCACGATCCGCTGGCGCCGTTTCCGCTCGACGACATCAAGAGCGTGACCGGCCTCGAAGTGGAACGCGTCGTCGCGACGCGCACCGACGTCGATGCCCTTAACCATGCGTTCTACGGCCTGAAGACCAGCCTCAAGAGCGCTGAAAAGCAGCTGGCCTCGAGCTGGATGGCGGTCGACCTCGGCAACCAGGAATTCCTGTCGGCGGAGCAGGAAGAG
This sequence comes from Vicinamibacterales bacterium, assembly GCA_035937795.1. Lineage (GTDB taxonomy): Bacteria > Acidobacteriota > Vicinamibacteria > Vicinamibacterales > JAMQPK01 > JAMQPK01. The sequence goes on along the minus strand of DASZHO010000020.1, from coordinate 8,367 downwards.
CCGGATCCCGCCGCCGCCCCCGTCGTGCAGGCGCTCGATCACATTCTGAGCTACGCGTTCGAGCAGCGGGCCTCTGATATCCACTTCGAGCCCAAGCGCAACGCCACGCTCGTGCGCCTGCGCATCGACGGCGTGCTCCACGACGTGCACCTGATTCCGCGGACGGTGTATCAGGCGATCGTCTCACGCATCAAATTGCTGTCGGGCTGCAACCTCGCCGAAAAGCGGCGGCCGCAGGATGGACGCATCAAGCGCGAGGACGGCGGGCGCGAGATCGAGATCCGCGTCTCCACGATGCCGACGGCCTTCGGCGAAAAATCGGTGCTGCGCATTTTCGATCCCGACGTGCTGCTGAAGCCCGTGGAGGCGCTGGGGTTTGCCGGGAGCGAACTGCCGCTCTTCCACAGCTTCCTCGCGCGCACGACCGGCATCATTCTGGTCACCGGTCCCACGGGCAGCGGCAAGACCACGACCCTGTACTCCGCGTTGAAGTACCTCGCCAGGCCCGAAGTGAACATTGTGACGATCGAAGACCCGATCGAAATGGTGCACGACGAGTTCAACCAGGTGGGGGTCAGGCCGGCCATCGACGTGACGTTTGCGAGCGCGCTGCGGACCGTGCTCCGCCAGGACCCCGACATCATCATGGTCGGTGAGATCCGCGACACCGAAACCGCGGAGTACGCGGTGCAGGCCGCGCTGACCGGGCACCTCGTGCTCTCGACGCTCCATACCAACGACGCGCCGTCGTCCATCACGCGGCTGCTCGATTTGAAAGTGCCGGCGTTCCTGATTACCTCCACGGTGATCGGCATCCTCGCCCAGCGGCTGGTCCGCGTGATCTGCGCCCATTGCAGCGAGGAATACGAGCCGTCCGCGGAAGAGGCGATAGCGCTCGGCGTGGCGTTCGACTCGCTCGCGGGCATCAAGTTCCGCCGCGGCGGCGGCTGCCTCCACTGCCGGCAGACCGGCTACAGCGGCCGCGACGGCATCTTCGAGATTCTGCCAATCACCGACGCGATTCGACTGCTCGTTGCGGAGCACGCGGACAGCACGAAGCTGTTCGAAGCCGGGCGCGCGGCCGGCATGCGCACGCTGCGCGAGGCCGCCATCGCGAAAGTCTTCAGCGGTGTCACGACCGTCAGCGAGATGGTCCGCGTGACCGGAAAGTAGGAGGACGTCAGCTCTTGCCGTCCGCCCCTGCCCTTCACCCTGCTGCCATCAGCCTGACCGGCGTCGGAGTGCAATGAGCCCGCGCCGGCCGAAAAAGGCCTCGCAGCTTGCAACCGCCCTCATCGAGCACAGCTCGGATGCCATTACGCTCGTCGATGAAGCCGGCACCGTCTTGTACGCGAACCCGCCCACCGGACGGATGCTGGGCCTGCCGATTTCCGACTGTATCGGCGCCAACGTCTTCCGGTGGGTCCACGACGACGACATGCTCACCTTCAAAGAGAACTTCGGAAAACAGCTCGATCGGCCGGGGATCCCGGTCCGCAGCGCCTTTCGTCTTCGCCACTCCGACCTCACGTGGCGGCGTGTCGAAACGATTGGCGTGAACCGGCTCGACGACCCCGGTATACGCGGCATCATCATCAACTACCGGGATGTGACCGAACGCCACCTCGCCCAGGCGGCGCTGCAGCGCAGCGAAGGCCGGTTTCGCCGGCTGATCGAGGAGGCGAGCGACATGATCTACAACTGCGATGTGAACGGGCACTTCACGTTCCTCAACCAGACCGCCGTGCGGATAATGAAGTATTCCCAGGAGGAGCTCATCGGCCGCCACTTTCTGACGCTCATCCGCCCCGATTTTCGGGAGCCCGCCGCCGCGTTCTACGACCGTCAGTGGAAAGAAGCGATACCTTCAACCTATTTCGAGTTTCCGGCCGTCGCCAAGGACGGCACGATTGTCTGGGTGGGCCAGAACGTGCAGATTCAGCACGACGGCGGCAAGCCGATCGGCGTGCAGGCCATCGCGCGCGACATCACCGCGCGGCTTGCGCTCGAGGATCAGCTCCGCCAGGCCCAGAAAATGGAAGCCATCGGCCGGCTGGCCAGCGGCGTGGCGCACGATTTCAACAACGTGCTCACCGCGATTCTGGGATCCGCCGATCTGCTCTCGGTGCAGCTGGATGAAAAGGATCCCCGATGGGAAGAGGCCGACGCCATCAAACGCGCCGCCGACCGGGGTGCGGCGCTGACGCGCCGCCTGCTGGCGTTCAGCCGGCCCCAGCGCGCCGCGGCCACATCGGTCGACCTGGTCGCGGTGGTCCATAACATGCTGCCGATGCTGCGCCGCCTCGTGCTCGAGAAAATCGTGATCGAGGTCAACGGCGAAGGGCCGATCGGTGTACGCGCCGAGGAGAGCCATCTCACGCAGATACTGATGAATCTGGTGGTGAACGCCCGGGACGCGATGCCGGAAGGCGGAGCCGTGACGATCGATGCCGAACGAGTGGAGTTATCCCCTTCGACGGCCTCGTCGCTCGCCATTCAACCAGGCCGCTACGCAAAGTTGACGGTGACCGACACCGGCCAGGGGATTGATTCGGAGGTGGAAAAGCATCTCTTCGAGCCCTTCTTCACCACGAAGCCGCCGGACCAGGGCTCCGGCCTTGGCCTGTCGATCGTCTACGGCATCATGAAAAGTCTGGGCGGGGCGATCGAGGTATGGAGCGAACCACGGAAAGGCGCGAAATTTACGATCTACCTTCCTCTGTCGGACGACGCCGCGGTCGCGCGCGCGGCCACCGACGGCCGCCAGGACACCGGCTGACCCGTCAGTTCGTTCTTTGCGAGTCGGTGACGATTTTTTTGGCGATGGGGAGACTGACTTCGCAGCTGGGGTCGTTGATGCGGCATTGCGCGACGGTAAGACCGCAACCGCAGGTGCATTGTTCGCCGTTGAGCCGCTTCAGCACGGCGGTTCTCTGGTCGCCGTTCAGCTTGGCGACTTCGGTTTCGATGCCGGGAATGTCGGTGGCCTGTGCGGCGTTCGACAACAGCACCGTCCCTTTGTCCTCGACGCGCTCGATCTTGACATTGCTGTCGAGCTTGGCCAGCACACGCGTTTCCTGCTCGATCAGCTCCGGATTGAGGAGGCCGACGTGCTTCTGGACCATCATCACGTCCTCATCGATCACAAACGTCGTTGGCAGGGCGAAGATGCCGGGAAACGCCTTGGTGACGGCGGGAAAATCCTTTTCCATCACGATGGGGTAGTTCATCCGGTGGTCGGCCACGAATTTCGCAACATCGCTGGTCGATCCTTCATCCGATGACACACCGATGATCTGCAGATGATCCTTGTAGCGCTCCTGAAGCTTGATCAGGTCGGGAATCTCTTCCCGGCACGGCGGGCACCAGGTGGCCCAGAAATTGACCAGCGTCACCTTGCCCTTCCAGTCGCGGCTGTTCAACGTGCGGCCGTCGAGCGTCTTGAGCGTGAGGTCGGGCACCGCAACCGGATTCTTGACGAATTTGATCGTCGGTCTGGAGCCGCCGTCCTGCGGCGCGGCGGAGACTTGCCGGCTCGCCCGTCGCGCGTAGCGCACGGCCATGAACCCGCCAACGCCGAACACAATCAGGACGATGGCAGCAATGGATGCTTTTTTCATAGGTGTCACAACGCCGTCTGCCGGCCTGCAACCGCCGCCACATCGGGCAGCGCTTTCGGCAGGTCCGGCGTGAAGTCCTCGCCGGGGTTCACGAAGCGATCTTCTTCGATTTTATACTGCTTATCGTAAAGGTGCCGGTACCGCCCGTCGGCCGCCAGCAGCTGGGCGTGGGTACCGCGCTCGACTATCTTCCCCTCTTCGAGAACCAGGATCTGGTTGGCGCTGCGAATCGTCGACAGCCGGTGCGCGATGACGAACGTCGTGCGCCCCTTCCGCAGCGAGTAGAGACCATCCTGAATCAGCGCTTCGCTCTCGCTGTCGAGGCTCGAGGTCGCCTCGTCGAGGATCAGGATGCGAGGGTCCGCGAGAATCGCGCGGGCGATGGCCACGCGTTGGCGTTGGCCGCCCGACAGCTTCACGCCGCGCTCTCCAACGATCGTGTCGTACTTGTCTGGAAATTTCTCGATGAACTCGTCGCAGTGCGCGATGTGGCTCACGGCCTTCACCTCGTCCGCGGTGGCGTTCGGCCGCGAGAACCGGATGTTCTCGGCAATGGTGCCGTCGAACATGAAGTTGTCCTGCAGCACGACGCCCAGCTGCGATCGATAGTCGCGCAATCGTACCCCGGCCAGGTCGCGTCCGCCGACCAGCACCCGTCCCGATTGCGGGCGGCTGAAGGCCATCACGAGGCTGATGAGCGTGCTCTTCCCGGAGCCGCTCGACCCGACCAGCGCCGTCGTCGATCCGTCCGGCGCGTCGAAGGAGACACCCTTCAATACCGGTACCCCCGCGTCGTATTCGAACGAGACGCCCTCGAAGGCGACGTCCCCGCAAAGCGTGCCGAGCGGCTCCCGCGTCTCGTCCTCATCGTCTTCGGTGGCCATTTGCTTGATTTCGCGGATGCGGTCGAGCCCGGCGAGCGCTTCGCTCAACTGCGTGCCGATCGACGACATCTGAATCAGCGGCGCCGCGAGCAGCCCCACGAAAAACACGTACATGAACAGGTCGCCGAGCGTCATCGTCCCGCTCAAAATGGCGCGCCCGCCGACCAGAATCATGATGACGCCTATGGCCCCGATCACGAGGCTCCCGAACGCGGTGACGGCGGATATCCCCGTCAGCGTGCGCTTGACGTTCTGGAACAATCGCTCCACGCCGTCGGAGAAGACGCGGTCCTCTCTCTCCTCGGCCGTGTACGCTTTGACAATGCGAATCCCGCCGAACGATTCGGCGAGCCGTCCGGAAATGTCGGCGGTGATCTTTCCCCGGTCCCGGAACAGCGGACGCAGGCTCCTGAAAGCGAACGACATGCCAATCGCAAAGACGGCGAGCACGACGATGCTGATCGAGGTTAGGCGCCAGTTCAGATAGAAGAGCACGCCGAGCGCCAGTATCGCGGTGACAAGGCCGCCGGTCATCTGGACCAGGCCCGTGCCGACCAGGTTGCGGATGCCGTCCGCGTCGTTCATCACACGCGAAATCAGGATGCCCGTCTGCGTGGAATCGAAGTAGCGGATGGGAAGGCGTATGACGTGCGCCTGCATGCTGCGGCGCATGTCGGCAATCGCTTTTTGAGCCGCCACGCCGAGAACTTGAGACAGCGCAAACGAGGTGGCCGCATCGACCAGCGCCGCCGCCCCGACGGCAAGCGCCAGCGGCACCAGCAGCTCGCTGCGGCGGTGGCCGATGACCTCGTCTATCAGATATTTCGAAGACGCGGGAGGGATGAGCCCCGCAATGCGGCTCACGAACATCAGAAAGAGGCCCAGGGCCAGCCGCCCGCGGTTGGCGGCGACCAGCACCCTGGCCTCGTCCCAGGCGTTCCTCAGGTTGGTCTGCTTCTTCTTGGGATGAGCCAATCAGATCCTTAGACGCGGAAAGCGGGCCTCAGGCTCCATACCCCGTCCCCTACCGCGTCAGTTTACGGTACTTGATCCGATGGGGCTGATCTGCGGCGGTGCCGAGGCGGCGATGGCGGTCCGCCTCGTAATCCTGGTAGTTTCCCTCGAACCACGTCGCCTGGCTCTCCCCTTCGAATGCAAGAATGTGCGTGGCAATGCGGTCGAGGAACCACCGGTCGTGGCTGATGACCACCACGCAGCCGGCAAAGGCCAGCAGCGCCTCTTCCAGCGCGCGAAGCGTATCGACGTCGAGGTCGTTGGTCGGCTCGTCCAGCAGCAGCACGTTGCTGCCCGCGCGCAGCAGCTTCGCCAGATGCACCCGGTTCCGCTCGCCTCCCGAAAGCTCGCCCACCAGCCGCTGTTGATCGCGGCCCTTGAAGTTGAACCAGGACACATAGGCGCGCGAGGGAACCGTCCGCTTGCCGAGCGTGATCTCGTCTTCGCCGCCGCTGATTTCGTCCCATACCGTCTTGTCGGCCGTCAGCGAGTCGCGACTCTGGTCCACGTGGCCGAGCCGGACGGTCTCTCCCAGCTTCAACGTGCCGCCGTCGGGCTGCTCCTGCCCGGTGATCATCCGGAACAGCGTCGTCTTGCCCGCGCCGTTGGGGCCGATCACGCCGACAATGCCGCCGCGAGGAAGGGTGAACGACAGATCGTCGATCAGGAGCTTGTCGCCGTACGCCTTGCGAAGCGTTCTCGCCTCGACGACCGAATCGCCCAGCCTGGGGCCCGGCTGAATGTAGATCTCGACGCTTTCGATTTGTTTCGCCGCGTCCTGCCCGAGTAGCTCCTCGTACTGGCGAAGGCGGGCCTTGCCCTTCGCCTGCCGCGCGCGCGGCGCCATGCGCACCCATTCGAGCTCGCGCGCCAGCGTGCGCTGCCGTTTCGATTCGGTCTTCTCTTCCAGCTGCAGCCGGCTCCGCTTCTGTTCCAGCCACGACGAGTAGTTGCCTTCCCATGGAATGCCGGATCCGCGATCGAGCTCCAGGATCCAGCCGGCCACGTTGTCGAGGAAGTAGCGATCGTGGGTGACGGCAACGACGGTGCCCGGATAGTCCTTCAGGAATCGTTCGAGCCACGCCACCGATTCGGCGTCGAGGTGGTTGGTCGGCTCGTCCAGCAGCAGGAGGTCCGGCGCGCGCAGGAGCAGCCTGCACAGCGCCACGCGGCGGCGTTCTCCGCCGGACAGCGTTTTCACGTCGACGTCCGGAGGCGGAAGCCTCAGAGCGTCCATCGCCAGCTCGAGCCTGGAATCGAGCTCCCACGCCCCGGCGGCTTCGATGCGATCCTGCACCCGCGCCTGCTCTTCGAGCACCTTCTCCATCTCCGCCGGCGATAGATCCTGCGCAAACTTTTCGTTGATCTCGTCGAAGCGCTGGAGCAGCGCGCGCACCTCGGCCACGCCCTCTTCAACGACGCCGAGCACGGTTTTTGACGGATCGAGCGTCGGCTCTTGCGGCAGGTACCCGACCGTGACGCCCTCAGCCGGAAACGCTTCGCCGGCGAAGTCATGGTCGAGGCCCGCCATGATTTTCAACAGCGTGCTCTTGCCGGACCCGTTCAAGCCCAGCACGCCGATCTTGGCGCCCGGCAGGAACGACAGCCAGATGTCTTTCAGTACCTGCGAGTCCGGGGGATAGATCTTCCCCAGGCCCTTCATGGTGTAGATGAACTGCATAGCCCTATGTTCTGTAAGTTAAAAGTAAAAAGTAAGAAGTTAAAAGTGAAGTAAAAAGTTACCTTCTACATCTTACCTTTTACTTTCTACTGTCTACTTTTCACTTTTCACTTTTACCTTTTCCGTTTTCACTTTCCACTTTCAGGTTCAGCTGTCGCCGGATAGCCCTCGTCGACGCTGAATTTCCAGTCGACATTCGACGATTCGACCAGAGCATAGAAGGTGCGGGGATCTTCGTTCACGTACCCCGTGTTGTGGCCGGCGCCCTGAAAATCCGCCACGACCTGCAGCGGACGGCCGCTGATGGAGCTTCCCACCGTCAATCGAAACGTGCCGGCGCCAGGTCTGGTCTCATGGCTGGTTTCCCACTTCACTCGAAGATATCCCGAGGCGCTGACAAACGATTCGGTCTGCAGGTTGTCGCGGCCCGACCACGACCCGAGCGGCTGCCAGAGGGTGATGCTCTTTTTGGGAGGAGGATCGGAATGGCGGGCACAGGAAACAGTGCCCGCCATCAGAGCGATACAGAGAAGGGTACGAACTGTCAGACGTTCGCCGTCAGCGGTGCCTGCCCGGGTTTGCCGGTTTCCAGCGCGTTCAGGATGTGATCGACCAGCACCGGCGCCCGCACGAACACTTCATCGCCCAGCGCAGCCGAAATCGCATTCAGCACCGAGCAGCAGCCGGCTGCCACGGGCGGCTCGCCGATGCCACGCGCCCCGACCGGAGTTTCCGGATCGGGAAGGCCGACCGCGGCCCACTGCATGACCAGCGGCACGTCCAGGATCGTCGGCGGATTGTTGTTGTAGAAGCGCCTGGCGAGCGGCACGCCGTATTTCTGGTCGTACACCCACCGCTGGCCCATCGCGTGTCCGATCCCCAGAATCGATCGGCCCGCCAGCTGGCCACCGAGCGCGGCGGGATGGATGACGGTGCCCACGTCGCCCACGGCAAGGTAATCGAGGAGCTGGTACATCCCGGTTTCGGTGTCCACCTCGACTTCAGCAAACGCCGCGACGAACGAAAGCGAGTTGCCGTCGTGCTTGTAGGTGTCGCGCGCGACACCCATCAGTCCCTGCCCCGCCAGCGCCGTGGCCGATCGCTTCGTGAAGACGTTGATGTCCTTGGGCAGCTCATGGCCATCGTACACGCCGCCGAGCTCGATGGC
>DASZHO010000019.1:0-3903 GCA_035937795.1 Vicinamibacterales bacterium | reverse complement strand
CGGTGCGCCGATCGATGCCATGGCCGTGCGCAGCTATCTCGGCCAGCACCTGGCGCGCTACAAGGTGCCGAAGGTGGTCGAGCTGAGCGCGTCACTTCCGCGCGAAGATTCGGGCAAGATCTTCAAGCGCAAGCTACGCGCCCAGTATTGGGAAAAGGCGGGGCGCAGCATCTGAGGGCGCAGCTAAGCCCCTCGTTAGGACCCGTTGCCGAAAAGGGGTCTACCCCGGCCCTCCCACCCCGGCCGCCCAGGACCCGACGTCTCGAGGTGGACCGAGGCGATAGGGTTGCAACCGGCTAGAGATGGTCGCTGGTGACCGTTTGGGCCTGGGTTGTTATTGGCGTGCAATTTTTGGAAGCCGATTGACACCTATCGACCGTTCAACGGCGTATGGCTCATGATCCAGCAGTCGCGACCGGCCGCCACCACGCGTTCGATCCCTGCGCGCCCTTCCTGCGCTCGCGCGCACGAGCGCGATATCGCGCGGCGGCTCAGTCGGCGATGTCGTCTCGCCGTAACGCGGCTGCCATGAGGTCCGGGAAAAAGTCGGGCGTGCAGGCGAACACCGGGGAGCCGAGCGCAGCGAGCTTGTCGGCGTAATTGTCGTCGTAGCCGGGCCGCCCGTCATCCGACAATGCGGACGACCTCGCATTGCGCTCCGAGCTGGCCACGGAGCCGGTACCGGCGGGCTCGTCATGGCCTCCTCGGTCTGAGCTAAGCGTCGCGCTGCACCAGAAAATCCACGCAGGCGCGCAACCAGTTCAGATCAGGACTTTCCGGCACACCGGCGAAGGCGCAGCCCTCAAATTCGCGCAGGGCGGCCTCCGCGAAGATTGCGGCCGACTGCTGCGCCCAGGCGATGCTGCCGCTGCCCGCGAGGATCTGGTGGAGTCGCAGCACTTCGCGCGGCAGGCGCCGCTCGCGCGGCCGTGCCAGAAAGCTTGCCATCCATGCACGGTCGGCTTGATCGGCGTGACCGAGTGCGTGAGCCAAGACGATCGTCCGCTTCCCCTCCCATAGATCGCCGTCAATCTCCTTGCCATAGCGACCGACGTCGCCGACGAGATTGAGAACATCGTCGGTGATCTGGAACGCCACGCCGAGCAGAAAGCCGAAGCGGTCGAACCGATCGAGGTTCTGGTCGTCGGCGTTGGCGACCAGCGCGCCGATGCGCATCGGGTGGATGAAGCTGTACCAGGCGGTCTTCTTGAGCACCAGCCGCAGGTACTCGTCGGTCCCGACGGTCAGATCGTTGTCGCGCACCCAGCCAAGCTCGGTGGCCTGTCCCTCCAGGCTTTGCAGAAGCATGTGATCCACTTCGTCGAGAATGCGGAGCGCCGCCGCGGGCCCGAGCTGCTCGACGCTCTTGCGGAAGAAGCGCATGGCAAGGGCATTCATGGCGTCGCCGGTGTTCACGGCAATGGGTATCCCGACACGACGATGCATCGTGGCCGCGCCGCGCCGCGAGTCGCTGCCGTCCTCGATGTCGTCGTGCACGAGAAAAGCGTTGTGCAGCATTTCGAGGCCGGCGGCGGCGGGAAATGCGTCCTCCGTGCGACCACCCAGCGCGCGTGCTGTCGCGATGCACAGCGCCGGACGCAGCCCCTTGCCAGAACGGTCGATGAAGTCTTTCACAAGCCGATAAAGGTGCTGCTGCGGCTCATGCGTCGGTATCCCGGCCGCGAGCATGTCGGTCAACATCTCGCGGTACCAGGAGAGCCGCTCCAGGAATCCTACCGGCCCTACGCTATCGCCGACGACCGGCACGGCGCCGACTATCATCGCCTCGGGTTCGAGCCTCGCTGCATCGGCCGAGCCGGAGTTCACCATCGCGCCGCGGCGCGAAAGCTCGGTTACACCAGGCACAGTCCCCTCGCTCTGCTCGATCGCGTCCGCCGCACGGCTCACGAAAGGCGTCACTTCCTCCAGTAGCGGACGCGCTTGCTCGAGCAGCGGTGACGCTCCGCGGATGGCCTTGGCCGCGACCTGCATGAGCGAATCGTCCCAGGGCAGCCCGGCCCGGTATCGCGCCGCATCGTGCAGCCGCCACGGCGCCAGGACCTCGGGCTCCTGCAGCGGCCACACCTCACAACGCGGTCCGGCAAATTTCACCGCGTCGAGGAGTCCGTTCACCGCCCGCCGCGCCGCCTCGTTGGCGCCTTCCATCGTAGCGAGGTCGGTATGCGTGCGCACATAATCGGACGCCAGAAAGAGATTCGGAATGGCGGTCGCCGCGTCGGGACGCAGCCTCCAGGTGTCGACGACATTGACCAGCAGCGGCTCCACGTTCTTTAGAAATCGCGGATGGGCACGATCGCTCCGAATGTCCGGGTCGAGGAACCACGAGTGCAGGTCTTCGTCGCGCAGAAGCTCCTGCTCGAAGTTGATCGAGCGCTTGAGCTGCTTCCAGACTTCACGCGTCACCTCTTCGCGTGTGCATTGCTTCGCTGGGCGTCCGCCCGATCCGGGATCTTCCCAGTCGGAGATATCGACCGAGAGGACGCCGTGCACTTCGGTGTCGCCGAACTGGGCGGGCGACATGCTGCGCCAGAACTGGGCCTGCGAGACGCTCGTCAGCGCCCATTCGGTATCGATGTGAATGACGTGCCCGTGTGCTATCGGCAGATCGCGGCGCAAATAGAACTGAATGCCGTTCATCCATTCTACGTTGGGTGCCAGCGTCCGCAGAGCGGCGAGTTTCGGATCGGCGTACAGCATCTGATGGTTCACCAGCGGGGCAATGCGCTCAAGCGGCAGTGCCGCTACGTAGTGGTCACCATAAAATACAGTCCGCCTGTGACGGTGGCGGGCGGCGACGCCGGTGATGCGCACCTTGTCGCAGAAGATCTGCTCGACATGCATGTTGCGCAGGTAGCGGACGCCCTTGCATTCCAGATAGCTGAGCCAGGGATCGATCCAGACCATATTCGTTGGTCCGTCGAGCAGGCGATCGGTCGCTCCCTCCGTCGGATTGAGGAACGTGAACATCATCTGCACGAACATGTCGCCCACGGTGCGCGCGCTGGCCTTGCGCGCCTTGGCCGCGACCAGCGAACGCGTAAAACCGGTCGCCAGGAATTTCTGGTACGCCGCCGACCGCCCCTCGGCGCTGATAAACTCCCACCACCCGACCCGCTCGTATTCGCCGAGCCGACGCTCCGGGCACGAGGTGAGGATTTGCCAGAAGCGCGCGCCGAAGAGCGCCAGATCGTCCGGCGTGAGGCCGATGACAGGACTGAAAGTGAGGAGAATATCCCGCAGCAGCGTACCGGCATCGGCCGGCTTCTGCGGGAAGATCGACGGAATGAGGAATGTGGGCTTGCCGTATTGCGTGAAGCCGACGCGTGTCGTCGGCACCAGGTGGTCTGATACTGGGCGTCCGTCGAACGACGGCGTGCGCCGCATCGTGTCGATCACGTGCTTGTAGAACCCAGGAAAGAAGCGAAAGCCGTGCTCGCCGGGCAGGCGATGCTGGATCGACTCTACGCCGGTATCGGCCCGCACGTGGCCGCTCGTGCCGGCGCCGTCGTCGATCACCGGGATGCTGCGCGCCTTGCCGCCGGGGATGCCGCGGAGCTCGAGCACGACCACGTCGAAGCCGCGTTCGATCAGCTCGTGCGCCGCGCTCATGCCCGCCACGCCGCCGCCGAGAACGATCACGCTGGAGGGCATGCGTCGCCATCACTTAGGTATTTGAGCGCACACGGCTCGTACCGCGTAAGAGTACGACCCCTGCTTTACCTGGACGGCGCCCGTTCACGATTTCGGGCTGGTGGCGTATCACCACGCGCCTCCGGCCCGATTGCGCCGGCAGCTCCGCCGCTTCTGTCTACGGTTGCGCCTGTGCTGCCTGTGCTGCCTGTGCTGCCTGTGCTGCCTGTGCTGCCTGTGCTGCCTGTGCTG
>DASZHO010000018.1:0-20727 GCA_035937795.1 Vicinamibacterales bacterium | reverse complement strand
TTGACTTGATTGTCCTTTCCGGGTTCCTTCTCCACCGTGATGTTCTTCTGGTCCTCGATCGGCTTGAAGTAGCCAAGCTGGTTGAGGCGGCGGATGCTGAACTTCAGAGCCTCGGTGTTGAACACGCCGTTTTCATACAGCCGCAGCTCGCGCCGGATGACGTTGTCACGCGTGTTCGTATTGCCCACAAACGTGATGCGGTTGATGAAGTATTGCTTCCCTTCCTGCATCTTCATCGTCACGTTGACTACGGCCGGGCGGCTTGCGGTGACCGAGGGCGGTTCGTTCGGCTGCGCGCCGGCAGGCGTGAGTTCTGGGAGCCCCGTCATTTCAAAGTAGCCCGCCGAGCCGTAGATCTCCTTCGCCTTGTCCAGGCCGTCGTGGATCTTCTTTTCGTTGTAGTAGTCGCCCGTCTGCATCTTGAAGAGCGGCCGCAGCGACGTGCTCGGCACCTTCGTGTTTCCATCGAACGCGAATTCCCCGACCTTGAAGCGGCGCCCCTCGCTGATGGGAATCTGGAGCGTCATGAACCGCTCTTTGCCGTCTTTGGAATCACTCATTTTCTTCAGCGTCGGCTCGCCGACGTTCACCTGGATGTAGCCGTTCTCGCGATAGAAATCGGTGATGCGCTGCGCATCTTCCTCGAACTTGTCCTCCTGGTAGACGCCCGAGCCGTGGAAGATCCAGAAGCCGCCGCCCTTGTTCTGCTTCATCTTGCCCTTCAAGTCGCCGTTGCTGAAGACCTTGTTCCCGATGAACGCCACATCGGAAATTTTCACCTTCGGCCCTTCGGTGATCTTGAACGTCAGGTTGACCGTTTTCGGAGCGCCGGCCAGCGGCTCGATCGCCGGGTCGACCTTGGCGTCCTGATAGCCCTTGTCGACGAGCATCTCGCGCACGGTATTGGCGACCTTGGACTCGGTGGACTGATCGACGAACGAGTCGAGGCGGATCGTGATGCCGAGCTCGCGCAGCTTGTCTTCGAACTTGGTCCGGTTCAACCCATCCTTGTCATACGGCTTGTTGTCGGCGGCCGACACGTACGTCGTGTTCTTGATCCGCTCGCGCTCCTCCATGTGGTACGTGACGACTTTTCCGATGACGCCATTCGAGAAATGGTAGTCCTGGATCTCAATGGACAGATCGTCGAGGAAGTTCGTCGCCCAGAGCCGCTTGAAGTCATCGAGGACGGTCCGCTCGGTCTGATCGTTGTATGGCCGCCAGGTGTTCTGGGACGGCAGGCTCGGCAGCAGCTGGATGTAGTAGAGGTAGGTCTGGGGCTCAATCACCGGAATGTTGCCTTGCTTGTCGAAGCAGGGGCCGAAATAGAAGACGACAGGACCGATGTTGGTCGGCGGCAGGTTCGCCGGGGGCGGAAGCGGCGTGCCGCACAGGGCGGGTTGGGAGGCCGTGGCGGCCGTCTGGGACGCCGGAGGCGGCCCGCCACCCGTTGCGGCCGGCGGACCCGCCTGAACCGTCGCCTGGGCCCACACGGGGGCAGCGGCGCACACAACCGCGGCCGCGGCGGCGTACCCGCTCAGACCAGCCCATAAATTGTGGTTCCGCATGGGAAAGACCTCCGAACGGGGCCGGCGCTGATACAACCTGATGCGTTTAGACGCGCTAGGCCAGACGGCGGCCTGCGGCGACCTCCCCGGCTGCACGGTAGGCCAGCTGGCCGCCTTCCAGGTAGACCTCGATTTCGCCGCCCCGCAGATGCCCGCGAATGAGCTCTTCGGAGAGCGGATCTTCGACGTAACGCTGGATGGCGCGGCGGAGCGGGCGCGCCCCGTACGAACGATCCTTGCAGGTGAGATCGATGATCCAGTCGATGACTTCCGCCCGGAGCGAAATTTTCAACTGGCGGCTGACCAGGTTCTCGTTCAACTGGTCAATCAGCAGCAGCATGATGCGCCGCAGCTCATCGTCGCCGAGCGCCTCGAAGACGATGATTTCCTCGATGCGGTTGATGAACTCGGGGTTGAAGGTCCGCTTGACTTCGCCCAGGACCATCTCGGTCACGCTCTTCGCGATCGTCTCAGACTCTGACGACTGGAACCCGAGCGACGCCTTCTTCTGGATGAAGCGCGCGCCGATGTTCGACGTCATGATCAGGATGGTGTTCTTGAAATTCACGCGGTTGCCGAGCCCGTCGGTCAGATGGCCGTCCTCGAACACCTGCAACAGGATGTTGAAGATGTCGGGGTGCGCCTTCTCGATTTCGTCGAGCAGGACCACTGAATACGGATTGCGCCGCACCTTCTCGGTCAGCTGACCGCCTTCTTCGTGGCCGACGTATCCCGGCGGCGAGCCGATCAGCTTCGAGACCGAGTGCTTCTCCATGTACTCCGACATGTCGAAGCGGATGAGCGCGTTGTCGCTGCCGAACAGGAAATTCGCCAGGGCGCGAGCCAGCTCGGTCTTCCCGACGCCCGTCGGGCCGAGGAAGATGAAGCTGCCGACCGGCCGGTTCGGATTCTTCAGTCCGGCGCGCGAGCGGCGAATCGCGCGCGACACCGCGGAGATGGCGCGATCCTGGCTGACCACGCGCTTGTGGAGCTCCTGCTCCATGCGCAGCAGCTTGTCGCCCTCGTCCTGATTGATCGACGCCAGCGGCACGCCGGTCCACTTGGAGACGACTTCGTCGATCTCCTGCTTGCCGACGGCCACCCGGCGCGCGCTCGACTTCACGTCGAACTTCTCGCGGACGTACTGCAGGTTCTCGCGCGCGCTCACTTCCTGCTCGCGGTAGAACTGCGCCTTCTCGAAGTCCTTCGCCGACACCGCGTTCTCCATCTGCTCGACGGCCACGCGGATGCTGCGGTTGATTTCACCGAACTCTTCGCTGTAGCCCGCCTCGCGCAGCTTGGCGCGCGCCCCCGCTTCATCGATCAGATCGATCGCCTTGTCGGGCAGGAACCGGTCGGTGATGTAGCGGCTCGACTGGTACACCGCGGCCTCGATCGCTTCCCGCGTGTACTCCACGTGATGGAACGACTCGTAGCGATCCTTGACGCCCAGCAGAATCTCGATCGTTTCCTTTTCAGCCGGCGGATCGACCTTGATGGCCTGGAAGCGGCGCTCCAGCGAGCGATCCTTTTCAATGTATTTCCGGTATTCCGCGGGCGTCGTCGCGCCGATGCAGCGAATCTCGCCGCGCGAGAGCGCCGGCTTCAGGATATTGGCCGCGTCGAGAGAGCCTTCGGCCGACCCGGCGCCCACCAGCGTGTGCAGCTCGTCGATGAAGACGATGATGTTCGGGTTGTCGGTGAGCTCCTTCATGATGGCTTTCAGGCGCTCCTCGAACTGTCCGCGATACTTCGTGCCGGCGACGATCAGAGAAATATCCAGCGCGAGAATCCGCTTATCGGCGAGGAAGTGCGGCACATCGCCGTACACGATTTTCTGCGCGAGCCCTTCAACGATGGCGGTCTTGCCGACGCCCGGTTCGCCGATCAGCACGGCGTTGTTCTTGGTTCGCCGGCACAGGACCTGCTGCACGCGCTCGAGCTCGTAATCCCGGCCCACCAGCGGATCGAGCTGATTCTTCATCGCCGACTCGGTGAGGTCGCGGCTGAACTCGGCGAGCAGCGGCGTTTCCTTCACGCGCGTCAGCGTGGTCTTTTCATTCAGCAGCTGGACGATGTCCTCGCGCACCGTGTTCAGGCGCATCCCTTTTTCCATCAGGATGGACGCGGCGACGGAACGCTCCTCGCGAAGGATGCCGAGGAGCAGATGTTCGGTGCCGATGTAGTTGTGGAGCAGACGGTCGGCCTCTTCAGCCGCGAACTGCAGCACGCGCTTCGTCTCGGCGCTGAACGGAATTTCGACCGATGTCGACACCTTCTCCCGGAAGACAGTCCGGCCCTCAATCTCCTTGCGGATGTTTTCCAGCGAGAGATGCGAGCGCGCGAAAATGCGGCTCGTGAGGCCCTTCCCTTCCCGGATCAGGCCGAGAAGCAGGTGCTCCGTTTCAATTGAAATGCTGCCGAGCTGGCTCGCCTCGTAGCGGGCGAAGAAAAGCACCCGGCGCGCGCGTTCGGTATAGCGTTCGAACATCCGTTAAGCCTTAGGAAAACGAGACGGTGACGGACCCAGGTAACCTATCGGCATTATAAGGCATAGCTCCCAAACGGCCAACGCCCAACCGCCCTAAGTCGATGAATACCAAACATTTCTACGTGGCCCCGTCCGGACCAGCCGTCATCACGCCGGCACCAGCCGCCCGGCTTCCAGCCGCAGCACGCGGTCGCACGACGCGGCCAGCCGCATGTTGTGCGTCGCAATCACCGAGCTGAGATTGCGCTCGCGATGCATGTCCCGCAAGAGCGCGTGCAAGGAATCGGCCGTCGCCTCATCCAGGTCTCCCGTCGGTTCATCGGCCAGCAGCACAGACGGTTCGGTGACCAGCGCCCGAGCCACCGCCACCCTCTGTTGCTCGCCACCCGACAGCATCCCGGGCCGATGCGCGAGGCGATCGCCCAGGCCGAGCCGCCCCAGCACGCCGGCGGCGCGCCGGCGCGCAACGTCCGCGTTGAGCCTGGCAATGCGGAGCGGCATCTCGGCGTTCTCGATGGCGCTGAATTCAGGAAGCAGATGGTGAAACTGAAAAACGAACCCGATGTGTTTGTTCCGGAACGAGACGAGCGAGGCTTCGCGCATCGCGCCGATGTCAATCTCGCCGACGTGGATGACGCCGGAATCCATCCGGTCGAGTCCGCCCAGCAGATGCAGCAACGTGCTCTTGCCGACGCCGGACGCGCCGACCACGGCCACCATTTCGCCGCGCTCGACGGCCAGATCCAGGTCGCGCAGGACATGCAGATGCTCGGTGCCGACCTGGTAGGTTTTGTTGAGGCCGGTAGCGGTGAGGAAAGGCATTCAATAGGTAGTGAAGTAGTGAAGGAATGAAGTAGTGAAGTGGCTTGCCACTTATCTTCACTACTTCTCTACTTCATTACCTAGTTTAGTTCCGTTTTATCTGGTCGAAGAGCGCCGCCGTGCCGCCGCCGAGCAGCGCACCGATGCCCGCGCCTTTCTTGCCGCCGATGAGCCCGCCGACGCCGGCGCCGCCCGCCGCCGAGCCCGCGATCAGGAGCGCGCTCTTCTGCCAGGAGCGCGTTGGCGTCCTCGCCCGGTCTGTCACATAGGTTTGCTGCGACGCGTAGCGGCGAACCGGCGCCTGCGCCGTCACCACCGGCTGACTCACGTACTGAGGAACCGCGTAGCCGGCCACCGGCGCCATTGGCGCCGCGACGCCGTTCGGATATGGCGCCGCGAACGGCGCTCCATATGGCGCCGCATACGACACCGCATAGGGCGCGTAGGGCGAGGCATACCCGGTCTGGCCCGCCTGGACCGCGTATGGCGAGCCTGACTGATACCCGGTTTGATTGAACGTCTGATGCACGCCGAGGTCGTAGGCAACCAGCACCGCACCAACTGCAAGCGCTCCGGCGACCGCCCCAAAAACTGTTCTCATATGACCCCCTTGCGGTTCAACAATTTCTGCCTGAGGACGCTTCAAGGAGGATGCCAGAGAGGTGGCAGCTTTTTCGTTGAAAAGCAAGGAGTTACGCGCGCGATTGTCCTGCTTTCAGCGCAATCTCGTCTCAAAAGGCGTACGAGTCTTGTCTCACGTTAACCGGCCGTTAACCGGCGCCGTTAACCGTAGCGTAAGGCGTCGACCGGCTTCAGCCGCGCCGCCTGCCGCGACGGATAGATCGTGGCGATGAAGCAGATGAGCACGGCAAGGACCACCACCACGGTGATGTCGAGCGGCAGCAGCGTGAACGGGACGTATGAAACCTGATAGACATCGCCCGGGACGCGAATCAGGCGATACCGGTCGAGGACCCACGACAGACCGACGCCCGAGACCGCCCCGGCGAGGGTGCCCAGCAGGCCGATGATCAACCCTTGCAGCATGAACACGAACATCACGCTGCGGCCGGAGGCTCCCATCGTCTTGAGAATCGCGATGTCGGCGCTCTTTTCCATCACGAGCAGGACAAGCGACGCCACGATGTTGAGCGCGGCCACCATCACGATGAGCCCGATGGTGATCGAAATGGCCATTTTTTCCAGCCACAGCGCCGAGAACAGCGATTGGTTCATCGTCGTCCAGTCTTGCGCGAAGTAGTCGGGCCCCAATGTCGTGGTGATCGCCGCTGCCACCCCCGGCGCCTGCATGATGTCGTCCACAATCATCTCGATGACTTCGGGCTGGCTCCTGTTCAACAAGCGCTCGGCCACCGGAAGCGAGACGAAGCCGTAGGAGGAATCGTACTCGTAAAAACCGAGGTAGAAGGTTCCGGCAACGCGGAGCCGGTGCGGCGCGAACATCATGCCCATGGGTGAAAGAGTGCCTTGAGGAGTTTGCATCTTGATGATGTCGCCAACGTTGACGGCAAGCTGCGCCGCGACATCCTTGCCCAGGAAAATGCCATCCGGCGTGTCTTCGCTGTGCGAATCGAGGTCGGCCAGCTTCCCCGCCGTGATGGCCTTCGCGATCTCGGTCACGGTCGGCTCGAGCGCAACATCGATGCCTTTCAAGCTGATGAACGCTTCGTTGCCGGCAACGGTCGACACCAATGCCTTTCCGAATATCGCGGGCGCGGCCCCCTTCACGTGCGGGATGGCGCGGAGCTTCGCCACCTCCGCCTTGTAATCGGAGAGGCCCGATCTCTTGAACACGAACACGTGCGCCGTCGCGCCCAGAATGCGGTCGCGCAGCTCGCCCTGCAGACCCGTCATCAAGGCCAGCGCCACGACCAGAGCCATCACGCCGACCGCCACGCCGACGATCGAAACAAGAGAAATGACCGAGATGAACGCCTGGCGCCGCCTGGCCAGCAGGTAGCGGAGCGCGATGTGCAATTCGAACGGCACGTTATTTCGGCCTCATGTGCGGGAACAGGATGACGTCGCGAATCGATTTGCTGCCGGTCAACAGCATCACCAGGCGATCGACGCCGAGTCCCTCGCCCGCCGTCGGCGGCAGACCGTACTCGAGCGCGCGGACGTAGTCCTCATCCATCGCATGCGCTTCCTGGTCGCCGCGGGCCTTTTCGAGGAGCTGTTGCTCGAACCGCTTGCGCTGCTCGATCGGATCGTTCAGCTCGCTGAACGCGTTGGCTATTTCCATCTTGCCGATGTAGAGCTCGAAGCGTTCGACCGTGTCCGGGTCGTCGGCGCGCTGCTTGGACAGCGGCGAGACCTCGGTCGGAAAGTCGTACACAAACGTCGGCTGCAGCAGCGATGCTTCAACGAGCGTCTCGAAGATCGCCGTCGTGACTTTTCCTGCTCCGCTTCTGGGATCGACGTGCACACCCAGCCGCCCCGCCAGCTCCTGTGCTCTGACGGGATCGCGCAGGTCCGACTCCGGAACCGCCGCACCCAGCTTCTGGGACGCTGCCTCGCCGACCGCCTGTCGAAGAGACAGCCGCGCAAAGGGTGGACGGAGCGAAATAATGTCGCCTTCGTACTCGATGTCCTCCTTGCCGGCGGCCGACTTCGCGACGAAGGCGACCATCTCTTCGGTCAGCGTCATCAGGTCCTGATAGTCGCTGTACGCCTGATAGAACTCGAGCATCGTGAATTCCGGATTGTGCCGCGTCGAGATCCCTTCGTTCCGGAAATTGCGGTTGATCTCGTACACGCGCTCCATCCCGCCCACGACCAGCCGTTTCAGGTACAGCTCCGGCGCGATGCGCAGATACAGATCGACGTCGAGCGCGTTGTGATGCGTCGTGAACGGCCGCGCCATGGCTCCTCCGGCCACCGGCTGCATCATGGGCGTTTCCACCTCGAGGTAGCCGCGCGAATCGAGAAAATCGCGAAGAGCGGCGAGAACCTTGCCGCGCACCTCGAACACCTCGCGCGCCTCGGGATTCACGATCAGATCGAGATAACGCTGCCGGTATCGAATCTCGACGTCGGTGAGGCCGTGCCATTTTTCAGGCAGCGGCAGGTGGCACTTCGCCAGGAACTCCAGTTTCGACGCCCATATCGTCAATTCGTGGGTACGCGTTCGAAACAGATGGCCGTGGACGCCGATCACGTCGCCGATGTCGAGCAGCTGGAAGATCCGGAAGTCGCGCTCCGGCAGCGTGTCCTTCTTGACGTAGACCTGAATCTTCGACCGGCCGTCGGACAGCACCAGGAAATTCGCCTTGCCGAAGCTGCGGATGCTCAGGATCCGGCCGCTGGCGACGGTATCGACCCGCCTCTCTTCCAGCTCGGGGCCGGTCTTCCCGCCATGCGCGTGTACAAGGTCGCTGACGGTGACAATGCGTTCGAAGCGATGCGGATAGGGGTCGAGGCCAAGCTGCGCCAGCTCGGAGAGATGGGCGCGACGCTGCTCTATCTGTTCTTCTTCTGACGACATTTCGCAGGAAATCATACCGCAGAGCTACATCTGACCTGCCGCCCACAGAATGCCTCTGCCGAGGTGGTCGACGAACAGCGGCTCCGAATAGCTTTCCATCGTATGACCGCCGGCGGTGTACCAGGCGCGGCCGCCCTCGTAGGTGTGCGACCAGATGATCGGGTGATCGGCGGCCATCGTTCCGCCGGAGTAGGTTCGCTCGTCGAGCGTCGCCAGCACGTCGACGCTTCCGCGAGGATCTCTTTGAAAGTTGTACCACTCGTCTCTGCGTACCCAGAGCCGCGGCAGCCCGGCGGTCGTCGGGTTGCCGGGATCGGCCACCTGCACGGTCGCTGTCTGAATGTCGGGGTGGCCCGCGAAATAGGCGCCCAGAAGCGCGCCGTAAAACGGCCAGTCGTACTCGGTGTCGGCAGCCGAGTGAACGCCCACAAATCCGCCGCCCGCGCGAACGAAACGCTCGAAAGCCGCGTGCTGCGCGTCATCCAGCACGGCTCCAGTGGTCAGGAGAAACACGACGACTTTGTATTTCGCCAGGACGGCGTCTGCAAACACTTCCGAGGCTTCCGTCGCGTCCACCGAAAACCCGCGCTGCTGGCCCAGCAGCCGGATCGCCGCAATTCCCGCCGGAATAGAGTCGTGACGAAACCCCGCGGTCTTGGAGAACACCAGGACGGAAAATGACAGCGGGACCGGCGAAGGTGAGGGAGAGGCGGGAGCCGGCGATGGCGAACCAACGCTGCTGCAGGCCAAGCCCGCGAGAGCGAGCGACGCGCAACAGAGCCTCGGCATGAGACGGAGCCTCGGCATGACTATCCCAGCTTCTTTTTCACCGCGTCCAGAATGCCGTTGATGAACTTTGCCGAATCGTCGCCGCTGAAGGTCTTGGCCAGCTCGAGCGCCTCGTTGATGACGACGTTTCGGGGCGTTTCCCCGTGGAGAAACTCGCCGATGGCGAGCCGCAGAATCAGGCGATCGAGCGCCGCCATCCGCGACGGGCGCCAGTGTTCCGCGGTGTCGGCGATGAGCGGATCGATCTTGTCCAGGTTGGCCACGGTATAGCGCACGAGGTCGCCGGCAAACCCTCGCACATCTTCCCCTGCGCTCTCGGCACCCGGGAGATTCGCCGCCCAGAAGGTGACCAGCACGTCTTCGATGTCCGATTGCGCGATTTCCCTTTGATACAGCATCTGCACCGCGGCTTCGCGCGCGCGATGGCGAGTTCGCGACCGCGTCATCGTTGTTTGATCGCGGGGTCCCCCGCCCCGCTCGGTTTGACCGCGGCTGCCTTGATCTTCCGCTGAAGCGACGCCATCTCCACCGCGGCCATGGCCGCTTCCCACCCCTTGTTGGAGGGGCCGGCGCCGGCGCGTTCGAGCGCTTCTTCAACCGAGCTGGTGGTCAGGACGCCGAAGGTCATCGGCACGCCCGTCGAGGCCGCCGCGTCGGCGATGCCGTGCGAGGCCGCCGACGCGATGTACTCAAAATGCGCTGTGGCGCCCTTGATCAGACAGCCGAGGCAGACGACAGCCGCGAAACGGCCCTGTTCGGCCGCCTGCCTCGCAGCAAACGGGATCTCGAACGATCCGGGCACCTTGATGACGCAGATGTCGTCAGTAGTCACGCCCGCGGAGGCAAGCGCGTCCAACGCGCCGGCCTGCAGGCGCTCCGTCACAAAGCCATTGAATTTCGCGACCACGATCGCGAACCGCAAACCCGCGCCCGTGCTCGAGCCCTCGAGGTGGAGCATTTTCTATCGTCCTTTGAAGACCGGCTTTCGTTTTTCAAGGAAAGCCCTGGTGCCCTCTTTCATATCTTCGGTGGCCACGACCATCCCGAACAACGCCGCTTCGAGGCGGCATCCATCGGCAAACGCCATTTCCGCCCCGCGATTGATCGCCTCCATCGCGTGGCGCAGCGCGACGGGCGGCTTCGCCGCGAGCTCGGCCGCCAAGGCGCGCGCGGCCTTCATCAAATCGCCGGCTGGAACGACACGATTCACCAGGCGAACGGCAAGCGCTTCATCGGCGGCGATCGGCGCGCCCGTCAAAATCATTTCCATGGCCTTGGTCTTTCCGATGAGCCTCACCAGACGCTGCGTCCCCGCAAATCCAGGGATGATTCCGAGATTGACCTCGGGCTGGCCGAACCGGGCCGTGTCGGCGGCGAGCCGAAACGTGCAGGCCATGGCGAGCTCGCATCCGCCCCCGAGCGCGAGCCCGTTGACCGCAGCAATCACCGGCTTGCCGAGCTGTTCGATGAAGTCGAACAGCTGCTGGCCGGCCAGCGCGCGCTGCCTGGCCGACTCGGGAGTGTCGCCGGCAAGCTCGTTGATGTCCGCGCCGGCGACAAAGGCTCTCTCTCCGGCGCCCGTGAGAATGACGCAGCGGATGCGATCGTCTTGTTGAAGTGCGAGAAAAGCCTGCCCCAGCTCGTCGAGCGTCCGCGCATCGAGCGCGTTCAGGCGCTCCGGCCGCTGGATCGTGAGAACGGCAACGCTCTCCTCACGTTCGACGAGCAGGTTGTCAAAGGGCATGCGGAGGGTCCGGCTGCGGCTTGATTATAGCCGCTCCAGAGTATCATCGGAATCGTGAAGCCTCGCTCGATTGGCGTCGCGCTGCTCTTCGTCGCGTCCGTCTGCTTTTCGGCAGTGAGCGCCAGGCCGCCGGACGCGGATCCAGTGGCGGTGCGGCTGCTCGCGTTCAACGATTTTCATGGCAATCTCGAACCGCCCGGCGGCGCCAACGGCATCGTCGACTCGACGGCGGCCGGCGGCGTCGAATATCTGGCGACGCATCTCGCGCGCCTCAAAGCCGGCCATCCGAATACGCTCATCGTCGCCTCGGGCGACAACATCGGCGCTTCCCCGCTGCTGTCGAGCCTGTTTCACGACGAGCCGGCGATTGAAGCGCTGAACGCAGCCGGCGTGGCCGTGTCGAGCGTCGGCAATCACGAATTCGACAAAGGTCCGGCCGAGCTCGGCCGGATGCAGAAAGGCGGCTGTCACCCGGTCGATGGCTGCCAGGGAACATCCGGATTTTCCGGTGCGGCCTTCGAGTATCTGGCGGCCAACGTGTTCGTCGCTCCCGGCGTCAAGGGGCGCGGCCCGGCGACGCTGTTCCCCGCCTCCACCGTTCGCGAAATCGGCGGCGTGAAAGTGGGATTCATCGGCATGACGTTGCAGGGGACGCCGCAGGTCGTGCTGCCCGCAGCCACGGCTGGACTCACCTTCCGGTCCGAAGTCGACACGGCAAACGCGATTGTTCCCGAACTGAAGCGTCAGGGCGTGCACGCCATCGTCTTGCTGCTGCACCAGGGTGGAATCCCGAAACGCGAGAACTACAACGGATGCGAAGACGTCTCCGGCCCGATCGTGGATATCGCGAAGGGCCTCTCGCCGGACATTGCGGTCATCGTGACGGGACACACCCACTACGCCTACAACTGCACGATGAGCGGCAAGCTGGTGACGAGCGCGATGTCGTTCGGCCGGATTATTTCTGTGATTGATTTGCGGATCGATCCGGGCACCGACGAGGTGACCTCCAAAATCGCGCAGAACGTGATCGTGACGCGGGATGTGCCCAGGAGCGCGGCCGAAACGCTGATTCTCGATCGGTATCGTCCGCTCTACAGGCGGCTGGCCGAACGGCCGGCCGGCGCCATCACGATGGACATCTCGCGCAGGACGAACGCGGCCGGCGAGTCTGCGCTCGGCGACGTGATCGCCGACGCCCAGCTCGAATTCGCCCGCCGGCATGCCGGAGCGGATGTCGCTGCCGCGCTGATGAATCAAAGCGGCATTCGCGGGGACCTGGTGCGGAAGACCCCGGCCACGGGAACGGCCGGGGCAATCACCTACGAGCAGGTGTTCGACGTGGCGCCCTTCGGGAACCGCCTGATTCTGAGAACCATGACCGGAGATTTGATCGCACGGCTTCTCGAGAGCCAGTTCCGGGCGGGGGGCGTGTCAAACCTTCTTCAGGTATCCAGCGGATTCACCTACGCTTACGACCTCGCCCGCCCGGAGGGGCGGCGCGTCGATCGGGCTTCGATTCGAATCGACGGCAGGCCGATCGCGGCCTCCAGCCGCTATCGCATCCTGGTCAATGAATTTCTCGCCAACGGCGGCGACGGCCTCGACCTGTTCAAGGCAGCCACCGGCTGGGCCGATAGCGGCGCCGACATCGATTCGCTGCTGGAGTATTTCCAGGCTCACGCGCCCGTCGCGCCCGGCCCGCAGAACAGAATCAAATCGGGAAGGGATACATCAGCCAGCCAATGACGATGGCGGCGGCCAGGAGGCCGGCGAACATCTTGGCTGCAAGCACGGCCTGCTCCCTCATTTCCTCCCGCATCAATGCGGCAAACACGATAGACACGCAGATGGAGAAAATGACGAGCAGCACGAAATGGCTCTGGAGCATGTTCGCTACTTGCGCCCTACGGCGATGTCGTACGCATCGATCACCACGAGCGTGTTGAGAAGGCCGGCGACAATCAGAAACGTGTTGCCGTATTCGTAGGTCACGGCGATGACGTTGCCCGCGCCGTAGCCTAGAATGCGGGCGACGAAATACGGCACGCCGATGCCGGTCTCGGCCACCGCGGCCAGGGCGACCAGGAACTGAGAAAAATCAACCGGGAAAATTCTCCCCTGCAGCGCCAGGCCAAGGGCAAACATGGCGGGCAGGACGATGAGGAAGACGATTCCCTTGCGGCGTCCGAGAACGAGGTGGGCGGCGCCCGGAATCGCCCACGACAGAGCGCACAGCAGATACGCATTCGCCGTCGTACGCGCCTGAGCCGGCGCGGTCGCCACCACGGGTGAGAGTTTACCCCAAGTCTCTGATGCTAAACTTGCGCGCCAGTTGATGGGTACTTCAACGAGTGAGTTGGATCGCGGCGTATTCCTGCGCGCGCTTGCCGGCATCGGCTGCATATCCGCCGCGCTTCTGATGATCGAACTTGCGCTCACGCGCATCTTCTCGGTCACGATGTACTACCACTTCGCGTTCCTTGCCATTTCAATCGCGCTGTTCGGGCTGAGCGCCAGCGGCGTCTATGTCTACCTGGCGCGCAAGCGGCTGGACGCGCATCCAACGCCCGGCCTGCTCGCTGTTCACTCGCTGCTGTTCGCCGTCGCCACGGTCGTGTCGCTCGCCGCGCTCGTGCGGATCCGCGTTGGATTGAACTACTCGCACGCCAACCTCGTGAAGATGATCGCCATCTACGCGCTCGCCGCGCTGCCGTTTTTCACCGGCGGGTCGGTCGTGTCGCTCGCTATTTCCAGGCTCTCCAAGCGCGTAAACGTGGTCTATGGCGCCGACCTGATCGGCGCCGCCATCGGCTGCCTGCTGCTGCTGCCGCTGCTGAATCAATTCGGCGCGCCCGGTGTGGTGCTGGTAGCGGCGGTACTGGGGAGCGCTGCGGCTCTCCTCTTTTCGCCGCAGGGTGCGATGGCAAAAACAGTCGTGGCCGCGGCGTTGGCGGTCGGGCTGCCTGGCACGGCGCAATTGATGGGAACGGCGCCGTTCGACGTGAGGGACACCAAGGGACACGTCGACGACCGTGTGCTCTTCAGCAAGTGGAACTCGTTTTCACGCGTGGCCGTGTACGACCGCTCGCACGGCGACTGGTCGCTGAGCGTCAGATACACCGGCGCGCTGCCCGAGACGCGCTTCATGGACATCGACTCGGCCGCCTCGACGCCCATCCTGCGCTTCGACGGCGACCTCTCGAAAGTCGACTACCTCCGCTACGAGCTGACCGGCCTCGCGTACCACCTGATGGGAAAAGGAACCGCGCGTCCCGTCCCCTTTTCGGCGCTGGTGATCGGGCCGGGGGGCGGGCGGGATCTGCTCACCGCGCTGGTGTTCGGCGCGGACCGCGTCGAGGGGGTCGAAGTGAACCCGATCATCGCGCGGGACGTGATGCTGGGGCAGTTCCGTGACTTCTCCGGCTCGATTTACGCCAACCCGCGCGTGTCGGTCGCGATAGACGACGGGCGCAGCTACGTGCGGCGTTCGGGCGAGCGCTACGACATCATTCAAGCCTCGCTCGTCGACACCTGGGCAGCCACCGCCGCCGGCGCCTACACCCTTACCGAGAACACGCTTTACACAAGAGAAGCCTTCGACGACTACCTCGACCATCTCAGCGACCGCGGCGTGCTTTCCATTACCCGCTGGGTGTTCGACGGGCTGCGGCTCGTGTCGCTCGCGCAGGCCGCGTGCGCCTCGCGTGGCTGGTCGCTCGCCGATCACGTGGCCGTGGTCCAGCAGGATCGCGTTGCGACGTTCCTTCTGAAGAAGACGCCTTTCACACCCGGCGAAGCGGCCGAGCTTCGGAACATCGCCGCCGGGCTCGACTTCAAGATTCTCTATGCGCCGGGCCAGCGCGAGGCGGACAACGATTACGCGAAGCTGGCGCTGTCGAGGGACCCGAACGCCTTCTACGACAGCTACGGCATCGACGTGAGGCCGACCACCGACGATCGGCCGTTCTTTTTTCACACGACGAAAATCCGCGATCAGTTTCAGACCGCGTTCGGCCGCAGCATGCTCTTCGGCAACGGGCTCAGCGCGCTGATGACGCTGATGATGATTTCGGTCTTCTTCGTCGTGCTGTTCGTCGTGGGGCCGCTCGCGCTGTCGGGAGCCGACCTCGGCGGCAGCCATTGGCCGCGGTGGCTGGGCTACTTCGGCCTGCTCGGCGCCGGTTTCATGCTCGTGGAAGTGTCGCTGCTCCAGCGGTTCGTGCTGCTGCTGGGGCACCCCGTCTATTCGCTCACCGTGACCTTGTTCTCGCTGCTCGTCGGCACCGGCGCGGGGAGCCTTCTGAGCCAGCGCATCGCCGACGCGCAGCTGCAGCAGCGCATGACGCGCGTCCTCCTGGGAATCGCGCTCGTGGCGATCCTGGGTATCGTCGCGCTGCCGCCCATCATTGCGGCGTCGATCGGCGCGAACCATGTCGCGCGCATTGCCCTGGCGGTGGTGCTCATCGCGCCGGCCGGCGTGCTGATGGGGATGCCGCTGCCCGCCGGCGTCCGGCTGCTGTCCGCCGGCCGCGCCGATCTCGTGCCGTGGGCATGGGGCATGAACGGCGCGCTGTCGGTCATCGGCGCCACCCTCGCGGTGTTCATCGCCATGAACTGGGGCTTTTCGGTCACGCTTCTCACCGGCGCCGCCGCCTATCTGGCCGCCGCTGTACTTCTGCGCGCCTCGTACCGATAACAGGCTCGGTGCCCCGAGACACTGCGTCTACCGCACGATCGGTTCCCGCTCCCGGGCGGGCGAACCGCCTGCGCGACGGCTACGGCGGTCCGGCGGTGCTGCAGGAGCTGCGCGCGTTCACATGGAACGGCCGCGCGACCAGGAAACAGATCACGAGCGTCGGCCATGCCTCGCGGCGGCCGATTGTCGTCGAAACCCTCGTCAACGAATTCTGGACGAGCAGGCAGCGCGCGGCGAACAGCCTCCACGAAGTCTCGTATCGCGCCTGCTTCAAGCCCCAGCTGCCGCGCTTTTTCATCGAGCGGTTCACCGCGCCGGGCGATCTTGTATACGACCCCTTCATGGGTCGCGGCACGACCGTCGTCGAGGCGGCGCTGCTGGGAAGGGCGCCCGCCGGGTGCGATGTGAATCCGCTGAGCGCCATTCTCGCGGCGCCGCGGCTTTCGCCGCCGACGCTCGATGAGGTGACTGGGCGGCTCAACGATCTGAACCTTTCGCTGGCGTGCTCCTATCCGCAGGAGCTCGAGGTGTTCTACCATCCGGACACGCTCCGCGAGATTTGTGCGCTGCGCGAATATCTTCTCGCCCGGGAGCGGCGCGAGACGCTCGACAACGTCGACGCGTGGATTCGGATGGTGGCGGTCAACCGCCTCACCGGCCATTCGTCCGGATTTTTCTCGGTGTACTCTCTGCCGCCGAACCAGGCGGTGTCGGTGGAGGCGCAGGCCAGGATCAACGCGAGCCGCAGGCAATCACCGCCGCGCCGCGAAGTCCGGGCGCTCGTCGCCGCCAAGACCAAATCGCTGCTGGCGGATTGCGACAGCACGGCGCGCGCGGCGCTCGGGCGATCGGCCCGGCGTGCCACGCTGATGACCGGCGCGTCGCATTCGACGCCGCGGCTGCCGAGCGGCTCGGTCAGCCTCATCGTCACCTCGCCGCCGTTTCTTGATGTCGTGAACTACGCCGCAGACAACTGGCTGCGGTGCTGGTTCTGCGGCATCGACGTCCGCAGCGTGCGGATTTCGATGCACAAGAAGGTTGCCGAGTGGCAGGCGGCCATGACCGGCGTGTTCCACGAGCTCGTCCGCGTCTTGAAGCCCGGCGGCCACATCGCCTTCGAGGTGGGCGAGGTGCGCGCCGGAACGATCAAGCTCGAAGAAGCGGTGCTGCCGTGCGGCGTCGTCGCAGGGCTCGAGCCTCAGTTGATTGTGATCAACGCGCAGTCATTCACCAAGACCGCCAACTGCTGGGGCATCAGCAACAACAACAAGGGCACGAACACGAACAGGATCGTGGTGTTCAGAAAGGACTGACTCCTTCATACTTCACTCCTTCCCTCCTTCATGATCTCCCTGCTTGTTGCCTTCTGCCCTGTCCGACGCCAGCTCTCTCAGCAGCCATGCCTTGGCCACCTTCCAATCCCGCATCACCGTCTCGGGCGATACCTTCAACGCCTCCGCCGTTTCTTCCACGCTGAGGCCGCCGAAAAATCGCAGTTCCACAACCTGGCTCTTGCGCGGATCGACCTTGGCAAGCGCCTGCAGAGCATCGTCGAGCGCCACAAGATCGCGGCCCGGCTCTGACACCATCAACGCTTCGTCCAGCGATACCTTCTGCGCGCCCGCGCCCCGCTTCTGATAGTGCTTCGAGCGCGCGAAATCAACCAGGATCCGGCGCATCAGCCGCGCGGACATCGCAAAGAAATGCGCGCGGTTCTGCCAGCGCACGTGATTGATGTCCACCAGGCGCAGGTACGCCTCGTTGACCAGCGCGGTGGCTTGAAGCGTGTGGTCCTGACGCTCGTGGCCCATATACCGGCGCGCAGCTCGCCGTAATTCGTCATACACGAGCGGGGCCAGCCTTTCGAACGCAGCCTGGTCTCCGTCGCCCCACGCCACAAGCAGCTGGGTGATCCCGGGCGCCGGCGGTGTTCCGTCTCGGCCGTCTGGCTTGTCTGGAATGCCCTGAATTCTATGCCAGTTTTCGCCGCGAGTTCCCGCCTACCTTGACGAGGACGGAATTGTCCGCCCTCGGGGAGGACGTGTGGCCGGGGCGAAGCGGATTCTTACGGCGAGTGTTCTGGCGATGGTGGCTGTCGCCGGATGGAGCCATCCCGCCGGCGCCCAGGTGTCGAGCGTGACCCTGCAGCTCCGGAACGATGCCGGACTCCCCGGCAATGTCGTTGCGGAAGCCGAAGCCGCGGTCACCGGGATCTATGCAAAGGCTGGCGTTGATCTGAGCTGGTCATCGATGCGGGCCGGCCGCATGGTCGTCATCCTCCCGGGGCTGCCGGCGGAGACGATCGAGCAGGAAACGACGGAGAAGATGGACCATGCCCCCGCCAGGATGGGGTTCGCGGTCAGCAGCGAGACCGAGCGCGGACACCTGGCGTATATCTTGGCGGATCGCGTGAGCGCAGCTGCGAGCCGCTACCGCGTACGGATGGCCGCCGCGCTGGGCGCGGTCATCGCGCACGAAGTCGGCCATCTGCTGCTGCCGTTCAACGCGCACTCGAAAACGGGCATCATGCGCGCGGTCTGGACTCAAGCGGATTTCGTGAAAGCGTCGCGCGGGCACCTGCTGTTCACAGAGGAGCAAAGCGCTCGAATTCGCGGCGGTCTCAATCCGGAAGAGCAGCAGGTCGCGGCCAGGTAACGCGCCCGGCGATCGCGACGCCGCGGCCCCGTGCGATAAGGTAGCGCGGCGGCGCCATGGCGCGCCGCGGCGCAGCACGATGGTACGCGCTATGCGGCTTTGACGCGCGAGGACACGAGAAAGCGGCGCGCGACTGGGATGGAGCTCGCGACGCGAATCAGCGAGTCGGCCACGCGCAGGCCGAATCCGCGGCTGGACAACAGGGTCCCGGCCGTATTGTAGGTCACGGCCGCAAACGCGAGGGAGCGCCAGAAGGCAAACCCGAGAAGCACGCCCGCGTACGCATACAGCAGCGTCACCGCCAGATCGAAGACGGCGGCGATGATGCGCGCCCGGTGCCGTCCGAAAATCGTCGGGAGGCCGGCGCTCTGATCGGTCGAGCGGCGCGGCTCTGTGGTCGGGAGATCTTCCCAGTTGAAGTTGTGGTTGACGATCGCGGCCTGGCGGCGAATCAAATGCTCCGCGCGGCGATCGCCCCACTCGGGAAACAGCCGGCAGAAGTCGTTCACCACATCGTCGGCGTCGAGACCGATTCGAATTGCGTAATCCCGCACATAACTGCGCGCGTAAATCTGGCGCGGCCACCGCGATAAGTTGTTGTCTTCGAGATCCGCCCACAACTCGACGCCGAGCTTGGTTTCGGCGGCGATCTCCTGCAGCGTGATGCCCTTGCGCTCCCGCCTTGCGCGAAGCACCGGCCCGAAGGTCTCTTTCTCCAGCCTCATGGCCCGGCATAAAAGCAAAAAGCTGTCCAAAATGAAACACCGCGGTTTTTCGCGGTATTTCGCAAGGGCTTGGAACAGTTGTGCGCTGTTGTGTGACCGGAAATTACAGACTGGTCAGCGGTTCAGTTCTTGTAACTGCGCAGCGCTTCGTCTTCGGAGTCGAATGTTTCGAACACCGTGAGCAACTTTGTGATTGACAACAGGTCCCCGAGCTTCTTCGTCACGTTCGCCAGCTTCAGGCTGCCTCCGTCGCGCGTCATCGTGGTATACGCGCTGACGATCGCCCCAAGCCCGGCGCTGTCGACGTATTGCACCCTCGCCAGATTCAACAGCACGTCCTTGCGGCCCTGATTCAGCAAGCTGTGCAGCTTGTCTTTCAACAGCACGTCCCCCTCCCCCAGCGTAATCTTTCCCGAGAGATCCAGGACGGTGATTTTCCCGGCATTGCGTTCTGCGATTTCCATTCCGAACGCTCCTTTCAGCGCCCGGAGAGGATATCAGATCCGGCACGGTTCGATTTGGATCCGACTCGCCGGGCGCAGTCTGGTATACTCCGGCCCCTGCAGCGCTCGTCCGCACTTTGCAGTTTCATCGGGGGGGCCGCCATGTTTTCACAATCCACGCTTGTCGATCGGATGCGCGTTGAGTATCAAACGATGCCCGGTCTCAAGCTCACCAGAGAGCAGGCGTGCCGCCTCTGGGGAGCGGATGCGGAGACGTGCAACGCCGCCTTGCAGGCGCTCATCGACGAAGGATTCCTGCACCGCACCGGCGCAGACCGGTTCGTCGCGTTGCCCAGGCCCGCGGGGCGCGCCCTCCGCACCGGCGCAACG
Organism: Vicinamibacterales bacterium; assembly: GCA_035937795.1. Classification (GTDB taxonomy): domain Bacteria; phylum Acidobacteriota; class Vicinamibacteria; order Vicinamibacterales; family JAMQPK01; genus JAMQPK01. The sequence goes on along the minus strand of DASZHO010000018.1, from coordinate 893 downwards.
GCCGAGCCCTCACAGTCGATCCGGTGCCCGCATTGTCGGAAACTCAACACGATGGAGCCCGAACAGGCGCATCCGCACGAGCTGAGCGGCTCATTCCGCTGCGTCGCGTGCCATCGCATCGTGAGCTTCACCGCGATGTCGGCGTGACGGATCGGCGTTGACCGCGGATCGCAGTTCGATTAGTATCCGCCGGAATCCCCAACATCCGAGGAGCGGCTGATGAAGATCGACGAGCGAGCAGCGGGCAGCGTGAAGATTCTGGATATTTCCGGCCAGATCAAGTTCACCCAGGGCGACGAAATGCTGAAGGACAAGATCCACAGCGTCGTCCATCAGGGCAGCAAGAAGATTCTGGTGAATCTGGGCGGAGTTGACTATGTCGACAGCGCGGGCCTTGGAGAGCTGGTCGGCGCCTACACGACGGTGGCGAAGGCGGGCGGCACCATGAAGCTGCTCAACGTAACCAAGAAAATGCGCGATCTTCTGTCGATCACGAAGCTGCTGACGGTGTTCGAGACGTTCGACAACGAACAGGAAGCGGTCAAGAGCTTTAACTAAGGCGTTCGTGTATATTTCAAGACGAGCGCGGTCACATCGTCGCTCTGCGCCGCGCTCGCTGTGAATTGCTGCACGCTCGCCAACAATTTCTGCAACAGCTCTGCCGGTTCGCAATCCCGATTCGTCTGCAGACACGTGAGCAGGCGAGGCTCGCCGAATTCTTCGCCAGCCGCGTTGAAGGCTTCGGTGACGCCGTCGCTGAAGATGACCAGCACGTCGCCGGGCTCGAGCTCGAGTGTCTCCTCCTCGTACGTGGCCTGCGGAAACAAGCCGAGAATCAACCCGCCGGTCTCGAGCCTCTGAATGCGATCGCGCCTCAGCAACACCGGCCGATT
>DASZHO010000017.1:0-3405 GCA_035937795.1 Vicinamibacterales bacterium | reverse complement strand
ACCGCAATGCACGGCGTAATGTGCCGTTACAGCGCAAGGAGGAGGAACCATCATGAATGCGCGTGGGTGCGCGGCGCCCGCGTTAATCGCTGGCGCCGTACGGCATCAAAACCTGACGTCTTTGCCGATCCATTCGCGACTCGTCAAGGCAATGATGGCTGCGGCCTTGACGTGTGTTTGGCTCACCCGGCGGGCGCGCAGACACCCAGTGCGGCGTTCGTCCCGACCTACACGGGGACGCTCAAGAAAATCGAGGAGACCGAAGCCGTCCAGATCGGCTATCGCGATAACTCGCCGCCGTTCGCATCCCTCGATGCGAACACGGCTATTCGCTCGATCTTTGCGAGGTCGTTGTCGACGAAATCGCCGCAGAAGCGCGCATCGCTTGCACTTTTCGCAGTCGTTACACAGAACCAGTAGCCAGGAGAGAAGACAATGGGAACGATGCAGGACTACGACCCGGGCGAAACCAAGGAATGGGTCGATTCGCTGAAAGCCGTCATTGCGCACGTCGGGCCCGAGCGCGCGCGGTATCTGCTGGGCAAGCTACGCAATGAAGCGCTGCGGGCCGGCGCGATGCCGTCTTTCCTCGCCACGACGCCGTACCGCAACACCATCCCGCCGGAGCAGGAAGAAAAATCCTCGGGCAACCGCGAGATCGAGCACAAGATCCGCTCGGCGATCCGATGGAACGCGGTGGCGATCATCCTCCGCGCGAACAAGGAATCCTCCGAACTGGGCGGCCATATCGCCAGCTTCCAGTCGTCAGCACTGCTGTACGACATCGGCTTCGGTCACTTCTGGCGCGGTGCGTCGGGCGATCACGGCGGCGACCTGATCTATGTGCAGGGCCATGTCGCACCGGGGATCTACGGACGCGCCTACGTCGAGGGACGCCTTACCGACGAGCAACTCAAGAACTTCCGCCAGGAAAGCGACGGCAAGGGCATACCGTCTTACCCGCATCCTTGGCTGATGCCCGAGTTCTGGCAATTCCCCACGGTGTCGATGGGACTGGGTCCGCTGATGGCGATCTACCAGGCGCGCTTTCTCAAGTACCTCGAGGGCCGCGGCCTCGCGAAGACCGAAGGCCGCAAGGTCTGGGCGTTCCTCGGCGACGGCGAATGCGACGAGCCAGAGTCGCTCGGCGCAATTTCGTTGGGTGGCCGCGAAGGTCTCGACAACCTGATCTTCGTCATCAACTGCAACCTGCAGCGACTCGACGGCCCAGTGCGTGGCAACGGCAAGATCATCCAGGAACTCGAGGGGATCTTCCGCGGCGCGGGCTGGAACGTGATCAAGGTCGTATGGGGCTCGGCGTGGGACGCGCTGTTCGCCAAGGACGAGGCGGGCATTCTGCTGAAGCGGATGGAGGAATGCGTCGACGGGCAGTACCAGGATTTCAAGAGCAAGGACGGTGCGTACGTGCGGGAGCATTTCTTCAATACGCCGGAGCTGAAAGCGCTGGTCGCCGATCTGTCCGACGAACAGGTGTGGAAGCTCAATCGCGGCGGCCACGATCCGTTCAAGGTCTACGCCGCGTACGCCGCCGCGGTGAAGCACAAGGGCCAGCCGACCGTGATCCTCGCCAAGACGGTGAAGGGTTACGGCATGGGCGAATCCGGCGAAGGCCAGATGATCAGCCACCAGGCCAAGAAGATGACGCTGGACGCGCTGAAGCAGTTCCGCGAGCGCTTCCAGATCCCGATCACCGACAAGCAGTTCGAGGAGATGGCGTACCTGCGTTTCGCCGATGACAGCCCGGAAGCGAAATACCTGAAGGAGCGACGAGCCGCGCTGGGTGGCTACCTACCACAGCGGCGGCGCAAGTCGACGGCGCTGACGGCTCCGCCTCTCGCGAACTTCGACCGTCTGCTGCAAAGCTCCGGCGAGCGGGAGATCTCCACGACGATGGCGTTCGTGCAGATGCTGAGCACGCTCGTGCGTGACAAGGCGATCGGCAAGCATATCGTGCCGATCGTGCCGGACGAATCGCGGACGTTCGGCATGGAAGGCATGTTCCGCCAGCTCGGCATCTACTCGTCGGTCGGCCAGCTGTACAAGCCGCAGGATGCCGACCAGCTCATGTACTACCGCGAAGACAAGTCGGGCCAGGTGCTGCAGGAGGGCATCAACGAGGCCGGCGCGATGAGCTCATGGATCGCCGCGGCGACGTCGTACAGCACCAACAATGTCCCGATGATTCCGTTCTACATCTACTACTCGATGTTCGGTTTGCAACGGGTCGGCGATCTCGCGTGGCTCGCCGGCGATATGCGCGCGCGCGGGTTCCTGTTGGGCGGCACGGCGGGGCGTACAACGCTGAACGGCGAGGGACTGCAGCACGAGGACGGCCATAGCCACGTGCTAGCGTCGACGATTCCAAACTGCGTCTCCTACGATCCCACGTTTGCGTACGAAGTGGTTGTGATCGTCCGCGACGGCATCCGCCGCATGATGCAGGAACAGGAAGACGTCTACTACTACATCACACTGATGAACGAGAACTATCCGCATCCCGACATGCCTGCGGGCGCCGAAGCGGGAATCGTCAAGGGGATGTATCTGCTGAAGGAAGGTGACAAGGGGAAGGGGCCGCGCATACAGCTGATGGGCAGCGGTACTATTCTGCGCGAAGTGATGGCGGCGGCGGAATTGCTGAAAAAAGATTTCAAAGTCGACGCCGATCTCTGGAGCGTGACGAGCTTCAACGAACTGCGGCGTGACGGCATGAGTACGGAGCGATACAACCTGCTTCACCCAACCAAACCGCGCCGGAAGAGTTACGTCGAGGCGACGCTCGAAGGCTATGCGGGTCCTGCGGTGGCCGCAACGGACTACATGCGGATCTACGCCGACCAGATCCGCAACCAGATTCCGCGGCGCTACGTGACACTCGGCACCGACGGCTTCGGCCGCAGCGACTACCGCGTCAAGCTGCGGAAATTCTTCGAGGTGAATCGCTACTACGTTGCGGTCGCCGCGCTGAAAGCACTCGCCGACGAAGGCGAGATCAAGGCGGACATCGTCTCCGAGGCGATCAAGAAGTACGGACTCGACACCGAGCGGCCGGATCCGTGGACGGTATAGGGCCTTTGGCATTCCAACCGTAAGGGGTCGCACATGGCAGCAGTGATGGAAGTAAAAGTGCCGGACATCGGCGATTTCAAGGACGTGCCGGTGATCGAGGTGATGGTGAAGGCTGGTGACCACGTCAAGCCGGAGGACTCGCTCGTGTCGCTGGAATCGGACAAGGCGACGATGGACGTGCCCGCACCGGTCGGCGGCGTCGTCAAGGAGGTCAAGCTCAAGGTCGGCGACAAGGTGAGCGAAGGTGCGCTCATCATGCTTCTAGACACCACCGGAACCGGTGCCGCGGCAACCGCCGCCGCGCCGAAGACATCG
>DASZHO010000016.1:0-19457 GCA_035937795.1 Vicinamibacterales bacterium | reverse complement strand
GTGCGGAGTACCGCAACGCGCGCTTTGGCCACCCCCACAATCTTACAGCGTGCCGCCCGGACCTGCGCCGAAGGGGTGATAAATGATGAGGATGACCGCCACCGCCCACAGCGCGATACAGACGAGCAGCGGACGATCGTCCAGGAGCAGCTCCGCGGGGCTTCCGCCCAGATCCTTGCGATGGACCAGGTAGAGGTACCGGAAGATGCCGTAGAGCGGGAACGGAATCGTGAGGCTCAGCAGCGAGGTGCCGAACTTGGCCGTCGTTTCGGGGCTGATGGTGTAGAACGCATACGCGATGAGCGTCGATGCGGTGACGACCGAAATCATCTGATCGAGGAGGTACGGGCTGTACGCTTCCAGAATCGGCCGATGCCCGGTCGCGGCGTCGGCGAGCTGCACCAGCTCGTGGCGGCGCTTGCTCAGCGCGAGGAACAGCGCGAGCAGCGTCGTGCAGAGCAGCAGCCAGTGGCTCACCGGCACGTCGATGGCCGCGCCCCCGGCCGCGGCGCGCAGCCCGAACCCGGCCGCGATCGTCAGGACGTCGATGATCACGATGTGCTTCAGGAACACCGAGTACGCGGCCATCAGGGCAAGATAGGCAGCGGCTGTCGCGAAAAACGGCAGCCCGAGCAGGAACGCCACGACGAGCGCGCCCAGTCCAAGCCCCAGCGCGGCAGCGATGGCCGTGCTCACCGTGAGCGCCCCGGACGCAATCGGCCGCTGCGCCTTCAGTGGATGGTGCCGATCCTGCTCGCGGTCGAGCACGTCATTGACGAGATACACCACGCCGGACAACACGCAGAACACGAGGAACGCGACCGTCGCGCGCAGAACCGATGTGCGGTCGCCCAGGCGCTGGGCAAAGACGAGCGCGCCGAAGACAAACAGGTTCTTCGTCCATTGTCCGGGACGGAGAGAGCGAACGAGGTTCAGCGGGAGCGACTCAGGCGTTGACAGAGGAAAAGCTGCGGACGGCATCTTGCTCCGCATCGAAGGTATCGAACACGGTCAGCAGCTTGGTGATCGACAGCAGATCCCGGATTCGGCTCGTCAGCCCCACGAGCTTGAGGCTGCCGCCGTTGCGGCGCACCGTGGCGTAGCTGCTGACGATTTCTCCGAGCCCGGCGCTGTCGACGTAGTCGACGCCCGAGAGATTCAGAATCAAGTTGCGGTGGCCCTGGTTGAGCAGGCTGTTGATCTTGTCGCGCAGGGTCTCGGTGCCCTCGCCGAGGGTCACCCGTCCACTCAGATCGATCACAGCGACGTTGCCGACGATGCGCTGGCTGATATTCATTCCACGCCTTACAGGCCTCCAGCTCCCGCGAATTTTCTTTGCTGGAAGCATTCCTTGCAGAACACGGGGCGACCTTGCGTCGGGCGGAACGGCACCGTGGTTTCCTTGCCGCACGCCGAGCAGGTGGCTTGTGTTTCGACGCGTTCGCGGATGCCCGGAGACGCGGCCCGGGTCGCCCGTTTCGCTTTGCACGCTTTGCATCGCTTGGGCTCGTTCTTGAAGTTCTTGTCTGCGAAGAAGAGCTGTTCACCCGCCGTCCAGACGAACTCCGCGCCGCAATCCACACAGTTGAGGATCTTGTCTTGGAACTCCATCGTAGCCGCCCCTTCTCTCCCCAGCGCGGCTGCCGCGCTGGGGGACCCTTTGCTCGCCTTACTCCGCGTCGCGCCGCATTTTCTTGCGGTTCCGTTTGCGCGCCAGCGCCTGTTTGGCCCGACGCTTGTCTCCAGGCTTCAAATAGAAGGAATGCTTCTTGATATCCTTGATGATATCTTCCTGTTGCACCTTCCGCTTGAAGCGCCGAAGGGCGCTTTCAATCGATTCACCGTCCTGAACTTTGACTTCCGCCACGCTTGATGACACCCCCTACACGCGTGCGCATGTGATGACATAACGAACTCATCACGATAACTTGAATCGGGATTGTGCTAACGCTAATAATCTAGGCTGCGGATTCTAGGCGCAAAGCTGCAGTCAGGTCAACGGATTAGTCCTTCAAGCTAACTCTTTTACGTCCATACGTTTATAAGATAACGTGGGCTCGGCCAGAGTGCTCATCGTCGGGGGCGGGGGACGCGAGCACGCGCTCGTCTGGAAACTGGCGGCCGAACGTAACGTGGGCGAGGTCGTCTGCGCCCCCGGCAATCCGGGCATTGCGCGCCTGGCGCGCTGTGTCCCCGTCGATCCTGCCGATCCGCGGGCCCTCGTCGCGGTGGCCGAGCGCGAAGATATCGATCTGACCATCGTGGGGCCGGAGTTGCCGTTGAGCCGCGGTGTCGCCGACGCGTTCGCGGCGGAGCATCGGCTGTTGTTCGGTCCCACCGAACGCGCCGCGCGCCTCGAATCGAGCAAGGTGTTCGCGAAGGATTTCATGCGGCGTCATGGCGTGCCGACCGCGCGATACAGATCGTGCGATTCAGCCGCCCAGGCGCTGACGGTGTTGCGAAGCGGAGAGTTCGAGTTTCCCGTCGTCCTCAAAGCCGACGGTCTCGCCGCCGGCAAAGGCGTCGTCATTTCGTCTGATCTGACAAGTGCCGAGTCGGACGTCCGCACCATGATGGTGGACAGGCGATTCGGCGAGGCAGGTGCGCGGCTCGTGATTGAAGAGCGCCTGGTGGGACGCGAAGCGTCGTTCTTCGTCGTGAGCGATGGCACGCGCGCCGTCGCGGTCGGATCGGCCGAAGATCACAAGCGCGCGCTGGACGGCGATCGAGGGCCGAATACCGGCGGCATGGGTGCCTACGCCCCAAGCTCGTCGTTCGATCGGACAACCGAGGGGCGCGTGATGAACGAAATCGTTCTGCCGGTGGTCGAAGGGATGCGCGGCGAAGGCAACGAATTCCGCGGGTTTCTGTTCGCCGGATTGATGCTGACGGAGAACGGCCCGAAAGTGATTGAATTCAACGTGCGGTTCGGCGATCCGGAAGCCCAGGTCGTCTTGCCGACGGTTGCCGACGATCTGTCGGTGCTCGCCGCCGAAGCGGCCGCGGGCGAGCTTCGCGCGACAAGAATCTCCACGTCCGGCGAGCCGCATGTCGGCGTCGTCCTCGCCTCGGGCGGTTACCCGGATGGCTATGAGACCGGCAAACCGATTCGCGGGCTGGATGACGCTGAGGCGTCGCCCGAGGTGATGGTGTTTCACGCCGGCACGGCCGCGCGGGGCGCCGAGATCGTGACCGCAGGCGGCCGCGTGTTGACCGTTGTCGGCCGCGGGGCGAATTATCGCGACGCCATTCGGCGCGCGTACGGCGCAGTTGATAAGATTAGCTTCGACGGCATGCACTACCGCAAAGACATTGGCGCAAAGGCGTAAGGACAATCGATCAATGATGACGCCGCTGCAGGTCATGATCTTGATGGGATCGCAGAACGACGCGCCGATCATGCAAGGCGCCGTCGACGTGCTCAAGGAGCTCGGCATCTCCGTCGAGATGACGGTTGCGTCGGCGCATCGCTCGCCGGAACGCGTGCAGCGGCTCATCGCGGAGGCCGGCACGCGGGGGGTCGGAGTGTTCATCGTCGGCGCGGGTGCCGCGGCGCACCTCGCCGGGGTCGTGGCGGCGCACGTCAGCAGGCCGGTGATCGGCGTTCCCATCGATTCGTCGGCGCTCAATGGCCTGGATGCGTTGCTCTCAACCGTGCAAATGCCCCCGGGTGTGCCCGTCGCGACCATGTCGATCGGCAAGGCCGGGGCCACAAATGCCGGCGTCCTCGCGGCGCAGATTCTCGCCCTTGGCGACGCGTCGATCGCCGATCGAGTGGACAAATACAAACGCGGACTCGCCGAGAAGGTGGAAAAGGCCGCGCGGGACCTCGCGTGAAGTATTCCATCGTCACGTTCGGCTGCAGGGTCAATCAGGCCGATTCCACCGAGATCGAAGCGCAGCTGCTGGCCAACGGCGGCGTCGCCGTCGACCCGGATGCGGCCGATCTCGTGGTCGTGAACACCTGTTCGGTCACGAGCGCGGCCGATCAGGGGGCGCGCCAGATCATCCGCAAGATCGCGCGGGAGAATCCGAGCGCGCGGATCGTCGTCACCGGTTGCTACGCCACGCGGCGGCCGGGTGACATCTCGGCGCTGCCGGGCGTGGTTCGGCTTGTTCCCAACGATCGGAAGGATCTGTTCGCGCACGAAATCGGACTCAGCACCGCCGAGCGCTTCGGCGAAGGTGACGGCGCGTGCGGCTCGGCCGTGGTGCCTGGCGTTCGGGGGCGGACCGCCTACACGCTTCGCGTGCAGACGGGCTGCGACGAGCAATGTTCGTACTGCATCATCCCGTCGACGCGCGGATCGGGCAGGAGCCGGCCGCTTCCCGAGGTGATGTCGGAAATCGCGCGCGTGTGCGGAGCGGGTTTTCGCGAGATCGCGCTCACGGGCGTGCATCTCGGCTCCTACGGCCGCGATCTGCCCGTGCGCGCCTCGTTGCTCGAGCTCCTCGAGGCCGTCGAACGCGGCGCGCCCGCCGGGGTGCAGTTCCGGATCAGCTCCCTCGAGCCGATGGACTGCTCGCGGACCATCATCGATCTGGTGGCTTCGTCGCGACGGCTCGCGCCGCACTTTCATCTGCCGCTGCAGCACGCGAGCGACCGGCTGCTCGTCGCCATGCGCCGGCCCTATACGCTCCGCTACTACCAGCAGCTCGTCGAATATATTCGCGGCCGGATACCGCATGCGTCCATTGGCTCCGATTGTATCGTGGGGTTCCCGGGGGAAAGCGATGAGGATTTCGAGGCGCTGGAAACGTACTTGACGGGCGCCCCGCTGACGCACGTTCACGTCTTCCCGTATTCGGATCGCCCGGGAACGGCCGCAACGGCGATGCCGGACAAGGTTCACGGCTCCCTTGTGCGCGAGCGCGCCGCCAGATTGCGCGACATCGCGCGCGGTCTTACCCGTCGCTTCCACTGTGCCCAGGACGGCGCCGTACGGCCCGGTCTGACGATTGAGGACGGCTCGCTGGTGGTGACCGATAACTATCTGAAGGTGCGAATCGCGCCCGGCCGCGCGCGTAACGAGTGGATACAGGTGCGGGTGAAACTGGCGGGCGAACAACTGACGGGCGAGCTGGTCCTATAACAGCGCTGCGGCCGCCTGCGCCGGCGACGTCTGATTTCCTTCCACAATCAGCTGCCCGCACGCTGCGCGGATATCCCTTCCGCGGCTTTTTCGCACAGACACCGTGACAGCGTGGTTGGAGAGCATCTCGGCGAATGTGTTCACGCGCGCGTCGGACGGACGCTCGAAGGGGATGCCCGCGGCCTCGTTCAACGGAATCAGGTTCACCTTGCAGCGAATCTTCCCGAGGAGCCGCACGAGGCGTCTGGCGTCCTCGGGCGTGTCGTTCACCCCGCGCAGCAGGACGTACTCGAACGTGATGCGATGGCGCCGCTTGGCCGGGAACCGGCGGGCCGCTTCCAGGATGTCGGCCAACCCGTACTTGCGATTCACCGGGACGAGGGCGTCCCGCTGATCCTCGGTCGTGCCGTGCAGCGAGATGGCCAGGTTGGGCATCAGGGATTCGGTCGCCAGCCGCTCCAGCGCCGGCAGCACGCCCACCGTGGAGAGCGTCACGCGCCGCGGTGACACCGCCAGGCCGTGCTCGTCGTTCAGCATGCGCAGCGCCTTCATCGTGTTGTCGTAGTTGTGAAGCGGTTCGCCCATGCCCATCAGCACGATGTTGAATTTCGATGCCAGCAGGCCGAGCTCGCCGGCGAGCACCCGCACTTGTGCCGCGATCTCGCCGGCGCTGAGATTTCGCATCAGCCCCATCCTGCCGGTGAGGCAGAACCCGCACTTCATCGCGCAACCCACCTGGGTGGAGACGCAGAAGGTCTGGCTGGGCGTATCGGGAATGAACACCGACTCGATGCGCCGCCCGTCTTCGAGCTCGAGCAGAAACTTCACGGTGCCGTCTTCAGAAGTGTCCTTTTCGCGAACCGTGGGGGTCGAAATTCGAAACCGTCGAGCCAGATCTGCGCGAAGCTGTCGGGACAAATCTGTCATCTGCTCGAAATCGGTGACGCCCTTGCGGTAGATCCACGAATAGATCTGCCGCGCGTGGAACGCCGGGTAGCCGATCGCCGCGAGCGCCGCCTCGAGCTCGGCAAGATCCATCGCCGCGAGATCCGTGGGCGCCGATGGCGCTAAGTTGTTCCGGACGTTCGGCATCTGGGGTCCTATGCTCTCGATTGTACTCGTGTTAAGATCGTTTGGAGATCGTTTCAGGCTCGCTCTCAACCCTTCTTCTCCAGCGGTTTGTCACTTCCATGATTGTTCGCGACGCACTCGAAAACGGGATTCGTCTCGTGACTGAATCGATGGGCCACGTGCGCTCGGTCAGTCTGGGTGTGTGGCTGACCAGCGGCTCGCGCCACGAGTCGGAGGAGGACGGGGGCATCGCGCATTTCGTCGAGCACATGCTGTTCAAAGGCACGGCCACCCGCTCGGCGGAGGACATCGCGCAGGCGGTGGATTCGATCGGCGGCCAGCTCGACGCGTTCACGGCGAAGGAGTACGCGAGCTATTACGTGAAGGTCCTCGATCAGCATCTCCCGCTCGCCGTCGACATCCTCTCGGACATCGTCCTGCGGCCCGCCTTCCAGGAAGTCGACATCGAGCGCGAAAAGAAGGTGATCCTCGAGGAGATCAAGATGGTCGAGGACACGCCCGACGATCTGGTGCACGAGCTCTTCACGCAGGCGTTCTGGGAGGGGCATCCCCTCGGCCGCCCGATTCTGGGGACCAAGGACAGCGTCGAATCGCTTACGCAGCAGCGGCTTCGCGATCATTTCACGGGCGCGTACGCGGCGGAAAACGTGATCATCTCGGCGGCGGGCAATCTTGAGCACGCGTGGGTGCGCGACGCGCTCGACAAGGCGTTCGGCGGAATGCCGTCGGCCGGCAAACGCCAGAGCGCCGTGGCGCCGAACGTCGTCCCGAAGGTGGTCATCCGCAGCAAGGAGCTCGAGCAGAGCCACATCTGTCTCGGGGCCAGCAGCTATCCGCAGAATCACGACGCGCGCTACGCCAGCTACGTGCTGAACACGATTCTGGGCGGCTCGATGAGCTCGCGGCTCTTCCAGAACATCCGGGAAAAACGCGGCCTGGCCTACTCCGTGTTTTCGGGCATCAACGCCTATCGCGATGCGGGCTCGTTCACCGTGTACGCCGGCTGCGCCAACGAGGCGGTGGGCGAAGTGATCGATCTGGCGGTGGAAGAGCTGAAAGTCATCAAGCAGACGCCGGTGCCAGAATCCGAGCTCAGGCGCGCCAAGGATCATCTCAAGGGCAGCGTGATGCTGAGCCTGGAGAATACCGCGAGCCGCATGTCGCACCTCGCGCGCCAGGAGATCTACTTCGACAGGCAATTCAGCCTCGACGAAACGCTCGAAGGCATCGAGCGTGTGACGCCGGAGGATATTCAACGAGTGGCTCGCGACCTGTTTTCCAACGGCTCGCTCGCCGCGACCGTGCTCGGCCAGACGAACGGCCTGCAGCTGCCGAAAGAGCGTTTGAGCTTGAACTGAGGAGATGATCCCCCGCTACACCCACCCCGACATGGGGCGCATCTGGAGCGAAGAGCGGAGATACGAGACCTGGCTGCAGGTTGAAATCGCCGCGGCGCAGGTGATGGCGGACGCGGGCATCATTCCGCACGAGGCCGCGCGCGACATTCGCGAGCGCGGCAGATTCGACGTCGCGCGCATCAGTGCGATCGAAGAAACCACCCAGCACGATGTCATCGCATTCACGACCGCGGTCGCCGAGCACGTGGGCCCGTCCGCGCGCTGGCTGCATTTCGGGCTGACATCATCCGACGTCGTCGACACCGCGCAGGCGCTGCAGCTGCGCGACTCGTGCGATCTGCTTCTCAGGGATATCGAGGCGCTGGCCGGCGCCGTCCGGGCGCGAGCCGAGGAGCACCGCCAGACGCCGATGATCGGCCGGACGCACGGCGTCCACGCCGAGCCGATGACCTTCGGCCTGAAGCTCGCCCTGTGGTACGCGGAGCTGAAGCGTGATGAAGAGCGGCTCCGGCGCGCGCGCACGGTCATCGCCGTGGGAAAAATGTCGGGCGCCGTGGGCACCTACGCCCACCTCGACCCGTCGATTGAAGCCGGTGTCTGCCGCGCGCTCGGGCTGGAGCCGGCCCCGGTTTCATCGCAGGTGATTCAGCGCGACCGCCACGCCGAGCTGCTGAGCGCCATCGCCATTACCGGCGCATCGCTCGAGAAGTTTGCGCTCGAGGTGCGAGGGCTCCAGAAGACGGAGATCGGCGAGGTTGAAGAGCCGTTCGGCAAGGGCCAGAAGGGGTCCTCGGCGATGCCGCACAAGCGCAATCCGATCGGGTGCGAGCAGATCACGGGGCTGGCGCGCCTCCTGCGCGCAAACGCCCACGCCGCGCTGGAGAACGTGGCGCTGTGGCACGAGCGCGACATTTCACATTCCTCGGTCGAGCGCGTCATCCTGCCCGACAGCTTCATCGTGCTGGACCACATGATGCGGCGGTTCACGCGGATTGTGACCGGTCTCGTCGTTCACCCCGACCGGATGCGCGAGAACCTCGAGCGCTCGCGCGGCGTGGTGTTCTCGGGCAGCGTGCTGCTCGAGCTGGCCGAGCGCGGGGTCTCGCGCGAGCAGGCCTACGAGTGGGTGCAGCGCAATGCGATGCGCTCCTACGACGAGAAGAAGGATTTCAAGCAGCTCCTGCTCGACGACAAGGACGTGATGGCCGTGCTCGATCGGACGGCGGTCGATGACGCCTTCGATCTGAAAGTGCAGCTGCGTCACGTGGATCGGATTTTCGACCGCGTGTTCAAGGTGCCGGCAGCCGCGGGAGTTTCCTAGTGCGCGCGAAGGTGTTTGTCACGCTCAAGCCGTCGGTGTTCGATCCGCAAGGCAAGACTATTGCGGACGCGCTGCACTCGCTTGGCTATGCCGGCGTCCAGGATGTTCGCCAGGGGAAGTACTTCGAGCTCGAGCTCGCCGCCGACTCGAGCGATCAGGCGCGCACGCTGGCCTCCGAAGTGGCCGACAAGCTCCTGTCCAATCCCGTCATCGAGTCGTACCGGATCGAAATCGACGGGACGCAGCCGTGAGGACCCTATGAGATTCGCAGTCATTGTATTTCCCGGCTCCAACGGCGACCACGATGCGTATCACGCCGCCAGGGACGTCCTCGGCCAGGACGCCGACTTCGTCTGGCACAAGGAAGCCGACCTGAAGGGCGCCGACTGCGTGATCCTGCCGGGTGGCTTCTCCCACGGGGATTATCTACGGACGGGCGCCATCGCCCGTTTCTCGCCGGTGATGAAGGCGGTGAGAGCCTTCGCCGCCGCCGGCGGGCCCGTGCTCGGCATCTGCAACGGCTTTCAGATCCTCCTGGAAGCCGGCATGTTACCGGGCGCGATGCTCAGAAACCGCGGCCTGAAGTTCCGGTGCGAGCACGTCCACATTCGCGTGGAACAGACCGACACGCTCTTTACCTCCGCGTGCCGGCCGCATCAGGTGCTGCGCATGCCGATCGCGCATGGCGAGGGGAACTACTTCACCACTCCCGAGGATTTGCGGCGGCTCGAGCAAAACCGCCAGGTCGTGTTTCGCTACGTGAACGCGGAAGGCGCAGCCACCGACGAGGCGAATCCCAACGGCTCGATCGATTCGATTGCCGGGATCTGCAACAGCGGCCGCAACGTCGTCGGTCTGATGCCGCATCCGGAGCGCGCCTGCGAAACCGCGCTCGGCAGCGCCGACGGCCTGGCGATCTTCGAATCGGTCGTCCGGGCGCTGGCGGCCGGCACGCTGGCGCCGGCCGAGAGCGCGTCGGCATGAGCGCGCCGGAGGTCCACGGCAAGGAAACGCTCGCCCGCCACGGGCTGACGTCCGACGAGTACCTCCGCATCGTGCAGGCCCTGGGACGGGAGCCGACCCTCACCGAGCTCGGCATTTTCTCCGTGATGTGGTCCGAACACTGCAGCTACAAGAGCTCGCGCGTGCATCTTCGGACGCTTCCGACGACGGGCGCCAGGGTTCTGCAGGGGCCGGGCGAAAACGCGGGCGCGGTGGACGTGGGCGGCGGCCTCGCGGCGGTCTTCAAAATCGAGTCGCATAACCATCCGTCGTTCATCGAGCCGTATCAGGGCGCTGCCACCGGAGTGGGTGGAATCATTCGCGATATTTTCACGATGGGCGCGCGGCCGATCGCGCTGATGAATTCGCTGCGCTTCGGATCGCTGGCCGATCCGGGCGTGCGCCGGAACATGGAAGGGGTCGTCGCCGGCATCGCCGGGTACGGCAACAGCATCGGCATTCCAACCGTCGGCGGCGAGATCGCGTTCGAAGACTGCTACACCGGCAATCCTCTCGTGAACGTGTTCTGCCTCGGCATTGCCCGGATCGAGGAGATCGTCAAAGGCGTGGCGAGGGGAACGGGCAATCCCGTGTACTACGTCGGCGCCAAGACGGGGCGCGACGGCATTCATGGCGCGACGATGGCGTCGGCCGAGTTTGACGAGAAGTCGGCGGAAAAACGCCCGGCGGTGCAGGTGGGCGATCCGTTCATGGAAAAGCTGCTGCTCGAGGCGTGCCTCGAGGTGATGAAGAGCGACGCGCTGGTCGGCATTCAGGATATGGGCGCGGCGGGCCTCACCTGCTCGACGAGCGAGATGGGATCGCGCGGCGGCGCGGGCATCGATATCGACGTGTCGCGCGTTCCACAGCGCGAGACCGGCATGACTCCCTACGAAATCATGCTGTCGGAATCCCAGGAGCGGATGCTGCTGGTCGTCAAGCGCGGGCGCGAGCGCGAGGTGGAGGAGATCTTCGAGAAGTGGGATCTGCACGCCGCCCGCATCGGCGAGGTGACGGCGGACGGAAAACTGCGCGTTCGAGATCGCGGCGAGGTCGTGGCGGAGATTCCCAACGCCGCGCTCACCGATGACGCGCCGGTGTACCGGCGCCCAATGGAGGCCCCGGCGCCGAACGTTCCGCGGCTTTCTCTCGGAGCGCGTCCGCCGGTTTCGGAGACCGCCGCGTTCTTCATGCTGCTCGGTTCATCCGTCATTGCCAGCAAGCGATGGGTGTTTCGGCAGTATGATCATATGGTTCGCACAAACACGCTGGTGCTGCCTGGAATGGGCGCGGGCGTCGTCCGGATCAAGGGCACCGATCGCGCGCTCGCCATGTCGGTGGATGGGAATGGCCGCTACTGTTACCTGGATCCGTATCGGGGGGCGATGCTCGCGGTCGCCGAAGCCGCGCGAAACGTGGCATGCGCCGGTGGAGAGCCGATTGGCGCCACCAACTGTCTGAACTTCGGCAATCCCGAGCGGCCCGAGATCATGTGGCAGTTCGCGCGGGCGGTTGAGGGGATTTCGGCGGCGTGCCGGGCGCTGGATATTCCGATTACCGGCGGCAACGTCAGCCTCTACAACGAAACCGATGGACGCGCGATTTATCCTACGGCTGTCCTTGGTGTCGTCGGGCTGATTGAAGACGCGAGCAAGGCGCTCGGGCGACGTTTTCGCGAGGGCGGCTCGGCGATCGTGCTGTTCGGCGAAAGCCTGAACGAGCTGGGCGGGAGCGAGTACTTGAAAGCGACGCAGGATCTCGTGGCGGGGGTGCCGCCGGACGTGAATCTCGAGGCCGAACGCGCGCTGCAGCGCCTCGTCGTTGCCGCCGCTCGCGACGGCATGCTCCGGTCGGCGCACGATTGCGCCGAAGGCGGGCTCGCGGTCGCGCTGGCCGAATGCACGTTCGGCACGGGCGGCATCGGCCTGGACGTGGATGTGGCGCCCGTGCCGCTCGTCGACGATGCCGCCGAGGGCTGGTCGTTGACGGCGGCGTTGTATTCGGAATCGGCGTCGCGCGCGGTGGTGTCGGTGTCGCGCGAGCAGCTTCCGGCGTTGCTCGAACGCGCGCGGGCGGCGGGCGTACCGGCAAGGGAAATCGGCACGACCGGCGGCGGCAGAATCCGGGTCTCGGTGGGTGGACGGCCGGTGATCGACGTGGCGGTGCACGAAGCCGAAGCGACCTGGGACACGGCGCTCGAAAACCATTTCAAGCAGCGGGCTGCGTAACCCGTCATTGGTGAAGACCGTGGCCGACAAATTTCAACACTACTGCGGGGTGTTTGGCATCTTCGGCCATCCCGAGGCCGCCAACCTCACCTACCTGGGCCTGTACGCGCTCCAGCACCGCGGGCAGGAGAGCGCGGGCATCGCGGCGTCCGACGGCGACCAGGTGCGGCTCTCGAAATCGATGGGCTACGTCAACGAAGCGTTTTCGGAGAAGACGCTGGAGAAGCTGCCCGGCCGTCTCGCCATCGGGCACGTCCGCTACTCGACCGCGGGCGACAGCAGCGTGGACAACGCGCAACCGATTCTCATCGACTGCGCGCATGGACAGATCGCCGTGGGGCACAACGGCAACCTGATCAATGCCATCGAGCTGCGAGAAGAGCTCGTCCGCCACGGGTCGATCTTTCAAACGACGACCGATACGGAAGTCATCCTTCATCTTTACGCGCGCTCGCGCGCGGCGACCGTCGACGAGGCGCTCGTCGAGGCGATATCCCACGTCCAGGGCGCGTTTTCGCTGGTGATGTGCACCAAAGATCGGTTGATTGCGGTGCGCGATCCGCACGGGTTCCGGCCGCTGGCGATCGGACGGCTTGGCGACGCGGTGATCGTGTGCTCGGAGACGTGCGCGCTCGATCTGATCGGCGCCACCTACGTTCGCGACGTCGAGCCCGGCGAAATCGTGATCGTCAGCGCGTCGGGGGTGCAATCGTTCAAGCCGTTCGCTCCCGCGCAGCCTGCGCAGTGCATCTTCGAGCACGTGTATTTTTCGCGACCCGACAGCTACGTGTTCGGCGAGAGTGTGAACGAGGTGCGAACCAACCTCGGGCGCCTGCTCGCGCGCGAACGGCCGGCCGATGCCGATGTGGTGGTGCCGGTGCCCGACTCGGGCGTGTGCGCCGCGATCGGATTCGCCGAGGAATCGGGCCTTCCCATGCGGGTGGGCCTGATCCGCAATCATTACGTCGGCCGCACGTTCATCGAGCCGCAGCAGTCGATTCGCCACTTCGGCGTCAGGGTGAAGCTGAACCCGGTGCGCAGCATCCTCGACGGCAAGCGCGTGGTGCTCGTGGATGATTCGCTGGTGCGCGGCACGACCAGCCGCAAGATCGTGAAGATGATGAAGGCAGCGGGCGCCAGGGAAATTCACCTGCGCATCAGCTGCCCGCCGACGATCTCGCCGTGCTTTTACGGCATCGACACGCCGCGGCGGTCGGAGCTGATCGCCGCGACGCACACGCTGGAGGAGATCCGGAAATATATCGAGGCCGACAGCGTGGGGTATCTCAGCCTCGAAGGGCTGTTGTCGTCGGTGGGGTCGCGGCGCAGCTCGTATTGCACGTCGTGTTATACAGGCCAGTATCCGGTGGCGTTTCCCCGCAACGAGGCCGCCTATCTCCAGTTGGCGCTCAAACTCGATGCCGATCCCGTCAAGACGTAGTGGCGCGTTGGTCGCCGTCGCGCTCGCCGCGCTCGTCGGCGCCCGCCCGGTGCGCGCGCAAGCGCCCGCTCCGCCGCCGGCCGCTCCAGCCTCCGCGGCCGCACAGGAGCGCGGCCCGCAGGCGATGACGCCGCAGGCCATCCAGGCCTCCATCGATGCGCTCGGCACCGTGGACGCCGCCGCCAGCAGCGCCGCGTTTGCCGCGCGCGTGAACGCCGCCCGCGCGTTGCGCCGCGCGCCGGCCGATGCCGTGACGCCTGCGCTCATCCATGCCGTCGAGAGCAACGGCAACGCGTACGTCCGCTTCCGTGCGCTCGTGCTGCTGACCTCCTTCAACGACGCGCGCACGCCGGCGGTGATGCGCGATATCGTCGCCAACCCGAACGATCGCCTGCGCACCGTGGCCTACGAATACTACGAGCACCATCCGGCCGCCGAGATGATTCCCGCGCTGCTGCAGGCGCTCGACCGTGAAGAGAGCGAGTTCGTGCGGCCGGCGCTCGTCCGCGCGCTGGCGGCGCAGGGCGGCGATCCGCGGGTGCGCGATACGCTGCTGCAGGAAGTCGGCCGCGGCGAGGACTACTTCAGGAGCGCCGTGATCGAGGCGGTCGGCGATTATCGCGCGACCTACGCGCTGGAATCGCTCCTGCAGATTGCGCGCCTTGGCGGGCCGTTGCAGATCGATACCGTGATCGCGCTCGGCAAGCTGAAGGATCAGCGCGCGCTCGAAGCGCTCGCCGCGATCCAGCGCGCCGCGCCGCGCGAAACGCAGCCGGCGATTGCGGCGGCGATCTGTTTGCTCGGGGTCAACTGCGATGCGCATCTGGCGTACCTCATCGAGACGCTGAAGTTCGCGGACAGAAATCCGGGCTATCAGGAGCTGTTGAGAAACACCGTCAGCAGCCTTGTGGCGCTCGCCAATTCGGGCGACGTCCGGGCCTTGCAGGCGCTGTTCGACGTGGGCATTCCGTCGAGCGATCCGCCGCGCGCGCCGATGGCGCTCGGCGTGGGCACGGTCGCGATTCGCAACGCCCCGCTGATGCTGTCGTTTCTCGAAACCTCGCCAAAACGCGACCAGGCGATCGATCTCGTGGCCGAGGGCTTCGACATGCTCGAAGAGGACTACGGAAAAGAGGTGTTTTTCGCGACCGTGCGGCGCGGGTACTGGCAGGCGCCGGAAGAATCGGCGACGCGCAAGGTCGGCCAGATGCTGATCGACAAACTTGAGTTCTGACCGGCTCTTTGCCCTCCCCAATGGACTATCGACAATCCGGCGTCGACATCGAGTCCGGCGACGCAGCTGTTCAGCGCATCAAGAAGATCGCCCGCGCCACCTTCACCCCCGGGGTCCTCTCGGACATCGGCGCCTTTGGCGGGATGTTCCGGTTTCCGGCCACGAAATACGCCGACCCGGTGCTGATTTCGAGCGCTGACGGCGTCGGCACCAAACTGAAGATTGCGTTCATGTCCGGTATTCACGACACGGTGGGCGCCGATCTCGTGAATCACTGCGTCAACGACATTCTCGTGCACGGCGCCGAGCCGCTGTTTTTCCTCGACTATCTCGCCACGGGGCGCCTCGAGCCCGACGTCGCCGAACAGGTCGTGGGGGGCATGGCGCGCGCGTGCGCCGAGAACGGCTGCGCGCTCATTGGCGGCGAGACCGCGGAGATGCCCGGTTTCTACAACGCGGGCGAATACGATCTTGCCGGTTTCATCGTCGGGGTCGTCGAGGGCAAGCGGCTCCTGGACGGCCGCGAGATCAAGGCCGGCGATCGCCTGATTGGCCTGCCGTCCACTGGCCTGCATACCAACGGATACTCGCTGGCGCGGCGAATCGTGTTCGAGACGCTCGGCTTGAAAGCCGACAGTCTCCTGCCTGAGGTAGGGGATACGGTGGCAGGCGCGCTGCTCCGCACGCACCGCTCGTATCTGAAGTGCGTACGTCCGCTGCTGGAGCGGCGGTTGGTGAAGGGCATGGCGCATATCACCGGCGGCGGTATCCCGGGCAACCTGTCGCGGATCCTGCCCCAGGACACGGGCGCGCGGATCGAGCGCGACAGTTGGCCCGTTCCGCCGCTCTTCACACTCCTGCAAGAGGCCGGAGAGGTCCCTCGCGAGGAGATGTTCCGCGCCTTCAACATGGGGATCGGGCTGATCCTCGTCTGCGCGCCCGCGGAAGCCGACCTGGCAAGGGGCATCCTGAAAGATCAAGGCGAGAGCCCGATAGCCCTGGGCGAGGTGGTGGCGGGCCACGGAGACGTGCGCGTGTGAAAACAAGTCCCGATCTCGTTTCGCGCGGTTCGCGACGTCTGGGCGTGCTCATTTCGGGGCGCGGCAGCAATCTGCAGGCGATCATCGACGCGATTGCCGCACACGAGCTTGATGCCGAGCTCGCCGTGGTCATCTCAAACCGCGCCGACGCGGCAGGGTTGGAGCGGGCAGCGAAAGCGGGCCTCGAGACCGTCGTCCTGGACCAGGACAAGTCGAAATTTCCGACGCGCGAGGACTACGATCGCGAGCTGGTCGGGCAGCTGAAAGTTCGCAATGTCGGACTGGTCTGTCTCGCCGGCTTCATGCGGCTGCTCAGCCCGGTGTTTATCGAGGCGTTCCCGAACGCCGTCTTGAATATCCACCCGTCATTGCTCCCCGCGTTTCCAGGGCTGAACGCGCAGTACCAGGCGTGGGAGCATGGGGCGAAATACACGGGCGTCACCGTCCACCTGGTCACGACTGAGCTGGACGGCGGGCCAATCGTCCTTCAGCAGCCCGTGCCGGTGCACGACGATGACAGCCCGGAGACGCTCGCGGCGCGCATTCTCGAGCAGGAACACAAGCTCTATCCCCAGGCTATTCGGATCCTGCTCGACCAGCATTGGCGTCTGGACGGCCGGCGGGTGGTGACATGAACGAGGTCGACTCCCGATCTCGTTTCTACACGCGGCGGGTCAGCGTGAGGATCGATACGTCCGGCGGACAGTTGAATCTGTAAGGCAGGTACACCGTGCCGACGCCGCGGCTGACGAAGATCGACGTCTTGTCGCGAACGGCGGCGCCGGCCACCACCGGAAACTTCCTCGCCGCAATGGCTCCCACGCCGGGCAACACGACCTGGCCTCCGTGGGTGTGGCCCGACAGCACCAAGCCCACCTCCAACGCGGCGGCCTCGGCCAGCCGCCGGGGATCGTGCGCAATCAGAATGACCGGCGCCTCCGCACCGCGGAGGACACGTGCGATATCGCGAGGCCGCTGGGTCCAGAACCTGATCCCGGCGAGCTCCAGTCTTTCGCCGCGCGCCGAAATGGTCGTGCGCGCATCGCGCAGGACGGTGAAACCATTGGAGTTGAGCGCCGCCGGCATATCGCGGTCGTCGTCGTGGTTGCCCAGCGCCGCGTATACGCCAAGCGGCGCGCTCAGGCGCGCGAGCCCCTCCGAACACGGAACGACGTAGTTCCGATCGCCCCACGACACGAAGTCGCCGCCCAATACGATCAAGTCGGGACGCTCGGCCATCGTCAGCGCCGCGGCCCGCTCGACGTCCTGCAGCGGCACCATTTCGCTGTGATGAAGATCGGTGATCAGGCCGATGCGCAAGCCCTCGAGCGCAGGCGGCAGGCTCGAGACCTCGAGCGACATGCGCACCACCTGGAGTTGATGGCGCGCATACGCGAGGCCGTAGGCGCCCGTGCCGATCGTCGTACCGACGCCGCCGGCGACCAACGCGTTGATGGCTGACCGCCGCGAGAGAATCACCGAGTTACGGTACCATAACGCGCGCGCGAGGCCCGCTCGTCCGGCATCGGCAAGCCGCAGCCGGCTGCGCGCTCGCGGCCGCCTTGGCCTCGCGAGTGTTCATCTCGGGCCCGGACATCACGTGCGAGCCCGGATATTGCGCCCGGACATTACAATAGGTACCCGATGAGCGATGTCTTTCTCGAGTTTGAATGGCGCGGGCAGCTGGCCAATGCCACCGACGGCGCGCGCGAACTGCTCGCGCGCGAAAAAGTCAGCGCCTACATCGGTTTCGATCCCAGCGCCTCGAGCCTCCACGTCGGCACGCTCGTCCCCATCGTCGCCATGAAGCGCCTGCAGCGCTTCGGGCATTCCCCCATTGCGCTGCTCGGCGGCGGCACGGGCCTCATCGGAGACCCGAGCGGCAAAACCGTAGAGCGCATGCTGCTCTCGGCCGACGACGTCCGGGTCAACGTCGAGGGGGTGCGCGCGCAGCTCTCGAAGCTCCTCGAGAAGAATGCGGAGGGACCGGCGGTACGATTTGTCGACAACGCCGACTGGCTCACCAGGATGAGCGCGATGGAATTTCTGCGCGACGTCGGCAAGTATTTCACCGTCAATTACCTGCTCGCCAAGGACTCGGTGAACCGGCGTCTGGAAAGCGAGGATGGCATTTCGTTCACCGAGTTCAGCTATTCGCTGCTCCAGGCCTACGACTTTCTCGTCCTCCACGATCGCTTCAAATGCACGCTGCAGCTGGGCGGCAGCGATCAATGGGGGAACATCGTGGCCGGCTGCGACTTGATCCGGAAGCTGCGAGGCAAGCCGGCGCACGGCGTCGTGATGCCGCTGTTGACGACGTCGAGCGGGACAAAATTCGGCAAGACCGAAGCGGGCACCATCTGGCTCGACGCCGGCAAGACGTCGCCGTTCCGCTTTTATCAGTTCTGGCTGAACGCCGACGATCGGGATGTCGTGTCGTATCTCAAGTACTTCACCTTCCGGACGCAGCCCGAGATCGGCGAGCTCGAGCAGGCCCTCGAAACGCGCCCCGAGCAGCGGGAAGCCCAGCGCGCGCTGGCGCGCGACGTCACCGAACTTGTGCACGGCACCGACCACGTCGTGCGCGCCGAGCGCGCCGCCGCCGTGCTGTTCGGCGGTCCGCTCGCGCAGGCATCGGTCGACGACATCCTGATGGTCTTCGACGACGCGCCCTCGATCACCATGGCCGCAGGGGAGCTGGACGCGGGGGTATCGGCTGCTGAAATGACCGTCAGGACCGGGCTGGCCGCCTCCAAGGCGGAGGCGGGCCGGTTGATCAAGCAGGGCGGGCTGTACGTCAACGACCGCCGTTTCACCGACGAACGGGGCGTCATGACGATGGCCGACGCGATCTCGCGGTCGGTGATTGTCTTGAGAAAGGGGCAGCGGGAGCGCCGGATTGTGAAGATTCAGGAATGATTCCGCGTCCGATTCCACGAGACTTGACCAGTTGGGCGGTCTCCCGTATTATGAATGGAGCGGGCCATGCTGACCGTCGCCACATAGGCACCATAGGCGGCAGTAGGGTTCGTTAGATAGCGCGCGCGGGGTTCGGTGCTCGGCAAAGCCTGCTCAGCCAATAACCGCTGACGTCGAGACATTGAAGGGGAACGATTCCCACCCCGGGCGCGTGTATTGACAATCGGCGGACACGATTCGGTAGGCGGGTTCCGGCGGGTTGCCGGACTGTTGCTCCGACTCCAAAGACGGAGCATTTTTTTTGCCTCGGCAAGTCAGAAGACACCAGTAGACATCTCGACGAAACCGGCCGGGTTGACAACCAATACCTTCTGTAGTAACTTCAGAAGGTTCCCCCAAAAACGGTTTGTTATGGCCGTCGGGGAGCACTGCCGGGAGCGGGCTTCCGGGTCCGGCAGGCGTCGGTTCTTTGAAAACTAGATAGAGAGAGCATGTAACAACCCGTCGAGTTATCAGCGGGTGGCATCGCGTTTCAAGGCGACTGGTTCTGGTTTGGGCCGGGCGTCGAGCGGTGAACCACCTATAACTTGACAAACTAGTAAGAACAACGCGAGAGCCAAAGCAATCGGCTTGAGTGTTTGAGGAAGCTTAAACATGAGAGTTTGATCCTGGCTCAGAATCAACGCTGGCGGCGTGCCTAACACATGCAAGTCGAACGCGAAAGTCCCG
>DASZHO010000015.1:0-50438 GCA_035937795.1 Vicinamibacterales bacterium | reverse complement strand
CTGGTCCTGTCCAACGGTAGCCGTCGCAACGACTCCGGGAAGGATCCGGCTCAAATCTTCGTAGTTACGACCCGGGACCAACAATGTTTCCATTTGCTTGTCATCGATCAGCGCGGAACGCTCCCCGCTGACGGTTTGCACCGGCGTGACCTCGGCAACAACCGAAACCTGTTCGGTGATCCCACCGATTTCCATGTGCACGGTCCCCGCCGACAACCGTTCCGATGCCGTCAGCATCAAATCTCGTTTGGTAAACGTCTTGAACGCCTCGGCCGCGATGGAAATCGAGAAGGTGCCGGGCTGCACAGAGACGAACACAAAGGCGCCTGAGTCATCAGTGGTGACAACGCGCTGCGCATTCGTCAGTTGGTTGGTCAGGGTGACCGTCGCGTGAGGAATTGGTTGATTCCCTGGGTCGAGGACTTGGCCGCTGATCTGGCCACTGGTTGTCTGTCCAGACGCAGATTCGACTACGAGCGAAAAAGCCGCCGCGGCGACGATCGCGCACACAAGGATGGTTTTCATAATGTCCTCCGAGGCGTGTCACGCACGAGATGGAAGGCAATACGAGGGAGATCTTGAGGATATCTTGCGACGCTGTCAACAGAAGAAGAACTCGACTTGAAGATCCTCTTGGCCATCCGTCTTACCCCCAACAAGCGGCGACACACGCAGGATAGATGACACATAGGCCGCCGCGTCGCAATGTGTTGCGAGCCACTTCGTGCAGTGGTGGCGGCGCCTTGAAGCTCTCAGGCAGACTTCGACTTCAATGTAGACCCAGCCGTGGACACTGGGTCGGCTGATGCTCGTCCAACCAGCGCGAGGGTTCTCAGCACCTGGCTGATATGCAGCCGGTTCATCACGATGTCCCGAGCGTCAGCATCCAGAGCGACGATCCACCTTTGCCACGGTTGTACACAAGCCACCGGCCGTCCGGCGAGATGGTCGGCTCCTCCAGGAACAAACCTGATTCTGGAAAATGAGTGACCGGCCGCAGCGGTCCGCCGTCCGCTGGCATCCGCTGGATGTTCCGATGACTCGGCTGCACGTACAGCCATCGCCCGTCCGGCGAATAGAAGGGGTGAAACATCCGCTCGAAGCCGGTGGTCAGCTGCTGCTCCTCGCTGGCAGGGCCGCCAGCCGCAGGAATTCTCCAGACCTGCATCGCACCGGCGGTGCTGGCTGCAAACGCCAGCCAGCGGCCGTCGGGCGACCACGACGCCTCATACTTGTGCGAAGGCGACGTGGTCAGCTGCTGCTCGCGGCGCGTAGCGGGATCGAGCACGAATAGTTGACTGAATTCGCCGACGCGATGCGTGACCACCAGGCGGGCGTTGTCGGGTGAAAAATTACACGCAAACCCGCCGCTAACTGCTTCCCTGGGCGGCAGCAGTTGTTCCGCCGAGCTTCCATCGAGCGCGACGAGCCAGTAGGCGCTTGTTCCGTTCAGGAAGAGTCTCCGCGCGACCAGGTGCTGGTTGTCGTGGGACCAGCAAGCCAGGGTAGTCCATGCATTTGGGCCCGTCGGCATCTGAACCCGTTCCCAGCGCCGCGACGCTACGTCGACGATCCACAGTTCTTGCTGGTCGATACGGTTGCTGCCAACGGCGATCCGTCGTCCGTCAGGAGAAACGGTCGGATATTGATCCCGCACCTGGCCGCTGCTCAGCTCCTCCTCCGCGCCGGCGACGTCGCCGCCACCGGCGGTCAGAGGCACGCGAGTCAGGTTCATCGATTCTTCGACTCCTGCCGCCAGGAGATGCTGTCGATCCGACGCCATCGCTAGATCCTTCAGCGTTCCGGTGCTGACGCCCGCAATCGTGACGCGCGCGACCGCCGGACCACTCGCGCCTTCCTGAAGGTCGGCCGCTTCGACCCGAGTGCCCTCACCAGCTTCCTGGTTGACGTAGTAGACGCGTCGGCCACTCGGGTCCCAGACGTGGCTGCTCCCGCGCAGAAGCTCTGTCGGTGCGCCTCCACCAGCTGGCATCGCGAACACTTCTCGATCGGCGGTCTCAAACGTGATCCAACGAGCGTTCGGTGAGTACGCCAGGCGGACAATGTCCCACCGGGCCATAGTAGCGGGCAGAATCGGAGTCGGCCGGCCTCCATCGATCGACACCTCGAAGATCTCCCGGCGGTCCTCGCGGCCCGTGACGTAAAGCACTGTCCGGCCGTTCGGGTTCCAGACCGGAAAGTTGCCGTTTTCGGCCAGACGCCGCGCCTGGCCGCCCAGCGCGGGCGTCACCCAGATGTCGCCGCCATAGGTCCGCGTGTAGAATCCAATGACGCTGCCAACCTTGATGAGGCCGGTACGCGATGAGCGTGTCGAGACGAACACGATGGACGTCCCATCCGGAGAAAACGCCGGCTGTACGTCATCAGCCGGGCTGTTGGTCACGTTGACCTCCTGCCCGCCTTCGACGCGGCGCACGTAGATTTCGAAGTTGCCGTCTCGGTTCGAGGTAAACGCGAAGAGCTTGCCGTCGGGCGACCAGGTGGGCCATTCGGAGAAACCGGGTTGGTGGGTAACACGCGCCGCATGCTCGATGACCGGCGTGCCGCTCG
Source organism: Vicinamibacterales bacterium (assembly GCA_035937795.1). Lineage (GTDB taxonomy): Bacteria > Acidobacteriota > Vicinamibacteria > Vicinamibacterales > JAMQPK01 > JAMQPK01. The sequence continues at coordinate 47,867 of DASZHO010000015.1, read as the reverse complement.
CTCGGGTTTCAGATCGGCCGGCCAGCCAGACGACAAATGCGCCACACGCGAGACCTGCGAGGCAGGCCGCGATAAGAAGTGGCCATCGCAATCGAGTCGGTGCGATCGTCGCATCGCGTGCATGCGCAGTCGGGTCGCGCACCGATTGGAGCTCGAGCATCACATCACGCGCCGACTGCCAGCGATCGTCCGGATCTTTGGCGAGACACCGGCTGACGATGTGATCGAGTGTCGGCGGCACAAGCCGGTCGCGCGACGCCATCGGCGGCGGCACATCCTTGAGAATTGCGCCGATGATGCTCGCCGGGGACTTGCCCTCGAATGGTCGCTTCCCGGTCACCATTTCGTAGATGACCACGCCGAGCCCCCAGATGTCGGTGCGCGCGTCGGCGTCGCGGCCTTCGACCTGTTCCGGCGCCATGTAGTGCACGGTCCCGAGGATCGTTCCGTGCGCCGTGTTCGACGTGGCGCTGGTGAGGCGTGTCATCCCCGACATCGAGATCGGCGCCGCGGACCCGCGCAGCTTCGCGAGGCCGAAGTCGAGCAGCTTGGCGTCGGGAGGACCTGAAGGTCCGCCCTTACGCACCAGCATGATGTTGGCGGGTTTGAGGTCGCGGTGGGTGATTCCATGGCGGTGCGCCTTGTCGAGCGCGTCGGCCACTTCCACGGCGATTTTCAGTGTCTGGTCCAGCGGGAGCGGACCTCGCTCCAGTCGCGCGGCGAGCGTCTGTCCGTCGAGATAGGGCATGACGATGAAGTGCGTGCCGTTGGCTTCGCCGACATCGTAAATGCCGCAGATGTGCGTGTGGTCGAGCGCTGCGACGGCGCGCGCCTCGCGTTCGAACCGCGCGCGCAGGTCTGGGTCGCCGGCGATCTCTGGTGCGAGAACTTTGATCGCGACGCTGCGATCCAGCCGCGTGTCGCGGGCCTTGTAGACCTCGCCCATTCCGCCCGCGCCAAGGGCAGAGAGGATTTCGTACGGGCCGAGGCGAGCGCCGGCATTGAGGGCCATGGGACAGCTCCAGAAGAGCCCGGCGCACTCATTGTAGTGGAGTCAGACCTACCGGAACCGGCAAGCTCTGTGGAGATCGGCCGCTATCCCGGTGGCCCAGATTTTCACCAGTTGGAACCGGACGACTGAATGGTTGAGGCAAGTCTTACCCTGCGCTCCCGCGACGCGCGACGGGAATGTGTCAAGCACTCTGCCAAACCGCCTCGACATCGATCGTGATCCACACTGTGTCACCGACCACCACGCCGCCCTTGTCCATCGTGTCGTTCCACCGCACACCGAAGTCATGACGATTGATCTCTGTCGTCGCGAGAAAGCCCGCACGCAACCTCGGCCCCTTGTCGACCCACTTTCCGTCTTCCTCTTCCCACCAGGGCGTTTGCCAGTGACCGAGGTAGCTGACCCTGAGAGAGACGGACCGGGCGACGCCCCGGATTGTGAGCTCGCCAGTGACGGCATAATCGTGCTCACCGCTCAGCTCCACCTGATCGCCTCTGAAGGTGATGTGTGGATGGTTCTCAACGTCGAGGAAGTCAGCGCTGCGCAGATGAGCGTCGCGTTGAGGTTCTCCAGTCCAAATGCCTGCGGCGTCGATTGTTGCCTGCACAGCGGATAAGCGGGGATTCTCGGGGTCGAAGTCCAAAGTGCCATGCACGTTCTTGAAGGCACCACGGACGTTAGTGACCATCATGTGCCGGGCTCGGAACTCCGCGGCGGTATGGCCTGGCTCGAACACCCATTTGGCCATCGATATTCCTCTTGAGATTAAGACCGGTCGGAGCCGTGCCGCCTAGACCGGCCTACCTATTCCATCTCCCCGTCTCATCGCAGCATAGCGCAAGATAGCCCGGACCTTCGTCATGTCGCGTTACGGCGGGGTCTGCATAATCACGCAAGGGTGGGGTCCTAATCTCGCCGTTCCTGACGCAGCGGCATGATGTGGCTTGGAATCTGCCCGGGCACAACTTGCCGCCACTCGACGGTGAAGCTACCGCGATAGCCGAACAATCGACCCCATACTCGGTTGCGGACGTCAACGATGATTCGGAAACACCGCGCGCGGTCGTCGTACCACTCCCGCACATCAGCCACCCCGCTAAACAGCATCGGAAAGCTGAAGCCGATCACGCCCTCGTAAAAGCGTTGCGCACCGGAACGCAGTCGGAGACCACCCTCGTCATCTATTGACAATTCGATGTCAACGGCCAAGTGTTCGTGCGACCCGAGATAGTCCACGATCCGGCGTCGGGCATCGCTGTAGATCATGTACGCGTCGAATCGACGCGTACGGCGTGATTTGAAGGTGCGAATCCAAGAAACCGTCTCGCGTCCGAACTGATCGAGAAACGCGTAGTTCTCAATCGTGAATGGAATCCTCTGTCCGGTCTCCGGAAACATGATTCGGCGCCAGCTGCCGATATGGAGAAAGGGTTCGGTGTAGAACGGGCCCTTCCAGATCTCATCCATAACACCTGTGCCGATCGCGGCAATACCGTCAGCGCTTGAGAACCCAAAGCGTCGTTGAACCTGCGGATGCAAGCGGAAGAAATCGTCGCCGAGCGCGCGCTGATAGATTGAAGTCATGGTTTCTCCGAGCGGGCACGTCGCAAACAACGAGCTGCCGACGGTACGCCCGGTAGAACGATGAGATCGATGGCTGCCAGAGCCGCTACGGCCAGATTCAACGAGAAGGGGTTGAAGGCGGCTTTGAAGAACATCGGCGAATGGAGCGCGACCATCGTCGTTGCGATCGGCATCGCGATTGCGCAAATCCAGGCGGGCCAAGATCGAGACCATGAAACGAGCAAGGCGACGGCGAGCGCGATTTCGGCGATTCCAAGCGCCGAGAGAACTGCTGCCGTGAACGTCGCGGGAATTCCTGCGGCGCGTAGCATCGAAAGTTCGTCCCAGTGTCGGACAATCAGTTTGGGAACGAGACCCTGATAGGCGAAGATGCCCGACAGCGCCACGCGAGCGACGAAGTGGATGACCGCGTTCCGGAGCGCGAGCGCGGGTTCGACCCGCTCCTCGAGCCACAGCCGCAGACGATCGAAGCTCCAGGCTGTCGCCCAACCGATCAGGGGACGAAAGACGAGTCGATCGCAAAGCGCGCCCGCAGCACCGAACCGGGTTCGGTAGTCGTACCAGGTGAGGAAGCGAACACCCTCGATTGTCGGAATATACTTCCAGTAACCACTGCCCTCGCGAATGATGGAAAGCGGCTCATCGGAGCCGAACTTCAGAGCCGAGGTGGCAGTGCCATCTGCCAAGTCACGTTGTCCCAGCGTCTCGCCCTGACCGCTGATGTGAAGGCCGAACCCCATCCGAGTCGTGTACCGGAATCGCTGCGGCGCGTCGGGACCAGTTTTCGGCAGATAGTCGATTTGAGAGAAACGCAGATCCCAGCGCTCGTGCAGACCGGGTGTTTGCGTGTGAGACCAGATCGCCTCGAAGGGAGCGCGAAGGAGAATCTCGACGTAGACGCTCATAATCGGACTCTGCCGGAGGACGTCGCTCGTTTCATTGCCGCGACAGAGTCCCTGCGAAACCGAGCCTGGAGCGCGCGTACGATCGGTTGCCCTACGCGCGCGAGCGTTGCCTGCGGCCAGGACATCGCGCGGATCCTGTACAGAACGTTGCCGCACTGCGGATCGGTAAACACTTCGAACAGCTCTTCGCCGCTCTCAGCGTGATTCGTAAGCGTTCCGTACGCGAAGCCGACATGACGCTCGTCTTTCCAAGAGTCCGCTGGATAGACGACTCGACAGCCGTTCAACGACCAGAATCCGAAGTGCCGAATCAAGACTGCCACCACGGTGCCGGCTACGATCGGTGCCCCTTCGGGAAACGTCTCGACCCACCCAATGTCGAACTGTTTCCAATCCGTCAGCGCAGCGCGTGCGCGCTCGAAATCTTCGTCGCCGTGCCCAATCACCACAACTTGCTCATCGAACCGACCGTCGATAGCTGCGTGACGAACGATCCCGACTGGCTTGTATGACAGCGGAAGATCGCGAGAGGCATCGAGAAACCCTTCGATGACAGCCGCCGATGGGCGTCGCGTGAGGAACATCCCGGTGCCTCAGGCTGCGACAGGACTGCCAATCAGTCCTTCACGTATCAGTTCGTCCATCGTCAGGACGAAGCGCCGAACAGGCGGCAGCCGAAGCGTGAGCGCCGCGGACGGCAGCATCTGATTCGTCAACTTGACGAGCGCGACGGTCGCCCGCTGCTTCGGTGTCTTGTCGAGCAGCCACCACAACAACACCGCAAGGTGCACGAGATACAGAAGACTTCCGAGTGCCTCGCCCAGCGCCGACTTCGGGGCGTCCGCCGATCGGGTAATCGCTTCCTCGAACACGTGCTGGACGCGCTGTCGCGAGAACGCCGTCCCTGCTGCGAACACGCCGTCATCCGGGTCGCCGATGAGGACCGGAATGAGCGCGCGCAGAGTGACGCGGTGCGGCTGCAGCACATCAAGGCTCGTCTGAAGCGTGAACAGGAAACGATCGCGCCACTTGCCCGTTTCCATACTCGCCGCTCGCTTGGCGAACTCGGCCGAAAGCTCGTCGTAGAGGGCAATGATGACCGCCTGCTTGCTCGGAAAGTACCGATAAAGCAACCCCACACTTACGTTCGCCTCTCTCGCAATATCTCGAAGGGTCGTCGCCTCGTATCCACGCTCCGCGATCAGTCGAATTGCGATGGAATACAGGCGTTCTCTCGCTGCTGCCCCTTGAGCGGTCTGGCCCGAAGGGCGGCCCCGTTTACGGGGCTTGACATTTGTAGTGAACATGTTCACTAATATTATTCATGGTTGGTGAAGGAGTGCAAGTGCCGGAAACCGTCAGCGGCGCGCATCTGGTCCTCTACGACGGTGTCTGCGGGCTGTGTAACCGGCTTTTGCAGTTCCTCCTGACCCACGACCAGCGAGCAGTCTTCAGCTTCGCATCGCTGCAAAGTCCAATCGGCCAAATGATGGTCGAGCGGTTCGGTGGCGATCCCGGCGATTTGAACTCGTTTTACGTCGTCGCGAACTACAGAACGCGTCGCATCGAGGCGTTCACGAAGAGCGGCGCGGCGATCTTTGTCGCACGCGAGCTCGGCTGGCCTTGGAAATCACTGTCCGCGGCGGGTGTTCTGCCGACGGCAGCGCTCGATTTGATCTATGACCTCGTCGTCAGGAATCGGTACCGAATCTTCGGCCGGAGTGAGAAGTGTCGCGTGCCCACTCCGCAATTTAGAAGCCGCTTCGTCGACTGAGTGAAGGGAGTTTCATGAAGTTCGTCATTCCGGGCGGTTCGGGCCAGGTCGGAACAGTGCTGGCTCGTGCGTTCCACGGCGACGTCTCGCTCTGCGCATGGAGCAGCGCGGCGTAGCGGAAGTCCGGCGGCTGAGGCCCGAGTAGCAGACCCCCAGACACGGGACGAACGCGATGCGCCGCATCATGACGACTTGGTTAAACGCGGCAAGAGGAGCGTCATTCTATCAAGGAGGATGCGATGCGACGGATGAAGTCCCTGATGCTGGCGGGTACATGTTTGGCGGCCGCATGCGGGTCGTCAGTCAACGTGAACGAGGAGCTTCAGAAGCTGCTGGCGCTCGACCGCGAGTGGTCGCAGACCACGGCGGGCCTGTCGAAGTCGATGGACAAGTTCATGTCGTACTACGCGCCCGATGCGTCAGTGTATCCGCCAGCCGTACCGGTCGCGCACGGGTCGGCGGCGATTCGCGCGGCGTTGATGCCCATGACGCAGCTCCCCGGCTTTGCGCTCCAATGGAGTCCGACGAAGGCCGACATGAGCGTGGCGGGCGATCTCGGCTATACCGCCGGCACGTACGCGCTGACCATGAACGACCCGACAGGAAAGCCGTCGATTGAACGAGGCAAATACATCGAAGTGTGGAAGAAACAATCGGACGGCTCGTGGAAGGTGATCGAAGATATCTTCAATGCCGACGCGGCGCCGGCCGCAACGGCGGCAACGAAATGAGCGGCCGTCTGTCAGGGTTTACCGGGTACGCGCAACAGCGAGGCGCGGGGTTTCATTCGCGAAGCCATCCAGGCGGATGAACTGGTACGCGTTCGACAGGAGGAAGTCCTGAAGACGCCGCTATCCTTGCGGGAGAGGATCGTGAAGCAGCGGCACCAGCAACGGACGCGTCTGCTGTCGGCGCCGGGTGTCGTCGTCGTCGGGCAAGGCCGCGGCCGGTCCCGTCGACACCGAGGGCTGCGGCTCGTCGAGCGACAGGCCCCTCGCCATCCGCCGCACCTGTTCGCCGTCCAGCACTTCACGTCTGAACAGCTCGTCGGCGATATTCACCAGGACCGCCTTGTACTCGATCAGGATCCTGTGCGCGCGCTCGTAATTCGCGCTGACGATGCGCTTGATCTCCTGGTCGATCCGCAGGGCCGTGTGTGCACTGTAGTCCTGGTGCTGCGCGAAGGCCCGGCCAAGGAAGATCGGCGCTGTCTTCTTGCCGAAGGTGAGCGGTCCCATCGCCTCGCTCATGCCCCACTCGCACACCATGCGGCGTGCGAGGTCAGTCGCGCGCCCGAGGTCGTTGCCGGCGCCCGTCATCATGCCAGCGGTGGCGATCTCTTCCGCGATACGGCCGCCCAGCAGCATCGCGATCTCATCGTCGAGTTCATCCTTCGACTCATGGTGCCTCTCGTCGACCGGTAGCTGCTGCGTCAGTCCCAACGCCATGCCGCGCGGGATGATCGTCACCTTGTGCACCGGATCCGCGTGCGGGAGCAGCACGGTCAGCAGCGCGTGGCCGGCTTCGTGAATGGCCGTGATCCGCTTCTCCGCGTCGCTGATGATCATCGACCGTCGCTCCGTGCCCATCAAGGCCTTGTCCTTCGCGAACTCGAAGTCGATCATCCGCACGGCCTGGCGGTTGGAACGCGCCGCATGGAGGGCCGCTTCGTTCACGAGGTTCGCCAGGTCGGCGCCCGAGAAGCCGGGCGTTCCACGCGCCAGCACCGCGGTATCGACATCATCTGACAGCGGAATCTTGCGCGTATGGACCGACAGAATGCCTTCGCGTCCACGGACGTCGGGGCGGTTGATGACAATGCGCCGATCGAACCGGCCCGGTCGCAACAGCGCCGGATCGAGCACGTCCGGACGGTTGGTCGCCGCGACCACGATCACGCCGTCGTTCGACTCGAATCCGTCCATTTCGACGAGGAGTTGATTGAGCGTCTGCTCCCGTTCATCGTGCCCGCCCCCGAGCCCGGCCCCCCGGTGCCGGCCGACGGCGTCGATCTCGTCGATGAACACGATGCAAGGGGCGTTTTTCTTGCTCTGCTCGAACAGGTCGCGGACGCGGGAGGCCCCGACACCGACGAACATCTCAACGAAATCCGACCCGCTGATTGAGAAGAATGGCACGTTCGCTTCGGCGGCGACCGCGCGCGCCAGCAGCGTTTTGCCGGTCCCCGGAGGTCCCATCAGGAGCACGCCCCTCGGAATGCGTCCGCCGAGCTTCTGGAACTTCTCCGGCTCCTTGAGGAACGCGATAATCTCTTGCAGCTCCTCGCTGGCTTCGTCGACGCCCGCGACGTCCTTGAAGGTTACCTTCTTCCGCGAGCTGGACGACAGCGTGGCCTTGCTCTGGCCGAACGAGCGCACCGTGTTGCCGCCGCGCTGCATCTGCCGCATGAAGAAGATCCACACGCCGATGAGCAGCAGGATCGGCGCCCACGAATACAGCAACCAGGCCAAGGAGCTCTGCGTTTGCTCCGTCGCGGTGACGAGCACGCCGCGCTCGAGAAGCTGGTTAGCCAGCCCTTTGTACTGCCCCGGCACGTAGGTCCGGAAGCGTTCCTTCGCGGTTCGAGAGATCCCGGCGATCTCGTGGCCGGTGATCGTGACCTGCTCCACTTTGCCTGCGTCCACGTCCGCCAGGAAGGCGCTGAAGGTCACGGGCCGCTCGGGCGTCTGCGACGTGGTGGAGAAGTTCCACACCCACACCCCGACGGCGACCAGCACTATCCCGAGCAGCACCCTTTTCAACCTGGAGTTCACTCTGGGCCCCCAACATCCATCAATTTGAAGATTACCACGGCTTCCGTGGGTCTCGAGTTTGGTCTCTACAACGTCAGCCGGTGGACGCCGATGCCGAGCGGCGGACACTTCGCCCGGCCGAAGAGCCTGGCCGCCTCGCGCGAGTGAGACAGCTGTATCCGGTTGCGGCGTGTGAGGGGCCGCAATCCCATGGCACGTGTCCTGCAGCACATGCCGGCAACGACGCTGACGATATCGATCCACAATGCGGGGAGCTTCTTGTTCAGCTCGCCCGCCCCTGGAAATACCGGCGTCTGGAGGCCAATCATGTGTGGATGGAAGAGGCGACTCGGTTTGATCACGCTCATCGCCTGTGCTTCGGCCGCCGCACCGGGCGCGCAAACGGTTTCACCGCCGGCAACGGGGTCGGATCTCACCCGCGTCGCTAAAAACGGGCTGAAGGGACCAGTGGACTTGAACACCGCGTCGGCAGCCGCGCTCAGTCGCCTGCCGAACATTACCGCCGCGATCGCGAAAAAAATCATCGCAGGGCGGCCATACGCGTCTGTTGATGACCTGGCAAAGGTGGGCATCCCCACGAGTACCATCGGCAAGATCCGCCCGTTCGTAACAGCAATGGTCCCGAACACCGGGTCACCGCAGCCGACCGCCTCGGCTCGGCCATCTACGACGAAGCCGCGCGCCGTGACCGCGACGCCCGACTTCCCCGGTACATCGGGGTCGCTGCCGCGATGAATTGACGGGGCACCGCCGTCCATCTGGATCGGCTCGAGGCGCGGGCGCGTGTTTGACTTCCGTAAATGGACTATCACGCTCCAGGTGAAGCGTGTCTCACTGGCGAAGGAACCCGGGCAACGAGCCGCATAGTGGTGCCCGTTGAATCCGTCGCGTCTCCTCGTCCGGTCGGTTTCGGATGCGTGCCGTTACCTTTCAGGAATCTTAGAGATTACGGCCGTTCTAGCCGCCAGTAGCTGAGCTTCCCTATGGGATTCAGTGGCGTGCGGACCAAGCAAGCGACAGAGGTGAACGCAGACTGATTGGTCACGGTGTCACCAGATCGTTCGCACCGGGTAAGAGCTGATGTGCTCGTCGTTGGTGAGGAAGTCCAGCCCCTCAGCAACCGCTTGGGCGATCAGGATGCGATCGAAAGGATCCTTGTGCAACATTGGAAGCGCCGCCAAAGCCGTCACGTGGGTGGGACGGATCGGCAATACTCGCACGACCATCAACTCTGTGGCTCGCCGCCACCATGTGGCGAGGTCAGCGATTGAAAGCAAACCCTTGTGGGTCTTGACCACGACCTCCCAATAAGAGGCTACACTCACGACGTTCTCGCCGGCGTCAATGAGGCGGCGCGCACGCGGTGACAGACGCTCAGGAGACTCGAGCCCCCAAAGCAGCGTGCTGGTATCGAGCAGATGGGCGGGGCTAGCGGCCGCTCCAGAACGCTTCGGCTTCTTCATCGCTGAGCGGGCGCTCCCAGCCTTCGACCATCTCGAATTGACCACGCATAGCGCCAAGCGCGGAGGGCCGCCGCTGGCGGACTGGCACGAGCTGGGCCACTGCTCGCCCGTGCCGTTTGATCACGACTTCCTCGCCGTCCTCGACGAGATCGAGGAGCTTTGAGAGCTGCGTCTTCGCAGCGTGAACACTGACGTCCATAACCAACACAGTTTAGTCCATTTTTCGGACTAAAAAAGAGCCGCGTGCTGCCCTGAGCCTGAGGGCTGCTTCGTCCACCGCTTTGGGTCGGTTTGTAAGTGACTTTAAATCAATGACTTGGAGTTGGCTGACCAGATTTTAACCAGTTGGAACCGGACGACTGAATGGTTGCCCCATTCGTCCATCACGCTGAACATTCCTGAGCCCGCGAAAACATCGTTCGTGACCTCGAACCGGCGCCACCGTTCGACACATCACGTTATACGGCGCGGGGTTATTGCGGCGAGACCCGCGTGACCCGTCAGTACCCCACCGCCTGCCCATCCTTGCGGTGATCGGATCCCGCCCGATAGAAGCCTTTGATGGGCTGCGGCCCCGAGGCTGGGGTTGCGGTCGGAGCCTCGGGATCGGGCGTGAACATGATCGCCTGGTAGCCGCCGACGGCGCCACCGGTGGTCGACTGCACGTTGTGGCCCATCGCTTTGAGCTGCGCACCGACGAGCGCGAAGAGCCGCGATTCCAGGCTGAGCACGTTGGGAACCTGGTTATGGTGGAAGCGTGCGATATCGGTCGCGGCCTGCAGGTTTGCGCCGAGTGTGAGCACGTTGACCAGGACCTGCGCGATCCCTTGCGCCTGCATATCGCCGCCCATGAGTGTCACCGTCATGAGCGGACGACGGTTCTGCATCACGAAGCCGGCCGACAGCGTGTTGAACGGACGTTTGTGAGGCGCGATGACATTTGGACTGTTTGGATTCAGGGTGAACAGCGATCCCCGGTTGTGCAGAATAAAACCGTAGCCGGGAACGGTCAGCCCGGACCCAAAGCCGCCGAAGTTGCTATTGACCCAAGACACCATGTTGCCCCAGCGATCCGCGGTCGACTGCACGATCGTGTCGCCGCCGCCATCTACCCGCGCGCCGCCCGCGGCCGTCGCTGACGCCCGGGTCGGATTGACCTGACTGCAGAGCGACTGCGCGTGCGACTTCGAGAGCAGATCGGCGAGCGGTACCGAGACGAAGTTTGGATCGCCGTTCGTGGCGAAAAGATCGCTGTAAGCCAGCTTTTTCGCTTCGACCATGAAGTGCCAGTATTTCGGGTTGGCCGGACCTATAGAGGACAACGTCTCTCCCGGAGCCCAGGTTGGAACACAGGCCTCGAGGATGTTGAGGATCTCGTCAGTTGCCCAGGTCTGCGCCGGTGGTGGCAGCGTATAGACATCGTACCCCTGATAGGTGGTCGTCGCGGCGTTCACCCATTCGCCGGCATAGTTCGCCAGATCCTCCAGTGTCATCGTCCCGCCTAGCGCCTTCGACTTGGCGACAATCGCCTTCGCAGTCTCACCCTTGTAAAATCCGTCGCGCCCCTTTTCCTGCAGGATCCGAAACGTCTTCGCGAGATCGGGGTTGCGGTAGATCTGACCGGCCTTTGGAGGCTGGCCGTTGATGTACCACGTGGCGATCGAGTCGGGATCGACTTGGGTACAGCACCCGCTCGGAACCGCCGGCACTGGCGGCAACCCTTTCGGAAGCCGCCAATCGTTGGCGATGCGCTCCGAGATTGGAAAGCCTGTCTCGGCATAGTCAATGGCGGGCTGCAGTGTCTCTTTGAAGGTCATCGTGCCGAATCGATGAAGCACTTCGTCCCAACCCCACACGGTGCCAGGCACGGTCACCGACAGAATGCCGGCCGGAGGCATTCCGGACCCCGGACCCCAATTCTTCGGATTCCAGGAATAACCAAGCGAGTTCATCCGGGCCAGCGTTTGTTCGCTGGGCGCCTTGCCGCTCGCGTTCAAGGTGTAAAGCTTGTTCTCTTTGGCCACGTAGATGATCGCGAACAAATCGCCGGCCACACCGACATTCATCGGCTCGACGAGATTGAGGACGGCCGCTGTCGCGACGGCCGCGTCGATCGCGTTGCCGCCTTTCTTCAGGATGTCCAGACCTACCTGCGCGGCCAGCGGCTGGCTGGTGGTCACCATGCCGTTGCGTGCCATGACCTCGGAACGGTGCTGCGGCAGCCACCCTTCAGATCGATCTCCTTCCACGGCGTTGCACCAGGCCGGCTTCGGCGTCGCGCTGCACGATTGGATTGGCGATTGCGCGGTGGCAGGCCGCGAAGTCGCGATGCTGACCGCGAACACAATCCCAATCCGCCAGATCGAATTGATCGTCATGTCTTGTGCTCCCTGCGATGAATCACGCGGATTTTATAGGCCGCCGGATGGAACCGTTATACACCCGACGCAACTGGAGTCGCGACGATTTAGAGACGGCTCCGTGAAATGTGAAAACGCCTTCCCAGACCGGCCGACAAGCGGGCGGATCCGTCAGTGCCACGCTGCCAAAGGAGGTGGCCGATCGCCTCCGATTGGAGGCAGGTGACCGTATCCTGGCGGTCGAAACCGACCGCGGGATTCTACTCACCCCCTACGACTCGGAGACGGAGCGGGCTCTCAAGATTGCCGCGAAAGCCGCGAAGCGATATCGTCACGCCCTTCGAGAGTTGGCAAAGTAAGGTGTGGCGAAGCGTCCGCCGGGGCCACAGTGGCTCACCAGAGTTGTCGTCGACGCCGTGCACGACGATCAGGTCCGCGAACATGGCGGATTGCCGGGTATTCGCGACCAGAGCCTGCTCGAATCAGCGCTCGCCAACGGCGAACCTTTTAGACTGCCCGCACACGAATCTCGCAGAGGGATTGACGCGGAAACGAAGGATTTTGTGTGTGTCCGATGTTGAGACACGAAAACCTCCTCGAACGTGTCAATGTTTGCAGGCCTTGTAGAGCCAGCGTGTCCCAGAACGATTTACGCGTTCTGTTTGTGAAACAGAGGGTGAGGGTCGAGCATGGCGGACCGTGAGGTGCCGTGATTGCAGAAGTCATTGAGAACAAAGAAATCGCTTAACACGAAGCCCCATTCGGCCGTACGCCTTTCCCAGCGGCGGCCTTTGGACATGGGAGTATAATGCCGGTATGAAATTGAAGACCTCGGTCACACTATCAGAAGACATACTTAAGACACTCAAACGAGCGTCCCACAAGGGCGAAAGCCGCTCCGAAACGATTGAGCGGCTCTTGCGTGAGAGTCTTGCCGGCCGGGCGCGCCGTCTTGCCGACCAGCGAGATCTGGAGATCATCAACCGTCACGCCGATCAGCTGAACGCCGAAGCCGAGGACGTCCTCGATTACCAGACCGAACTGTGAAACGCGGCGATTTCTACCGTGTCTCGAAACCCTCGGCTACAGATCCAAAACGGTTTCGCGTGTTCCTCGTCGTGAGCCGCCAGGCATTGATCGACTCGAAGTTTTCCACAGTCGTGTGCGCGCCCGTCTACACCTCCCGACACGGCCTTTCTACGCAGGTGCCCGTGGGAGTCGATGAAGGATTGCGACACGACAGCAGCATTCATTGCGACGAACTCGTGAGCCTTCCGAAGTCGATGCTGACGCACTTCGTCGGGAGTCTGCCTTTCCAAAGAATGGCGGAACTCGACCGGGCAATGGTCGTGGCGCTAGGCGTAAACACGAAAGCCCTTGGCGCCAGAAATGCCGAATGACGCGCTGACCTGGGCGTCCGTTCGGCAATGGTCGTCGGTTTCTTCAGCGAAAAGCTGGTTCGACTATCGACCAAAGTCAGTTTTCAAGTGGCTTTGAATCAATGACTTGGAAGTTGGTGGCCCAGATTTTCACCAGTTGGAACCGGATCGCCGACTGGCTCAGGCACCTCGAAGGGTTGCAAGCCTGAGGCGTCGAAAAATCGGAAAGCGGACTACGTGCTTAGTGCCAGTACAGCGTGGCGATCCGTTGGGGTGGGCAGGCGCAGGCACTGGCCGAGACGGTGACTACGGTCACTGTGTTGCCGATCATGTCGAAGAACTCGACCCAGTACCCGTCTTCGGCTGTGCCGGGCACGACGTGTCGCTCCACAACCGTGCCAACATCGCCGACGCGGAGGCCGCGCTCGACGACATCGCGGGTCAGAATCACGTCATTCTCAGCGAACGTCTGGCGCCGCGTACCAGCGTCTGATCAGCTCGCTTGAGTCACGTCGACTTTGGCCTGGTACCCGAGGCGCGACAAATACCCTTCGCAATCTTCCCAAGTAAGACCGAATTCACGTACGTCGGCGAGCCCGAGCCGGCTCGTGATGTCTCGGATCGTGTCGAGATCTCGATCGTCGAAGTCCTCTTCCATCATTGCCTGCTCGGCCCAATCCACCAAGGCGGCGCGGGAAATGCGGTGCTGGAGGTAATCGCGGAGCTGCGATGCCAGTGTGTCTCGCGTGATCATGGCTTGTCACCTGTGACCTGTTGGTGGCCGAGATCGACTGGGTACTTGTGATGAACTTCGCACAGCTTCCCGTCGCGGTCGTAGACTTCCTGATAGAACTTGACCGTGGCCTCCTGCGCATCAACTTCCTTCACGTATCTTGCCCACCATCCGGAGCGGCCTTTCACTTCATACCAATATAGTCTGGCGCCATTGGGCAGGTCGCGCCAAGTTCCGAATTTCCGTTCATTCTGACGACGTTTTTCGGCATCCATCGAGGATCAACGTTCGGCTCGCGACGCTCAGCACGCGTCTGATGTAGGCGTTCCAGGCCAGCCGGCAAGGCGCGCTGCCTTGGCAAGCACTTCGTCAGTGGACATTTTGGTTCAGTTCACCGCGGGTCGGTCGTCGACCTGCTGTTCGCGCAGTCTCCGGAAGAGCTCGAGCAGGTTCCCGTTGGGGAGATCCGCGACATCCAACGCGTAAACATCCCTAATTCTTGCGAGAATGTCGCCGAGTTCCATGTCGTCGACTCCGACAAAATCGTGCAGGCTCGAGAGATCCGTGATCAGACAGGGTCCAGGCTCGAAACTGAAGATATTGAGCATGAAATCTTCGGCGATCTCCTCGAACATCTCGATGCCAGCCGTTGAGGCCAACTCGACTCGCTTACCCTTGAACGGTCCTTTCCGAACCACAAGAGAATCGTCAGTCATTTGTCGCCCGCGTTACCGTCGACGACGATGCCATCGTCGACCACGATTTTCAAGCGACTCGTTGCGTGATTGAGCCAATTGGTTCGACAGGCGATTTTGGGTCAGCTCGCAAGTCGCTGAGGATCAACAGGTTGGAGTTGGTGGCCCAGATTTTCACCAGTTGGAACCGGATAGCCGATTGGCTGAACCGCCTTGACGCACTTCGCGCGGCCGCATGACCAACTCTGCCAGCAGGTTACGGGCCCCTCGCGTCACCATGGATTGCGCCCCTGGGAACCCAGGTTCAATCAGGCCTGGATGGGCCTGTGACGCGCTGTGTGCGGCAAGAACCTGGCAAGCATCACCACACGCGTACCCGGTCCGCGGCCGCGAGATAGAGACGCTGGCCAGGCTTGACATCAAACGCGCTGTACCACGCATCGAGGTTGCGCACGGTGTCTGCGCGGTATTCATCGAGTGCATGGCCATCGGCGAGCAGGATCTGCCGCGCGAGCTCCTCTCGATACTTGCTCCGCCAGGTCTGGCCGTAGCTGATGAAGAAGCTCGGATCGTCGCCGGCCTGGGCGTCCATTTGTTGGAGACGTGAAGCTCGATACGCATCGTGCGACGCTGAGAGGCCCGCGACGTCGGCGATGTTCTCACTGAGCGTCAGCTGCCCGTTGACGTGCAGGTCGGGGAAGGGCATGTAGGCGTTGTATTGGGCGACAAGCTTCGCCGACGCCGCCTTGAAATGGGCAAGGTCCTCAGGGGTCCACCAGTTCGCGAGGCGGCCGTTTGCGTCGAACTGGCTTCCCTGGTCATCGAAGCTGTGGCTGATCTCGTGGCCGATGATGGCGCCGATGGCGCCATACCTGACGGCCGCGCTCGCTTCTCGATCGTAAAACGGCGGCTCGAGAATCGCCGCCGGAAAGTTCAGCGCGTTCTGCGCCGGAAGATTCAACGCATTCACTGTCTGCGGCGTGAGCCACCATTCCGATCGGTCCGGTGGACGGGCGAGCTTGTCGAGGTTGTACTGGTAGTCGAACAACTCAGCTCGCTCGGCGTTACCAAGCGCATCTCCGCGGACGACGTCGAGCCTCGAGTAGTCCCGCCAGCTGTCCGGATATCCAATTCCGATCTTGAGAGCGGCGAGCTTCGCCTTCGCGCTCGCCTTCGTCTTCGGCGCCATCCAAGTCAAGCCGTCGAGCCGTCGATCGAACGCGGCAGCGATGTTTGCGACCATCTCCCGGAGCTGGGCTTTGGCTGCAGGCGGAAAGAACCGCTGAACGTACAGCTTGCCGACTGCCTCGCCGAGCGAACCGTTGGTGGCGTTGACCGCGCGCTTCCAACGCTCCTGCTGCTGGGGCGTTCCGGAGAGGACCTTGCCGTAAAACGCGAAGCGCTCGTCCACGAATGCCTTCGGCAGAACGCCGGCGTCGCGGTCGATGGCGTGAAACGCGAGGTAGTCGCGCCACGTAGCCAACGATACGCTCTGGACCAACGCGGCGACTCCCGTGATGGCCGCGGGGTGCCACACGATGATCGTGTCGGCCTGGTCGAGACGCGCGCCGTGGAACAGCGCCGCCCAGTCGATTCCCGGCGCCAGGCGGCCGAAATCCTCGCGCGCCCACGGATTGTTCGCCTTGGACACGTCCACTGACTGGGTCCGCGTTGCGTGGACGTTGGCAATTCGGCGCTCGAGATCCAGGATGCGCGTGGCCTTCGCATCGGCGTCCGCGACCGCCGCGAGTTTCAGGACGGCCGCGATGTGGGCGCGGTACGCCGATCGGTTGCTCTCCATCCGCCGCCCCGGCTGGACATAGTAATCGCGATCGGGCATGCCCAGCCCGCCCTGCAGTAGGTAGGGCACATTACGGGCCGGGTTGTTCAGATCCTGGGATATCCAAATTCCGAACAGGCGATCGGTGTGAAAGTTCGTGTTGTTCAGCGGATCAACGTCGGCGCGAAGGCTCTCACCGATCCGCGCGGCCAGCGTGCGCTGGTCGCCGATAGCGACAATGGCGTCGAGCGTGTCGCGGAGCGGTGTGAGCGCCTTCGTCTCGATCGCCTGTTCGTCCATGTAGCTGGCGTAGTAGTCGCCAATCTTCCGCTCATCCGACCCGGCCGCCGCCGTACTGGCTGCGCCCGCTTCGAGCAGCGCGCGGGTACGCTCCTGCGCCTGATCGAAGAGCACCGACCAGGTGCCGTAGTTGCCGCGATCGGGTGGGATCTCCGTCTTCTTCAGCCAAGCGCCATTGGCGTACCGGAAAAAATCATCACCCGGCCCAACGGACGAATCCATGCCGGCATGGTCGACATCGTGAGGGGCGGCCGTTACCGCAGCGGCGGAGCGCGCGGTTTGATCCCGGCCGCAGCCGGACGTGAACACGAGCGAAACGACGAGCGCCAATAGAATGGACCTTGTCATCGTGATCACGCCTCCAACGGTACACGAAAACGCCGGGAGCAGTCAGCCGGCCCTCCCAGAAAATACAGCGGATCTCAGGCACTCAATGGAAGGAAGGTGCGCGCGAAGAAGGTTCGACGCTGCGATCCGAACCCTGTGGACGATCAGACTCCTTGCCGGGTAGTCGGCGATGCGTCTCCCGGAATGGCCGAACGGATTCTGTCCGAAGTAACGCCAGAAATAGAAGTTGATCCACTGAAAGTCGTAAGCGGGGTTGTCTGAAACGAACACGACCGGCATCCTGGGATCCAGCCATTCTCGGAACTGCCGGAAGGTGTCCTCAGAGCAATCCACACCGTGAAACGTCTCCATGCGCCCGTCCCGAAGCGCGTTGACGTCGACCGCACCGAACTCCGTCATATCGCCCACAGACGGCGCGCCGACGCCGAAGGGAGCTTCGCAGTCAACAACGATTAGATTGCCCATTGCTCATGCCTGCAGCCAATGCTGCACCGGTCTGGTCAAGAACTCTTCGAGCGGGATGCCGTCCGCGCCCACGAGGAGAGTGCGCTTCGGCTTGAAGGCCTCCGCAAAGGCGCCTAACCCTGGAAACGCATCCGGCGCCCTACCGCTCTTTACTTCGATGGCGATCACGGTGCGACCGACACGCACCACGAAGTCCACCTCCTGGCTGCGTTCACGCCAGTAGAACAACTCGCACTCGCCGCAGGCGGCAGCGTTGGCGAGATGCGCGCCGACTGCAGATTCGACGAGGCGCCCGCGAAACTCCCGATCCGTCCGGGCCTCCTCGGGTGAAAGCCCGGACTGAGCCGTCATCAGCGCGGTGTTTAGCACTTGAAGTTTAGGGCTGGAGCCGCGCTGACGCACAGCCTTGCCAGCGTACTTCTGGAGTCCTGTGAGCATCCCGGCACCGCCGAGCAGATCGAGATAGTGCGCCAGCGTTGTGGCGTTGCCCGCGTCCTGGAGCTGCCCGAGCATCTTCGTGTACGACAGCACTTGGCCGGAGTAGCGGCAACCGAGCTCGAACAGACGCCGCAGGAGAGCGGGTTTATCGACCCGCGTCATCAGGAGGACATCTCGGGCGATGGTTGTCTCGATCAACGAGTCGAGCAGGTAGCGTCGCCAGCGTTGTGGGTCTTTGATGAGGGGCGCGGCACCCGGATAGCCACCGAAGTACAGGTACTGCTCAAGTGAGAAGCCGAACGCTGTCTGCATCTCGGCGTACGACCAGTGTGGTACGTGCAGGATTTCGAACCGGCCGGCGAGGCTCTCGGTAAGCCCCTGTTGCATCAAAAGGGGGGCCGATCCGAGAAGAACAACCTTGAGCGGACGACGAGCGCGTGAGTCCTCGTCCCAGAGACGCTTGACGATCTCTGACCAGCCCGGAATCTTCTGCACCTCGTCCAAGGCCAGCACCGCTCCAGCCTTTCCGGACTCCGAGGCTGCGATGCGCGCTCGATCCCATTGGGCGGAAAGCCAGGCGGTATCGCCGACAGTCGGCTCATCGGCGGAGACGAAGACGCTAGGCACATCGAAGCGATCCAGCACCTGTTGGACCAAGGTGGTCTTGCCGACCTGGCGCGCGCCCGCCACGACCTGCAGGAAGCGGCGCGGCTCAGCCAGCCTGGCCGACAGAGTTTCAGCCTGGCTACGCTCGAACGCTTGGGTTTTCGGGATACTCACGTTGCTGAGTAAATTTACTCAATATCATGAGTAGCGTCAAAAAGGGCGAAGAAGAGCGAACTATTCCCGAACGCCAAGGGCCCTACGATACGCGGGATGCACCACGACGCTGGTTTGGTCGTTAATTTCTGGGAAGGACACGCTTTTCCCCAATTCATCGGCCCATGATTCAGTCTCGTGAGGTGAAATCTTTAAACCCACGAGTCCGACCTGATAAAAAGTTCGCACCAGCAGTAGTTTGAAATGCTTGGTTGACATCAGACCATCAATTACTTGCATGGCTGACTGCGTCAGACCTATTCCTCCAGGATTGTCCGCCGCAATTGTCAAACAGAGTTCGGCAACGTCAACATCCAATATTGTTTCAACCTTGAACGACGCCGAGCGCCGCTGAAGAATTGCGGCAAAGTCTATCAACGTTGGATAGTCGGCACTCCACTCGTCGCCGATGGCGCTAAGGCGTTTCCGCGAATACTCGCCCTCGGCCAGCCGCAGTTCTCTCGCTCCAAGCCTGGAATGATTCGAAGCCGCCCCGATGCAGGCGTTGAAAAACGCAATGACATCCCTGGGTCTGCCAGTAATCGAATAGATGTAATCACTGATCGCCATTCGCCGAAACTCTTTTGGAAGAACGTCACGGTGAGTCACAGCGGTCGCCGATGCATATCGCTTCGTGACCAGGAACGCTATGCGCTTGTCAAGGACCTCTAGAATTTGAGCCTTTCTCCGTACTTGATGGCTTGCCGCATGTCCTTGTCGTGCTTTGAAGTGCCAAGGAACAATTCATGCAACCGCTCAAGCAAAGGTTTAGTTTCGGTTGCCTGTTGAAAATGGCGCGTCAGAATCTCGACCGTCAGCACGTGTCGCCAGAGCAACTTGAAAAAGGGATCCAAGTTGACCCCGATGGTGCTGAAGAAGTTTAGGACCGTGGAGTTTGCAACGTAGGTCAGCGCCAAGTGCTCCGGAGATATCCGGATGACTCGGCCTCGCTCGGTCTCCTCCAGAACTGTCAGGAGGGCAGACTTCCCCGCGCCGGTACGCCCGAGCACAATAAGCCGACGGTCGGTGACATCCTTCAGAAGTCCAAGCGCCCCCGTATCTACAAAGCAAGTGTTCAGAAACTCGCTATCGTCTTCGGCGGCCGCGGCGCCGACGCTGTCAGTAGTTCTGAAGCGAAATGTCGATGGGACACTCTTTGGTGACATCAGCCCCTCAGACGGTTAGTGACAGTAGATCGTTTGCCCGTTGGCAGTATTGGCACTCAATCTTGGTCGTCCGGGAATCGGTCTTCCGGGAATTGTAGCAAGTCCTTCAGGGCACGCGAGACCGTAGGCCGGTGTGGCGCGGCGCCCCTCCTGCGGCCTCGGCTGGCGGCTTAGTGTTAAGGCTGCACAGGCGCGACAAGGCTCGGTAGGTCCAGGCGCCCCCGACCGGTTCGCCGCGTCCGCTGTTGACCCTGCTGTCTGCGATAATCGACGACCTATGGCCTTTCCGCGCGAAGACGTCGCCGCATTGCTAGCGCGTTGTCACCGACGTTGCTGTATCTGTCATCGATTCTGCGGCGTGAAGATGGAAACCGACCACATGCAGCCGGTTGACGAGGGCGGCCGCGACGACATCGACAACGCGATTCCGGTTTGCTTTGAGTGCCACGCCGAAATCCACAGCTACAACGTTCGCCATCCGCGCGGAAGGAGATTCCAACCAGCCGAGCTCCGCTTTCACAAGGAACAGTGGCTGGCCATCTGCCGCGACCGTCCGGACGTGTTAGTCGCGGCGTCGCGCCAAATCGATGTTGGTCCGATTCAAGCGTTGCTCGACGAGCTTGAGTTCAACGATGCCGTCGCGCGACGGCCAAGCACCGACGAGCAGGGCTGCGAATTTCGAGACGACCAATTTCGCCGCGCGATTCAAGCGGGCTCAATCGCGATGTTGCCGGATGATGTGAAACGTGCCGTCGTTGATGCGTACGTCGCGATGGGAGGCGCGAACAACACAATCAGGGCGGCCTGGCAGCATCCGCGAGGCGGCAACCCTTGGGCCCTCAGTGTGAACGAGGCGGGTCGTCGCATTCGTGACGCGCAACACCTTGTAACCGTCGCGCGGGAACGGCTGCTGGCATTTTTGCGACCGGAGAGTGACGCCGAAGTGCGTGGTGCAGAGCCGGTCATCGCGGATCGCGACGAGGCACAACGATGAGCATCATCGACAGTGTTCGTGAACTTGTCCCGCTGATTAAGGCGACCGGGAACGCCGACCTTTACGGGCGGGTAATCGACCTCGAAGCAGAGATTCTGGCGCTTTGGCGTGAAAGGATGGCGCTCGAAGAGCGACTCGCTGCGGCCAGCCGCCACGCCCAAATCATCCAGGAATTAACATTCAATTCACCCTTCTACGTTCGCGGCGGCACCGAGTTGTTCTGCGCTCGGTGCGTTGAGGTCGACCAACGGGCGGTGCACGTCGCGAAGACTACGGAGCTCAAGCTGATGCGACGCGTGTATGTCTGTCCTGAATGCAAACGCTCGTACATCGACATGCGTGGGATGTAAGGGCAGGCCAGGCGAGAAAGCGTGAGAAGGGCCATGCGGCTCGCCAACAAGATGGCTCTCGGAAGCGGCGCGGGTTCCGACGCGAGTGGACTCCAACGCATCCAAGCGCGAACTGACACGCGGCGATACGAGATGAGCGCCGCACCAATCGTGCCGATGGACCAGGTCGTCGCACCCCGTCGCGGTTCAGACCTCGTTCTCGTGACCGCTCAGTGCAGGCGGCTAATGTGTTGGCCTGCGAGATGAACGTTGCACGACCACGCCAGCCGTGGAGCGGTTCCGTCTATGACATAGGAGAATTACCGTCGCCGGGACGTGCCCTTCCATCCGTGTCGCATGCTCTCGCAGACCAGCCGACGCACAACGGCGTGGGTTTGGTGCGGGTTTTTGGGGTTGCCGTCATACGATGCAATCTCGATGCAAGCTACTTGCGAAAATTGGTGGACCAGACCGGGATCGAACCGGTGACCTCATGAATGCCATTCATGCGCGCTCCCAACTGCGCTACTGGCCCACTGGAGGGAAACCTCGGAATTTTAACACGGCGCGCGCCCTCGCGGCGTTGGACAAGCCCGTAAGCCCCAGCCTTCGGTCCCGAGGCCCTGGCGTGCGACCCAGGCCGTCCGTCAGTACTCGGTGAACATCCGCTGAATTTCTGTCGCCGAATGCGTTTTGGTGAGAGCGAGCATCAACAGAATGCGCGCCTTCAATGGAGTGAGATCCTCGCCCCCAATCATCCCTTCGCGCAACCGATTGCCCGAGAGCGCGGCGATGCGGCCGCTGCCGGTGCGCGTGGCGGCCACCACGACCACCCCCTGCCTCTCAGCGAACGTGATGCCCGAAGCCAGGGAGCCGCCCGTGAGATCGGCTCCGGCTACCGCGATGACGATCCCCTTGGCGCCGGCGTCCACCGACGCCTGGAGCAGATCGCTCGATGCACCCTGGTAGAACATCATGATGTCGACACGCGGAAGCGCGCTCACGCTGGCGATGTCGAATTCGGATTTTGACGTATGGCGCTTCAGTACCTCCCGGTAATACACCACGCGATCCGGGTCGACGACCCCGAGAATGCCGTAGCTGCGGCTTTGGAACGTCTGCAGCCGCAGCGCGTCGGTCTTGGTCACCTCGCGCGCCGAATTGATCTCGTCGTTCAAGACCACCAGGACGCCCTTGCCGCGCGACTCGGCCGTTGCCGCCACACGGAACGCGTCGAGCAGGTTGGCCGGTCCCTCGTACCCGGGCGCCCCGGCATTACGCATGGCGCCCACCACCACGACCGGCTTGCTGGTCTTCACGGTCAGGTGCAGGAAGTAGGCAAGCTCCTCGAGCGAATCGGTTCCCGATGTGATCACTGCGCCGGCCAGGCCGGGATCGGTCTCGAACACTTCATTCACACGCCTGGCCAGCCCAAGCCACTGATCCAGCGTGAGCGCGGTGCTGGCGACGTTGGCAAACTGCTCCGGCTCGGGGCGCGCGTACCGGCCCAGGCCCGGCACCAGTTGCAGCATCTCTTCGGCGGTGAGACGCGTGCCGCCGCGAGTGGCGATCGTGCCGCCGGTTGCCAGAAATTTGACGCGAGGTAGCTCGTTGTCCGCCCAGGTCCGCATGCCGCCGACGGCACTGAGGACGAGCGCGGTGAGGATGAGGGCGAAAACAGGAGGATTAAAAGTGCGGCGAAGCATGCGCGATGATAGCCCGCCTTCGCGAATGCGCTCGGGCGACGCAAGCGCAGCTCTTACTATACAGCAGGCTATACCGCAGGCGATCGGCTCGGTGCCTTGGTGACCTGGCGGGCCTGTAGTTGGTGGGCGCGGTCCAGCCAGTCCGTCAAATGCGTGGCCGCTTCGTCCGGCGTCTCGCCGTAGAAGGGCATCATCGCCGCCGGGACACCGGGAACGCGCTGCAGCTGCGCCCGCCAGCGCTTCTCCTCGATGCGCGCCACCTCGATGAGGTAGCAGCGGCCCGCAATCATTCGTTCAAACCGATGTCGCACGACGTTCGATGAATTTTGGAATAGTTGGCAAAAGAAGCAGCGCGAATTCTACGCTTTTGTGGATTTCGATCAAGCGAAAGGAGGCACGAAGGAGGTGCGACTTGACGTGCCGCGCCGATTCGCACGCAATCTGCGCGAAAAAATATTTTGTTGTCGCCCGCTCCACAGGATTTTCACCATTCATCCACAGGTTTTCCACACCGGGCTTCCTGCTTGACTCGGACAAACCGGCACACTACGCTGAAACCTTCGATGAACAGCAGATGCCTCTGGCTGCTCGCGCTGGTGATTGCTGCCGCCGCGCGCCTGGCCGCCGTCGACAACGTCGAGAACGTGACCTTGTTTCGCGTGTTTCTCAACGACGGCACCGCCGTCGTGAGTTACGGGGAATACGCCCGCGTCGGCGATCGCGTGGTGTTTTCGATGCCCATTGGCGCGGTGAGTGCCGGTCCGCCGGGATTGAACCTTCATGTCGTGAATATTCCAGCGGCGGCGGTGGACTGGACCGCGACGTCCAAATACGCCGAGTCGGCGCGTTTTGCCCATTACATCGCGACCAATGCCGAGTCCGACTACGCGGCCCTCACCGGCGAAGTTGCCGGCGTGTTGAACTCCGTCGCCTTTACAAAGGATCCAGAGACCCGTCTGAACCTCGCGATTCAGGCGCGGCGCCGCCTGGCCTCGTGGCCGCGCGACCATTATGGTTATCGCGCCGGCGATGTTCGGCAGATTCTGGGATTGCTCGACGAAACCATCTCCGCCATGAGGGCCGCCGCCGGCGAGACGGCATTCTCGCTCGATTTGATCGCCGGCTTCGACGCGCCGGAACCGGCGCCCGTGATGCCCGATCCGACCCCGGCCGAGTCGATTGCCCAGGCCCTCGCCGTCGCCAAGGTCAGTGACGTACCCGCCGATCGGTTATCGCTGCTCCGATCGGCCGTTGCGGCAATTGACGACCCGCGCAACGCCGCGCCTCGCGCATGGGCGAAATCGACGAGACGTTCGGCAGTGTGGATGATCGGGGAGGAGACGCGCACCGATGCGCTCTACGCGCAGCTCGTGTCCACGATGCTCAAGCGCGGCACGGCAGCGGCCGCTGCGGCAGATGTTCGAAGCGTTGAAAGAGTGATTGACGCGGTGCAGCACCACGATGCGCGGCTCGGAGGCCATCGTCCCGACGCCATCAACGGCTTGCTGACCGAACTGCATCTGCGGCTGGACGCAGCGCGCAATCTGCGGCTCGCACGCGACCGGTGGAAAGAGCGCGTCGGGAGCTTCCAGGCGTACCTGAAGGCCGTCGCGCCTGTGATCGCCGTGCTCGATCGCGCGCAACACGATCTTGACGATATCAAGGGGCTGGCCGGCTCGGAAGCCGCCACGCTCGTCTCGCTCGGTGACCGGTTTGCCGACAGCTCGAAGAGGCTGGGCGCCGTCTCGGTACCGGACGAGCTGAAGCCGGCGCACGCGCTGCTCGTCAGCGCGCTGAATTTCGCCGGCACAGCGGTGAAGGTTCGGAGGCAAGCGGTGGTTTCCGGAGATCTCAAGGCGGCTTGGGATGCCTCATCTGCCGCCGCCGGTTCCATGATGATGTTCGCCAAGGCCCAGGAGGACATGGAAGCGACCGTCGAGCTTCCGCGCATCAGGTGATCACCCCTCGCCAGACTCGCCTTTACAGGGTCGCCAACCTTCGCGCGTTTCAACGAGCTATCCGGGTTCTCACTCGTCAATCGGACCTGTCGAGGTTGCGGAACTGCGCCGTCATCGTCCCTAGCGCGGCCGCCGCCGACCAGCTGCGCCGCACGTTCGAAAACGAGGTTCTCCGGCGGAAAGCCGCGGTCGATCGGGCGGTGGCCCTTCCGCAGATATTGACCCGGGCCGGTTGGTACGACGCGATGCACGCGCGCCTGCCTGCGCCTCCGCGCCGCCTCAGCGATCTCGAGCGTGAAGTCCTGTTGAAATCGGCCGCGCGTGAGACGACAGGCGATGAAAACAGCGCTCCGTTCCGGCTGCGCGCAGGCCTGCTCGTCGAGATGTTGAGTCTCTACGACGATCTGCGTCGCCGCAACGTCTCCGTTGATCGGTTTGAATCGGCGATCACCGAAGATCTGGCGCGCGATGCCTCAAGCGACCGCGGCGCGGAGCGTCTATTGCGCCAGACCGAATTCCTGTCGGCCGCGTTTCGCGGCTACGAATCGCGGCTGGCGGCCTCTGGACGCGTTGACGAACACGCCTTGCGCGCACAATTGCTGCAAATGGAGCCTGTCCCCCCCTTTCGCCAGATCGTCGTGACCGTTGGCGATCGCACGGGAGACTCTGCCGGCTTGTGGAAGGCAGACTTCGATCTGCTTGCGCGCCTTCCGCGGCTCGAGCAGATAGACATCGTTGCCACGCACCAGACCCTCGCGGCCGGCCTTTTCGATCGGTTGCAGGACCTGATGCCGGGGTTCGAGGATGCGGACCTGACGCTCCGCGAGAAAGCGCACGCCGCCCCCCTATACGCCGCCGCTGAGGGCCCTGACGGTGTTGACGGCCCTGACGGCGATGACGACGGACGGCCGGTGCTGCTGAGCTATCGCAACGATCAAAACGATCAAGAGGCACGTCCGTTCTTGACCAGCCGCGATCGCGAGGATGAGCTCTCGGTTCTCGCGCGGCGGATCAAAGGCCCGTCGAACACGGTTCTCGATCGCCGCGCCGTCGTCTTCAAGCGGCCGCTTCCGTACCTGTACCTGGTACGCGATGTGTTTTCGGACGGGGGCATTCCGTATCAAACGTTCGATGCCTTGCCGTTGGCCGCCGAGCCCTACGCGGCCGCGCTCGACCTGGTCTTTGAATGCGTCGCCTCGGAATTTACCCGCGAGCCGCTCGTGGCCCTGCTGTCGTCTCCTCATTTGAATTTCGAAGTGGATGGCGTGCCGTTGGCGCGGGCCGATGTCGCCGCGCTGAATCGCGCGCTGTGCGACGCCGCGTACTTTGGCGGCATCGCTCAGCTTCGTCAATTTGCCGCATCCGCCGCGTCTCGCGTGGCGCGCGCGGCCCGGGCGGCGTCGGCTGCGGCCGACGAACTGGAGACGCTGACCGACGCTGGGCGCCCGTCGCTTCAACTGCGAAGCCTGCTGGCGTTCCTTGCGGTGCACGATCGAATGCCGCCGGCCGGCGATCCGCTTGCAGAACGGCATTTGCGGGCAAGGAGCGCCATCCGCGCGGCTATCCAGGACCTGAGCCGGGCTCACGAGCAGTTCGACGATTCACCGGTGCCGCTCACGGAAAGCGCGGCAATGATTCGCCGCTGGATCGAGGGGCAGACGTTTGAGCCGCGAACCGGCGCAACCGGCGTCCAGGTTCTCGATGCGCAGGCTGCGCGCTACGGTGAGTTCGACGAGCTCTTCATCGTAGGGCTTGTCGAGGGCGAATGGCCTCGTCCTTCCGCCCGCAGCATCTTCTATCCCCAGTCCCTCTTGACGCGTTTCGATTGGCCCGACTCGCGTGCGGCGCTGGCCGGCGAGCGCGCGGCATTTCACGATCTTGTGCTGCTTCCGCGCGCGCAGGTCACCTTGTCCACCTTCGAGCTCGAAAATGATTCCATCATTGGTCCGAGCGCTTTTCTCGAAGACATCGATCGGCTGGGTTTGCAGACGAGGTCCGGAGCCGGCGTGCGGGAAAGAGTTTTTGTCCATGAGGCGATCACCGGCGATCCGGTCGTTCGGTCGGCCGTCGGCGGAACCGCCCGCGTGTGGCTGGACACGCGCGCGGCGCGCTCGGATTCCTCGGCCGCACGCTTTCATGGCGCCGGGGCCCGTTACAAGCCGCCGGCCTACGCCATCAGCGCGCTCGAACGCTATCTGAAATGCCCGTTTCTCTTCTACGCCGAGCGCGTGCTCGAGCTGAAAGAGGATCCCGAAGACGAGCCGGCGCTCAGCCCGAAGGACCTCGGCGTTTTCGTCCATTCTGTGTTTCAGTCCTTCTTCGAGGAATGGAACCGGCGAGGCCATCGTTCGATCGCACCCGATAACCTTCCGGAGGCCCGAGCGATCTTTCGCGAGGTCATCGAGCCGCTGCTCGACGCGCTACCCGAAGACGAGGCGGCGGTGCAGCGTACGAGGCTGCTCGGCTCGGCGGCGGATGAGGGGCTGGCAGAGGCGGTTTTTCAGCTTGAAGCGGAGTGGCGGACGCCCGTCGCCGAACGCTTGCTCGAACATCCGCTGAACGGCGAATTCGAGATTGAATCGGAAGAGGGACCCAGGCGGATCGCACTGAAAGGGAAGGCCGATCGCATCGATCTGTTGGCCGACGGAACGTTTCGGATCATCGACTACAAGCTGGGCTATGCACCGGATCGCAAGCTCGCCTTGCAGCTTCCGATTTACAGCGTGTGCGCAGTTCAGCATTTGCGGGCGACAAGGGGTGAGAACTGGGAGCTGGGGCAGGCCGGCTACATTGCGTTCAGCGAAGAACCGAGCTTTGTGCCGATGGTGTCGAAAGGCAGGAATCCGGAGGATGTCCTGCAGCAGGCGCAGACCCGGCTGCTGACCGCGATCGATGGGATCGCACGCGGCGACTTTCCGCCAACGCCGGCTGACGTGTCGCAGTGTATGCGGTGCGCCTACGCGGCGGTCTGCCGGAAGGACTATGTCGGCGATGTCTGACCGGTTGCCCTTCGACGATGACGAACCGTTGGGAAAAGGAGATTTTCCTGACGACGAAGCGCGGCATCGCGCTGTCGATCCGGCGCATCACGTGGTGCTGGAGGCCTCAGCGGGCACAGGCAAGACACACGTGCTCGTCGATCGTTACCTGAACCTCCTGCTCCACGGCGTCGACCCCGCCAACATTCTTGCCATCACGTTCACCCGAAAAGCCGCGGCGGAAATGCGCGCCCGCATCGTGAAAGCGCTCAGGGAACGAGCGCCGCGGTCGCCGGAAGAGCGTGCGTTATGGGCGGAAATGCGCGACCGTTCAGCCGACATTGCCATCAGCACGATCGACGCGTTCTGTCTGTCCCTGCTCCACGAATTTCCACTCGAGGCCGACCTCGATCCAGGCTTCGACATCGCCGACGAAACGCAGGTGCCGCGGTTGATGGAAGAGGCGCTGGACCGGGCGCTCGACATCGGCCGCGGGCTGGCGAAGACGGACGAATACGTGAGGTTGCTTTTTGCGGAGCTGCGCGAGCCGCGCATCCGCGAAGGCCTCGCCGGCATGATCAACCGCCGGCTCGTAGTCGAAGGCGCGCTGGAGCGCGCGCTGCAGGCCGGGCCGCGCGATCTGACGGCGGCGAAGGCCTGCGCGCAGGCGTTCGTGCGGCTCCGCGACGTGTTTGCGGGCCTGACCGGCGGTATGGAGGCCTTCCTCGGAAGCGGCCCGGTGCTCGAACGCCGCTACGAGATGTTCGCGGCAGACATGCGCAGGCTGGCGGCCGGAAGCGTTCCCGATCCCGGGCTCGCCAGGTCGCTTCTCGATCGCATCAAAAGCCATTTTCTGGTCGAGGGCAAGCGGCCGCGCCAGCGCTTTACGGGCTACAGCGCAGAAGATTGCCGGTCGAAGGCTGCCTGGAAAGCCCATCTCGAGGACATCCAGCGCATCGCCCCAGGGGTGGCGGACGCACTGACCGGATTTCGGCGCGATCTCAACGCCGTCCTTTCCCGCGGCGTGCGCCGAATCTACCGCATCGCGCTGGAACAGTACTACGCGACACTCGACGCGCACGGCGTCCTCGATTTCCCCGAGACGCTGGCGCGCGCCGTCATCCTGCTGTCGCAGATGGAAGAATTTGCGCGCAGCCGCTACCGGCTCGAGGCCCGCTATCACCACGTGCTGGTCGACGAGTTTCAAGACACGAGCCGCGCTCAGTGGCAGTTGGTCGCGCTGCTCATCCGGTCGTGGGGGGAAGGCGTCGGGTTGTCGGCGCACGCCCCGCTGGAGCCGACCATCTTTCTTGTGGGTGATCGGAAGCAGTCCATTTACGGCTTCCGCGACGCGGACGTGGCGGTGATGAAGGAGGCCGCCGCCTTCGTGGACCGGCTCAGGCCCGAGGCCGATACGCGCCGCGCGATTTCGCGCAGCTTCCGGGCAGTGCCGCAGCTGCTCGCGTTCGTGAACGACGTGTTTGCCGATGTCGAGCGCAATCGCACGCGCGCCGACGCGTTCGAATTCGACTCGCAGGATCGATTCCCGGTTGGCGAGATGCCTCCGGCTTCGGCGCCCGTCCTTGGAATCGCCGCCGCGCCCACGGTGGCTGGCTGCGCTGACATCGTGGCGGCGGAAATCAAGAGGCTCCTCGCCGCGGGCGAAATCGTGCGCGACCCTGAAACGACACACGCCCGGCCGATGTCGCCGCGCGATGTCGCCATCCTGTTTCGCGCCAGGGACAGCCATCAGGAATTCGAGCGAGCGCTCGAGCGCCGTCAGATCCCGTCGTATGTGTACAAGGGCCTCGGCTTCTTTGAGGCGGACGAGATCAAGGACGTCGTCTCGCTGCTGCGCTACCTTGCGTCGCCGGAGTCGAATCTGCGCGCCGCGGCTTTTCTTCGCTCCCGGTTCGTTCGACTTTCGGATCCGGCGCTCCAGGCGCTGGCGCCAGACATCGCCTCGGTGCTGGCGGGTTTTCGCCCGCCGGCGGCCGCCGAGGCGTTCGACGAGGAAGATCGTCTGGTCCTCGCGACGGCGCGCGAAAGCATGGCGAGGTGGCTGTCGCTCGTCGACCGCCTGCCGCCTGCTGAGATCCTCGAGCTCGCCCTGGACGAGACGGCGTACCTCTTCGAGACGCGGGGGCCACGCGCGCGGCAGGCCCGCGAAAATCTGAAAAAAATCCGCTCGATGATCCGTCGCGTGCAGAATCGTGGATACGCGACGATGTCACGCATCGCGGAGCATCTGGACAGGCTTGCCGACGGCGACGACTCGAACGCGGTGATTGACGCCGGCGACGCCGTCAGCCTGATGACCGTGCATGCCGCCAAGGGGCTCGAGTTTCCGGTCGTCTTCGTCGTCAACCTCTCCAGAGGCACGGGCGGCCGGCGGCCGGCTATCCGGGTGGTATCTGACGGAGATGCCGAGCGAGCATGGATCAGCGTGGGACAGTTTCAGTCCGAGGCCGACGAGGATGCCAAGGATCGCGATCGCGAAGAGACCAAGCGGCTACTTTACGTCGCGCTGACGAGAGCTCGCGATCGCCTTTACCTGGCCTCGGAAGTGAAGGAAGGAAGGTGGAGAACAGCGGCCGGAAGCCTCGGGGAGGTGCTGCCGCTGACCCTTCGCGCGAGATTTGAGTCCGCCGCCGTGCGGCCCGAAGCGTCGAGTACCGCATGGGTCGCCGCGTCCGGTCAATCTCACCTGCTTCGCGTCTGCCCGATGCCCGGCGAGCTGCCGATGGTGTCGGAGGCGGGAGGCTCCGGCCCAATCCAGCATCGTCAGACGTGCGACAACTTTGACCTGCTCGCCGATCCGCTCGCGGTTCCCAGAATGGCGGTTACCGCATCCATTGCCCGGCGGACGCCGACCTTGAATCATGCTCGGATTGACACGCACAGCCGGAGTCTGACGGGCACCCTCGTGCATCGTCTGTTCGAGCGCCATGGCGCCGCGCTTGCGTCCATCGACGTCATTACGGGCGAGCTCGAGCGGCTGGTCCGGGATGACGAGCTGGTCGAAGCCGACGATATCGAACAACTGCTGGCGGAGGCCCGCGCGTCGTACGTCGCGTTGTGCGCGCAGCCTGCCCTCGCCGGCGTGTTGAAGGCCGGCGAGCCGCTTTTTGAGGTGCCGTTTTCGGTTCGCGCCGCTCACGCGAAGGCAATCCTTCGCGGAACGTTCGATTGTCTCGTGCGGCGCCGGGACGGCGGGGTGACGATCCTCGAGTTGAAGACCGGGAAGCCGCTGCCGGAGCACCAGGAGCAGCTCGACATCTATCTGACGGCCGCGCGCGCGCTCTTTCCGGGCACGGCAGTTGAAGGGAAACTGATCTATGCCGGCCCCGCGGATTTGCCGCTTATGGACAGTCGGTCACTCGACCAGAACGGCTGACCATTTTCTCGAGCTTCTTCGCGCGCACGAGATCGATCGTCTCGCCGACATCCGAACCATTCCGCAGTCGCGCCGGCATCCCCACTTTGGACGCCTGGCTCTGGAGGCCCGTCTGAAGGAAGCAGGCATCGAGTACCGGCATTTTCACGGATTGGGCGGGCTGCGAAAGCCACGGCCGGATTCGCCCAACAGCGCCTGGAGGAACCCGGCGTTTCGCGGCTATGCCGACCATATGCTCAGCCCGGAATTTGCCTCGGCCGTCGATGAGCTGCTGATTTTTGGGGATGAAGGCCGCGCGGCCGTCATGTGCGCCGAGGCCGTTTGGTGGCGTTGCCATCGCATGCTGTTGTCCGACGCGCTCGTGGGACGCGGCGTCGACGTGCAGCACATCCTGACCGAAGCGAGCACCCAGCCGCACCGCTTGACGCCCTTTGCCAGGCTCCAGGAAACGGGCCAGATCTCCTATCCGTCGCCGCTGCTGGTCGACGGGCTATAGCCAGCGGTCCGAAACCAAACCGGACCGGCATGAGTCTAAACAACTGAGGACCATGCCCGTAGCAGCCAGACAATCGCAGCCGCCTGTCGCGGCGCAGTTGGCGTTCGAAGCGTTCAAGCCGCTGCCATGCGGGTGCGTGGCCGCGATGCATCGCACGCTCGACCCCGGCTTGTGCGTGGTTTCGCTCGAAGCGAAGGGCGCCTATTGCCCCGAAACGGCGCACGTGGCGGGCCGCCTCACGGCGATTCCATCGGCCGTGACGAGCGAGATTGAATTTCCGGATTTGCTGGAAGACTAACGCCGATCGGCCCACATGCGGGCGCGCGCTTCGGCTTCGGCCTGCGTCTGGCCTACGAGCAGGACCGATTGCTCGGGTCCGCCGTCGGAGGTTCGAGCCAGCCAGGCTACCCAATGGGGGCCGTGGGACTCGCTGCGGATTTCAAAGGTGCCGTCCTTGGTGGTGACCGTTTCTGGCATGGCTCCCATTTTATAGTCGTTTTTCAGGCCTAGATCGCGCAGGTTTGTGCCCGGGCGAAGTTTTCGTTGCCTCCCCGGAACCCATCTCGTACAATTCGCGTCGAGAGGAGCCCTAATTGACCCTGACGTGTCCCAGTTGTGGCAATAGCCAGAATTTTCTCGTGAAGACCCTCCAGATGCACGTGGTGCACCTGGAAGATTCGCGCGTCGAAGTGTCTGAAGAAAGCCGTCCGGCGGTGTTCGAAGTGCTGTGCGATGAGTGTGAGACCGCGCTCAACTTCGAAGAGTTCGAAGATGCGCTGCGGAAGGAAGTGCTCCTGACGCTCGGCGCCCGGTAGCCCCCGTTCTTTGGCCGGTTTCGGCCGATTCTCAAACGAGACGCCCGGCTCGAGTCAAGACTCTTCGGCTTCTTCGAAGTAGTCGCACTCGGGGCAGACCCATTCGGTGACGCGCCTGGCTCGTGTCTCGCGCGTACCCGGCACGCGTTCGATCTCCTCGCGCGTTTTCAGACGCATCCGCTCGCCGCACATCGGGCACTCTTTGACATCCATCGTCGCAAGATTGGATGCTAACATAAGACCCGCAATGAGGAATTCGTCCGCTCGCCCGCGTGATGACGGGCGCGCCGCCAGGCGCGTCGTGGCGCATCCGCTGGTCCGTTCCGCTGAATGGCTGGGCGACGAAGTGGCGATCGATTTTCCCTCGCTCGACGAAGCGGTCGAGCGCATGCGCGACGCATTTCTGGCGCCGCTCGAGGAAGGCGACCGCCAGCCCGAATTGTCGGCCGAGCTGCGCGTGTCGGCGCGCGAAGCGTTCGACGGCGTCACGGTGTCGCTCGACGTGCCCATCCGAAGATTGTGCGCGGCGTGCGGCGGGCGCGGCGAGATCTGGTCCGAGCGGTGCGAGCGCTGCGACGGCATCGGGCAGGCGCTGGCGCGGCATCCCGTGCGGCTCATCGTGCCGCCGCGCGTTCACGACGGACGGCGGTTCTGCCTTTCGGTATCGTTCCCCTTATCCTCGCCGACGCGCATCGAAGTCCGCATCGCCATCAGGTAGGAGCCAGCCTGAGCTTCAGAACCCTGGTGGTACGTTAAGCTTAGACACAGATGGTTACCGAAGCTGCGGTCCTCGACGCGCTCAAAGTCGTCAAGGATCCCGATCTGCACCAGGACATCGTCACACTCGGCTTCATCAAGAATCTCAAGATAGATGGTGGCCGCGTCTCCTTCACGATCGAGCTGACGACCCCGGCGTGCCCGGTGAAGGAGCAGATGCGGGCTCAGGCCCACGCGGCGGTGATCGCGGTGTCCGGCGTGACGATCGTGGACGTCGACATGTCGGCGAGCGTTCGGGCGGTGGTGGGTCTCGAGGCCGGCCGTGCGCCCGTCGATGGCGTGAAGAACGTCATCGCCGTGGGTGCGGGCAAAGGCGGTGTGGGTAAGACGACCGTTGCGGTGAATCTGGCGATTGCGCTGGCGAAATGCGGCGGCCGCGTGGGCATGATCGACGGCGATATCTACGGCCCGAACGTGCCCATGATGCTGGGTCTGAAGACGCAGTTGACGACCGACGGCAAAAAGATCATTCCCGCCGGGCAATACGGCATCCAGGTGATCTCGATGGGGTTCATGACCTCGGACGACTCGCCGGTGATCTGGCGCGGCCCGATGCTCCACGGCGCCATCCAGCAGTTCTTCCGCGAAGTCCGGTGGGACAATCTCGATTATCTGATCGTCGACATGCCGCCGGGCACGGGAGATGTGGCCCTGAGCTTGAGTCAGACCGTTCCTGTTGCCGGCGCGGTCGTCGTCACCACGCCGCAGCAGGTGTCGCTTGCCGACAGCCGTCGCGCGGTTCGGATGTACCAGAAACTGAACATTCCGACGCTCGGCATCATCGAGAACATGAGTCACTTCGTCTGTCCCAATTGCCATCATGAGTCCGATATCTTCGGGCGCGGCGGCGGACAGCAACTGGCCGAGCAGCTCGGCGTGGCGTTCATCGGCCACATTCCGATCTACCAGCCCATTCGCGAAGGAAGCGACAACGGCATGCCGCTGGTGTTGAGCGAGCCGAATTCGGTCGCGGCGAAAGCCTTCATGGCGGCAGCCGAGCGCGTGGCAGCGGAAGTGTCGATCGCCGGCTACAAGCGCGCGGCCGTCCCGCTGTCTTCATGAACATTCCTTTCACACAGCACACACTCGATAACGGGCTGCGCGTGATTCTTCACGAAGACCATCGGTTGCCGATGGTGGCCGTGAATGTGTGGTACCACGTCGGATCCAAGAACGAGCACCCCGGCCGTACGGGGTTCGCGCACCTGTTCGAGCATCTGATGTTCGAGGGATCCGAGCACTACGACAAGGGCTTCTTCCATCCTCTTCAGGAAGCGGGCGCCTCGCTGAACGGATCGACCAATCCCGACCGGACAAACTACTGGGAAGTGGTGCCGACGAGCGCGCTCGAGCTTGCGTTGTGGATGGAATCGGACCGCATGGGCTATCTGCTCCCGGCTCTGACGACGCAGAAGTTCGAAAATCAGCGGGACGTCGTGCTGAACGAGCGGCGCCAGAATTACGAGAATCGGCCGTACGGGCTGGCAACGGCCGCGATTACGGCTGCGCTGTTTCCGCCCGAGCATCCCTACCACTGGCTCACGATTGGCGAGACGGCCGATCTGAAAGCTGCCACGTTCGAAGACGTGCGCGCGTTTTTTCAGACCTACTACCACCCGGCCAACGCGTCGCTCGTTGTTGCCGGCGACATCGAACCAGGCGACGCCCTCGATCGCGTCCGCGCCTACTTC
Source organism: Vicinamibacterales bacterium (assembly GCA_035937795.1). GTDB lineage: Bacteria > Acidobacteriota > Vicinamibacteria > Vicinamibacterales > JAMQPK01 > JAMQPK01. The sequence continues at coordinate 12,731 of DASZHO010000015.1, read as the reverse complement.
GGCGACATTCCAGCCGGACCCAAACCCGGCGCGATTGATGCAGCCGCATCGGTCGACTCCGAGATTCGGCTTGTGCTGGAGGATCGCGTCGAATTGCCGCGCTTATATCTCGCGTGGCACTCGCCGGCCATGTTCACGCCGGGGGACGCTGAGATGGATCTCGTCTCCGACCTCATCGCCAACGGGAAGGTCTCCCGGCTGTATCGCGCCCTCGTATACGAACAGCGCATTGCGAGCGAGGTGATGGCCTTTCAGAATTCCCGCGAGCTGGCCGGCTTCTGGCAGCTCGTGGCGACCGCCGCGCCAGGGCATACGCTGAACGAGCTCGACGAGGCCATCAACGCCGAGATCGGGAGGTTCCTGGATGAGGGGCCGACGGCCGATGAAGTCGAGCGAGGGCGCGCACAAGCCGAAGCCCAGTTCGTGTACCGCTTGCAGACGCTGGGTGGATTCGGCGGCAAGTCAGATCAGCTGAACGCGTACAGCGTGTTCCTGAACGACCCGGGATTTTTTGAGGCCGATCTGGCGCGGTACGAACGGGTCACGGCCCTGGACCTTCACAGCGTCGTCGTCGAGCATCTGCGCCGCGACAAGCGCGTGGCCCTCAGCGTGGTGCCGAAGGGCAAGGCCGGGCTCGCCCTGGCCGAATCGGCGCTCGCGGTGGTGTCATGATCGCCGTCGATCGATCGCGGCTGCCGGCGGTCGGCGCCAGCCCGCCGGTCCGCTTTCCCACGATCAGCAAACAGCGCCTGACCAATCGCCTGGGGCTCTGGTCGGCCGAACATCGCGGCTTGCCGGTGCTGACCTTCATGCTCGTGCTGCCGTCGGGCTCGGCGGCCGATTTTGAAGGCTACGAAGGACTGGCCGCGATCACGGCCGACATGCTGGACGAGGGGAGCGGCGATCGATCCGCCATAGACATCAACGCAGCCCTCGCGAGAATCGGGGCGCATCTGGACACCGATGTATCCTCGGATGCCACCGTGTTCACGGTCACGTGCCTGGCGCGCTTCGGCCGCCAGGCCTTGTCGCTGCTGGCCGACTGCATCGTCAGGCCGCGCCTCGCAGCCGAAGATTTCGATCGGCTTCGCCAGCTGAGACTGACCCGGCTTGTGCAAATCCGCGACATGCCGTCAGCCATCGCGGATCGCGCCTTCATGCAGCTCGTCTACGGCGCGCATCCGTATGCGCACATGGCGCTCGGGACCGAAGAAGCGCTTCGTCAGATGACGATCGACGATGTCCGCGCCTTTCATCAGCGGATTTTTTCACCGGCGTCGGCGACGCTCGTCGCATCCGGCGAGATTGCGTCGGGCGATTTTTGGCAGATGGCCGAGGACATGTTCGGGGGCTGGGAAAAGCCGGGCGCGCAGACCGCGATCGCCGATCCGGCGCTCGCGCCGCCCCCGCTCGAACCGGCCCATCGTCTGGCGTTGGTCAATAAGAGCGGCGCGGCTCAATCCGAGATCCGGATTGGGGAAGTCGGGTTGACGCGAAGCACGCCCGACTATCATCCTCTGATTGTGCTGAACATGATCCTGGGCGGCCAATTCGTGAGCCGGATCAACATGAAGCTGCGGCAGGAGAAGGGCCTCACGTACGGCGCGCGAACGGCCTTCGATTTCCGCCGCGGCCGCGGGCCGTTTGTGCTGCAGACGAGCGTGCAAAGCGACGGCACGGCAATCGCGGTGCAGGAAGCGATGAACGAGCTTCATGCGATTCGGACCGATCGGCCGCCTACCGAGCATGAGGTGGAAACCGCCAAGACGGCGCTCACCCGCGGCTACGCGCGGAATTTCGAGACCGCCGAGCAGGTCGCGCGCGCAATGTCGCAGCTGGTGTTGTACGGGTTGCCAGACGACTATTTCGATACCTTTGCCGCCAGTGTTTCGAAGGTCACTGTCGAGGAAACTCGGCATGTTGCCTATGTTCACGTCGATCCTGCGCGCCTGGCCACCGCCATCGTGGCCGACGCTGCTCTGGTAGGACCGCAACTGACGCACGCCGGGCTCGGGGAACCTGTGCCGCTTCTACCCCGTCTGTAAGGTAAAATCGGTGTCCTCTTTTTCTTATGCGCTCTTCGCGCATCAGCGTCAGTCTGTCGGCCGGAATTGCATTGGTGGCGGCCATTTTCGCAGCCGCCCTCATCTGGCTATTGCTCTCGAATCCCGTCAGCGTGGCCGACGCGGTGAACGAAGGCGGGACTACGTCGCTCGTTGTCGAGCTCGGCCGCGTGATTTACCAGGCGCTGCTCGGGCTGCTGGATTACCTCTAGAGACTCCTGTCCAGGAACCGGGCGAGCACGAACCCGTCGAGATATTTGAACGGGGCGACACCCGTCGAATAGTGTCCGCACGGAAGGATTGACAGTTCGTGGCGGAGCCCTCGCCGCCGGAACTCATCGACGAGATTTTTCGAGAGATCCACCGGAAACGTCAGGTCGTATTTCGCGTAAACCAGAAGCGTCTTCGTGTCTCCAAGGCGATCCAGATACGACTGCGGGCTGATCGGCAGCCACATCCGGCGGAGCTCGTCGAGCCGGATCGACCCGTCGAGCCCGGTCCGCACGTGGGCGGTTGACAGGCCGCGCCACACCACGTCGGCAAAATATGGAGAGATATGGTTGAGCGCCTGCACGCGGATACGAGGCTCATGCGCGGCCGTGAGCAGCGAGAGGCAGGAGCCCAGGCTTGTGCCGACGATGCCGATTCGCTCGTAGCCCTGCTTGGCCAGCCATGCCACTGCGCGGCGGGCATCCATCACCGCCTGGCGGCATACCTGCACGGTCCGCGCGATGTTCGAGCTGACGATGTAGTCGGCGCGACTCAGCTCCGGCGACTTCCGGGCGTCGTGATACGGGAGGCTGAGCCGCAAGGCGCTGACGCCGAATCGATTCAGCAGGCGACAGAGCCCCACGTGGCCCTCCGGGCCGGCGTTCCATTGCGGCAGCACCACGACGGCCCGATGGCCGCGGTCGTGCCGCACGCTTCTGAAATAGGTGCCGTACACCGTGTTGTTCTCGGGCTGTGGCGTCTTGAGGGCGCTCGGGAACGAAATCGCGCCGCCATCCGCGTTCGGGCGGAAGACATAGTCCGAGGTGTCGGGAGTCTCGAAAAATCGGGAGCTGTCGGCAAGCGCTTGTGAAACCCAGTCGCGGAGAATAATGTCCGGGGACGTGCCGGGTGCGTGCCCGTTGGATTCAATCCAGTCAAGACCCCAGTCAAACGGGCGCACGACGCGATCTTTGGTCCGCGCGACGAGCCGGCGTTCCCACGCGTGAAAAACCTTTTCAATCAACCCGTCTATACTATCCGACATGCATTTTCTTGTGCGCTTGCTGATCAACGCGGCGGCGTTGTGGGTGGCTACCAATATCGTGCCGGGCATCGTCTACCAGGGACGCTGGACATCGCTGCTCATCGTCGCGCTGGTGTTCGGCGTCTTGAACGCGAGCGTCCGTCCGCTCATCAAAGTGCTCACATTCCCGCTTCTGATTCTCACCCTTGGATTGTTCACGCTCGTCATCAACGCCCTGATGCTGATGCTGACCGGCTGGTTCTCGGATCAGCTGAACCTCGGTCTTCACGTCGAGGGATTCTGGCCGGCCTTCTGGGGCGGCCTGGTTGTCAGCATCGTCAGCCTCACGCTGTCGATTTTCGTCACGAGTCGCCGGCGCATCGAGGCGGATGTGGCGTGACGAGCCGCTCGCAGGCCAGCGCAATCCCCAGCAGTTCGGGCGTGGCTTGACGTTTGCCCACCAACTGAAGCCCGCACGGCAGGCCTTCGTCGGTGTCGCCGCACGGCAGCGATATCGCCGGATGGCCCGTCAAATTGAACAGTTGCGTCAGCCGGAGCATTAACGGCCGCACCGGCTCGTCGACCCCGCCGGCGTTGACGATGTCTGCTCCCAGTTTCGGCGCCGGTATTGGCAGCGTCGGCAGCACGATCGCGTCGCACGTTTCCAGAATTGCATCAACTTTCCGGCGAAGCGCCGCGCGATCCCCCTGGGCTCGCACGTAGACGTCCCGGGAGATCTCGCGCCCCATCTCGAGCCGTGCGCGGACGCCGTCCGAATACGCCGCCGGCGTCTCCTTCAGCGCGTGAGCGTGATAGGCATACGCCTCCGGGAGCGCGATGCTCGTGTAGGTCTGCGCGATGCCGGCCGCATGATCGATGCCGGCCTCCGCGATCGAGACACCGGCTCCGCGGAGGCGGCTGAGCGCCTCTTCGAATCTGCTCCGTACCTGATCATCAAGTCGATCGAGAAAATAGCCGCCGAGTTTACCCAACCTCAGCCGCACCAGCGAAGCCGGGTTCTGTGTGGCGGCCTGCGCGCCCCTCAGCACGTCGTACAACATCCAGGTCTCAGCAACGGTTCTCGCGAGAGGCCCGACGTGATCGAGAGAAGGGGAAAGCGGAACCACGCCCACGGTAGAGATTTCACCGGACCCCGGCTTCAACCCGACGACACCGCACGCGGCCGACGGAATCCGAATCGATCCGCCGGTGTCGGTGCCGATCGACGCAGCACCGAGGCATGCCGAAACGGCCGCGGCTGACCCACCGCTGGAGCCTCCGGGCGATCGGCTGAGATCGAACGGATTGTGCGCCGGTCCAAACGCAGATTCTTCGTTCGTCGTGCCGAGCGCAAATTCGTGCAGGTTGCACTTGCCGATGATCACCGCGCCGGCGTCGCGAAGGCGGGTCACAACCGGCGCGTCGGCCTGCGCGATGGCGCTCGCCCGAGCAAGAGATGCGGCGGTGGTCGGAACGCCTCTGACGTCGATGAGATCCTTAATCGAGATGGGGACGCCGTGCAGGGGTCCGCGCACGTGCCCTCGCGCCCGTTCGTCGTCGAGCCCGCGGGCCTGCTCGATGGCGTCGTGTTCCAGGACCGTGATGAACGCGTTCAGCGACGGGTTGCGCCTCGCTATGCGGGCGAACGCGTCGTTGGCCGCATCCACCGCCGATCCCATTCACGCCACCTTGACTGAGATCGTGACGCCGTCGCGAAGGGGGAGCCACGTCGTGAGAAGGCGCTTCTCACCGGCAAGCGCTTGGTTGTAGGCGGCGATCGCCGCGGTGTCCCCGGGCTCCCGCTCCGGTTTTGGCAGGAAGCCCGGGACGACCTCGCCGTCCCACAGGACGTTGTCCGTAATCAGGAGTCCGCCTGGCCGCAGCAGGTCGATCAACCTGGGCAGCAGCGGCACATAAAGCTGCTTATCGCCGTCCTGGAAGATCAGATCGAACGGCCCCGACACTTTGTGCAGCATGCGCGAGGCGTCGCCCACCATCACCGTGGCGCGCTCGGCCAGGCCGGCGCGTGCGAGGTTCCGTCGGGCCTCTTCGGCCCGTGCCGGGTCAAGCTCCATGGTCATCAGCATGCCGTCTGGTGGAAGCCCCGCCGCCAGCCAGATTCCGGAATAGCCGATCGCGGCTCCGATCTCCAGGATCCGCCGTGCGCCGATCGCCTTGGCCTGCACGCGGAGCAGCGCGCCCACCTCGGCGTCGATCAATGGAAGGTCGCGCTGACTTCCTTCCGCCGCGATTTCAATCAAAAGAGAATCCGGGGCGTGATTCAAAGTCGCCAGATAACGCTCGACGGCATCAGGAACAATCTTGCCCATGAGCTGCAGATTGTAGTCGAGGCCCGGAGGCGATGTAAGCTTTCCGGAGATGAGACACACGAAAATCATCGCAACGATTGGCCCGGCCAGCAGAAACGAGGCGATCCTCGAGAGTTTGATCCGCGCCGGCGTCGATATCTGCCGGCTGAATTTTTCGCACGCGACGCAGGCCGAGCACGCCGAGACATTCAGACGCATTCGCGCCGCCGCGGTGCGGGCCACAAAGGTCGTCGCGATTCTGCAGGACTTGAGCGGTCCGAAGATTCGAACCGGCCGGTTGAGCGGGGGAGGTCATGTCGAGCTCAAGAAGGGCGCCACCCTTCGCATCCTCACCGGCGACGGCGAGGGCGATGCCGCGCGCATCTACACGACGTTTGAGGAGCTCGCGCGCGCGGTTGGCGCCGGCAGCACCCTGCTGCTGAACGACGGCCACATCGAGCTGCGGGTCGACAGCAGCGACGGCCATGAGATCGTGGCGACCGTCACCAACGGCGGCACGCTTGGCGAACACAAAGGGATCAATGCGCCGGGTGTCGACCTCGGTGCCGGCGCGCTGACGCAAAAAGACATCAACGACTTGCGGTTCGGGATGAGACTCGGCGTCGACATGGTGGCGTTGAGTTTCGTCCGCAGCGCCGAGGATTTGCGGGAAGCGCGATGGGTGATGAACGACGCGGGCGCGACCGGTACTCCGCTGATTGCGAAGCTCGAGCGTCCGGAAGCGCTCGACCATCTCGACGAAATCCTGAAAGTGTCGCAGGGCGTCATGGTGGCGCGCGGCGATCTCGGACTCGAGATTCCGCTCGAAAAAGTTCCGACGTCGCAAAAGGAAATTACCCGTCGCGCGCGCCGGGCCGGCGTGCCGGTGATCGTCGCCACCCAGGTGCTCGAGTCGATGCGCACCGAGCCTCGGCCCACCCGCGCCGAGGTGAGCGATGCCGCCAATGCGGTTGACGATGGGGTTGACGCCATCATGCTGGCCGGTGAAACGGCCGTCGGCCTGTTCCCGGTGAAGACGGTCGAAACGCTCGACGCCATCATCCGGGAAGCCGAGCGCATCGGGACCGATCGCGTGAGCGGCCATCCTCCCGTCGTGCCGATTGTCGAAGTGCCCCGCACGCCGCACGCGCAGGCGCTGTGCGAAGCGGCCGTGACGCTGGCCGACCACAGCGACGCCTACGCCATCGTCGCGATTACCCGGCTCGGCAACGCGGCCCGCGTCTTGTCCGCGCTCCGGCCGCGCACGCCAATCCTGGCGGCCACCGAAACGGATGTCGTGGCGCGGCATCTCGCCATCTATCGCGGCGTCGTCCCGCTGGTGACCGGCATCGGCAAGGACTTCGATACGACGGGAGCCTTGGTGAGAGAGGAGCTCCGGCGCACGGGATTGGTGCCGGTGGGTAGCGTCGTCGTGTTCGTGAGCGCCAATGCACGGCTGGAACGTGCCGACGCCAACTACGTCAACGTCCAGAGGTTTGACTAGGCGTCACTCGCACGACTCCAGATACCGCTTCAGCGACTGCAGCGCCCGCTCCCATCCCGGCGCGATCACCTCGTAGTAGCGCCGCCAGCGCTCGCCGTCTTCGGCCGCGCGCTGGGAGACTTTCACCAGCGTGATTTGCGGGTTTTTCGCCCGCTGCGATTCGACCTTCACCTCGAGCGCCATCGGGCCAATCGGGTTGCCGTCGGGGGGCAGCCAGAATGCCTCGGCGACGAAAAATTCCTGCCCGGGCTTGTAGTCCATCACCGTGCCGTGGAACGTGCCGCCGAGCCGTCCGAGCACGGCGTCTTTGAAGTCCGTCGGATCCCATTCGATGGCGTACGGGCCGAGCACCCGCGGGGCCGTCACCGTGCGGGCTGCCTGCCACCATGCGGCCAGCGCGGCTGGATCGAAGAACGCCCACAGTACGCGGGCGGGCGACGCGATGATGGACACCGAACAGGTGTAGCTGAGCGGCTGCGGCGCCCCTGAAGAGTGGCTTTGTCGAGCGGCGCTCATTTTTGGGCAGACGCGCGCGCGCGCGTGATCTGGTCGGCGTGATCGTGCGCGTGCGCGCCGTACACCTCGAGCCAGCGCTCAACGCCGTAGCGGCCGTGCTCGGGATGCGTGCCCGTTTTCGCCCACTGGGCCTCGGTGAGCCTGTCGAGCAGCTCGCCGGTGGACGCGCGTGCCGCTTGAAAAGCGAGCAGCGATGCGGCGATCGGCCGATCGTAATACAGCGTTCGCGAGAACAGCTCCTGATCGTAGGGGCGGATCTGCGCATGCTCTTCGGCCACCAGCAGCCGCAATCTGATCGCCGACGTCATTTCACTGTCGGCGAGGTGATGGACGATCTCGCGCGCGCTCCACTTGCCGGGCGCCGGCTTCGCGTCGAGCTCCGCCTCGGTTGCGCCTTCCAGAGCCGCTGCCACCGCCCGATAACCATCCTTGTAACGGGCGATCAATTGCTGTCGCGTTGGCTTGTTCATGGAGGCTCGCATCAATAAAGCAGGAAGGGTGCCCGCGTCTTCGCGAAGCGTTCGTGCTCCGCTTCCCAACTGTAGTAAATCGTGCGGACCGGCAGGCCGGCCTCCACCTGCTGCCGCAACTCGCCCGAGCCCGCGAGAATGTCGAACGGCAGCTTCACCTCTTCGTACTCATAAGGGGGCTGTCGCCACTGAAACTTCGTCACACCCTGTGCGCGGATCTCCGTCAGAACGGCGACAGCGCTCTCCACCGCCTTGAACGCGTTTCGATCGAGCACGTGAATCTGGCAGCCGCCGCAACTGGTCCTGGCGTGTTTCTGGAATGTGGGCTCGAACATCGCCGGCCGAAAGTGAACGCCAGGAAGCCGATAGGCCGCGAGCTTCTCGGCCAGCTGCTCCGGATCGACCCATGGGGCGCCGATGAGCTCGAACGGCCGCGTTGTGCCGCGTCCTTCGGAAATGTTCGTGCCCTCGATCAGCACCGTGCCCGAGTAGACGATTGCCGTGTCGAGAGTCGGCATGTTCGGCGACGGCATCACCCAGGCCAGCCCCGTTTCGTCGAAATGCATCGGCCGCTTCCAGTTCTCCAGCGGCATGACGGTGAGATCGGCGCCGATGCCGCACGCGTCGTTGAAAAAGCGCGCGAGCTCGCCGATCGTCATGCCGTGGCGCAGCGGGATCGGAAATTGTCCGACGAACGATTCGTAGCCGGGCCTCAGCATCGGCCCGCCGATTTTTACGCCGCCGATCGGATTCGGCCTGTCGCACACAATGACCGGCACGCCGTGTTTTTTCGCGCCGCGCAGGCAGTTGGCCATGGTGTATATGAACGTGTAGATGCGCGCGCCGACGTCCTGCAGGTCGACCACGAGCACATCGACGCTTTTCAGCATCTCGGCGGTCGGCTCTCGCGTTTCGCTGTAGAGAGAGTACACGGGCACGCGGCGCAGCGCATCCTTGGAGTGCCCGGTTTGGATCATGTTGTCCTGCACGTCGGCCCGGTAGCCGTGCTGCGGACCGAAAATCGCCGCCAGCCTCACGTCCGGGGCGCGGGCAAGCAAAGCGACGATGTGCTGGAATTCGGCATTGACCGACGCCGGATTCGAGACGATGCCGACACGCTTTTTCTTGAGCTGGCCCGAGGCTAGCAGGCGCTCCGACCCGAGGGTGACCCGCCCAGGCGCCGTCATGATTTGGCCATTCTACGTGCGGATTGTTTGGCGACGACCACAAAAAGGAACGGCACGAGGGTGACGACGAACACCGCGAGCCACCGCGGATCCACGGAAACTCGATGGAGCCGCGCGGAATCCTCCAGCGTGTCGAGTACGAGAAACGCCGTGCCCACGGCGCACAGTCCGTGCGACTCCCGCATCAACGCCTTGCGCGCTTGAAACCGCACGCCGGATGGGCGGTAGGCCGAAAAAGACGGGATGACGGCCGGCACTGTATCGGCCCACGCTCGAAAGCCGTCGCCGAAGCTTCGCAACAGAAAGAGTTCCTCGTACGCAGCGATCCGCTCGTGATAGATGAAACTGAGGAGCGCGACAATTACCGGGAGATACCATGTGCCCGAGAGCAGCGCGCACCCGACCCAGATGAGGGTATTGGCCACGTAGAGCGGGTGGCGGACGATGGAGTATGCGCCGAGCGTGTTCAGCCGATCGGCCGTTGGCCGGGTCGTGCCGCGGTCGGAGGTGCCTGCCGGCGACCAGCCGACGATCACCGCGCGCAGGCCCAGCCCGGAAAGGGCGATCGCGAAGCAGAGTACTTCAAACGAAAACGGCGTCGGCGGCCGGTCGTCGCGAAGGCTCAACAGAAAGAGCGGAAGCAGCACGAGCGGCATGTAGCTGCGCCAACGGAAGAGCATGGTCCCCGTGGCCGGCAGTTCATCCACAATCATGTGGCCCGTCATTATATGAGGAGCGACCGAAGCCGAAGGACCGCGTGCCCTCGCTGCTTGTCGATGATTCCGGCGCGCCGCGGCACGATGTGCACATGGCGCCTGCAATCTGCCTGTCGTGGCGGAGAGGAACGGAACTTGCTCTTCTGGAGGGCATGCAAAAAAGGGCGTGGATTGTACAAGGAGGATACATTCTTCTCGTTGCGTTTGCGCTGACGCCGGCTACCGTGCACGCCCAGCGCCAGGGGCAGCACCGCGCGCGACAGCCTGAATCTGCCATCGGCGCTCGGCAGATGCTGGCCACCCAGGTAGCCCTCGACCGCGCAGGATTCTCGCCCGGTGAAATTGACGGGCAGGGCGGCAGCAAGACCAGGCTCGCGCTCGCGGCGTATCGAGCCTCGGCGGGCGCACCCCTCGACATTCCCGCCGACGCGCTCACGACATACACGATCACCGAGCAGGATGTCGCTGGCCCGTTCATCGATTCGGTTCCTCGCGACCTGATGGACCAGGCAAAGCTGCCGGCGCTCGGCTACACCTCGCCGCTCGAAGCGCTCGCGGAAAAATTTCACAGCAGCCCGAGTCTTCTTCGGCGTTTGAATCACGCCGGCTCGTGGACAGCGGGCGAGACGATCAAGGTCCCGGACGTCGATCCCTTTGAGTTGCCCGGGAAGGCGGCGGGGCGATCGGCGGCCGATCGCGCGGCTCGAGGCCGTGCGGATGCGCCGGCTGCCGCCGCGCCTTCAAGAGGGGCGGCGGGACCCGTCGAGGTTGTGGTCTCGGGTCAGACAAGGTCGGTGACGGTGCGCGATTCGGCCGGCAAGACGTTGATGTATGCGCCCGTCACAACCGGCAGCGAGCACGATCCGCTGCCGATTGGCGAATGGAAAGTTGTCGGCGTGTCATGGAATCCGGTGTTCTACTACAACCCCGATCTGTTCTGGGACGCCGCTCCAACGCAGTCGAAAGCACGAATCCCCGCCGGTCCAAACAACCCCGTCGGCGTCGTCTGGATCGATCTGAACAAAGAACATTTCGGGATGCACGGCACTCCCGAGCCTTCAACGATCGGACGCACCGAGTCGCATGGCTGCATCCGGCTCACGAACTGGGATGCGACCCGGCTCGCGCGGCTGGTGCGCCCCGGCACCAAAGTGACTTTGGAATGACGCACGCTTACCGGCGATCGGCCCCCCTGGACGCGGTCGCACCCTGGCTGGCGCTGGCGGCGATCCTGTTGCTGTGGTGGGCCGGCGCGAGGACGGTGGCATGGATGCGGCCCCACCCTGCGGCTCCCATGGTGTCAGTCGTGAAGAGCCAGGGCACGCCGCGCGTGCCGACCGCCCACGCGATCGACGGCGCCGTGAAAGACCCTGTGATCGCGGCGCCGAGAAGCGGGCCCACGATCGCGGCCGATACGTCGGTGACCGGCGTGGATATCGCGAATCTTCGAAGTCGAGGCCTCGAGATTCCGGTGAAGGGCATTCCCGCGAGCGCGCTCGTGTCGAGCTTCAACGACACTCGCGGTGGACGCAAACATGAAGCGATCGATATTCTCGCGCCGCGCGACACCGAGGTGCTGGCGGTCGAGAACGGGAAAATTGCGAAGTTGTTCACGAGCGCGGCGGGAGGGCTGACGATCTATCAGTTCGATCCCTCGGAACAGTTTGTCTACTACTACGCGCATCTCGACCACTACGCGCCGGACTTGAAAGAGGGAGACGACGTGAGGCGCGGCGCGGTGATCGGGTATGTCGGCACAACCGGCAACGCCCCGAAAAACACCCCGCACCTCCATTTCGCCATCGCCAAGCTTGATGCCGACCATCGCTGGTGGGGAGGCACGCCACTCGATCCGTTTCTGGTCTGGCGCGACCCCGCCAGCAACTGATCCTTAGTTAGTCGCGAAACAATAGAAATATCCGGCGCCGCCCGTCGAGACGAGGTTGGGCTGGCTGCAGCCGCGGCTCGGATGCGCCGAGTTCCACGACGTGTTGTTGCCGCCGGTGCGATCGAAATGCCCAAGCTGTGCGCTTCCCGCTCCGTCGGAGCTGGTCGTCCAGTTGCTGCACGTGTGATCGGCCGTGTCGGTGTAGGCGCGGCCATCCGGCTGCGACCCGGTGAGCATGTCGTGCTGGTTCGGGTTGTCGCCGATTCCGTTGATCGGTGTGTTCTTTTCGGAGAAGACCGTCGAGCGCGACAGGTTGTTGCCCAGGCGCGCCTGGTCGAGCGTATCGCCGTGCAGGTCGCCAACGTTCTGCGCGATGCGTCCGCCGCGGACGTTGTACCACGGCCCGGCGCCGATCCGATCGCGCGCGTTCACCGCTCCCGGCCCCTGCGTGCTGAGGTACGCATGCCACGTGCGGGCCGCGGCGCCGGGCGCACCCGAGTCGGCCGCGAGCTTCTGGCAGTGCGCGTCGGCTCCGGCGAGCCCGCCGAGATTCGCGCCGTTGCCCACACCGACGCTCGTCACGAAGAAGCTCATCGGCTGCGGCGGCTGGGCCGCGCCCCGTCCGGCCGCTGGTGGATTCTGCGCGGCCATGTGCGCCCCTGCCGCGATCGATACTGCGGCAGCCACAACAAACAACACATTCTTCATATGGTCCCTCCTGGTGAATGAAAATCGGATGGTGAAGATAACACAAGCCGATTTTCGGAGACGAAAGTCTTGCGAAAGTACTATAGTGACGCGGTGGAAACCCCTGTCGCACCGGCTACCCCGGCCATCCCTGCCA
>DASZHO010000014.1:0-1934 GCA_035937795.1 Vicinamibacterales bacterium | reverse complement strand
GTGGTTCACTACAAGGAGCTGGCGCTCAAGGGACGCAACCGCCCCTGGTTCATCCAGCATCTGGTGCGCAACCTGCGGTCCGCGCTCCGGGACCTGGACGTCATCGCCGTGCGGTCGCTGATGGGCCGCATCGAGATCGAGCTCAGGGCGGATTCGAACCTCGGCCCGGTCGATTCACGGCTGGTGCGAGACGAGGTGCGCGAGCGGGTTCGTCGGGTATTCGGAATCGCGAACTTCTCCCATGCCGGGCGCGCGCCGCACGATTTCGATGCCCTCGCGTCGGCCATCCTGAACGACCTTGGCGAGACCCACGCCGAGTCGTTTCGCGCCAGTGCGCGGCGCGCGGACAAGCGGCTGCCGTTCACGTCAGTGGAAATCGAGCGTGAGGTGGGCGGCCGCATCAAGGCGGCGAAGGGGTGGCGCGTCGACCTCGACGACCCGGGGCTCACGATTCATCTCGAAATGATGCCGGGCCACGCCTTTTACTTCTTCGGCAAGGAGCCCGGCGCTGGAGGACTGCCGACCGGGACCGGCGGCCGCGTCGCCTGCCTGCTTTCGGGCGGGATCGATTCGCCCGTGGCCGCATACCGCATGATGCGGCGCGGCTGCTCCGTCCTGCTGATTCATTTCCACAGCTACCCGATTCTGTCGCGCGCCTCGCAGGAGAAGGTGCGTGAGATCGCCACGCTCCTGACGAAGTACCAGCTGCGCTCCCGTCTCGTGCTGGTCCCGTTCGGTGGGCTGCAGCAGCAGGTCCTCCTCGCCGTGTCCGCCGAGCTGCGTGTCGTCGTCTATCGGCGGCTGATGATGCGCATCGCCGAGAGACTGGCGCTTCGCTGGCGGGCGCGCGCGCTGGTCACCGGCGAGGTCGTCGGCCAGGTCGCTTCGCAGACGCTCGAGAACCTGACGACGATCGGGGCGTCGACGACGATGGAGATCCTGCGTCCGCTGATCGGCATGGACAAGGATGAGATTGTCGCCGCCGCCCAGCGCCTTGGCACGTTTCCGATCTCGATCATTCCGGATCAGGACTGCTGCCAGTTGTTCACGCCGCGTCATCCCGCGACGCGAGTGGGGCCGGCCGCGATCGAGCAGGCCGAGACTCGGTTGCCGGTCGCCGAGATGGTGGACGCCGCCGTCGCGGCCGCGTCCAGCGAGGAGTTCAGGTTCCCGCCGTCTAAGTGGTCCGCCGCGTAATTACGGCGGCATTCGGCCGCCGATGTTTGTGTCTTGAAAAACACGCGCTTCCTGATCTAGAGTCGAACCAACATCAAGATCTTGTAAACGCAACAGCTTTCAGCCACGCTCCATTCACAGATTCGTGGGATGAGGTGAGCCGTGCCAGTAGGCGTCAGTCGCATTGAAGAAATGCTCGAAGCAGATTCGAGCCTTCTCGAACATCAGTGCAAGACGATTCCGAAAGAAAGCATCCACTTGCCTGGTCCCGATTCCGTCGAGCGGATCTTTGCGCAATCCGATCGGCCGACGCGGGTGATGACCAGCCTGCAGGCGCTGCTGGGCCATGGAAGGCTCGCTGGAACGGGATATGTGTCCATTCTCCCCGTTGATCAGGGCATTGAACATTCCGCGGGCGCTTCCTTTGCGGCCAATCCGATGTACTTCGATCCGGAAAACATCGTGAAGCTGGCAATCGAGGGTGGTTGCAACGGCGTCGCCTCGACCTTGGGGGGGCTGGGTTCGGTGGCCAGGAAGTACGCCCACCGGATTCCGTTCCTGCTCAAGGTCAATCACAACGAGTTCCTTTCGTACCCGAACTCCTTCGATCAGATCCGCTTCGCGAGCGTCCGGCAGGCATTCGAGATGGGGGCGATGGGAGTGGGTGCCACGATCTATTTTGGCTCGGAAGAGTCCAAGCGGCAGATTCAGGAAGTCACCGAGGTCTTCCGGCACGCACACGAGCTCGGCATGTTCAC
>DASZHO010000013.1:0-32165 GCA_035937795.1 Vicinamibacterales bacterium | reverse complement strand
GGGATGCCCCGCCCGCGAGGTGGTCCTTGATCAGCGTGGACGGGCCACCAAGGCTGGTGTGCGGAATAAAACAGTTGGCTGGCAGGGCCGCCAATCAAAGCGTCGCGTTGAACAGCGCGACGAGCGTCTGCCAATGCCGTTCAGCGGCGGCCGCGTCGTAGACAGGGGTATCGCGCAACACCCATCCGTGCTTGGCTGGGTAGGTCTCGATGTTGTGGGCGACACCGGCCCGGGTCAGCGCCTCCTCGAGCCGCGCCTTCATATCGTCGGGAAACGATTGGTCCTCGATGGCGCCTGCGACGTAGACTCGCGCTTTGATCTTCGGCGCAAGCAGGTGCGGACTGTCCGGCGCATCGGTAGCGAGCCGGCCGCCATGATATGAGGCAGCGGCAACAATCCTGTCCGGGAACGTTCCGGCTGCCGTCAGCGACATCAGCCCGCCCATGCAGTAGCCGGTGGTGCCAATACCGCCGGGCGCAACGTCGGGCTGCGCCGCGAGGTAGTCGAGAAACGCGCCTGTGTCGGACATGATGTTGGCCGGCGTGGCTCGCGCAAAAAATTTCTCCATCAGAACCTTTCGCTGCTCGGGATCGCTGAACACCGTATGCGGGTTCATCGGCTCATACGGTCCGGACCTGTAGAATAAATCAGGGAGCAACACGAAGTAGCCTGAGGTTGCAAGCCGCTCGCCGATCTCGAGCATCGCGGGACGAATGCCGATCCCGTCCATGAAAACGAGAACAGCGCGCCAGGGACCGCTTCCCGCCGGGCGAGACACATAGCTCGGGCACGACCCATCCTTGGTTTTGATCTCGACTTTGCTCATGGTGACGCATTCTACCTTCAAGACCGTCGAATCCATCGGCCGGACCTTGCCGGACGTGGAGGTGACGACCGCCTGGGGTCAGCCCGCGCTGAAGGTACGCGGGAAGATGTTCGTGTGCATCGCATCCCACAAGTCTGCCGAGCCGAACACCCTGGTGGTGATGATGGATTTCGCCGACCGGGACGCGCTCGTCGAGGACGACCCTGGCACCTACTACCTGAAAGAGCACTACGTGAACCATCCGTGCGTGCTCGTCCGGCTGTCACAGGTTCGGGCCGACGCGCTCCGGGACCTCATCGCAGGCGCGCACCGGTTCGTGAGCGCCAGAATGCGGAGGAAGCCGCGCCAAGCTAAGCCGCGCGACGAGGCTTGATCGGCACGACCCGCCAGCGCATATACGCGATGAACGTCGCCACCGCCAGCAGCATGATTGTGGTGAGGGCCGAGCTCACTTCACCACGCATCAGGTGAAAAACAGTGGCACAGATCATCACGATCATGATGCCTGCGGCCGCACAGGAGACCAGCCACGGCTGAATGCGCGTGACCCCCGGGAGCGTCAGCCCCACCGCCGCCAGTATTTCGGCGACGCCGAGAAAGAGCTGAAACCAGCGCGGGAGCGACGCGTTCATCTGCTCGGCTATCGCCGCCGGCGGAAAGAGCAACAGGCCCCCATGGGCGAAGAACGCCAGCGCGAGCAACACCTGGAGCACCCAGAGGAGAATATTCATGATTATTTTCTCGATGCGAGCTCGATCGCGCGCAGGATTCGTTTTGTCATGACTGTAATCTGAATGACGACGACCAGGGTCATCAGCGTTGTCCAGACTGCAAGGACGACCATGATTGCGTGAAGGAAGGCATTCGTGTTCCCGCTGTGCACCGCTCCGCCCCCGTTTATGATCGCCAACAGTAACACGACCGACGTCACCGCCACCCCGACCAGCAGTCGATTTCTGTGCCGATCCACCGCGTCGAGCGATCGTCGGAGAACTTCTTCATTGCTTTCAGTCATGTGAACCTCCAGAGCCGTTCAGGTGTTTCCGAATTGATCGGAGTCCGTACGCGAGACGCGACTTGGCCGTTCCCAGGGGAATCTCGAGAATCGCCGCCACCTCGTGCAGTGGGAGTTCTTCCTGGAAGTGCAGGATCAGGACCGCGCGACTCGTTGGCGAGATCGTTTCCGTGGCCAGCAGCGTTCGCAGCAGGTCGCCGGACGGCGGCGTTTCTTGCGCCGGGAAATTCTCGAGCTGCGCATCGTCTTCGTGCCGTCCCTGCCAGAGCCGCCGCTTTTTGACGTGCCGGAAGGCTTCGCGGCTGGCGATGCGAAACAGCCACGGTCGAAACAGCGCCGGATCCTCCAGCGACCCGAGCCGCCGGACGACGAGGATCAGGACGTCCTGCTGCAGATCGTCCGCATCCGTCTGGCCAGCCACCGCGGAGAGGTAACCCCGCAGCGACGGTTGGACGCTGCGAAGAAGGTCTCCGAGCGCCTCCCGGTCGTGGCATTGGGCGCGCAGCACCCATTGCATTTCCTGTTTCGACATGATCACGAATCCCGTCGGTACCTAAGAGGCGCGGCGCAGCAGAATAGTTCGAACCCGGACGGCATCGGGCCGATCTTATTTCGATCAGGTCCGCTTGATGACCACGATGCTGATGTCGTCGGAGGGCGCGCTGAACGCGAGGACGTCTTCTTTGATGGCCGCGAAGATCTCGCCGGCCGTTTGATGCTTCACCCGGCGGAGCGTGGCTTCCAGGCGAACGGGAAAGTAGGCCTCATCTCCGTGGCTGTGTTCGACGAGGCCATCGGTCTGCAGGAGCAGGATGTCGCCTTCGCCCATGAGCGACCACTCGTTCAGCTCATACTGATCCTTGAATCTGAGACCGCTGTCCATGATGTTCCGGTCGATCCCCGCCAGGGACGGCAGGATGCCGAGTGGGGGAAACGAGACGCAAAGGCTCGGGTCGACCTCCATGAAGCGATCGTGCTGCTTGGAAAAGACGACGGGAAAGGGCTGCGCGGCCGAAAGGAACCGGAAGCGGGAATCCTCGGAAATTTCGCCGTAAATCATCGAGACGAACTTGTGCGAGCCGGATGATCTGTAACACCGCGTGTTCAGGTTCTCGAACAGGCGCTCGGTGATCTGCCCGAACATGTCGAGCTCATAGATCGACCCCAACAGAAAGGCTTCGTGGAGCATCGCGGCCAGGAGCGCGTCGGTCACGCGGTGTCCCGACACATCGAGGAGCGCGACGCCGGCCATCTGCTGACAACGTTTGAGATTATCCGCAATCTGCAGCTTTCCCTCGTCGATGGCGCGTTCGATCCGAGCCTCGAGATCGAACCGTTGCTTGAAGTCGACGTAGATGATGTGATCGCCGCCCACCGCACCGTTGAGCGCGAGCGTCCCGCCGTGCACGTCGATCCACGACAGCCGGGGTAATTCACTTGGTTGCGGAATGAGGTATTTTGCGATGCCCTCGAAGTTCTCCAGTTCGTCCGTCAACTGCCGGAGCAACTCGTTGGCGTCAGCGGTCGGCAACATGACTTCTTTGTGACCATCACGGCCGCTACTCATGCGCGTTCTGTAAGCAATCCAGATGCCTCTCGGCGCGCAGCCGCTCGATCGGTGTTATCTCTCTGATACGAGCGGCGTTCTCGGCGCCAATCGGCGACCCCGGAGCTGGGCAGCTCATGACATTTATGTAGATGAACCGCTTTCAAGTGACATGAGCTTGACGGACAGAGAGGTCGATCAGGCACGAAAAAGCCCGCCGAGTCGGCGGGCTTTGCGCTCTGCGACGGAAGGAGACGGCTAGCGCTTCTTCTTCGGCTTCTTCTGCTCTTTCCTCATCGACGTGCCCTTCGACATTCGTGTCCTCCTTTACGCTTTACGACTGGCTCCGCGTCAGTCTGCCGGATATATCGGGCTATTCGGGCTTGGCCTTCAACTTGGAGTCGTTCTCTTTGATGAACGCCCGGATGTCGTCAGCCATGTCCAACACTCGCGCCCATTGCTCTTTGTAGAGGGTGACCGGAAAACGGCCCAACCCATAAACGGACACGCCGCCCTTCTCGCTGACCTTGAGGGTGACCCCTCGTGTGCGCTGGCCCTTCAGACGCTCGTTCTCTGCCTTGAGACGTTCAAGCTCGGCTTTCAGGTCTTCTTCTGCCATCGGTCCTCCTGGAAATCCTAGTCGATTGGATGGTTGAGATGCCACCTCGTTGAATTTTGAAACGAGTGCGCGACATTCAGAACCAGTTCCTCGCTCCATGGCGGACCGACGACTTGGAGACCCAGGGGAAGACCGTCCTCGCTGAAACCGCACGGCAAGCTCACGGCTGGCAGGCCGAAATAGTTGCAAAAGAACGTATTGTCGGGCGAAATCGCCTGAGGATTCCGCGAGGCGTTCACGTCTGCGATGCCGGCTGGCACATCCGTGGTCGTGGGCAATATCAGAAGCTCACTATTCTTGAACAGCGAGCCGGCGATAGCCTTGCGATCCGCTTCGATGCCTTTGAGATCGAAGCTCGCCGCTCCAAACGGTACTTCGATGTCAACGACTTCGTGCCCGGAAGCGCGTGCGACATCCTTCGCCGCCTGAAAGGCATTTCGGACCACCTGAGTCGCTTTGTAGTTCGTGGCTGCACCGATTCTGGCCTTTTGAGGTTTGCCAAAGGCCCTACGGTAGTCGGCCGGAGACGACCTCGGACCCACACCTGGCGTTCGGATGGCGCTCAGCACGATCGCCGCATCCTCCGCCCCCCTGCAGGTGAACGCGGTATGGCCGATCCAGGCAATCGTGCGAGCGGTAGCCTCATCCACCGGTTCGCCTTCGAGAATTCCTCTCGTGCTGATGAGCCCGAAGGTTGGTTTGAAGCCGGTCACGCCGCAGCACGATGCGGGCAGGCGGCACGAGCCGATCGCATCGGTGTCCACCGTGGCATAGCACAGCCCCGCCGCAATTGCGGCCGCCGAGCCTCCGGACGATCCACCAGCGACGTAGTGAACGTTCCAAGGATTGTGTACGGGGCCGAAACAGCTTTCGGTCGAGGTGGTGCCCGTACCCAGGACGTGCATGTTCATCTTTCCAACGATAATCGCGCCTGCGTTCTTGAGTCGCGTGACCACTTCGGCGTCTTTGGCCGGCACCCGGTTTTTGAAGGGTTCGAACGCCGCGGTCGTCTTGACGCCGGCAGTATCAAAAAAATCCTTGACGCCAACAGGAATCCCATGCAGCGGGCCGCGCCACTTGGAATGAACAATTTCGGCTTCCGCTCTCTTGGCCTGTTCGAGCGCCTGGTGAGCGGTCACGGTGATAAAAGCATTCAGCCTGGGATTGAGCTCTTCGATCCGCTCGAGACACTCACGAACGAGCTCGATTGGCGAGAGCTTGCGATGGCGTAGCAAGCCGCTCACGTCGGCGATACTTGAATACCGATGCACGTTGGTCGTCATGATTTGAACAGAAGCTCCAGATACCGGTGCAAGTGATCGAGGCAGTCTCGCGCAATGTCCGGCCCGTTGGTGGCCTTGGCCAGAATGAAAGCCCCTTGAATCACGGCTTGGGTGTACAGCGCGAGGCTTTCAGGGCTCCAGGCGGCCGTGGGCGCATACCGCGCCTTCGCAGCGGCGATGTCGCTCGTCAGCGTCGCGGCGTGTGCGTCGATACCGCTGTGGCAGGCCTCGCGCAGTGCAGGATGCGTCGCGTACGCGTCCTGGACCATCGTGCCGAGGAGACAGGTGAAATCCGGTAGCTCGCCTCGCAGGATCACCTTGCGGAGCTCCACGTACGCCAGGAGACGATCCCGTGGGTCGACGAGGTCGTGGTAGGGCGCCGCGGCAAACAGGCCGCTCGTGACCTCGCCCCAGCGTGCCGCCGCGGCGACTGCCAGCTCCTCCTTGCTTTTGAAGTGATGAAAAAAGCTCCCTTTCGTCAGGCGGGCTCCCGCGCAGATATCGTCAATGGTCGTCGCGTCGTACCCCTTGGTCCGGATGACATGGATGGCGGCGTCCAGGAGTTTCGTCCTGGATTCGTGGGGGGCGCGCATCGTTTGTGGCTCAGTCATATCGTTCAGCGGGTGAGACGCTCCTGAAGGCGGACCGTCACCGTGTCACCCGGGGCCTTCCCGATGGCCTTGCGCAGGACAGCCTTGATGGGCAGCTTGTGGGTACCGTCGCCGAGAGCCATGAACGCACTCCTGAATACGTGCCCGTCCACGGTGCCCCGCACCTTCACGAGGCCCCGCGTGGCGAAGAACGCTGCCGAGTCCGACATCACCACATAGGTCCAGCCGCCCGGCCGAGGGCTTTGGCGCAGCGTAGCGGTGAAGCGTTTGTTCAAGGTCTGGGACATGCGATCTCCTTAATTAAGCGTTGAGAGAGTTGAGGATACCAACTGGTAGGTATGATACCAACTGGATGGTATCTGTCAAGGCGGATCCCTGGAGCCCCTTCTTCAGCTGACGGCTTTCTTCACGAGCGCGCCGATCCTTGCCTCTTCCGCGGACGTCAACGCCTTCAGCGCGAAGGCGGTCGGCCACATGGCGCCTTCGTCGAGATTCGCCTTGTCGCTGAAGCCGAACGTCGCGTACCTCGTCTTGAACTTCTGCCCGCTCTGGAAGAAGCAGACAACATTGCCGTCCTTGGCGTACGCGGGCATCCCGTACCAGGTTTTCGGCGAGAGGGCCGGCGCGGCGGCTCTGATGACGGCATGGAGCCGTTCGGCCATGGCGCGATCCCGTTCCGGCATTTCGGCGATCTTCGCGAGCACGTCGCGTTCCCCGCCCGCCTCGTGCACGCGCGGGCCTCGCCGCGCGGCCGCCTTCAGCTCTTGGACGTGCTCCTTCATCGCGGCTCGTTCCTCGTCCGTGAATCCCTTGGACGCCTTGCGGCTGGTTCTCGTAGCGGACCGGTGCATGCCCTTCTCTGCAGGTTTCCTCTCAGCCATGGCGGGGATAATAACGTCCTGCCATAGCCATGAAAAGAGTTCTACGGGTTCTACGTCCCGTTCGATGGTGGAGATGTGAACCTCAACCACATCGCCGGCCCGCCTGGGACGAACGAGACCAACGTCGCCGACGGTGTTCGCGTCGAGCACGTGCTCTGGCGCAACGAATCCAAAGTGGAGGTGGAACTCGTTGCGATTCACGGCGGTGGACATGGCATGCCTCACGTGATCTGGGCCTTCTTCGAGCGACAGCAGCCGTGAGCCGGCGCAGCTTTATCGAGCAAGGTCAATCAGGACGATATCGGAGTTTGCCCGCACTCTATCGAACACGATCTGCTTGCCGTCGGCGGTCACATCGAAGGACTGCGTGGCTGCCGAGTTGGTCAAGCGGCTCAATTGGCGCGACTTTTTCGTGACCAGGTCGAGCAGCCAGAAGTTCTGGGCCGGAAACGGTCCTTGCGCGTAGACGAGCGCCAGCCCATTGGGAACGAATCGATAGCGCTTCCCTTCAACCCGAAGCCGGATTGCAGGCAATTCGACTTTTGTTCCGTCTGGTCGAATGGCCAACAGGGGCGCATCGACGCTGACGTTGGCCCCCGTGTACACAATCAGGTCTCCGGACGGCGACCACACCGGATCGAGGGCAGTGCCGGCGGCCAGCCGGACAGGCGCGCCGTGGTCCAGGGGAATCTTGAACAGCCCATGTCCACGATCGTCGATGCCGCCCGCAACGATCCACTTGCCATCGGGCGACCAGCAGACCGATCCCCGGATGTCAATCGGCTCCGCGAGCGATTGGAGATCGCCGCCATCTCCGGATAAGACGTGGAGGCGCAATTTTCCGTCGCGCCTCAGGATCACGGCCAGCTGACGTCCATCAGCCGAGACCGCCGGCGGTTCGAACAAGGCGTCGTCAGATCCCTTCAAGATCTCGACCGCCTTGCCGTCCTCGAAACGCCACAGCCCGTCACCAGTGCCCTGCGAGGACAAGTAAAACAGCGACCGCCCTGCAAGCCGTGGCCCGAGAGCCCGCACGGTCGGCAGCACCATCGGCTTCGCGTCTCCGTCCTCCGCGGGGTGATCCAGAATCGGCACGGTCCACAGGTTCGCACTTGGATTGGCCACCACAGCCACGAGACGACGATGGTCGGCGCTCCCGGCAATCGACAGGTACTGCTCCGTTCCGTAAGCGACACGCCGCGTCGCTCCACTGTTTGTATCGAGTGCCCACAACCATGGGCCCGAGCCCTCATGATCCTTCGCGATGTAAAGGACGTTGCGATCGTCGATCGGTGTCGGGAAACCCACATACGCGTCGTGATGGGTAAGGCGTTCCGGTTGCCCACCGTTGGCTGCAATCCTCCACAAGTCCATTTGCCACGTGTCTTGAATGCCGCGTGCAAAGTAAATCCATCGGCCATCTGGAGACCACGCCTGATGATGGTTGTGTCCTCCTACAATCGGATCGACAAAAATCTGTTTGGCGCCGGCACCCGTACGATCCGCAACGAACATCGGGTCTCCCGCGGCATCGGTGTGAAAAACCATCCGCGCGCCGTCGGAGGACCACGCCACTTCAACCGCCCGATCAACCAGGAAAGGCCTCGGCGGTCCGCCCATCATCGGCATGATCCGCATGCGGCCGACCGGTGCGCCGCCGAACCAGATTTCCGATCCGTCGCCGGAGAAACCGACATTTCGCACCGGTCTCAATCCCGGCATGTGGCTCGCTGGAGTCAGGTTCAAGAAGCGGCCCGAACCGACCTGTGTCAGCCACACATCGAGCGGGCCATCGCGATCCGAAAGAAATGTGGCGAATTTGCCGTCCGGCGATAGCGTCGCCTGGGCCTCATCGCCTTCAAAATTCGTCAACCGGGTGAACGTCGCGTTGGACAACGGGTTGTCCGGAGCAGGATTGAGGCGCTCCACCCCCCAGCCCGCCAGGCCCGACACGAGCGCGACGAGAATGATCGCGGCCCATCGACTCCACGATGAATGCGCCACCATCGCCGGCGCTTTCCCGCTCTCCCACGGATCGTCGAGCTCCGCGCGTGCATCGCCGATATCCCGCAGGCGCCGCTTCGGGTCTTTCTCCAGGCCGCGCCGCAAAACGCGCACGGCCGTTGGCGGCGTCGTCGCGGGAAGCGCCGCCCAGTCCGGTTCGCGCCCCAGGATTGCCGCAATCGTGTCCGGCACCGTCTCGCCTGGAAACGCCAGATGGCCGGTCAGCATTTCGTACAACACACAGCTAAATGCCCAGATGTCCGTGCGCTTGTCGACCGCCTGCCCTCGCGCCTGCTCCGGACTCATGTAGGCCGCCGTGCCGAGGATGGTCCCTTCCTGCGTGCCGCCCACGGTGACCGTCGGCGATTGCAACTCGCCGGTCGCCGCCTTCGCGAGGCCGAAGTCCAGCACCTTCACCACTCCGCCAGGGGTGACTTTGATATTCGCCGGTTTGAGATCCCGGTGAACGATCCCTTTCTCGTGCGCGGCGTCGAGAGCGTCGGCGATCTGACGAGCGATCGTGAGCGCTTCTGCGACCGGCACCGGTCCGCGCTGGATCCGATGGGCCAACGTCTCGCCTTCCACCAACTCGAGCACCAGCGCCCTGACGCCATTGGCTGATTCGAGGCCGTAGATGGCGCCGATGTTCGGATGATTGAGGGCGGCGAGCAGTCGTGCTTCCCGCTCGAAGCGTGCCAGCCGTTCCGGGTCCGCCGTGAAGTGCCGCGGGAGGATCTTGATCGCGACGTCACGACCCAGGATCGTATCGCGCGCCCGATACACCTCGCCCATGCCGCCGGCATCGAGCAGTCTCTGGATGTGATAGGGACCGACCGAGGAGCCCGGCACGAGCCGCGCCGCGGGAGACGCGACCAGCCTGGCCACGAGCGCGCCAACCGGCGCGTCGATCATGGCGGCCGGCGGCTGCGCCAGCAAGGACTCGACCTCGCGCCGCAGCGCGGGATCGTCCGCGCACGCGCGAGCGAGCAACGCCTCGCGCTCGGCTGGTGTCCGCTCTCGAGCCTCATGAAACAGCATTTCAATCTCACGCAGGCGCTCAGGCGTCACGTCCAGCCTCGCGGGTCAATTCCCGCTGCAGCCACGCCCGGGCGAACTCCCAGTCGCGCAGCACGGTTTTCGACGATACCTGGAGCGCGACTGCGGTCTCGTCGACGGTCAACCCGCCGAAGAATCGCAGCTCGACGACACGGCTCTTGCGGTCGTCCAGGGCCGAGAGCGCCTTCAGCGCATCGTCCAGCCGGATCACGTCCGCATCTGGCACAACGCCGCCGATTGTCGCGTCGTCGAATGTCACGCGAACGGCGCCACCGCCCCGCTTGTCCGCACCCTGCGATCGAGCCAGGTCGACGAGCACGCGGCGCATCAACCGCGCCGACATCGCCAGGAAATGCGTCCGGTTCTGCCAGTCGACGTGTTGGACGTCGACCAGTCGCAGAAACGCTTGGTGGACCAGTGCGGTCGCCTCCACGCTGTGGTTCGCACGCTCGCCGTGCAGGCACTGGCGGGCTATGTGCCGCAAGTCGTCGTAGACGAGCGGCATCAACGCATCCAGAGCCGCCTCGTCTCCTTCGCGCCAGGCTCTGAGGAGAACGGTCACCTCGTGGGTCTTGCTCAAAACGGCTGCATTCTAACCGGGTTCCGCGTCGTGTCCGTTTTAGCGGTCCCTTTACGCCTTTAAGAGCGGGGGGCGATATGTCGGCACGACCAGGCCCCCATCACAGCTGAAGGGAGAGACTATGAATCGAGTACGAACGTTGGTCACACTCGTTGCCCTCTTGGTGTGCAGCCCGATCGCCGCAAGGGCTGACGTGGTTCTCGACTGGAACGCGATCGCGGTGTCCACATTGGTCGGTCAGGGCCAGAGTCCGTTCGCTCAAGCACGCTTCCTTTCGATCACGCAGCTCGCCGTGTTCGAAGCCGTCAACGCGATCACGGGCGACTACAAGCCGTACCTCGGAACCGTCGTCGCGCCAGCGGGCGCATCGGCTGATGCCGCGGCAGTTGCCGCTGCGTACCAGGTGCTGAAAAACTATTTCCCGCTGGCGCCGAATCTCGACCCCGCTTATGCGGCGTCGCTGGCGGCGATCCCCGACGGCTCAGCCAAGAGCGGCGGCATCGCGACGGGTCAGGCCGCGGCTGCGCAAATGATCGCTCGGCGCCTCGGCGACGGCTCGACTCCCCCCCAGTTCTACATGCCGACGTCGATCGACCCCGGCGTGTGGCAGCTCACTCCAAGTTGCCCTGCCGCCGGCGGAATAAATTTTCAGTGGCAAAACGTGACACCGTTCGGTGTGCCGAGCGTTCCCGGCAGCCATGAATGGATCGCGCAGTTTGCCCCGGGTCCGCCCCCGGCGCTGACCAGCAAGAGATACGCAAGGGATTACAACGAAGTGAAGAGGGTCGGCAACGTGAGTAGCGATCTCACCGAGCGGCCGCAGGATCGGGCCGATGTGGCTCGGTTCTACGCCGCGTCCTCGCCGAGCTTTGTGTTCAACCTGGCCGCGAGGCAGGTCGCCGCTGCGGAGGGCAGCTCGCTTTCGGAGAATGCGCGGGCTCTCGCCCTGCTCAATATGGCCAGCAACGACAGCCTGGTCGCGTCTTTCTGGATGAAGTATCACTACACGCTCTGGCGGCCCGAGACGGCGATTCGCGAGGGCGCCCTCGATGGCAACGCGAAGACCGACCCCGACCTCGCCTTCATGCCGTACATTCTCACGCCGTGTTTCCCGAGCTATCCCTCGAATCACGGGAGCGCAAGCAACAGCGCCGCCGAGATCCTGAAGCGTATCTACGGTGCCGGTGGCCATGCCATCACCATGGCGAACCCCGCATTGCCGGGGCTGACATTCAACTACACCAGGTTCAGCCAGATCACGGACGATATCAGCGACGCGCGCGTCTACGGCGGCATCCATTTTCGCTTCGATCAGGAGGCCGGCGCCGATCTGGGACGCGACATCGGGACGTACGTGTACAAGCATAACCTCCGCCCCGCGAAGCATTCCGACAACGATGACGAAGACGAACACGATGCGGATGACGACGGACGATGACCAGAAGTGATGTAGCATGACGCGGTTTCCACGCAACCAATGACGCCCGTGAGGTTGACATGGACATCCAGATCCGAATGCGATCCTTGACGCGGCGGTGCCTGTTACTGTCCGTTGCTATCGCGTGTGTCCTGCTGCCTTCGATGGCTGTCGCGCAGGCTTTGACGGGGGCCCTCGTCGGAACCGTCAAGGACGAACAAGGCGCCGTCCTTCCGGGCGCACTGGTCCGTGTCACCTCCCCGGCGTTGATTGGGGGACCGAGCACCACGACCACCAACGAGAAGGGGCAACTGCGGTTCCCTGTATTGGCTCCCGGGCCGTACCTGCTCGAGATCGAGCTTCAGGGATTTGCGACCTACCACGAGGAGGATGTCCGTATCGGAGCGGGTGCCACTCTCGAGAGAACGGCGGTCTTGAAGCTGGCAGGTGTTGCGGAATCAATCACGGTGGAGGGATCTGGCTCCCGCATCGAAGCGCGAGGCAGCGGGTTCGAAACTCGGTTCGGACCTGAGTATCTCAGAGCCATCCCCACACGACGCTTCAGCATGTTCGACGCAATCAGGGCCGCTCCTGGTGTGTCGCCCACCTCGCCGTCAAGCGGCACGGTGAACACCGTGTCCGCGTTCGGCTCCGGCGGCAATGAGAATCTGTTTCTCATCGATGGCACAAATTTCACCTGTCCGTGCGCCGGCGTCTCGCGCGCCGAGCCGAGCGTTGACGTCATTCAGGAGATCCAAGTCCAGTCCGTGGGAGTGTCCGCCGAGTTCGGCAACATCCAGGGCACTGTTTTCAACGTGCTGACCAGACAAGGGGGCGACCGCTTTCAGTACGACGCGTCGTACTTCGGCCAGCCGTCCGCCCTGACCAGCCAGCCGATCCTGCTCCCTGTCGCGGGTCGCCAATCGCCAAGCGGCTACGAGCGCGCTCGTTACCGCGACTTCACGACGGATCTCGGCGGTCCTGTTCTTCGCGACCGGCTCTGGTTTTTCACGGGATATCAGTACCTGCGCGACTATGACAGTCAGCCAGGCACGGACCCGGCGTTCCCGAGGACCTACGAGCAGAACAAGATTTTCGCGAAGCTCACGTGGAGGCTCAGACCGAGCATGCAACTGATGCAGAGCTTTAACGACGAGTTCTGGGTGAACCCTCAAAGTCCGACGCTGGTGACGCCGTTCGAGGCGACCCAGCGCCTGCACGCGTCGGTGCCGACCATGACCTTCGGCCATTTGACGCAGACATTGTCGGCAAACACAGTCTGGGATGCACGTGCTGGACGCTTCGTCTTTTCGCGGAACGACGACCCAAGTACGGGCAATCGGACGACGCCAAACAGATCCGACCAGGTGACGGGTGTTTCGAGCGGCAATGCGCCACAGATTGGCGCCCTGACACTCATTCGCACGACAGCCAAGGCGACGCTCAGTCACTACCAGCGCGGGCTGCTTGCCGCCGATCACGAGTGGAAGATCGGGACGTCGCTCGAAAAGGGCGAGCACTACCAGCCCCAGGTTATTCCTGGCGGCGTCAGGTTCGTCGACAACAACGGCCAACCGTATGAAGCGATCTCCAGCCCTCCCTCGATCACGGGCGGCCAATTCATCACGGCTGCGGCGTTCGCGAGCGACGCCCTCACGATTGGAGATCGACTGGCGATCAATGCCGGTGTGCGGTTCGACCACAGCCGCGCCATCAGCCAGGACCTGAGTGCGATCGATGGAGAAGGGCGTGAAACAGCCGCCACGATCCGTGGCTTGGGCACGCTGTACACGTGGAACGTGGTGTCTCCACGTCTGGGCGTCACCGCGAAGCTGACCGCTGACGGCCGGACAATGCTGCGGGCGAGCTATGGGCGCTTCAATCAGGGCGTGCTGACGGGAGAGATTAGTCCGATTCACCCTGGTGCGACCCCAGTCACAACCGCCCAGTTCGATCCAGCAACCGGTGGGTACACCACCCCGGTGTCGGTTGTCGATCCAAAGGTCAACCTGTTGATCGATCCCAGGACGCGGACGCCCCGCACCGATGAATACTCGATCGGCGTGGATCGTGAGCTCGGCCCTCGACTGGCCGTGGCGCTCGCCTACATCCGCAAGAGCGGCAGTAACTTCATCGCATGGACGGACGTGGGAGGGCAGTATAGCGAGGGGACGCGTACGCTTGCCGATGGCCGCACCGTGCCCGTGTTCGAGCTCGCCAACTCCCCTGCCAGTCGGCGTTTTCTGTTGACCAACCCCGCCGGATACTCGCTGACGTACAACGGCCTCGTGATGGTGGTGGAAAAGCGCCACTCGAACGGGTGGCAGGCACTCGCCTCCTATACATTGTCAAGGGCCTACGGGCTGCAGGCTTCCAGCGGAGCGGCCGCCTCCGATCCACAAGTCAGCACTGTCGCCCCGGCTTTCCCGACCACCATGTTTGGACGCGATCCGAACAGCCTCACCAACGCCTACGGTCGGTTGCCGAACGATCGGCCACACATGTTCCGGGTGATGGGCACGATCGACGTGCCACGGACCGGCTTCATCGTCGGAGCCAACCTGCAGTACTTCAGCGGGAAGCCATGGGCGGCGACCGCGCAGATTTCGCTACCCCAGGGCGACCAGCGCATCCTGCTTGAGCCGCGCGGGTCGCGCCGGCTGTCGTCGCAATCAATCCTCGACGTGCGCGTCTCGAGAACGATTCGCTTCGGTGGCTTGGGACGCATCGAGCTGCTCCTGGATGTCCTCAATGCGCTCAACGACACTGCCGAGGAGGCCTTGGCGACGGACAATTTATTCAGCCCGAATTTCGGCAAGCCTGCGATTTTCATGGACCCGCGTCGCGTGATGCTCAGCGCAAGGCTCAACCTGGGCCGGTGAACGTGATCGGTCCTACCTGCCGATCAGTTACCTTACGGTCACCGTGAAGCAGCCGATCCGCAATTCGTTGCTCGGGCTCGCCAAGCTGTCAACCGGCCGGAACATCACGTCGAAGCGTGTTCCCGTCGGCAATGGTGGGCGCAGCGAAATCGATGTGAACCGCTCCGGCGCCTCCCTCGGGACGTTGACGTTGATTTGCGCGCTGAAGCTGCCGTCCACGGCAGTTGGTGTGACGTTGACGATCCCTGATCCAGCGCCAATCACAGCGGTGAGCTCTTCGCCATGTGTTGTCAACGCCTGGTGATCTGATCCGCTTGGGACGCTGGTGTGGCTCAAGCTCCCCGGTTTGAAAACCTGCGTGGCAGCGCGCGTTTTGACGCGCTCGTTCGTCGTGTCGATCTCGGTCAATAATCGACGGCAATCAATAAAGCTCACTCGACTCTGTAAACGCGGCCGGTTTGCGCCCCCAACTCAAGCTTCACAGTCCATCACCATCGCGGTCGCATCGGCCGCTTTCAACTCGAGGCCGCGATTCAATCGGCACACGCGGAGCGGGCGCGCAGCGGCCGGATCGAGTGGGGCGCGATCATGCTGTTCTACGAACAGCTGCTCCGCCTATCCCCGACCCTCGGCACACGGACCGGATACGCCGCGGCGGTCGGCGAAGCGAAGGGACCCGACGCAGGGCTGGCGGCACTCGAGGGGATCGACCTGGACGTGGTCTCCGGTTATCAGCCCTACTGGGCGGTTCGCGCTCACCTCTTGCAACGGCTAGGGAACACATCTGAGGCCGCGGATGCGTTCGACCGGGCGATTGGCCTGGCCGAGGACCCCGCAGTACGACAGTTCCTGCTCCAAAGGCGGAGCTGATTTTTCCTAGTCAGCTTCCGCGCTCGCCTCTCATTCCTGGAGGCGACACTGCTCGCCGCGGCCGGCCGCACGCCAGGCGGGCACTGCCGCTGCCGCGATGCTCACCGAAGTCAGAAACAACGACACCATCGCGAGCACGATCGGACTCCACGGCGGGATCCCGTAGATCCGCGCGCCGATGAGCTTGAATGAGGCGGGCGCGGCCAGGACACCGGCGAGCACGCCGGGGATAGCGACCCGCATCGCGTCACGGATCATGAGCTGGACTATGTCGCGCCGCGTTGCGCCGATCGCCATGCGTATGCCGATCTCTCTTGCTCGCGCCGCCGTGGTGTATTCCGTCAGCCCGTACACGCCTGTCGCTGTGAGCAGCAACGCGATCGCAGCGAAGGCCGTGAGCAACCACGCGAGCTCGCGCGGCCGCGCGAAGGTTTCGCGGACGACGTCCTGTAGGGTGCGCTCGTCAAACGTCGGTTGTTCTGGATCGCCCGCGCGCGCGGCGTCGCGAAGCAACGGGGCAGCGGCTTCCGGCGGTGCGGCCGTACGCACAATGAGGGACATGATGCGCGTGGGATTCTGCGCGTACGGCAAGTACAGCTGTGGGAGACCGGCAGTCGGCAGCCCGTCTTCGCGAATGTCGTCGACCACGCCAACGATGACCGCGGAGCCTCTCTCGCGTCTCGGAATCCAGAACGCGTCGCCTGGAGGAAATTGCGGCGTGAGCCGCTCGCCTACGACATCGACGCGATTCCAGAAACGGCGAGCCAGGCGTGCGCTGACGATCGTCACGCTCACGCGGCCCGCCACGTCATCGCTGGTGAAATTACGGCCGGCGAGCAGGCGAATGCCGAGCGATGACACATACTTTGGAGAAACGATCCAATAGCGAACGGTTCGCTGGGCGATGTTTCGATCGAGATCCGTCCGCCCGTCGATGGCAATCGGCACGGTCGTCCCGATCGATGACAGTGGAAGGTAGTTGACCAGTGACGCAGACTCGACGCCCGGCATCGCGGCCAGATGATCCAGCGTCACGCTGGCAAAGCGCGTCAGCTGCGCCGCGTCATCGTACGGCGTCGCGCTCAACGAGACCTGCGCGGTCATGACGCGATCCAGCCGCAGGCCCCGATCGATCGTCAGCAAGCCGAGCATCCCGCGGACGAGCGCGAGCGCCGCCGCGAGCAGCACGATCGAGGCCGCCAGCTGCGGCACCAGGAGAAACCGCCGTAGTGACCCGGCCCCGTTCGTCACCGAGTGGGAGTCGCTCTTCAGCGCGTCGATCACATCCGCTTTCGCGGCCGTGTGAGCGGGTAAGACCGCCAGAATGATGGCGGTGGATGCCACCGTCAGGCCGACAGCGGCCATGACGGTGGCGTCGATCCGGAATGGTTCGAGTCGATTGATGTCCTGATAGCTGACGAACCGGTTCAGCACTGCCACCGTCATTGCCGCGAGCGCCGCGCCGGCGGCGCCGCCACCAAGGCTGAGGATCACGGCTTCGCCGGCAAGGTCTCGTGCGATGCGCCAGGGCGTCGCCCCCAGCGCGGTACGAACGGCGAAGTCGCGCCGTCGAATCGCGGACGATGCCAGGACGAGGCTCGCGACGTTCGCGCATGCCACGGCCAGGACCAACGCGGCCGCCCACTGCAGGCCAATCAGAATCGGCCGCTGCCGGATCGTCAAACGCTCCGCCAGCGACGACACGTCCGTGGTCCAACCCTCGCGAGCGGCATCGCGTGGGAGCGATGCGTAGATCGCCGCAGCTTCGGATCGCGCTGCGGTCAGGGACGCGCCTCGCGCAAGCTTCGCGTAGACCTGGATCGAGTGTTCTCTCTCGGTGGGATCGACGACAAAGGGGCGCCACACGTCGAGTTCGCGATTGAGCACGTGTATGAAGCGGAACGTCTCTGGCAGGACGCCGACGACCGTGCACCGGGAACCGTCCACCGTGATCGGCCGGCCGATCACCGTGACATCGGCCCCGAACGCGCGCCGCCAGAAAGCATCGCTGAGGATGACCACCGTGTCGCGCCCGGCCATCGCCTCACGAGCTTCGAAGTCACGGCCAAGCGCCGGCGTTACCCCGAGAAGGCTGAAGAACGACGGCTCCACACGCAGGCCCTGCACGCGGGTCGGCGCCGTCGTCCCTGAGAGCGCGAAGTATACAAACCGCCAGGCGGCCGACACGTCAACGGTCCGTGTCTGCTGCCGCCATTCGACGTAATCCGCAGGCGAGACCGGAGCGTATGCCACACCGGCGGGTAGATTGGCCTCGGCGAGATCGACGAGCCGATCGGCATCGCGATACGGCAGCGGACGCAGCAAGACCGTTCGCGTCAGGCTGAAGACCGCGCCATTGACGCCGAAGCCGAGCCCCAGGATCGCGCAGATGACGAGAGCAAGCGTCGGCCGCCTCACGAGCGCACGCAATGATCGCTTCACAACACCACCGACTGCTCCGCCGGGCGCTTATTCCGCGCGCAGCGTCGTCGCCGGATCGACGCTGACAGCACGCTGGCCTGGCACATAGCTCGCGACCGCGGCAATCGTCGCGAGCAACACGGCGATTGAGAGATACGTGAGCGGGTCATGCGGCGACACGCCGTATAAGAACCTGCGCATCAATGCCGCCAGCATCCACGAACCAGCAAGACCGACCCCGATGCCGATCGCCGTCAACGTCATGCCGTGACCGACGATGAGGCCCAGCACATCGTGAGCTGTGGCGCCAAGCGCCATGCGAATGCCGATCTCCTGACGCCGGAGCGTCACGAGATACGAGAGCACCCCGTAAATGCCGAGTGTCGCGAGAACGAGAGCCAGCGCACTGAGGGCGCCGAGCAGCCTGACGCTCATGCGGGGCTGCTCCGTCGCTTGATCGACGTACGCCTGCATCGTCTGCACGCCGTAGACGGGAATGTTCGGATCGATCGCTCGGACCTCGCGGCGGATCAGCGACACGACCGACTCGGGATCAAGTGCCGTCTGGGCGACGAGGACCATCGTGGGACGGCGATCCTGAAAGTACAGCGGCAACTGCGCGAGCGGCGTATAGACCTGCACGAATGGCGGCTCCGTGGCGAGTCCGTAGTGCTGAACGTGCCGCACGACGCCGACGATTTCACGCCAGATCGGTTTGGGGTTCGTTGGCGTGCCAAGGTACTCGAACGCGATCCGTTTCCCGATCGCGTCACCGTTGGGAAAGAACCTGCGGACGAGCGTCTCGTCGACAATCGCCACAAGTGCGGCATTGGCCGTGTCACGCTCGGTGAAGTGCCGGCCCCTGGTCAGTGGGATGCCCATGGCTCTCAAAAAGTCCGGCGTGCTCGCCTGAAACAAGCACGTCGTTCCTTGTTCGCTCGGTGACTTCGGCAGCGGCTGGCCCTCGTATCTGATGTCGGACTCCGATCCGGTGCCTGAAAGCGGGATATTGCTGTTCAGGCCGGCGCTCTGAATCGACGGCAACGCGCTGACGCGGCGCACCAGCTGCTCGTGGAACGCCGTCCAGCGTGGTGTATCAGGATAGCTCGACTGGGGCAGTGTGATACGCATCGTCACGACGCGCGCCGGAGAAAACCCGAGGTCTACCGCCAGCAGGTGGTCGAGGCTTTTCAGCGTCAACATGGCGCCGACGAGCAGCACGAGCGCGAGCGCGACTTCCGAAATGACAAGGGCGGACCGGAGGCGCCGGACGGCGACGCCCGCGGACGAGCGCGCGCCATCCTTCACTGCCGATAGGAGATCGACCGACGAGGCGCTGAGCGCGGGCCCGATGCCGAACGCCAGTCCGGTGACGATCGAGACTAGCGCCGTGAACGCGAGGACGCGCGTGTCGACGGTCAACAGGTCGATCCGCGGAATGGTCGACGGCTGCGATGCGATGAGCGCCTTGACGCTGACGATCGCGAGAAGCGCCCCAAGCGCGCCGCCGGCGAGCGAGACGAGGAGGCTCTCGACGAGCAACTGCTGCACGATGCCGAACCAGCTGGCACCAAGCGCCGATCTGAGGGCCATCTCGCGCTGACGCCGATCGGCCCGCGCGAGCGTGAGGTTGGCCACGTTCGCGCACGCGATCAGCAGCACGAATCCGACCGCGGCAAACAGCATGACGAGCATCGGCCGAATGTTGCCGACGACCTGCTCGTAATAGGGCGTCACCGTGGCAGTGTGATCGGTATTTGTCAGCGGATATTGCTTCTCCAGGCGACGGGCGATCGCATCCATTTCTGTGGTCGCGCGATCGACGGTGCTCGCCGGCTTCAGCTTCGCAACGACCGTCAGTCCTGGATGATTGCCCCGGTTTGGAAGCGTGCTCACGACGAGGCCCAGCGGCAGCCAGACGTCAGTCAGTCGCGATGGAAACCGCATTCCGGGTGGCATGACGCCGACGATGGTGTACGTACTCCCGTCGAGCGTCACCGATCGCCCGACGATCGATGGGTCAGTGTTGAAATGCGATCGCCATAACCGGTCGCTGATCGTCACGACACGATCAGGCGTCGGTCGGTCCTCGTCGTGCGTGAACGTTCGTCCAATGGCCGCAGTGATGCCGAGCGCCAGAGGCACCTCGGATGAGACCGTGGCTGCGGTCAGACGCTCCGGTTGGTCGCTGCCGGTCAAGTTCACACTCGAACTGCGATACACGCCGAACTGCTCGAAGACGTCCTGCTGCTCGCGCCAGTCGACGAAATTCGGCCACGCCACAGACATCGGCAGACCGCTGCGCGTGGCTTCGCCCAGAATCATGATGCGGTTCATGTCAGCGTACGGAAACGGCCGGAGGAGTACCCCGTTGACCACACTGAAGATCGTCGTCGTCGCGCCGATGGCGAGCGCGAGCGTGAGCACGGCGATGACGGTGAACCCCGGCGCCTTGCGGAGCGTGCGGCCCGCGACGCGAACGTCGCGCGCGAGGTCTTCGAGCCAGGTAAGGCCGCGTTGGTCCCGTTGCGCTTCCATGGCTTGCGCGACGGCCCCGACGCGAAGTCTCGCTGCTCGCGCGGCGCGACTGTCTGTATTCCCCCGCCGGCGTTCGTCGTCAGCGGCCAGCTCCAGATGGGCGCGTAGCTCATCTTCGAGATCACCGTCGGTTCGTGATCGGTGAAACGTGCCCCATAGCCGATTGGCCCATTCGCGGGGCGTCATTCCGGCTCGCTCAGGAGTGAGTGCATGATGGACGCCGTGCGCTCCCAGTCGGCCTTTTCGGACGCGAGCTGGCGGCGTCCGGCGGCCGTGATCGCATAGAACCGCGCCTTCCGGTTGTTCTCCGTCACGCCCCATTTGCCGCGCACGAACCCGCGTTGTTCCAGACGCATGAGCCCTGGATAAAGCGTCCCCATGTTGAGCTGAATCGCGCCGCGGGACACTTGATCGAGTCGCGCCGCAACGGCATAGCCATGCACCGGTCCGAGCGTGGCCAGGGTTTGCAGCACCATGATGTCGAGCGTCCCCTGCAGGATATCGGTCCTGCCCGGTTCTCTATTTGGCATACGAATGGAGTATTGCCTTTGTTCCATTGGAATGTCAAATACAACGGACTCGCCCACCAGGCGCTCCCCCGCCCCGGAGGTCCAGGCCATCTCGAGCGGAGAACCACGTAGGAACGGTGCAGTTCAAGCGATTTGCCTCGCACGCGCGATGTGGTCACAATGACCGCATGGCACGCGATGTCATCGGCGCCAACGACGCGACTGGCGGCAGTCGACTGCGGCGGGCCCGCTAAGTGAGGGTTCACATGCGACTGCGAGACTGGTCCTTTCTGCTCCTCGCCTCGGCCGCCGGCGGCGTGGCATTGGCTCACGCTCGTCAGCAGCCGTCCTTCAAGACCGGCGTACAGCTCGTTCGGATCGACGTGTCGGTGGTTGACGAGAAACGGCAGCCCGTCCGCGGCCTGCAGGCGTCCGATTTCACCGTCTTGGAGGACGGTCAGGCCAGGCCGATACGCTCGTTTCAAGCCGTCGACGTCGCCGCATCCACACCGCCGATAGCGCCGATGCCCGCGCACGAAGTCGCCACCAATCGGATGGGCGACGACACCAGCCGGCTGATCTTCATTTTCATGGATCGATCCATCCCGCCCGAGCGGCCGGGAATCGTCGCGCGGCAGATCGCCGATGCCGCCGTCGACGCCATGGCCCCAGGCGATCTCGCGGCGATCGTCACGACCGGTGGCGGCGTGCCGCAGAACCTCACGTCCGACCGCGCTCGTCTGCACAAGACGATCGCCGCCAGCGACTGGAGCCAGGGCCTGAGCCAGGCGCAGACGGACGACCCGATCATCGGGCAGACCCTCGGCATGGGTGATGCGCTGGGTGACCCGCGCTGCATGTGCGGCCTGTGCGTCATGGACACGATCACGCGCATCGCCAACGATGTCCGCGACGTGCCGCGACGGAAAGTGCTGCTCTTCATCGGCACCAACATCATCGTCCAGGCGGCCCCGCGAGACCCCAAGCTCGACGTCGGCTGCGAGCACCGGCTGAGCGATTCGCGCGAGAAGCTGTTCGACGCGCTCGGCACGTCGGATCTGACGGTGCACTCGATCGATCCGAATGGCGTTGCCAGCGTCGGCCCGGCGACGCGTGCGACGGTTCCTAACGGCGTCCCAAACCGCGACGGCGCCGTGCTCCGGCAGCAGCTGATCGACGAACGGAACGACTTCATGGCCGCGCAGGGTAATCTGGGCGTTCTGCCGGACCTCACGGGCGGCCGCACCATTCTCAACAGCAACGAGCCGTTTCGGCTGGTGCCCGACGTGCTGCGCGAGAGCGATGCGTACTACTTGATCGCGTTCGATCCGATCGAGGGCACGGGAGATGTCCGCCACAACATCGACGTCAAGGTGGCGCGCGCGGGTGTGGCCGTGCACACGGCGCGATTCATTCCTCCGTCGACGCCGACCGCAACGACGACCGGCGCGCCGGCGGCGGCCTCGCCGCTCGAACGCGCGCTCACCGACGTGCTCCAGAACCAGTCGGTGCCGCTCGGCATGTCGGTCGCCACCTTCGCTGGTCCGGATGCCGGGCACGCCTATGTCGGGGTGACGCTGGACGCGTCGGCGTTCGCTGCGAAGCCGGGACCGATGCCGCTCGAAATCGCGGTTCTGGCCAGCGACGAGCGCGGCCGGCCCGCCGCCGGTGCGCGGCAGACCGGCACCGTGCAAGTGCCGCTGGCGCCGGGCAGCGCGGGCGCCACGGCGGGCTTCGTCGAGCTGCAGACGTACCTGACCCTGCCGCCCGGCGAGTACGAGCTGCGTGCCGCCGTGATGGACCGCGACGCTCGCGCCGCGTCGAGCGTGTTCACGCACGTCACGGTTCCCTCGTTCGAAGACGCTCGCCTTGATCTGTCGGACGTCGTGCTCGGAACGCGCGAGAATGCCGGCTCGCTCCCAGAGGGCGCCCCGGCGTTACCGATCGTCCCGACGACGACGCGGGTCTTCAATGCGGGAACGCCGGCGTGGGCGTTCCTGCGCGTCTATCGCGCCGCCGAGACGGACGCGGGGCAGCGCGTGAGCATCGACGCGACCCTGCTCGACAGCGAGGGCAGACGCGTCAGACACCAGTCACTTCAGAGCGCCGCCTTCACGGGCCGGAATGCCGACGTGCGCATCGGTCTGCCGCTGAAGGATCTTGCCCCTGGCGGCTACGTGCTGCGGATCGACGCAAAGCAAGGACGCGCCGAAGTGTCGCGCACGATCGCCTACACCGTGGCGTCAACCGCCGCAGCGACGCCGGCGGAAGAGCATTCACCCGAGCTCACCGCCGCGCTCGAGGCCGCGGCGACGTATCTCGAGCAATACGAACACCGCATCAGCGCCATCAGCGCCGAGGAGGAGTATGAACAGGCGGTGACGTTGGTCTCCGGTTCCATCGTCTCCCCCCCGATTCAGTCCCGCTCCGGCCCGATTCAATCCCGTCTGAACGCCGTGAACGGACCGAGCCGGCCACTCGCCCGGAAGACGCGCGCAAACATCCTGACGATCAGCCTCGGCGCGCGCGGCTGGGTGGCGTTCCGCGATGTCTTCCAGGTCGACGGCCGGCCGGTCCGCGATCGCGAAGAGCGCCTCGCACGCGTGCTCCAGAACGTCACACCAGATTCCCTCGAGCAGGCGCGTCAGATTGCCGTCGAGAGCGCGCGCTACAACATCGATCCGGACACGGCGCACATCGAGCGCACGATCAACGTGCCGATGACGGCCCTGCTGTTCCTCCGAGCCGCCAATCAGTCCCGTTCGTCGTTCCATCTCGGGAAGCCGGAACGCGTGGGCGGCGTCGAGTGCGTTACGCTGCAGTTCAGCGAGCGCGGCCAGCCGCGCCTCATCCGGACGAGCGACGACGCCCCGGCGCAAGGCGCCTTCTGGATCGACATGGCGAATGGCGGTCGCATCATCAAGACCGAGGTGCGGATGTTGTCGGGGCGCCCTCCCGTTCGATCGCAGACGACGGTCACGTATGCGAGTGTCGACAGGCTGGATATGTGGGTGCCGGTGGTCATGGACGAGACGTACGAAGTGGCCGCCACACGTCAGGCGGTGACAGGACACGCGACCTACTCCGATTTCCGCGAGTTCAAGGTCACGACGTCAGCGGACATCAAATGAGAGCGCGCGAGTCCCGAGGCTCACGTACCTCTTGTCCGCCCCGAAGTGAGCAGACATTGGACAAGGGTGGCAAGGTCTTCGAGCCATAGGGGTTTGAACCGCACTTCCGCCCCGAGTTCACGCAGTTGAGCGGGAATGGTCTCGTCGAGGAAATAGTCGCCAGTGACGACCGCGACCGGCGTGGTGTCGTCCAGAGCGCGAAGCCGACGCAGAAATTCAAAACCATCCATACCGGGCATATGGAAATCCACGATAATCGCGTCGGGATGGCTCGACTCGACTTCACGCAGTCCCTCCTCTGCGCTAAGTGCCGTTTGGACTTGGTAGCCTTCGAGCCGCAATGTGCGCGCGTAGGTGGCGGTCATCACTTCATCGTGTTCAATAATCAGAATGTGTTGGCCTGTCGAGAGTTTCGTCATCCTTTGAATCCAGTTGCGCGCCAAAGCGCCCTCACCAACGAGCAAGGTGACTCCAACGCGGTGCTGCCCATCATTTGAAGTCACAGGTCCGCGCGATACCATTGGTGGAAGTGCGGAATTCGCCCGTGAAAACTACCTAAGGCGCCCCAGGCCGGCGGTCTGTCCGATGAGCGAAGCGGCCTCACGCGCTTTCTCATTTCGGGAGGGTCCCACTACAATGAGCGCCACCGTTCACCTCGGCCGGCCATGACCCTTTCTGCCGGAACTCGACTCGGCCCTTACGAGATTCAGTCCGCCCTTGGCGCTGGCGGGATGGGCGAGGTCTATCGCGCGCGTGACACCAAGCTCAGTCGCGACGTCGCGCTGAAGGTCCTGCCCGAGCTCTTCGCCACCGATCCTGATCGTTTGGCGCGTTTCCAACGGGAAGCTCAGGTGCTCGCCTCGCTCCATCATCCGAACATCGCGATCATCCACGGGCTGGAAGAGTCCAACGGCATCCGGGCGCTGGTGCTCGAACTGGTCGAAGGCCCGACACTGGCCGACCGGCTCGAACAAGGTGCCGTGCCGCTCGACGAAGCGATGCCGATCGCGAGGCAGATCGCCGAAGCCCTCGAAGCCGCACACGAGCGAGGCGTGATTCACCGCGATCTCAAGCCGGCGAATATCAAGCTCACCGCCGAGGGCCAGGTCAAGGTTCTCGATTTCGGTCTCGCTGCGGTGGTACAGGATCCGAGCCGGCCTGATGTGAATGCGACGAACTCGCCCACGTTGACACTTGGTGCGACTCGGGCCGGCGTGATTCTGGGCACCGCTGCGTACATGTCACCTGAGCAGGCTGCCGGCAAACCGGTTGACAAGCGAGCCGACATCTGGTCGTTCGGCGTCGTCCTGTGGGAAATGCTGACGGGCAAGAAGCTGTTCGACGGCGAGACGGTCTCCCATACGCTGGCCGACGTGCTCCGCGCCACCATCGACTTCGATCAAGTGCCACGCACGACACCGGTGGCAGTCCGCGCTTTGCTGGAGCGGTGCCTCGATCGGGACGTGAAGTGTCGCCTGCGCGACATCGGCGAAGCCCGCGTACAAATCGAGAGGTATCTGACGAATCCCCGGCGCGCGTCGGAGCCAGCCGGCCCCACGTCATCATGGTCGCGGCTCGCCATCGGAGCCGCATTCGCGGCGGCTGTGCTGCTGGTCGCGTTCGGCGCGCTCTCGATCGTCCACCTCCGCGAAACGCCTCCGGCCACTCCCACTACCCGCTTCCAGGTGCTTCCGCCCGACAAGGCCACAGCGGCCGATTATCCAACCATCTCCCCGGACGGTCTCCGCCTGGCGTTCGTCGCCACCGTCGAAGGCAAAACGCTCCTGTGGATCCGCCCCCTCGATTCGCTCGCGGCCCGATCGCTCGCTGGAACCGAGGATGCTACGTCGCCCTTCTGGTCCCCCGACAGCCGCTTCCTCGCATTCTTCTCGTCCGGCAAGCTCAAGAAGGTGGACGTCTCCGGCGGGCCCCCGCAGACGTTGTGTAATGCGGCCGGTCTGGCCCGCGGCGGGACGTGGAGCAGCCAGGGGACGATTCTCTTTTCGGCGGGCCAGGGAACACCGATCTGGCGGGTGCCAGCCGCCGGTGGAACGCCTGCACGGGTCACCACGGTGGACTCTGCACTTGAGCAATCTCACAATTGGCCGCAGTTCCTGCCCGACGGCCGCCACTTCCTCTATTGGGTCTTTGTCAGAGCTCAAGACCCTGAGAAAAACTCCGTCATCATCGGGTCGCTCGATGACCGGCCCGATTCTCCGGAGCGCCGGCGCCTGCTGCCGGGCGACTCCATGGCTCTGTATTCGGCTGGTCACCTGCTCTTCGACCGCGAGGGCGTCCTGATGGCTCAACCCTTCGACGCCGCGCGGCTGCAGTGGCGCGGCGATCCCTTTCCTGTGGTCCAGCAGGTGAACCAGGTTTTGGGACGTTATGGCTGGAGGGCGTTCTCGGTTTCTTCCGACGGGTCGCTCGTCTATCGCGCTGGCGCCGGCACAAAGACGCAGCTCGCCTGGTTCGATCGCACTGGTAAGGAAGTCGGACGGCTCGGCCAGCCGGAAGACCAGCTCGCCCCAAGCCTCTCACCGGACCAGAAGCGAGTCGCCGTGGCCCAGCGCGACGCACGGGGACAGCTGGACATCTGGCTGCTCGAACTGGCTCGCGATACCAGCACGCGATTCACCACCTTCCAGCCGGCGATCAATTCAATTCCCGTATGGTCGCCTGACAGCGGCCGCATTGTCTTCAACTCCAATCGAGACGGCCACTTCGACTTGTATGTGAGGGCGTCG
This sequence comes from Vicinamibacterales bacterium, assembly GCA_035937795.1. Lineage (GTDB taxonomy): Bacteria > Acidobacteriota > Vicinamibacteria > Vicinamibacterales > JAMQPK01 > JAMQPK01. The sequence goes on along the minus strand of DASZHO010000013.1, from coordinate 5,229 downwards.
AGCGGTGCTGGCAATGATGAGCCGCTTCTGAAATCGAGCGATCCGAAAAGCCCCACCGACTGGTCGTTCGATGGCCGCTTGGTCCTTTATCAGGTCCAGGACCCGAAGACCAAATACGATCTCTGGGTGCTCCCGTTGGAGGGCGACCGCAAGCCCGTTCCGGTACTCCAGACCGAGTTCAATGAAATGAACGGCCGGTTCTCTCCGGACGGCCGCTGGATCGCATACCAGTCCGACGAGTCCACGCGAGCCGAGGTCTACGTGCAGCGGTTTCCCATGTCCAGCGGAAAGGTTCGGGTTTCGACCAACGGCGGAAACCGCCCGCGATGGCGCCGCGACGGCAAAGAGCTTTTCTATCTCAATCCGGACGGCAAGATGATGGCCGTCGAAGTGAAGGCCACCGCGACCGCGCTCGAGGCCGCCCGCCCCCGCGAGTTGTTCCAGACCCGCGTCGCCAGCGCGCTGTTCGGCGCTCCGACCTACGACGTCACCGCCGATGGCCAGCGCTTCCTGATCGACACCGCCCTCGACGAAGCCGGAGGGCCGACGCCCATGACGGTGGTGATGAATTGGGCTCCGAAGAAGTAATCTGGACGCCTCACCCGATCGATTCTACCGGGCCAGGGCTTCGCGAAATCGAACTGAACAAAGCGGCGAATACGCTGAAAGTCCCGTTCGTTGTCCGTCACGAGAACACATCCCGCCTCGCGACATGACAGGGCTAACAGTCGGGATAATCCCACGGACCAGCCATCGCAGCCGTGACGAGTCGGTCATTTTGGCTGAACGATGAACCATGGGCCGCCAATCGGAAGCAGACGCACCAAAGTGAGGATTCCCTGAATCGCCACGCAGGACCCGAGAACCAGCGCATAACCTTCAAAATGCGGCCCCGACACTGTCTCATGAACCCACCACGCGCCGATGGACGTTAGCGCGATACCGCCGGCCATGAGACTCCTGCGCACCCAGTTGCCTCGCACTGAACCTCCAGTCGTAACCAATGTCAGCGCGCTCTGCGCGACGAAGAATCCGGCCATCAGAACCCACGCCGGATAATTGAGACGCGGCGGGTGCAAGATGACCACGGAGAGGCTGAGATACGACGTTGCGAACAGCGTGAACCAGCAGAATGCCCCCAACAGCCGATTCAGGACCGCGTGAGGCCGACAGTCGTGATAGTGCTTTTGCTCGACGGCGGCCCGTGCGGCAACAACCTCGGGCCGACCAAATGCAGCAACCGCCTCGCGCTCGGCAGCGTCAGGAGCTAGACCGCGCTGGATCCCTGCGTCTATGGCATCGTGGAGATGGGCGCGCGCTTCATCGAGGATTCTTGCGTCCCAGGCCCGGCGCGCGGCGAGCGCGTCTGCCAACTGCTTCAAGTACGTCTCGACTTGTCTTGACGCCATCAGCACCCCTCCACAACCGCATCCACAGCACGAACGAAAGTCCGCCATTCGGCGTGCTCCCGAGCCAGCGCACGCTGACCGTTCCGCGTGAGCTGATAGACGCGTCGCCGCCGGCCGTTCACTTCTGCCCAGCGGCTGGCGAGCAGCCCACCGCGCTCCAGCCGATGCAGGGCGGGATAGAGCGTCCCCTCGGCCAGATCGAACGCATGCCCGCTGCGCGCCCGGAGCGCGACCGCAATGGCATAGCCATGGGCAGGGCGCGCCTGAACGGCGGCCAACAGGAGCAAGTCGAGGTGTCCTTTCAGAACTTCGGCGTTCATACATCGAGATGCTATGCCTCGTAATGCGGTGTGTCAAGGCATATCGTTTAAGTGGTACTATTCGGTACCCGAGGTCAAGGGCTAAGGAAAACACCGGCTCAGCCGCGGTCCGCGAGCGCATCCTTGGCGCGGCCTTCGAGGCATTCCAGGAGCGTGGCTATGCGGCAACCAGCACGCTCGAGATCGCCACACGCGCGCGCGTGTCGAAACGAGAGCTGTACGCGCTCGTTGGCAACAAACAGAAGATGTTGATTGCGGCCATTGGGGAACGCGCCAAGCGACTGCAGGCGCCCGCAGACATGCCGATGCTGCGCGACCGCGCGACACTGGCGCAGGTGCTGACGGCGTTTGGGACCCAGGTCATGCGGGAGGTCAGCGATCCCACGGTCGTGGCGGTCTTCCGGCTGGCAATCGCCGAGGCCATTCAGGCGCCGAGGTGGCGCGGACACTCGATTCTATCGGGCGTGAAACCAGCCGTGCCGCGTTGCGCCACATCATGAGCGAGTCGCGCGCCGCCGGATTAATCGATGGTCGCCCGGCAGACCTCGCCGCGCAGTTCTTCGGACTGCTGTGGCGCGACTTGATGATTGGTCTCTTGCTCGGCGTCGTCGAGCGACCGACCGCTCGCGCGATCGAAACACGCGCCCGCAATGCTGCGGAAGCCTTTCTCCGTCTACATCCGATGCCCTGAGCCGCACTCATCGGCCGGCAGGATGGGACGCGCGATGCGGCCAAGGCTCAGGATGACTTCGCCCCCCGCAAGAACGCAAGACGAACGGGAAAGATCGTTCTCAGATGGGGCATGAATGGCAAGTGGTGAAAACGCCGCGATGCCCATGAACACTCCAACGGCGGTTCGGCGAAATAGCTCTTAATTCGTCGACGCGGACACATCCTTCGCCGGCGAGGCCGTCTCGAGGGACGTATGAATGAAACTGACCGCCATTGCCCCCTCGCCGACCGCGGACGCGCAGCGTTTGACCGATCCGCTCCGGACATCTCCCGCGGCGAAGACGCCAGGCAGGCTCGTCTCCAGGAAAAACGGCCCTCGGCCTTGTGCCCGCCAGAGATCGCCGCGCACCGCATCGAGCGGAACGGCCGCACCCGTCAGGACGAAACCCTTCTTGTCGAGCTGCACGCAGCCACTCAGCCATTCGGTGTGCGGATCGGCCCCGATGAAGAGAAATAGCGCCGGCGTCTTGATCCGCATCTCGCCCCCGGCATCGTCGCGGATGCCGACCGCCTCGAGATGGCCGTCTCCTTCCAAGGCGGTCACGACGGCGCCTCGGTGAATCTGGACGTTCTCGATTTGCTCAACGCGATCCACCAGGTATCGCGACATGCTCTTTCCCAGATCTTGGCCGCGCGCGATGACATGCACGCGTCGGGCATTTCGCGACAGCGCCACGATGGCCTGTCCAGCAGAATTGCCGGCGCCCACGACGACGACCTCCTCGTTGCGACAGAGCTTCGTTTCCGTGTCCGTCGCGGCATAGTAGACGCCGGCACCCTCGAACTCGCTCAGACGGGGCACATCGAGCCGGCGATACTCCACACCCGTCGCGACAAGGATCGACTTGCCGCGAATCTTCGTGCCGTCGGCGAGTGTGATGACGCGAACCCCGGCATCGATCCCGAGACGCTGGACGGTGCCGGGCACAGTGATGCGCGCGCCGAATTTCTGCGCCTGAAGCAGCGCGTTGCGCATGAGTTCCGGACCGGATACGCCCATGGGGAAACCGAGATAATTCTCGATCCGTGAACTCGTGCCCGCCTGGCCGCCCGTCGCCATGCGCTCGATGACCAGGACGTCGAGCCCTTCGGAGGCCGCATACACCGCGGCGGCCAGCCCGGCGGGTCCCCCGCCGACCACAATGACATCGAGCAGCTGGGACGGATCAATCGTCGCTTCGAGTCCAGCGCAGTGCGCGAGCTGGGCAACCGTCGGATTCGCGAGATAACGGCCTTCGCGGCCGATCACAACCGGCGTCGCCGATGGCGGCACGCCGAACTGGCGAAGCAGGGTCTCGGCCTGTTCGTCGGACTCCAGATCGATCCAGGTGAACGGGATCGCGTTGCGGGTCGCAAAATCCCTGAGGCGGTGCGCGTCCGGCGAGAACCGTGATCCGATGATCTTGATGCCCTCGAATCCGTCGCTCAAGAGCAGCGTACGGCGCGTGAGGAACGCTTTCAGTACGATCTCCCCGATTTCCGGCAACGCGTCCACGGCCTGACGCAGTTCGGCGGCGGTCAACTCCAGCACATCTCCACGTGCGATCGCTCGCCCGGTAACGAGCGCGGCGCGGCCCGACAGCGTGTCCACATCGCCCGTGAATTCCCCCGGTTCGTGAACCGTCACCTCGCGCGGTGTACCACGCGATTGCTCGACGATCTCGACTGCTCCCTCCAGGACCACGTAGAAGGGAAACCCACGGTCCCCTTCCTTGAACAGCACGTCTCCGGGCGCGATCGGGCGCACGTGGCCCCAGCGGCGAAGTGCGTCTATTTGGGCCCGGCTCAGCCGGGGAAAGGCGAGGTCGTGTTCGGATGGCATGTCCCAGTCATATCAAACCTGTCAAGGTGCGACGGCTCATGGCCGCGCCTGCTTGAGTTTCCGGTACAGCGTTGCCGCGCCGATGCCCAGTTTTTCCGCCGCCTTGGCGCGGTTGCCTCCTGAGGCGCGCAGCGCGGCGGCGATGTGGTCGCGTTCCACCTCCGCGAGCGTGCGAACGTCGTCTGCGGTCTGAACGGTCGGAGGCGCCGCGCCCAATTCGGGCGGCAGGTCATCGACGCCAATGCGCTCCGACCGCGCAAGCGCGAGGGCCCGCTCCAAAGCATTCTCCAGTTCGCGCACGTTTCCTGGCCACGTGTGCCGCAGCAGCAGATTCGCCGCTTCGGGCGAAAGAGCCGGCGCTTTCTTTCCGAATCGTTTGGCGACTCCTGCGAGGAACTGCCGCGCAATCGGCAGAATGTCGTCACGCCTTTGCCGCAAGGGCGGCACCGTGATCTCCACCACCCTCAGCCGATAATAGAGATCGTGACGGAACCGCGCGCCATGCACATCCGCGAGCAGATCGCGATTCGTCGCGGCGAGGACGCGCACGTTGATGGTCCGTGCCCGGTTCTCACCGACGCGCCGCACCTCGCGTTCTTGCAGGACGCGGAGCAGTTTTACCTGCATGGCCGGCGGTATATCGCCGATTTCGTCAAGGAGAAGCGTGCCGCCGTTCGCGGCCTCGAAGAGACCGGCGCGGTCCTGCGACGCACCCGTGAATGAGCCGCGGGCGTGTCCGAAGAGTTCGGACTCCAACAGCGTCTCGGGAACGGCCGCGCAATTGATCGCGAGGAACGGGCCGGCGGTCCGTGCTGATTCGTCGTGAATGAATCGCGCCAGGCGCTCCTTTCCGGACCCGCTTTCACCGGTGATGAGCACGGTCGAGTCGACCTGCGCGACGCGCCGCGCCAGATCGAGCGTCCGCACCATCGCCGGACTGGAGCTG
>DASZHO010000012.1:0-67827 GCA_035937795.1 Vicinamibacterales bacterium | reverse complement strand
GATCCCCCAGGGGTCCTTGTATCCGGCGCTTTACCGGTTAGAGCGCCAGGAACTGATCGCGGCCGAATGGGGTGTGAGCGAGAACAACCGCCGGGCGAAATACTACAAGTTGACCGTCGCCGGCTGGCGCCGCCTGCGTGTGGAAACGGCCGGCTGGAACAGGCTGGCGTCGGCGATGGCGGCGGCGCTGAACACCACGCCGGAGGAGGTGTGACGTGCGCAAGTCACGTCGCGACTTCGAACGGGGCATGACCGAAGAGCTGCGATTTCACATCGAGCAATACACGGACGACCTGGTGCGCTCCGGCATGCCACCGCAAGAAGCGGCACGGCGGGCCCGGATCGAGTTCGGTAGCATAAATAAGGTCCAGGAAGAGTGCCGCGAGGCGCGCGGGCTCAACCCGTTCGATGAACCGATCAGGCAACTGCGCCACGCCGCCCGATTGCTGCGCAAGACACCCAGATTCACCGTAACGGCCCTGGCGACTGTCGCCGTCTGCCTCGGCGCAAATCTGACAATCTTCGCTGTGGTCGACTCCATCCTGCTCCGCTCGCTGCCCTTTCCCGAGGCCGGCCGTCTAGTGACTGTCTTCAATACCTACCCCAAAGCGGGTGTCGACCGCGACGGTTCCTCGGTGGCCAACTATTACGAACGCCGTGGCAAGATTCCCTCCTTCGCCGGGGTCGCCATGTATTCCTACGGCACGGCGGTCGTCGGCGAGGCGGGCTCAACGGAACGCGAGCAGATCGCGCGGGTATCTCCTGAGTTTTTCTCAACCCTTGGAGCCGGTCCCGTGATGGGACGAAGTTTCACCGATGAGGAAACCTCGTTTCAAACCGACAAGGTTGTGATTCTCACCGACGCTTACTGGCGGCAGCATTTCAACGCCGACCCGCAGGCGATCGGCAGGCAACTCCGCGTGGACGGACTTCGTACCACCGTAGCCGGTGTTCTGCCCCCCGGCTTCCGCTTCCTCTCCTCCGAGGCGCGCCTGTACTTTCCCTTCTCGTCGGGGCCTGAAGATCGTGGTTCCGGACAGCGACACTCGGGTGGGAACTCCAAGCAGATGATTGCCCGCCTCAGGCCAGGCGCGACCTTGGCACAGGCGCAGGCTCAGATCGACGCACAGAACGCCACGCTGGAAGCAGACGATCCGAAGGCCAAGATGATGGCCGATGCCGGCTTTCGTTCCGTGGTGGCGCCCCTTCACGAGGACCACGTACGAACGATCCGCCCCGTCTTGTTGTGGATGCAGGCGGGCGCGTTCGCCCTGTTGCTGATCGGCGCCGTCAACCTGACGAACCTCCTTTTAATCCGGGCGAGTAGTCGCGTAAAGGAAACCGCCGTCAGGCAGGCGTTGGGCGCGAGCCGGTTGCGCGTGGCAAGCGAAGTGGTCGTCGAGACGACCCTGCTCACGCTGGCCGGAGGCTCACTCGGGCTCGTCGCCGGGGCGGGCGGAATCCGCCTGCTGCGCGTGCTGGGAGCCGATCGTTTACCTCTGGGGACTCACATCGCCTACGACGCTCGGCTGGCGTGCGTCGCGGTTCTGGGAGCCCTGGTCATGGGACTCGCGCTCGCGGTGCCCATCACATGGTTCAACCTGCGCGGCCGTCTGGCAAGCGGGATCCAATCAGAGCCCCGCGGCGGAACGCCCAGCCGCTCGGGTCAAAGCCTGCGCCATGGCTTTATCGTCGCGCAGATCGGGCTGGCAACCGTCCTGTTGAGCGGGGCGGGGCTGCTGGGGCTCAGTCTGGAGCGGGCCATGGCGGTCTCTCCGGGCTTCCGGCCGGACCATGTTCTGACGGGGCAAATCTCGGTGCCGCGGAACAGATACCCGGACTGGCCGGCTCGCCTGGCATTCAACGAGAGGCTGTTGAAGGACCTATCCCGCCAACCCGGAGTTTCGGCCGCCGGAGCGGTCAACAATGTGCCCTTGAGCGGTAACAGCGGAAAAAGCGCCGCCACGATAGAGGGCCATGTTCGCCTGCCGGGCGAATCGCCTCGAGGACATTACTCTTATGGAGTCGATGGCGACTACTTTGCCGCGATGGGCTTCGCCCTGAGGCAAGGACGTTTCCTCACGGCGGACGATTCGCGACGGTCAGCGCGGGTCTGTGTCGTGGACGAGGACTTCGCGCAGTATTACTGGCCGCACACCAGCGCTCTTGGCCAACGCCTGTTCGAGGGCAGCGAACCGACAACCGATGCCCAATTGTTCACCGTGGTCGGTGTGGTCGGTGCTGTGAAACAAGCGGGACTGACCGACCAGGCGGCCCAAGGGGCGGTTTACTATCCTTACGCCTTGCGATCGGACGACCGCCTTTTCATTGTCGTCCGGACCAGCCTGCAACCGGAATCGCTTGGGCCGGCGCTCCAAGAACTGGTTCGGCAAATCGACCCCGAACTGCCGGTGAACGACCTCCGGTCGATGGATACCCGCATTGCTGACAGTCTGGTGGAGCAACGCTCACCGGCACTGCTTGCGGGTATCTTTTCGCTGATCGCGCTACTGCTGATCGCCGTCGGCACCTATGGTGTGCTGAGTTACGCCGTGACGCAGCGCCGCCGCGAGATCGGCGTGCGCATGGCCCTGGGTGCGGGGCCGGATGAGATACGCGCCCAATTTCTCGTTCTCACCCTACGCCTACTTGTGGCCGGCACGGTACTCGGCATCATCGGAGCGTGGCTGACGGGCCAAGCTATGCGGACGCTGCTGTTTCAAGTGCAAGCTCTTCACGTTGCGACCATTGCCGCGGCCGCCGGCATCATCGGCGTGGTTTCCCTTGTCGCCTGCTTGCTGCCGGCTCACCGCGCTGCTCGGATCTCCCCGGTGGAGGCTCTAGCCGACCAGTAGTGAATCGGCCAAGCGCCCTCAGGCCTTCCAGAGCATGCGTTCGAACGTGGCTTCCGGCATCCGCCCTTCCACGGGCCTGAACACGGGATGCCGTTCGAGCTCGGTAGACCCGCTCTGGACCGAGACGAAGAAGGCGAATGGATCCTTGGGTCTCAGCCCGAGATCGGCAAAAGGAACGGCCGCCTCGAGAATCTCTCCAGCCGCCACGCGCGCGGAGGTCTCCAGAAAATCCTGCAAGGCGCCCTCCGGCGTGCGTTTCACCAGGAAGGCAGCAGCGCCGTCCTTTTCGCCGATCAGGATCATTTTCAGGTTCGCGGGCGCCGTGAAGTTCACGATGTAGCGAATCCCGTCCCGCAGCGTCTGGGCCGCGGGCCTGACAAGGTCCAGGCGCAGGTAAAGGTGCGTGAGGTCAAACCCGTAGAGAAGACCCGTGACTATCGGAGGGCGCCGCTCGCCGGTCGTCATGGCGCCGGCCGGCGTGCCTGTTTCCACACTGCCGGCCGCCAGCCACTCGAAATAATTCGAGTCCTTGCCGTCGAGCACTGGATGGATCAAACCGACCGGCTCGAGGACGCTCCGGGGAACCGAGCCGGTGCTGATATTGGTGACGAACAGCTCCGCGGGTATCGTCTGCCCGAGCATCTGGTAGACGTTTCTCAGGTGGCGCCGGAACAGCTCATCGAAGTCCAGGTCGTGTTCCGAGGAGTGGTCGTCTCCGTACCACCAGGTCCAGTCGCTGCCTTCCGCGATCAGTATTTCCTTGAACGCGCGCTCCCGGTCATCGGGCAGCGCCGCACCGCCGGCGGCTCCAAAGGTTTCACGCGCCTCGCGGAGCTGCCGCCAGGCGCGCTGGTCGTCGGTATGGCCGATCCAGATGAAGAAATTGCCGTCGATCCAGGAGCCAGGAAAGATGTGCGGAAGCGCCCCTGTCGGCTTGGCGGCGGCTTCGGCCATCGTCACCGAGCGCAGCTCGGGGTGACCCGAGATCCGGGAATAGAGCGCGCGCAGGAACGGCCGGCCGTCGCCTTCAAAGTGCTCCCAGGCGTTCTCGCCGTCGAGAATGATGGGGATCGTCGCCTCTCCCCCGCCGGCGGCCTCGCTGAATCGCCGGCCGGCGTCAACCAGGCGATCGACGAAATCGGATGCCGCGGCGTCCGCCTCCCAGCCGCCATAGACAAACCCGATCAAGTCCGAGAGCGCATGGTCGCGGAACAGGCAGGCGATCTCCGACGAGGCCGTGCGCACCGAATACGCCCGATACAACTTGTCCGGTGCGTCCACGCGGCCCTGGCCGTCCCGGTGGAATTCGTGGCCGATCGTGCGCCCGAGGATGGCCTCGTCGGTGGCCATCCACTGAAAGCCCGCCTCGGCGGCCAGCGCCGACACGGCGTCGGAAACCGAACCCTCGGATGGCCAGAGCCCCCTGGGGGCCTTGCCGAACAACCGCTCGTGACACTCGCGCGCCCTCGTCAGCTGCGCCCTGGCGTCCTCCGGGTGGCGGAACGGCGGCCGCGGCACGGGCGCGTAGGGGTGCGTCGTCAAGTAGATGTCGGTATCGCACAACAGCGGGAGGATGGGATGGTAGAACGGCGACGCCGAGAGCTCCACCTGGCCCCGCTCGGCTGCCGCGCGATATTCCGGGATGACGCGCCGCAGAATTTCGAGCTCTACCTCGCGAAGGACGACCTTGTCGGGTTCCTCGAAACCGCGTTGCTTGCCGACAAGCCTGCGCACGCGCTCGTCGTCGGCATAAAAGGGATCCACCCACGCCAGCTTGTGCCAGACCTGAAGGTCGAGAAAATCGGCGTCCGTGTACCCGCCGCCGGCGTCTCTCTTCTGCAGCAGCTCGGCATAACGCGGGTGCGGATCGATCATCCGGCTCCGCGTCGCGTGAAAAAATTCCGCGAGCATGCGCTTCCGGTCGTCCTCCGACAGCGCCGACACCGGCTTCAACCCCAGCTCCAGATGGCTGTCCCGCGCGCGCTCGTCGGCATAGGCCTCGAGCTGTACCAGCAGCGACGGAACGAGGTTGAACGTCAGCTTCATCGTGGGGAACTCGCGAACGAGCGCCACCATGCCGTAGTAGTCCTTGAGGGCATGCATGCGTACCCACGGCAGGATGTGCTCGCCGGTGGCCAGGTCTTCGTAATACGGTTGGTGCATGTGCCAGAGAATCGCGACGTTGGTCATGTGATATGTTGCGAACGTATAGGTGATGTTGCGGACTCTCGACCGTTATCTCCTGCGTGAGCTCATCGCGCCATTTTTGATCGCGCTGGTGATGCTCACGTTTGCGCTGGAGATCCCGCCCATCATCCAGCAAGGCGAAGGACTGATTGCCAAGGGCGTGGCATGGGGCACCGTCGCCCGCGTGCTGCTGACGCTGGTGCCGCAGGCCCTCGGCATCACGATCCCTATGGCGTTGCTCATCGGCATGCTCATCGCGCTCGGCCGCCTTTCAGGAGACCGCGAAATCGTCGCGCTCGAAGCCTGCGGCGTCAGCCTCACCCGGCTTCTCCGCCCCTTCGGCCTGTTTGCGGCGCTCGCGACGGCCGCTACCGCCTACGTCATGATTGTCGCGCTTCCCGCGTCAAATCAAGAGTTCCGCGAAATTACTTTCCGGGTCGTCACAACGATGGCGGAAAGCAAAGTCAAGCCCCGCGTCTTTTTTCAGGACTTCCCCAATGTGGTGATCTACGCGCGCGAGGTGACCCCAGGCGTCGGCTGGGGCGATGTGGTCGTGGTCGACAACACCGCGCACGACGATCCGAAGCTGTATCTTGCAAGGACTGGACGCGTCCTGATCGACACGCCCAAGAAGACCGTGCAGCTGGTGCTCCAGGACGGCACCTCGCACAGCGTGAAGTTGAGCGAGCCCGACCGGTATCAACTGCTGCAGTTCAGGCAGACGGTGATCGCCGTCGACGCGACCAGCGTGTTTCCGCGCGAGGGGCCGGTGAAGGGCGATCGCGAGATGACGATTGCCGAGTTGAAGGCGCGCAAGGCCGAGCTCGAGCGGGAGCACAAATTTCCCCGCAACGAGATCATCGAATGGCAAAAGAAGTTCTCGATTCCGGCCGCGTGCCTGGTCTTCACGATGGTTGCGCTGGGGCTCGGTGTGAGCACCCGGCGTGACGGCAAGCTGGCGAGCTTTGTTCTGGGCGTTGGCGTCGTATTTGTCTATTACCTTGTCATGTACGGCGCCGAGGCGATCGCCAAAGCGGAAGTGCTGCCGGGATGGTTTGCGTGGTGGGCGATGTGGATTCCGAACATCGTGATCGGCGTCTGGGGAACTCTCGCCATCAAGCGCCGGATGGGGGGGCCCGATCGGCCGCTGCAAATCTCGCTGCCGTTTCGCCGGTCCCCGCCGCCTGCGACCGGCCCCGCCGCCGCGGGCCCGGCGGGCAGGCCCGCCCGGCGCGTGAGGGTCGTGGTCCGCATCCCGGCGCACTTTTCGATCCCGCGGCCGAGCATTCTCGATTGGTACGTGTTGAAGCAGGCTGTGCGCGTCTCGGTGCTGGCCGGTGCGGCGCTGCTCGGCCTCTTCTACATCTCGACGTTCATCGATCTGTCCGATCATCTGTTCAAGGGACAGACGACCGGGACCACGGTTCTCCGGTATTTGTGGTACGAGACACCGCAGTTTTCGTACTACGTGATCCCGCTGTCGGTGCTGATTGGCGTGCTCGTCACGATCGGCACGCTGACCAAGAACGCCGAGCTTACCGTCATGCGGGCCTGCGGGATCAGCCTCTACCGCACGGCCGTTCCTCTCCTGCTCCTCTCTGTCGCCGGGAGCGGCGTGCTGTTCGGGCTCGAAGAGCGCGTGCTCGCGTTCTCCAACCGGCGCGCCGACACCATCAACGACGCGATTCGCGGGCGCCTTCCAGCCACCTACACCCTGAACCGGCAATGGGTGGCCGCGACCAACGGAAACATCTATCAATACATCTATTTCGACGCCGGTCATAACCAGTTGAACGGCTTGTCGATCTACGAATTCGGCAAGGACCCCTCGACGCTCGTGCGTCGAAGCTACTTTTCGCAAGCGCGATTCAACGGGGACCGGGAAGCGAAGGGCCGTGTCGCCTGGCAAGGCGGCCCGGGCTGGATGCGCGAGTTCTCTCCGAAGCTACGCTACGGATCGTTCACGAGCGCGACGGTGGTGCTCGAGGGTCCCGGATATTTCGGCACTGAAAGGCCCGAGGCCGAACAGATGTCTTACGGACAGCTGCAGGAGCATGTCAACCAGCTTCGGTCGAGCGGCTTCAACGTGGTGCCGTACCTGGTGGAGCTGCACCGGAAGCTGGCGTTCCCGTTCGTCACGCTGATCATGGCGCTGATCGCGGTACCGTTTGCAGTCACGACCGGAAACCGTGGCGCGATGTACGGCATCGGCGTCGGCATCGTGCTGGCGATTCTCTACTGGACGGCGATCAGCGTGTTCGGCGCAGTCGGAGCCGGCGGCCTGATGTCGCCGGCGCTGGCCGCCTGGACCCCCAACATCATCTTCGGCTGCGTGGCCCTGTACCTCCTCCTGACCGTGCGCACGTGACACCGCGCACGTAGACGCACCGGGCTCGGGCCTCCGGGCCTCTAGTGTTCGACTCTTAGATCACTGACTGTGAACCGGCCTGCGCTACCCGGCGCGGTGTTTGTCGTGTCGGCAACGAACAAGATCGTGTCGATGTTGGAAGGCGTAAAGCTGGCGTTGCCGTTCGGGCTCACTGCCGTCATCTCGGCGAACGGGATGACGATGTCGCGGGCGCGTTCGTCCAGATAGATCGATCGCTGCCAGCGATCGCCCGTTGATGGCCGCCGGACCTGCACCGATACCCGCATCGGCCTGGCGGCAACCGCGCCAAAGGCAAGCCGGTTGTGGCCGGTCAGCGAGTTGCCCGCCGCGATCACGAGCGCCGCGTATTGCCCGGTGCGCGCGCCGTCGCCAAGCTCGTAGGTGAAGTGGACAGGACCTTGCGGCGCGCCAGGCTGGACGACCACTCCGCTCGATCGGCTCTCGTGCTCGACATGCCACGGACCGCCCTGAATGTTCTGTGACTCCATCGCCGGTCCGAGCGGCGTCGACGACACAGCTCCCCAACCTGCCGGTTCGACGTAAATCGGATTGCTCAGAATCCATGGGACGGGCGGTTGCCCCTGTGAACTGGACAGATAGACTTCCACGCGGTAGACGCCCTGGCCTCCGGGCGCGTCGAGCTTCAGCTCGGGCACAGGGTGCTGCTGGACGATGTGCCCGTCTTTGCGAAGCACGATCACGCCTCCCGTCGTCGCATTCACGCGCGCGGTGAACGCGATTGGGCCGCCCGGTTCGATCAGGTCGCCCTCCCCCGCCGATGATCGGCCGGTCGCTGCTGAGAATTCGAACGCCGCCGGCGAGGCAATGGCGTCGATCGCGGTGAAGAAGTGGCCCGCGCGGATGGCCCCGATCAATTCGCCGGCATCGGCGGCGGCATTTCCCGAAAACGGCCTGTCGAGGCTGACGCGGAGCGCAAAGGTTCCAAGGGACGCCTCGTAAGACGGCACCCGGACGAACCAGTTGCCTCCGTACCCGTGGGTGTCGTCATCCTGGCGGCCGAGCCGGGCATGCGCGTCGGTGCCGGCCACGCCCACGACTCTGCGGCGCCCGGTGAGATCGTCCCAGCGCTGCAGCGTCTTGTCGGGACGATCGAGCAGCGATCCGATGGTCTCGGATGGACGGAACGGATATGAAAGAAACGCGCGCGCGAGCCGCAGCCGGCTTTCGTCGCGCCACTCGCTGTCGGCGTTCAACCATTCGAGGCCGTCGAAGGGCGCCGTCCATTCGCTCCATCGCAGGCCGGGCTTGCTCGAGTCCGGATGCGCGACGATGCCGAAGCCGCCCAGCCGCGCGACGTCTTCGACAACGTCACGAGGTTCCCCGCCAAGCGGATATGGCGCCTGGGGCAATCCGAGGGCGACGTAATGGCCCTGACCCGTGGTGATCTCGACCGCGTCGATGCACAGCACGCCCGATCGATATTGAGAGGGGTCGGGCGGGCGCGTCGCGTCTCCGTGATCGGTCAGCACGATGAACCTCAGGCCGGCGCGTGCGGCCGCGGCGGCGACTTCCTCGGGCGTCCCCGAGCCATCCGACCGTTTGGTGTGGAGATGCATGGCGCCGGCAACCGAAGGCCTGGTCCCCGGCCACGCGGGCATTGCGAGCTCGGCCGGACGCGGCGGCAGAGAGGAGAGCACAAACAGAAAAGCGGCGGCCAGAACCGCCGCCGCTGCCAGGGACCCCACCCGAAAATTGCGAGCCGTCACTGAGACCCGTCGGACCGGCCGGCGCCGGTCCCTACGGTGTTAGAGCCCGGCCGCATCGCGAAGCGCGTCGGCGCGATCGGTGCGCTCCCACGTGAACTCGGGCTCCGAGCGGCCGAAGTGGCCGAACGCCGCGGTCTTCCGGTAGATCGGCCGCCGCAGATCGAGATCCTCGATGATCCCTTTCGGCGTCAGCTTGAAGTAGGCGCGCACCAGTTCGGTGATTCTCGTGTCGTCGATCCTGCCGGTGCCGTAGGTGTCGATCATGACCGATACAGGCTCGGCGACGCCGATTGCGTAAGCGAGCTGCACCTGCAGTCTCTCGGCAAACCCTGCGGCCACGCAGTTCTTTGCGATGTAGCGCGCCATGTAGCACGCCGATCGATCGACTTTCGTGGGATCTTTACCGGAGAACGCGCCGCCGCCGTGTGGAGCGGCGCCGCCGTAGGTATCAACGATGATCTTGCGGCCGGTCAAGCCGGCGTCGCCGTGAGGTCCACCGACGACGAAGCGTCCGGTGGGGTTGACGTAAACCTTCGTGTTCCTGTCCATCATCTCGGCTGGAACCACGCGATTGACGATCTTCTCGATCACGTCGCCACGCATCTCGTCGTTCGTCACATCCTCGCGATGCTGGCTGGAGACGACGACCGCGTCGACGCGCACCGGCCGGCGGCCCTCGTACTCAATCGTCACCTGCGACTTCCCGTCCGGCCGCAAATAATCGAGCACCCCGTCGCGCCGTGCGCATGACAGGCCTTTGCAGAGCTTGTGCGCCAGCATGATCGGGAGCGGCATCAGCTCTTCGGTTTCGGTGCAGGCGTAGCCGAACATCAGTCCCTGATCGCCGGCGCCGCCGGTGTCGACGCCCATGCTGATGTCGGGCGACTGCTTGTGAATCGACGAGAGCACCGCGCAGGTGTCGGCGTCGAACCCGTACTTGGCGCGTGTATACCCGACGTCCCTGATGGTGGCGCGCGCGACCTCCTGGAAGTCGACGATGGCGTTGGTGGTGATTTCGCCGGCCATCACGACAAGGCCGGTCGTCACGAGCGTTTCGCAGGCGACGCGGCTCTTCGCATCCTGCGTGAGAAGCGCGTCGAGAACGGAATCGGAAATCTGATCGGCAATTTTGTCGGGGTGTCCCTCGGTCACGGACTCCGACGTAAACAGATGGCGGCCGTCACGACTCATTAAATTGTGCTCCTTGCTTCGGGGCGGAAACTCGCGAAAAGATCCGTTAATTCTAACCGATCATGCCCTCGGATGGAAGCGATCGTACACCGCCCGGAGGCGCGCTTCGAGCACGTGCGTGTAGATTTGCGTGGTCGAGAGATCGGCGTGGCCGAGCATCATCTGAATGGCTCGAAGATCGGCGCCGTGCTCGAGCAGATGCGTGGCGAACGAGTGGCGCAGCACGTGGGGGCTGAGCGCGCGCGTGAGCCCCGCTTTGCGGCCGTACCCTTTGAGAATTTTCCAGAACCCGACGCGACTGAGGCTCGCCCCCCGTTTGGCATTGACGAACAGCCACGGGCTGGGCCGTTTGCCAAGCAGCACGGGACGCGCGTCGCGGATGTACTTCCTGACCCACTTGGCGGCTTCCTCGCCGATCGGCACGAGGCGCTGCTTGTTTCCCTTGCCCGTGCACGAGAGATACCCGGCGTCTAAATTTAGATCGCCGGCGCGCAGATGGATGAGCTCGGAGACCCGCATGCCGGTGGCGTAAAGCACCTCGATGAGCGCGCGGTCACGAAGGCCGCGCGGCGTCGTGACATCCGGCTGCCGGATGAGCGTCTCGACCTCCGCCACGGCCAGGAACTTCGGGAGCGGCGGCCAGGCTCGCGGCCCGTGCAGATCATCGGCCGGATTCGATTCAAGATGCCGCGCGATCGTCGTGAATCGATAGAAGCCGCGCACGGCGGCGACCGTCCGGGCGACCGATCGCGGAGAAAGACCTTCGTTCATCATGCCGGCGACGAAATCCTCGAGCGCGCGCCGATCGAGGCGCAGCAGCGGCGTCTCGAGGCCTGCGGCGAAAGAGCCGAGCCGCTGCAGGTCGCGGCTGTAGCTTTCGAGCGTGTGATCGGCCAGCCGCCGTTCCACGCGCAGGTGCGTGAGATAGGCGTCGATCAGGTCATTGTTTGCGGGGTTTGCGGGGGTTGCGGGGGTTGCGGGCGCCACTGTTATCCTCTACGCTTTGTCGGAGTCCTTAGACTTTCGCTGGACGCAGTTGCTATAGTATCCGCGCCCCTACTGATGTTGCATCGCTCGAAATACCAACAGCTCCCCACCGAAGCTATCAACCCGGCGACGCTCGGCATCGACAAGGCCTCAACGGCCGACATCATCGAGCTGATGCTGAACGACGACCGCAAGGTGCTGGCCGCCGTGCACCGGGAAAAGCCGCGGATTGCGCTCGGCGTGGACATTATCGTCGAGGCGCTGCGCAAAGACGGCCGCGTGATCTTCGTTGGCGCCGGCACCAGCGGGCGGCTGGGCGTCGTCGAATCGGCCGAAATGCCGACCACCTTCGGCACCAACCCCGACCTCGTTCAGGCCGTGATGGCGGGCGGCAAGGACGCGTTTCTTCACACCAAGGAAGGCGCGGAAGACAGCTACGAAGAGGGCGCGCGCGCGATTCAGCGGTTGAAGCCGACGCGCAAGGACGTCGTCGTGGGAGTCTCGGCGAGCGGCATGACGCCGTATGTCCGGGGGGGCCTCACGCGCGCGCGAAAAGCGGACGCCAAAATCATTTTCGTCACCTGCGATCCCAGAACCGAGCTCCAGACATTTGTCGATCTGACGATTGCACCCGCCGTGGGTCCGGAGGTGATTGCCGGCTCAACGCGGCTGAAGGCGGGCACGGCGACCAAGCTCGTGCTCAACATGCTCACGACGGCCGCCATGGTGCGGATTGGCAAGACCTACGGCAACCTCATGGTGGATCTGCACACCGGGTCTGAAAAAGCGCGCGACCGGGCCCGCCGCATCATCTCGATGGTCACTGGTCTCGACGACGAGGAGGCCGACAAGCTGTTGAGCAAGGCGCGGTGGAACGTGAAGGCGGCCATCGTGATGCAGAAGACCAAGGGCGGCTACACGCAGGCCATTGCCCGGCTGCGAAAGGCGCACGACTCGGTGCGCGAGGCCATCGGCGAGGACATCGAGCCGCGCTTGCGCGAGCTTCTGCATCTCGACCGGGAAGACCCTGCGTAAAGGCGGCGGACACTCCTGACATGGCGCGTTTCGGCGCTTGCGTTCTCCTGTTGGCGGCGATCTGTACGCTGCCCCGCGGTACCCTGAACGCCGCGAATCCGGAGGTTCGTGCGCTGTGGGTGCAGCGCGGCACTCTCACTTCCGCACCCGCGATCGTTTCCCTCGTCGAGACGGCGAAAGCCGCCGGCTTCAACACGCTGGTCGTTCAAGTGAGGGGCCGCGGCGACGCGTTCTACAACAGCCGGCTGGAGCCGCGCGGCGGGGCGCTGGCCGCGCAGCATTCATCGTTCGATCCGCTCGAGCTCGTCGTGGCCGTCGCGCATCACGCGGGGCTGGGCGTGCACGCCTGGGTGAATGTGGACCTCGTCGCCGACGCCGATCTTCCCGCCGCAGAGACTCACGTCGTGTACACCCATCCCGAGTGGCTGATGGTTCCCCGTGAGCTCTCGGCCGGCTTGTCAGGGCTCGCTCCCCGAAATCCAGAGTACGTCGCGACGCTTGCGCGATACGCGCGCGCGCATAGCGAGTCCGTCGAGGGGCTGTACCTCTCGCCGATTCAACCCGCCGCCGCCGACTACACCGTCGCTGTCATTTCCGATATCGCCGGGCGTTACGCGGTCGATGGCATTCACCTCGATTACATCCGGTTTCCGAACGAGGAGTTCGACTTCAGCGCCAACGCGCTCGCCGAATTCCGGGCGGACGTGCTCGGCCGATCGGACGCCGCCGAACGCCGCGAGTACGAGCGCCGCGCGGCCGGCCGCCCGTTGTTCTACACGCAGATGTTTCCGCAGCAATGGCAGGAATTCCGCCGCGACAAGGTGACCGCGCTCGTCGCCCGATTGCGGTCGGCCGTCAAGGCCAGGCGTCAAGGCGCGCTGCTGACTGCTGCGGTCTGGCCAGATTCCGCGGAGGCGGCGAGCCACCGCTCGCAGGATTGGCGCGCCTGGCTGGACGCGAAGCTGCTCGATGCGGTGTGCCCGATGGCCTATACGGCCGATCCGGCGGTGTTCCGGTCGCAGATTGCCGCCGCGAAGCAAGCCGCGGGCCGCCAGCCTGTATGGGCGGGAATCGGCGCCTATCGCCTCTCGCCTTCAGAGACGCTCGCCAATATCGAAGCCGCGCGCCGCCTGGGCGCGCAAGGCGTTATTCTGTTCTCCTACGACAACCTCAAGACGGGCGACTATCTTTCCAAAGTGGGACGCGAAGCGTTCAAGTAGTCCTCGATGAGCGCCAACTTCCAGCGCGCCGCGGAGGTCGTCGCGCGGGGACAGCGCGAGGGTGCGTACCCTGCGGCGGTCGTTGAGGTTGGAGATGCCGCCGGTGTGCTCTGGCGGCAGCCATTCGGCCGGCTCGATTACGAGCCGGAGTCCCCCGCCGCGAACGACGACACCATCTTCGATCTCGCGTCGCTCACCAAAGTACTGGCGACAACGACGCTCGCCATGCAGCTCGTCGACGCGGGGCGGATTGCGCTTGCCGATCCGATCGCGCGGTGGATTCCGGAATGGCGCGGGCGCGATCGCGAGCACGTGTCGTTGCGGGCGCTGCTCACCCACAGCTCGGGGTTGACGACGTGGCTGCCCTTTTACCGCGACTACACCGGCCGGAAGGACTTTCAGCACGCTATCTGCTCGCTGCCGCTCGAGTACCCGCCCGACTCCCAGTCGGTTTACAGCGATCTCGGTTTCATGCTGCTCGGCTTCGCGATCGAAGACGCGGGTGGAGCGACTTTCGAGTCTCAGGCGACAAACGCGCTCCGCCACATCACGCCGGCGCCGCTCTTGTTCAATCCGCCGAGCGCGCTGCGGCCGCGAATCGCACCGACCGGGCTCGATCCGTGGCGTGGGAGGCTGCTCGCCGGCGAAGTGCACGACGAAAACTGCTGGGCGCTGGGCGGCGCAGCGGGTCACGCCGGATTATTCGGCACGGCGCAAGCGGTGGGTGATTTCGCGCGGGCGGTGCTGCAGACGCTGAAAGGCACCGCGTCCAGCGTGGCTTCGCGCGACACTCTTCGACTGTTTGTGACCCGATCGCAGATTCCCGGGTCACGCGCGCTGGGCTGGGACACGATGCTGCCAACCTCTTCGTGCGGCACCAGACTCTCGCCCACCGCGTTCGGGCACACGGGGTTTACAGGAACGTCTCTGTGGATCGATCCGGAGCGTACGGCTTACGTGGTGTTGCTGACCAATCGGGTGAATCCGACGCGCGAGAACAACGCGATCCAGCGCGTTCGGCCCGCGCTGCACGATGCAGTGATGGAAGGACTCAGCGGCCGCCCTGCGGAGTGATGGCGCCCCTGCCTCCCTGCCCCTGCCCTGGCCCGACCGGTCCGGGGCGCCCCCCCGGCCCTGCGCCGCCTGGTCCGGCGCCTCCCTGGCCCGGTCCCCCGCCGCGGGTTGTTTGCTGGAGGGGGATGAACTGCCACTCGTTGTAGTGGGTGTGGCCGTTGTATTCTCTGATTGATTGGCCGGTGTTCTTGCTGGCGACGCCGATGATGCCGCCGGACGGCGTGGTGCTGGCGAGCGTGCCTGTCGAGCCCGCCTGCGTACCGGTTCCGGTGCCGGCTTGCCCACCGGCGCCCGGCTGCCCGCCGGTGCCCGCGCCTGCCTGCCCGCCGCCTCCGATGCCCTGCGTTTGAACGTACAGCGGCTGGAATTCACCGTCCGCGGTAATCGCGAGCGGATCTTTGAACTTCCTCCGCAAATAGTGCTGCTCTACAAGCACGTCGAGCGTTGGCGGCGACTGGTTCGCGTACTTGCGCTGGTAAGCCGAGATGGCGCGGGAATACTGCGTGCCGCGGAAAATCAGCTCTTCCTCTTTTTCGCGCTGGATCGTCTGCCTCCAGGTCGGCAGTGCAATGGTGAGCAGGATCGCCATCACCGACATCGCGATGAGCAGGGCTGCCATCGCGTAGCCGCAACTCGGCCACGAGTTCGTCTGGCGGCTTGCGCTCCCCGCTAAATTCATGGGACTATTTGGGTTAGACACTGAGTCTCACTGCCGGATGCTTTCCATCATAACAGGCCCCTCGGCTTCGAAGAATCTCGTGGCATGGGCGGCCCTCACCGCGGGGGCGCTTGCCGGGGGCTGCAGCAAAGTGCCTTTGCTGGCGCCGAGCCAGTCCACGATTTCGTTGTCTACGTCCAGTACCGTCGTCCAATCGAACGGCAGCGTGCAGGTCAGCGCCATGGTACTCACGCAACCTGGCATACCGGTTCACAACGGCACGCACGTCAGCTTTTCGACGGACCTGGGATCGGTGTCGCCCACCGATGTCACAACCGTGAACGGCGTTGCCACGGCTCAATTCAGCGGCAACGGCCAGTCGGGCGTCGCGGACGTTCACGCCACGTCAGGGGCGGCCAAAGATCCTGCCGCCACCACGACGTCCGGCGTCGGCTCGACCATCAAACTGACCGTCGGAGGCGCTGCGGCTGCCCGAGTGCTCGTCACCGCGAACCCGAGCCGCGTGTCTGCCAACGGCGGCAGTTCCACGATCACCGCGACGGTTTCCGACGCGAACACCAACCCGCTCATCGGGGTGAACGTGGTGTTCACCACGGACAACGGCACCGTATCAAACGCCGTCGCGCTAACGAATTCGATCGGCCAGGCCACGACGACACTCACAACCACGACGACCGCGACGGTCACCGCAACAGTGGGCCCGACCGGCACCGGCGCGGTGACGCCGGGAACAGTGAAAGTCACAGTGACCGCACTACCCGACATCACGATTGCGGCGGCGACCGGATCTACGCTGGTCCAAGGGCAGCCCGTGAGTTTTACCATTACGGTGACGCCCGGGGCCTCGAGCGACGTGTTTCAATCGATTGTCGTCAACTTCGGCGATGGATCGACCAGCGGCACGCTCGGCGGCGGAACTACCAGCGTCTCTCATACATACAACTCGCCGGGGACTTATACCGTCTCCGCAACCGGGACGGGTGTTTCTGGTGATTCAAAACCGACGTCGACAATTATTGTGGTCGGGCCGGCGACGCCTATCGGCGTGAACCTCTCAAGCACGCCACCATCCGGGACCCCAGGCGCTGGAAATACTGTTATTTTTACCTTCTTAGCAACAGTAACGCCTTCAACGACTCCGGTGCAGAGTTACGCTTGGAACTTTGGGACGGGGGCGAATCCCCCTTCGGCCACTACGACCGGCAATCAGGCGAGTGCCTCGTATGTGTCTACTGGGGGCAGAATACCGGTAACAGTAACGGTGGTTGTGACGCCAACAAGCGGTCCGAATGGGAACGCTTCGGTGGTGATTGCCCCCTAGATAGCCGGTTACCAGTCCGAGTAGTTCGTTCCATCCAGCGCCATGCCCTGCGCGCCGCTCTTCACATCGTATACACCCGGCGTCGCGCTCGGATTGGCCGCGTCGACGTCCGACATCACGGTCTGCCAGGTATCGGCCGCGTTGGTGACCGGATCCTTCGGCAGCGACCTCATGTAGCCGTCGGACACGAGCGACGGCAGGTCCGCGGGGTAATGCCCCTTGTCGGCGTAGTACTGATCGATGGCGTCGCGCATCCGGAACAGATCCTCGTGCAGGACCGCTTCCTTCGATCGCTGGATGCTCGTCGTGTACGTGGCAAGGCCGATCCCGGCCAGCACCACAATCAGCGTGACGACGATCAGCACCTCGATCAGCGTGAACCCCGCCGCCCGGGCGCCCGCCCTACCAATCATTGTATTTCGTGCCGTCGAGCGCACGACCCTGATAGGTCGAAAACACGTCGAACACATTCTGGCCGCCCCACGAGGTTGAGGTGGCCTCATCGCGCGAGGAGCGCATGCCCCATTCGGCCGCGTGCGTCATCGGATTGATTGGAATCCGCCGGAGAAACCGAAGCCGCGCGCCCGTATTGCTGTTCGCCACGGCGACGCCGTTGACCAGCACCTGAAGGGTCGGCGGATACCCGTCCGCGGTGGATGGCAAATCGGCCGGCGCAATCTTGCCCTGGTCGGCCGCGTCCTTGAACTTGTCGATCGCCGTCCGCATCTCGCGCAGGTCGCGGCGCAGCTCGAGCTCGCGCTCGCGCTGCAGGGTCACCTTGGCGAGCGGCAGAATGGCGGACGCCAGGATCGCGAGGATCGCGCAGACGACGGCAACTTCAACGAAGGTATAGCCCTGGTCGCGCATCTATCCCCTATCGTACGACAACAGAGGCTGGACCGAATTGAATCGGAATCGTGGACCCACCCGGATCGGTGGCGACGCCGCTGACGTTCAGTTGTGAGGTGCCGGTGCCCACGGCGTCGAACAGGATGCCGGCGATCAGGCCCGATCCGGATGCGCCGGTGGTGTCACCCGTGCGCACGAAGGTCACATCGATCCGTCCGATAGTCGCGTCGACCTTGTTGGTGAAGGTGGCAGGCGTGCCTCCCTGCCGCATGAAGCTGCCCTCCTGGATCGTCCGGACGCGCAGGGCCGCAGGATTGAAACTCACCGTCACCGTGATTGTCGACATCCGGGCGGCGCCGCTGACGAACACCGGTACCATATAGGGGCCGCCCGCCACGCGCACATCGCCGACCGGAGGAGTGAGTGTTACCTGGGCCGCCGGCGCCGATGCGGACGCAGGTGTCTGCGCCGCCGACATGTCACGCTGGGGTGGAGCCAGCGGCGGGGCCGCGTTCTGGGCCTGCGCTCCTGCCGGAGGCGGGGTATCCGCCGGCGGCAACAATGTCGTTGGAGGAGGGGTCGGAGGCGTCGTGACCTGTCCAGGAGCGCCGGAATCGGGAACCGTCGGGACAGGCACTCCCTGCGGGGGAACCCCCTGGAACGGCTGCGCCGGCTGCGTTTGCGGCGCCGGCTGCGCTTGCGGCGTCCCGGGCGTTTCAGGCGGCGCGGCAATCAGCGGCGGCGGGCCCGTCAAACCGAAATTCTGATTCGTGCCGACGTAGATCGGACTGAGATCGCGGGCTGTGTACTCGTGCGTGCGAACTACTCTCGGCGTCAGGAGTATGACAATGTCGGTTTGCGAGATCGAGTTGTCGGTCGACGCAAACAGTTCTTTCAGGATCGGAACCCGGATCAGACCTGGAAATCCCGTCAAAATTTTGCGGTCATCGTCACGGAGGAGACCAGCGAGCAGATTCGATTCGCCTTCACGGAGGCGCAATCGCGTGGTGAGATTTCTGGTGACGAACGAGGGAGCCGTCTGGGTCGACGTAATCTGGCGGTCGTCCCCTCGTGCACTGCTCTCGAGGTTGACATCGAGAAGGATGTCTCCCTCATCGGTCACGCGCGCCGTGATGTCAACGGTGACGCCGACGGTTCGGGTCGAAACAGCCGAGAGCGGGTTGACATTCGCTCCCCCGGTCGCGAAGGGGGTGTATGTGGTGGTCACGTACGGTTCATCGGTGCCCACCTTGAAGGTCATCTTGTTGCCCTCGCTGCCTCGCAGTTGCGGCTTCGCCAGGACCTTCGACTCGGAATCGGTCTCCAGGAATTTCACGATCGCCTGCGGCACCGCAAAATAGAAATCCGCGGTGCTTATGCCCTGAGAGATCGTGTTGAGATTGAAAGGCCGATTGTCGGACGTCGTGCTGGTCGTCCCCGTCGCCGTGCTGCCCGCGCCTGCCGAGCCTGGCGGCGCCACCTCCGGCGAGAAAATGCTGCCGATCTGATACTGCGAAAGATTCAGCCCATATTGCTTCGCGCGCGTGCGATTCACCTCGAGAACTTCCACATCCACCGTGATTTCCGCTCGCGGCTTGTCGTTGGTGAGAATCACCTGCCGGATCACGTCCATCACCGCCTGCGTGGCGCGCACCGTAATCGTGTTCGGCGTCTTGTTCGCCTGGATGACCGGCTGAATGGCTGCCGTCGTCGTGCGGGTGATCGTTGTGACCATCGTGGCCAGTTCGGTCGCGTCGGCGTACGAGATGGGGAACGTCACAATCACCTGGCGGTCGTATTTCAGCCGGTTCGGGTTGGTGTCCTGCGCCACGATGATCGTGTGCTCGTCGAGCACCGAGTAGAACAATCCGTTGGCTGTGAGGACCGCGTTGAGCGCCCCCTCGAGCGGGGCGACGATGTTGATGGAAAACGGCCGATCCTGGAACGTCGCGTCGTACGTGATGTTGATTCCGGATGCGTTGCCGATGAAGGTCAGGATGTCGCGCAGACTGGCCTGGTTGAACTGCACGCGAATCGGGTCGCGCGAGGCCGGATTCAGGAGCGGCGCGGCCCCCGCCAGCTGGGCCTGCTCGCGCAACTGGGTAATCTGAGGTCGCGGGCGGGCAGCCTCGATTTGATCGCGGATCTGCTTCTCGAGCTGGATCACTCTCTCGATGGCCTGGCGGTTGCTCGGATCGAATTCGGTGGTCTTGCGGTACTCGAGCAAGGCGGCGTCGAGCTGATCTTTCGATTCGAGCTGTCTGGCGTTATCGAAATGCGCTCGCGAAGCCGCGAGCATGGCGCGCTCGAGCTCGATTCGATACACCAGCCTGTTCGGGTCTTTCTGAACCGCCTCGCGATAGTAGGTCACCGCCGCATCCCAGTCGCCGGCCCTCGCGCGTCCCTCCCCCCTGCGGAAGGCTCGACCCGCTGCGCAGCCGGAAAGTAAAGCAATTGCAAGCAAGAGTGCTGAGACTCTGGTCGGTCGGCTCATCCGTTTTACTGTCCTGTCAGACGAATGGTCTGGCGACCGCGCCCGTCGAGATAGGCGAGGTCAACTGATTCTACGCCGATCCGCAGTATGCGATAGCGGCCTTCGATGATGTCACCCTGGCGTCCCTGATAGACGCCGCGGTTGTCACTCAGGACGGCCACAAGACCAGCCTTCCCCGATTCCACCTTGCCGATGAACTTCAGCGGAATCGGCGGCGGAGGCGGCGGTCCAGCCGGCTGGGCCTGCTGCTGCGTCACGACTGGTTGCGGGGGCGGCGGTGGCGGAGGAGGCGGCGGCTTGGGTTTGAACCTGAAGGGATTGCGATCCGTTTCGACCGGCTTGGACCGAGGGGCGTTCAGCGCCTCCAGATTCAGCTCGGCAGCAGGCTGGGCTTTCGGAGGTTGCTTCGCCGCCACACTGCCGGCGGCTTGCGAGCGGCTCGCAGGAGCGGCTTCGGGCGGCACCGAGCGGGCGCGATAAACCACCACTGCCGCGACAATCAGCGCCGCTGAGGCGGCGAGCGCGATCTCGCGCTTACGCTCCATGTTCGGGTTGGTAGAACGTCGATAGCGAGAGCGAGAGCTGCAGCGGCGCGCCGGCCTCGGGATCCTGGTTCAGCGTCATGCTATCGATGACGATGAAGTCGGGCCCCGACTCGAGCTGATAGATGAACCGCCGGACGTTCTGGTAATCCCCCTCGAGCACGGTCGTGATGCGCAGCCGGGTAAGCGGCCCCTGCGGATTCGTTTCAGGTTCGGCGCTGCGGTGCGAGTAGCGCAGGTGATGCTGTTCGGCGAGCTGGGCCAGCCGGAGATACGTGATGCGGTTTGCGCTGGCGAGGCTGTTCGGGAGCACGTCCTTGTAGAAGGCCTTCAGGGCGGTGTCGGTGCGATCGCGTCCCTGCAGCATCGCCGCAGACGCCTGGTCGTCGCGTTGGGCCGCTAGCAGCTCGCTGGCGGCGGTTTCCTCCCGCCGGCCGGCGTTGCGCACGCGTACGCCGAGCGGGTACACGATCGCGACGTACGCAATGACGTTCAGCACCAGGGCCGCGGCCACCGGAATCACGAGCCCGCGGTTTTCGTCGAAGACGCGCTTGAATGGAATCATTTCGGCAGGTACCGCCCTTCGATGGTGGCCAGCCTCAATCCGTCCTGGGTGCCGTTCTCCTCGCGCGCGTATACATCAGCGAACGACCCGTTGGCCTCCAGGTTTGCCATGAACCGATCCATATCTTCAACGCGCCTCCCGACGACCCCCATCACCACCGTCACGGCGCCGTCTTTCTCCACGCGCGGCCGCATCGCGGTGATACGAACGTCATCGGGCAGCGTCGTTTCCAGCCGGTTCAGCAGATCGGTCCAGGAGAACAGGCGCTGGCCGATCAGGACGTTGGCCTCGCGCGCCGCGCCAGAAATGGCATCGAGCTGTTTGGGATCGATGGTCTTGCGCAACGACGCGGCGTGCGATCGCAGCTGGCGCGCTTGCTGCTCGGCCGCCGCAGCACGGCCATTGAGATCCGACTGCCGCCGCGACAGCAGCACAATTTGCGTCACATTGAACAGGGTGAGTACGACAGCGACGAGTCCGACCAGGGCGACCGCCGAGTGAACGGCCCGCTCGTTGTAGAAAGGCTTCGTCGAAAGGTTGGTTCGAAGCACGGCTAGGCAGCTTTCTCGCGCACGATGAGGCCCACGAGGGGCGCGAGCGTGTTCAGCAGGTCCGCGTTGGCGGTAATGCGGTCGGTCAGACTGGCTGCCTGACGGGGATCGACCTGATCGACCTTCGTGGCCAGCCGCTGCTCGAGGGCGCGGCGCAGGTAGTCGGCATCCGACCCCCCCTGGCCGGCCGCGGACCCCGACCCCGCCAGCAGCACGCGGCCGAACCCGGTCCCGCTCAGCCGGTCCTCGTAGTACATCGCGGTCTGATGCACCATGTCGGCCAGGCTGGATTCCCCTTCGCCGGCCCGATTTCTGAAAAAGACCAGGTGCTCGCCCCGCAGAATCGCCATCGTCGCGTCCTCCTGGGTGACGTGCACCAGCAGCCAGTCCTCGGCGGGCGCGCTCGGAGCGGCCAGCACCGCGTTGATCACGTTGAATGTTGTCAGATCGACGATCCCCGCCTGGGCTCCCGCGGCGGCGCACGCCAGCTCGTACTCCTGAACGATGTCCCTTCGCGCAATCACGACGACGAACTCGGCGCTGCCATCGGCGGCCGTGATGCCGGGCACAAAGCTGAGCTGCGCGTCTTCGACCCGAAACGGCACAGCCTTTCGCACCTGCCACCGCACGAGCTCCTCGAGGTCCCGTTGGCGATCGGGGACCTTTTCGAAGCGCAGCAGCGACACCTTGGCCACGGTGTCGGGAATGGCGAGCGCGATCCGCCTTGGCCGGACGCCCAGGCGATCGAACACGCGGCGAAGCGCCTCGGTCACGGCGCGCGGGTCCGAGATATTGGCCGCGTTCAGCGCAGGGCTCACGACGCCGGGGGGCAGCGGCTCCACCGCATGAGACGCGACGACCAGCGCGGAATCGCGCGAGTGAATCGACGCCGCCGAGACGCGGTGCCGCGCAATCTCGACCGCCACGGTCGGGCGCTCCGCAGACAACATCGAGCGCGCCATTATTCGACGAACGTCACTTTGTTGATCTCGCGAAGCGTGGTCGTGCCCTGCAGCACCTTCTCGATAGCCGATTCGCGCAGAAAGCGCATACCTTCTCCGTGGGCGGTCTTCTTGATTTCAGAGTTCGGGCGGCGCTGGAGAATCATCTCACGGATGGGGTCGGACAAATCGAGCAGCTCGCAGATCGCCATGCGGCCCTTGAAGCCGGTGCCCCCGCACTCGATACAGCCGGCGCCTTCGTAGAAGATATGGCGCTCGGCCAGCGCCGGCTCGAGGCCCGACTCCTCGAGGAGCGCGAGGCTGGGTTTCGACGGCCGCTTGCAGTGCGCGCAGATGATGCGCACGAGCCGCTGGGCGAGCACGCAGTTGAGCGCGGACACGAACTGGTACGGTTCGACGCCCATGTTGAGGAATCGGCCGAGCACGTCGATCACGTTGTTGGCGTGGACGGTGGTGAACACCAGGTGGCCGGTGAGCGCCGACTGAATCGCGATTTGCGCCGTTTCCGGATCGCGGATCTCGCCGACCATGATCTTGTCGGGGTCGTGCCGCAGAATCGAGCGCAGCCCGCGCGCAAACGTCAACCCTTTTTTCTCGTTGATGGGAATCTGCGTGATGCCGGCGAGCTGGTACTCGACCGGGTCTTCGATGGTGATGATCTTGTCTTCGATCGATTTGATTTCAGACAGCGCCGCATAGAGCGTGGTGGTCTTGCCGCTGCCGGTGGGGCCGGTGACGAGGACCATGCCGTACGGCTCGGCGATGTACTTGCGGAACCGTTTCAGCTCGGTCTCGGGGAACCCGAGGATGTCGAGCCGCAGCTCGCTGAACTGCTCGCTGATCGATTCCTTGTCGAGGATGCGGATGACGGCGTCTTCGCCGTGCACGCTCGGCATGATGGAGACGCGGAAGTCGATCGTCTTCCCGGGCACCTTCAGCCTGAAGCGGCCGTCCTGCGGCACGCGCTTTTCGGCAATGTCGAGCTCGGCCATCACCTTGATGCGCGAAATGATGGGGCTGTGAAACTGCTTCGCGATCGGCTTCATCGCCTGCTGGAGCACGCCGTCGATGCGGTACTTCACGTGGACCGCGTCGTCGCCCGTCTCGATGTGGATATCGCTCGCGCGCCGCTGGATCGCGGTGAAGATGGTCGAGTCCACCAGCTTGATCACCGGGCTGATGTCGCTCGTGAGCCGCTCGACGGTGAGGTTTTCGTCGCCGGCCTCGTCGTCTTTCAGCAGCTGAAGCTGGAAGCCTTCGGTCGCTTCCTCGAGCACGCGCTGGCTGCTCTCGCTCTTTTTCAGAATCGACTCGATGGCCGATCGCGCGCCGACGGTGACTTTGATCGGCGTCCCGAGCAGCTGCGAGAGCTCGTCGATCATCGGGATGTCGGTCGGGTCCGACACCACGATGACCAGCGCCTTGCCCTGCCGCTTGTACGGGACGAACCCGTAGCGCAGCATCAGGTCCGCTGGAATGGAACGGAACAGATCCTGATCGATCGGGAAATGGTCCATGTCCACGAACTCGAGACGGTAGCGTTCGGCCAGGCGCTGGGCGGCTTCGTACTCCGACGAAGCCGATCCGGTGACAAAAGAGGGCTCAGGCATGTGTTTTCAGCTTACGACCGAAGTGAGGCGGAACAACGGCATATACAAGGACAAAACCAGGCCCGCGATGACGATGCCCATGACGACCAGCAGCGCCGGCTCGATCAGCGTCACGAAGCGGCTGACGGAGGTTTCCACTTCCTCGTCGTAAAAGTCGGCCAGGCTGGTCAGCATGTCCTGCAGCGAACCGGTCGACTCCCCCACTTCCACCATCTTGAGCGCGACGTCCGGAACCACGGCCCGCGCCGCGAGCGAGGGGGCCAGCGCCTGCCCTTCGCGGACGCGCTGAGTGACCGCATCCAGCTCCTGAGCCATATATCGGTTGCTCACCGAGCGGGCTGTCACTTCCAGCGCGTTCACCAGCGGGATACCGCCGCCCAGCAGCGTCGACAGCGTCCGGGCCATCTGCGCCGTCATGAACTTGCGAACCGTCGGCCCGACCCATGGCAGGGCGAGCACGGCTCGATCGAAGCGCGCACGCTGGCCGGGCTGCCGGACCCACGCGGTGAACATCGCACCGGCGACGGCCAGCACCGCAACGATCAGCCCGAACTGTGCCTGAAGAAAGTTCGACACGCTCACGATGATCTTTGTCGACATCGGCAGTTCGGCGTCGAAGCTGGCGTAGAAGTCGGTGAACGCCGGCACGACCTTCAGCACGATCAACCCCACCAGACCCACGGCGAGCACGACCAGGATGACCGGGTAGATGAGCGCGGAGATCGTCTTCCGCTTCACGGTGTCGACGATTTTTTCGTACGACACGTACCGGCGAAGGACGGCGTCCAGGTTGCCGCTGCGCTCGCCGGCCAGCAGCGACGCGGTATAGACCCGGGGAAACACATCGCCGTGACCGCCGAACGCATCCGACAGCGCCATGCCTCCGCGGACTTTTTCATGGACATCATCGAGAATGGATCTGAAGAGCCTGTTGCTGGCCTGCAGCCGGAGCAAATCGATCGATTGCACCAGCGGCATGCCGGCCTTCAGCAGCGTGGCGAATTCCTGGTTGAAAACCAGGAACTCGTGCTTCGGAATCTTGCGGCGTTGGGGGAGGCCGCCACCGCCCCTCAGGAGGCTTCGCTTACGCAGCGAAAGGACGTGGACGCCCTGGTTGTCGAACTCGTGGCGGAGACGCGCCTCGCTTTCCGCCGCATAGGTGCCTTCGACAATCTCGCCCGACGAGGTGACAAGCCGACAGCGAAATTCCATGCTAAATATCTGGAAATTATAGCATTGAGGCCCTTGGGCCGGCCCCGTCAGCGGACGAGCGCGCTGATTTTGCGGACGTAGTCCTGGGTTTCGGGGAACGGCGGAATGCCGCCAAACCGGCGGACGGCGGCCTCCCCTGCGTTGTAGGCGGCCAGCGCGAGCGGCAGCTCGAACTGATCGAGGAGCGCCCGCAGGTACTTCACGCCGGCTTCGATGTTCGAGCGGGGATCGTAGGGATTGGTCGCTCCGTATTGCCGCGCGGTTTCCGGCATGAGCTGCATCAGGCCCATCGCGCCCTTGGTCGAACGGGCTCGAGGCTGATAGCCTGACTCCACCTGAATCACGGCCCTGACCAGGTCCGCGGAAACGCCGTGTTTGGTCGACGCGCTCTGGATCATCGGATCGTAAGCGGCCGTGGTGACAAGCAGCCCGGGCGCCTGAGCGGCTGCCTCGGCCACCACCGGCGGCTCGTCGTACGGCACCTCGTCGGGGCCGATGTTCGAAATCAGCGACCGGTCAAAGGTCATTTCGCCCCCGCTGCGCAGCGTGACGATAATTGAGTCGCCCTCGAAACGGTGCGCCTTCACCGACATCGAGCGATCTGCCGCAAAGAAAATCAACTCGGCAGACGCCTGGCGCGCGGCTGACAGAAACATCAGCGCCAGCAGGAACACCACGAGCTTCCGGGCTGTTCGGCAGGGCATCTATGACGTCTTTGGCTGAACGTACGCGTGAAACACCCGGACCCCGAGCTCTCGCGGATCGCGGTTGGCGCCGTTGGTAATGACTGCCGGCACGTACGTCTTATCGACCGAAATCTTGATGTCCACCACGTCGGCAGCGCCAAGCTGCGCGGCGGTGATGACCGGCTTGCGAATCAACTCCTCTTTCGGGTTGATCGTGAAGGTGTCAATCGTCTCGTTGCCAACCGCCACCGTGACGTGCTGGGGCTCGGTGAACAGCCCTGGTTGATCGAGGTGCAGGTAGAGGGTGACATCTTTTTTCGGATTCCGCACCGACAGCGTCGCTTCCTTCTTGGTCCACTGCCACTCAACGGCAGCGTTGTCGGGCGGTGTTTCCGCCGGATGCCATCCGTCCTTGAACATCACGAAGACATTCTCGGTCTGCGGCAGCAGCTCGAGCTTGCCCACCGTGTAGGCGCGCTGCCCGTTGTTTTCGGCCGCGAGCGGCAGCCGCGAATTCGACGCCTGCGAATAGAGCCCCATCACGACGGTCGTTGGCCCTATATAGGGATAGATGGGAACGAACATCGTCCGGGTGTACTCAATCACCTGACCCGGCTTCCACTGCGTGGTCGGCACGGCCGGATCGTGATCGTCGGTCCACATCCGCTCCTTGTCGGTGTCGAGGAAATGGACGAAGACACGGTAGTTCTCTTTAATCGGCGGAGCATCGGGCGCCACAACGAACTTGTAGGTGACTTCGACAGGGCTGCCGAGGGGTATACGCGTCTGATTGACGGAAAACGACGGCGTCGCCACCGGCGGCGGCTCCGGTTGCTTTCGGCGGCAGGCGGCCACGCTTGCGGCGCATATTCCGGCTGCGGCCACGCAGGCCATTCGGCGGACAAGAGTTTTTGTCATCGGAAAACCTTCGCGAGTTGTCGCTTAAACCCGAGCGGAATCAATATCATAACCGGGTTGCTGCCCTGCACCTAATCTGCTAGAGTCACGCGCAATGTCGCTCGAAGCGCTGGGAATGATTGAAACCAAAGGCTTGATCGGATCGATCGAAGCCGCCGACGCCATGGTGAAAGCCGCGAACGTCGTGCTGATTGGCAAGGAATATATAGGCGCCGGGTATGTCACGGTGATGGTGCGAGGCGATGTTGGCGCGGTGAAAGCGGCCACCGATGCCGGGGCCGCCGCCGCCAGGCGCGTTGGCGAACTGGTGTCGGTGCACGTGATTCCGCGCCCCCACGGAGAAGTCGAAAAAATCCTGCCCAAGACCCCGTAGGCACGGCCGGCCATGGCGAGCCCAGAACCTGCTTCTGTTTCTTCCAGGAACACCGACCGCGATCTCGCGTCCATCGCCGAAGCGCGCGCGCTGGCGCGGCGAGCCAGACAGGCGCAAACGCAGATCGCCGAGCTCTCACAGGAACGAATCGACGCCATCGTCGACGCGATGGCGGCCGCCGTGGCGCCCCACTGCGAGGCGCTGGCGCGCCTGGCGGTTGAAGAAACCGGCTACGGCGTCATCGCGGACAAGGTGCAGAAGAACGAGTTCTCGGCGCACCGCGTGTATCAATTCATCAGGCCGATGAGAACCGTCGGCGTGCTCCAGCGCCTCGAAGACCGGAAGGTTATCGAGATCGCGGAGCCCTTCGGCGTTGTTGCGGCTATCGTGCCTTCCACCAACCCCACGTCGACGGCCATCTACAAGATTTTGATTTCGTTGAAAGCCCGCTGCGCCATCGTCATCAGCCCGCATCCGTCGGCGCAGCGGTGTATCAATCGCGTGGCGGAAATCATGAACGAAGGGGCCCGCAGCGCGGGAGCGCCGGAAGGCAGCATCAACTGGATGACGACGGTGACGCTCGAGGGCACGCAGGAGCTGATGAAGAGCCGCGACGTGGGGGTGATTCTCGCGACCGGCGGCTTGGGCCTGGTGCGGGCAGCGTATAGCTCCGGGAAACCGGCCTATGGCGTCGGCCCCGGCAATGCACCGTGCTACATCGAGAGCTCCGCCGACACGAAGAAGGCGGTGTCGGACATCGTCCTTGGCAAGACGTTCGACAACGGCCTGCTGTGCTCGTCGCCGAACTCCGTTGTCGTGGACGCGGGAATCGCCGGAGAGGTCAAGCGGGAGTTTGTAAGCAAGGGCGCCTATTTTCTGAACAAGGCGGAAATTGACGCGGTAACCAAGGTCCTGGTTTCGCCGCAGCGGCTGCCGAACCCCGAGGTGGTCGGCCGGCCGGCGACATTCATCGCCGGGAAAGCCGGCTTGAGTGTCCCACCCGCAACCAGCGTGTTGATTGCGGAGCTGGGCGGCGTCGGCCGTGACTACCCACTGTCGATCGAAAAGCTCTGTCCTGTTTTGTCCTACTACATCGTCGAGGACTGGCGGGCCGGCTGCGAGCGGTGCATCGAGATTCTGCGGTATGGCGGCATGGGCCATACCATGTCGATCCACTCGCGAAACGATCAGATCATTCTCGAGTTCGGGCTGAAGAAACCTGCCTTCCGGATCGTCGTGAACACGCCGACGACCCACGGGTCGATCGGTCTGACCACGGGACTGGACCCGGCCATGACGCTGGGGTGCGGCGGCTGGGGGGGCAATATCACGTCGGACAACATCTCACCGAGGCACCTTCTCAACGTGAAGCGCCTGGCGTACGAAACCACCCCCGCCAAGGCCACAGGCGACCGAACAGCTTCGGCCACGGCGGCCACGGCGACGACGCCCCGACCGGAGGCGGGTGGCGCCCTGCGCACTGGCTCCGGTATTACGCCCGACGTCCTGAGCGAGCGCATCGATCACTTCCTCGCTTCGCGGGGGCAGTTTCCGGCGTCGCGGGGGCAGTTTCCGGAATTGCACGGGATTGCGTCTTCGGCGCCGCCGGCGAAATTCGCTATATCTCGGTCGGCGATTATTTCGACGACCCGTGCCGCCGAATTTGTCTGCGAAGAGGACGTTCGGCAGGCAATGCGCACCGGCCAGACCATCCTGCTGGACTCGCGCTCGATCGTCACACCCGCTGCCCGCGACCTGGGCGAGGAAAAGCACATTTTCGTCGAATCCCGCTGACGGCCCCCCCGGGGTTCCAGGCCGCCGATTTCGTTAGTGGGAT
The DNA here is from genome assembly GCA_035937795.1 of Vicinamibacterales bacterium. Taxonomy (GTDB): domain Bacteria; phylum Acidobacteriota; class Vicinamibacteria; order Vicinamibacterales; family JAMQPK01; genus JAMQPK01. The sequence continues at coordinate 38,563 of DASZHO010000012.1, read as the reverse complement.
AACAAAGCTGTTACTGTTGGCGCTGCTGGACTTAGTGGTTGACGGCCTCGAAAAGCCCGTGTTACTCTCCACCGGTATCCCAGCCTGGTTCGCCTGCTCGGTTTTGTCGTCTCTGTAGCACTGTAGTACGGTCGCGTCGGGGACGAAAGCTTTTTTAGGACATGATTTCGAAAAGCTGGCTGCCAGCGGCGGCCCTTATCGGCGCATTCTCGTCACTCCTGTCAGGAGTCGGTTGCGGCAGCAGCCTGCGCACGGCCCGCACGACGCTTGCGCCGCCCGCTTCCATATCAGCCCCGGTGACTCCCCAGCAGAAAGTCGTCATCACCGATGTACAAGATCCAGTCACTTTGCTGATCGCGGAATCGCAGCACCACTTCACCGAAGGTGAGCACGAACTGGCGGTGGGTCACCTCGAGCAGGCGCGCAAGGCGTTCGACCTGTCGGTCGACGTCCTGTTGCAGTCTCCCTACGGCGCGCGGTCCGAGCCGCACATTCGCGAGTACTTCGATGGGATCGTCGAGCGGATCAGCGCCTACGAAGTGAGCGCGCTGGCGAGGGGCGACGGGTTCGTGGAAAAACAGTACGCGCCCGCTTCGATCGACGAGTTGCTGGCGCTCTCGACCTTCGATCAGCCGGCGCCGACCACGGCGCTGCAGAACGTTGTCGAGACCGACCTGCAAGTGACCCAGCACGACATCGACATCCCGCTCAACAGCAGAGTCCTGTCTTACATCGAACTCTTTCAGAATCGGCTGCACGATTGGTTCGACGAGGGGCTCCGCCGGGGATCGCGATATCTACCGATGATTCAGGACGTGTTCAAGGCGCAGGGGCTGCCGCTGGACCTGGCGTACGTGCCCATCATCGAGAGCGCTTTCAATCCGAATGCGCAATCGCGTGCGAAGGCCAAAGGCATGTGGCAGTTCATGCGCGGCACGGGACTCGAACGCGGCCTGCAGCAGAACTGGTACATCGACGAGCGGTCGGACCCCGAAAAGGCCACGCGAGCCGCCGCGACCTATCTGAAGTCGCTCGGGAACATGTTCAACGGCGACTGGCACCTGGCGCTGGCGTCCTATAACGGCGGCCCCAGCCGTGTCCAGCACGCGATGACGCGTGCACGCAAGGCTGATTTCTGGGATCTCACGGAAACCGGGAAATTCCTGCCCCGCGAAACGCGCGATTACGTGCCGATGATTCTGGCGGCGATGGTGATTGCCAAGAATCCGGTGCAGTATGGCTTCGACTTCGCGGCCGAGCAGCCGCTGAGCTACGAAAAGGTCACGATCAGCGATCCGATTGACTTGCGGCGGGTGGCCGAGTGGACCGGCGTGCCGACCGACGATATACAAGCGCTGAACCCGGAACTTCGGCGTTGGACGACGCCGGTGCGCGCTTCGCAATACGAGCTGAAGGTGCCGGTGGGAACCGGCGATGCGTTCCGCGCCCGACTCAGTGAAACCTCTCCTGAGAGCCTGTCGGCGCTGCAGTGGCACACCGTGAAGCGCGGCGAGTCGTTACTGTCGATCGCGCGCAAGCTGCAGGTGAAACAGGCAGATTTGGCGGACGCGAATTACCTGTCGATCAAGGCGCGCGTGACGCCCGGGCAGCAGCTGATCATCCCTCGCGCGCCGACGACGCTCCTGGCGGCCAGGGCAGACAACCCCGCTCCGGAGCCGCAAATGGCGGTCTCGCGGCCGGTGGCGCGGGCCAGCGCCTCGCTGACGTCGCCCGCCAACGCCCAACTCGAACCGCAGAAGCTGGTTTATCGCGTAAAGCAGGGCGATACGCTCTTCTCGATCGCCAGGCTCTACAACACGACGGTGGACGCGCTGAAGCGCTGGAACGCAGCCATCATCAAGGGCACCCGCATCAACATCGGCGACCGCCTCACGATCTTCGCCTCCCGGACTTCAACGAACTAGCTTTCAGCGGTCAGCCCGCGCCGCGGTCAGCTGTCAGCTTACGAGGCGACTGTCTTCGATTCCCCGTTGCCGCCGGGCAGGGCGCGCGCGCGAAGCTGCCTGATGCCTTGCTCGATCCGCTCGGCCAGCTCGCGCTCGCGCTGCAGCGTCTTCAGCGTGTTCTGCGCCTCCTGGGTCATGAAGTCGAGCCTCGCGAGCTTTTCGGACAGATGGTCGACCTGCGACTTGTGCTCCCCGAGCGTTTCGAGGTTCACCCGCACGTCGGCCAGCAGGTTCGTGATCATCTGGGTCTTCACTTCGATCTCGTCCACCATCTTCTTGCGCGAGAGAATCATCGTCATCTTTTCTTCAGTCTGTCCGATATGCGAGAGGACCTCGTCAACGCTGGTCTTCAGCGCGGCGACGTCGGCGCGGTGATCGGCGACGTACTGAAGGTCGGCCTTGCTGCGCGCTCCGATCTGGTGGACGTTCTCGACCTCGGCCTTCACCGCGGCGACGACGGCCTGGCGGCCGGAAGCGCTTTCGATCTGCTTGTCGATCTCGTCGGTCAGCTGTTTCAGCTCGCCGATGCGAGCCTCGAAGGCCGTAATCTTCTTCTCGGCGAACGTCAACTGGGTGCGCCGCTGTTCGAGCTGGCTGAACATCGTTTCCACGCGCTTCAGCTGGTCGTCCGACGCCTCGATGTGGGCCACCGTATCGCGCTGGCGGGCCTGAATGCGCGCCAGCTCGCCGAGGAGCTCTTCCTTGATTGAGGCCGAGCGCGTCAGCTCTTCCGACATGCTCTGAACCTGCCGCTGCCGTTCGGTGACTTCCGCCGAAATGTCGCGGGTGGATTCAAACAGGCTCGTGAGCCGCTTTTCCTGCTCGCCGAGCACCGCTTCGTCGCGCTGCACCGTCTTGAGGCGGGTAAACGCCTTCTCGATTTCCGACCGCAGCATCGACAGATTGGCCGTCATCGGCAGCAGCTTGTGCTGCAGGGTGTTCACGCCGTCCAGCTTCTGCTGCGCATCGGCAATCAGCGCGCCGAGCGTGTCGATCTGCGTCTTGATCGTGTCGACCTCGCCTCTGCGCGCCAGCTGATCTCCCAGCTTGCGCTCGACATCGGTCATCACGCCGTTGAGGCTGTTGATGCGCGCTTCCACCTGCTCGACGAATTGCAGGCGCGCCGACACCCTGTTCAACTGCCCGTCGAGCTCGCTGGCGAGCTCACCGATGCGCGTCGCTTTCTGGGTGCCTTCCTCGATGAGGCCGAACTTCGCCTGGATCGTGTCCATCTTGGCTTCGATCTCCGGCGCGCGCGCGTTGAGCGCGCCCACCCGCTCGATGAACGCCTCGAGCCCCGTGCGGTCGGAGGCGAGTTTGTCGCGAAGGGCGGCCGCCTCGGCGTAGGACTTGTGGAAATCGGTGATCTCCTTGCGGAGCGCCTCGAGGTCGCGGCGGCTCTGATTCAGCGCCACGAGCTGCGAGTTGGCACGCTTGGACATCTCGTCGACCTGTCCGAGCCGCGTGTGCAGGAGCTCGAGCGATTCCTGTTTCTTGGTGAGCTCGTCGTTCTGGGCGAACAGCTCCTGAAAGCGCTTGGCCAGCGCGTCGACGCGCTGGTTGAGCTGGGTGACATTCTTGTCTTTGGCCGCCAGAGCGTCCATGCGGCCTTCCGCCTCGCCCACCGAGGTCTGCAGCGTGCGAAGGCGCTGGTCGAAGGCTTCAAACTCTTTTTTCTCGATGTTCAACTTCTCGACGTGCCCGCCGAGCGATTCGGTCAGGGCGCGTCCTTCCTTCTCGAACCTGGCCATATCCCTGGTGAGCTCGTCTTTGGCTTTCGTGGTGTGATCGAGCTGGCTGGTGGTTTCGCCTACCAGCTTTTCCATGCGGGTGAGCATCTCCTCGGTGCGTCCAACCTGTTTGGCGCCTTCGTTCAGCTTGGCGATTTGCGAATCCATCGCCCAGACCATTTCGTTCAAGCGGTTGGCTTCGACGACGGCGTGGTCGATGGTGTGCTTCTGGCTTTCGAGCGCCTTCGCCTTGTACGTGACGTGCTCGGCAAGCGCATTGAGCGACGCCAGACGCTCCTCGGTGTTCTTGCTCAGCTCGTGAAGCTGTGCGAGCGGGCCAAGCCGCTTCTCGACGTCTTTCACCGCTTCCATGGCGGCACCGCTGTCTTCGCGCGCCACGCGCGAGGTTTCGCGGATGCGCGCATAGTCCTGTCCCAGGATGGTCGCCGACGAGCGGACCTGATCGAGGTCGGTCTTCAGGGCGCTGGTCTGGTCGAGCGACGCTTTCAGGTCCACCTGCGTCTGCCGGAGCTGCGTGCGCAGATCTTCGAGCGATGCGCGCTCCTTCTTCAGCGTGTCGAGGCTGGCCTGGGTTTCGAGCGCCTGCGACGACAGTTGCTTCACCGCTTCACGATGTTTTTGAAGGTCGCCTTCCGGCCCCACAACGCGCTCGGCGGCGCTTTGCGCCTGCCTCACCGTCTCGAGCAGGTTCTTGATCTTCTTGTCGACGTCTTCGAGCGCCTTGGTGCGGTCGTCCAGGCTGGTGAGCCGGTGCGCCACCTCGTCGAGCTTGCCGGTGGTGGCGGCCGCCGTCTTTTCGACCTGCTCGAGCGTTTTATGGGTCTGGGTGAGCTTGCCGCTGCGGATCGTCACCTGCGTGAGCATCTCGCTCAAGGCGCCCCGCTCTTCCTTGGCGCTGTTGATCAGGGCCTGTAACTCGTCGGCGGCCGTCTTCTGGGCTTTTTTGCCGCTGGAGTTCATCATTTTGAATGCGTCTAACATGGCGATCTCCTGGTGGAAGAACCAATTCGCGCGATTGACCAAAAATGTGAAAACGAGATCTGACCCTGGTATTCAGATTCTGCCAATTTTTGTCGTGGTCACAGTGGCAATTCTCTCACCATCGGCGAGCCAAGGGTCGAACAAAGTATCGGTTTCGCAGGGATTTAGCCGTATACCTCCCGGGAAAAAGATTTGCACCGCCTGGGAGCGTGCTCGCCAGGCTTCGGAGCGCCGCCGTGGTTGGGGTGGACGCCCTACCCGTCATCGTCGAGGTAGACGTCTCCATCGGACTGCCCGTATTTACGATGGTGGGTCTGCCCGACGCAAGCGTCCGGGAGAGCCGCGACCGGGTCAAGAGCGCGATCCGCAACTGCGGCTATCCCTTTCCCGGCCATCGGGTGACGGTGAATCTTGCTCCGGCCGATGTGCGAAAAGCAGGGGCGTCCTACGACCTGCCGATCGCGCTCGGCATTCTCGCGGCGAGCGGTGTCATCGCGGGGCGGCACATCGACCAGGTGGTGTTGCTCGGCGAGCTGTCGCTCGACGGATCGATCCAGCCGATCCGGGGCGTGCTGCCGGTGGCCGTCGCCGCCCGGCGCGAAGGCCGGGCGGCCATACTGCTGCCGCGGGCGAACGCGGCGGAGGCGCTGGTCGTGGACGGCTTGATGGTGCTGCCAGTCGAGTCGCTCGTCGAGGCCGTGGACGCGCTCAACCATCCGCTGACAGAAATACCGGGATCTGCAGGATCCGGCATCAGACGGCACGACGGGGCCGCATGTGCGGCGGCGCCGCCGCTCGATTTCGGCGACGTTGCCGGCCAGGCGATGTCGAAGCGGGCGCTTGAAGTGGCCGCCGCCGGCGGGCACAACATCATGCTGGTCGGCGCGCCGGGCGGCGGAAAGACGATGATGGCCCGGCGGCTGCCGAGCGTGCTGCCGCCGCTCGACTTTGACGAGGCGCTGGACTGCACGTCGGTGCACTCGGTCGCCGGCACGCTTCCACCCGGCACCGCGTTGATGCGCGAGCGCCCGTTCCGCGCGCCGCACCATACGATTTCCGAAGTCGCGATGGTCGGCGGCGGCTCGAATCCTCGTCCAGGTGAAATCAGCCTGGCGCACAACGGCGTGCTTTTTCTTGACGAGCTTCCTGAGTTCGAACGACGCGTGCTCGAAGCGCTGCGGCAACCCCTCGAAGAAGGCCGTGTGACTGTGGCGCGCGCCACACGCACGGCGTCGTTCCCCGCTCGATTCATGCTGGTGGCGGCAATGAACCCATGCCCGTGCGGCTTCCGCGGCGATACGCGGCGCGTCTGCCGGTGCACGGCGCCGCAGATCGAGCGTTATGCGGGTCGAATCTCCGGCCCGCTGCGCGATCGCCTCGATCTCGTCGTCGACGTGCCGGCATCAGCCTCGAACACGCGCGACGTCCCGCGGCGGGACTTGTCTGACGAAATCCGGTCGCGCGTGATGAGGGCAAGGAACACCCAACGCCGTCGATTCGAAGCCGCGCCGTCGAGACTGAATGCGTCGATGGAAGGCGTCGCGCTTCGCGAGCATTGCGCGCTTGGCGGAAAATCGGCCAGGCTGCTCGATGCGGCGATTCAGAGGTTTTGCCTGAGCGCACGAGGCTGCGACCGGGTGCTGCGCGTGAGCCGGACGATTGCAGATCTCGACGACTCGCCGCGAATCGAAAGCGGCCACGTCGCCGAAGCATTGCAATACCGCGTCGACTTCGCCTGATGTTCGCCCATCGCCATTGCTTGAAGTTCTCCTACCGGGCGGCCGATACGCTGTGTTACAGTGCCCCCGCCCTTCGGTTTCGTCAGATCCCGCGGGTGCTTCCCCTTCAGAAACGGTACAGACGAGATGATGTCGAGACGCTACACGATTGTCATCGCAGACCGTCAAACCGGCGCCACGCGCCGGTACACGTTCCGCGTGCGTCCGCTCATCGCCGGGACGGTCGCCGCGTTTGCGTTGCCGATCCTGGTGGGCTTCGGCCTTCGCCTGAGCGCCACGGCGGAGCTCGATCAGATGCGCAGTTCGAATGCCACGCTGATCCAGGAAAATTCGAGCTATCGCGAGGCCACCGGCACGCTGACCGCCCAGATCGAATCGCTGCACTCGGCCATCAACGACCTCGGCGATCGCGCGCGTGTCGATCCGGCGACCGCGCGCGCGATGGACAAGCTGCCCGCGCAGATCAAGAACCAGGGCGGCACCTCGGTGGAGGGAGCGAGCGCGCTCGTCACCCCGGATGTCACGGTGTCGTCACCAGAGAACACGTTCGGCATGCTCAAGAGCGTGCTGACGAGCCTCGAGAGCCACCTCAGCATCGTGCGCCGCACGGTCGAAAAACGGGAGGCGCTTCTCAATGCGACGCCGTCCATCTGGCCCGTCGGCGGGTGGCTGTCGGCCGGCTACGGCATGCGGCCGGATCCGTTCACCGGCGCAGCCGATTTTCACCCCGGCATCGACATCTCGGCTGAGAAGGGCACACCGGTCCAGGCGACGGCCGACGGCACCATCGAACTGGCGGCGTTCAGCGGCGACTACGGCAACCTCGTCGTCATCAACCATGGATTCGGTCTGGCGACCCGCTACGGCCATCTCTCGAAGTTTGCGGTCTCGTCGGGACAGCAGGTCAAGCGCGGCGACGTGATCGGCTACGTCGGCGCCACGGGCCGGGCCACCGGACCGCACCTGCACTATGAAGTGCTCGCCAACGGCAAGCTGATGAACCCCCTGCAGTTGCTTGCCGGCAAGTCCGCCCAGGAATAGATCCATTCTCGCGCCCGGCGCGGCGGGCTGTTAGACATTCCGGGCCAGGTCCGCTAAAATCGTCTGAATATCCTCGTAAAGATTTCCCATGCCCATACTGGGTACTCTCCTAGCAAAAGTCGTCGGAACCCAGAACGAACGCGAACTGAAGAAGTTGCGTCCGATCGCCGCGCAGGTCGGCGCGTTCGAGTCAGCGCTCAAGCAGCTGACCGACGAGCAGCTTCGCGCCAAGACGCCCGAGTTTCGCGAGCGCCTGGCCAAGGGCGAGCCGCTCGGCGACCTGCTGCCCGAAGCCTTCGGGGTGGTGCGCGAGGCCGGCCGGCGCACGGTGAACATGCGGCATTTCGACGTGCAGTTGATCGGCGGCGCCGTCCTGCACCGCGGCGCCATCGCAGAAATGAAGACCGGCGAAGGCAAGACGCTGGTGGCCACGCTGCCCGCCTACCTGAACGCGCTCGAAGGCAAGGGCGTGCACGTGGTGACCGTGAACGACTACCTGGCCCGCCGCGACTCGGAATGGATGGGCCGCATCTATCGCTTTCTGGGCATGAGCGTCGGCGTGATCCAGCACGATTTGAACGACGCCGAGCGGCAGAAGGCCTACGCCGCCGACATCACCTACGGCACCAATAACGAATTCGGCTTCGACTACCTGCGCGACAACATGAAGTTCGAGCTCGCGCACTACGTTCAGCGCGGCCACCACTTCGCGATCGTCGACGAAGTGGACAGCATCCTCATCGACGAGGCTCGAACGCCTCTGATCATTTCGGGTCCCGCCGAGGCGTCCACCGAGCTGTACTACGAGGTCGATCGCATCATCCCCCGCCTGAAACCGGGCGCCGTCGTCCGCGGCGACGCGAAGGCGGAGGAGCGTGAAGCGCTCGAATTGACCGGCGACTACATCGTCGACGAGAAGCACAAGACCGTCACCTTGACGGAAAGTGGAATGGTGGCGGCCGAGCGGATGCTGGCCAAGCATCTGAACGGCGGCCATCTCTACGACATGGAAAACGCGCACGTCAAGCACCATGTCGAACAGGCGCTGCGGGCGCACACCATCTTCAAGCTCGACGTCGACTACATGATCAAAGACGGCCAGGTGGTGATCGTCGACGAATTTACCGGCCGTCTGATGCCGGGCCGCCGCTGGAGCGACGGGCTACACCAGGCGGTGGAAGCCAAGGAGAAGGTGAAGATCGAGCGCGAGAACCAGACGCTCGCGACCATCACCTTCCAGAACTATTTCCGCAAGTACAAGAAACTGTCGGGCATGACCGGCACCGCCGAGACCGAGGCGGAAGAATTTGCGAAGATCTACAACCTCGACGTGATCGTCATTCCGCCGAACAAGCCGCTGAGGCGCGTCGAAGAGCCGGATTCGATCTATCGCACCGAGCCCGAGAAGTCCGAGGCGATCGTCACCGACATCCTCGAAAAGCAGGCACAGGGACGCCCCGTGCTGGTGGGCACGGTGTCGATTGAAAAATCGGAGAGGCTTTCGTCCAGGCTAAAGAAGCGCGGCATCAAGCACGTGGTGCTGAACGCGAAATATCATGCGCAGGAGGCCGAGTTCGTGGCGCAGGCGGGCCGGAAAGCCACGGTGACCATCGCCACGAACATGGCCGGCCGCGGCACCGACATTCTGCTGGGCGGCAATCCCGAGTTCATGGCGCGCCAGCAGCTGCTCTCCGAGGAGAAGGTCGAGCGGCTGCCGAAGGGCGAAGAGCGCTTCGTGGACGATGCCGACTGGGTCTATTTCTATCACCTCGACAGTTTCTACCGGGCGCCCAGCGCCGACTGGGACCGCGTGTTCGAACACTTCAGGCGCGAGACCGAAGTCGAACACGAAGAAGTGGTCGGCGTCGGCGGCCTGCACATCATCGGCACCGAGCGCCACGAAGCGCGGCGCATCGACAACCAGCTGCGCGGCCGCGCGGGACGACAGGGCGACCCCGGATCCTCGAGGTTCTACCTGTCGCTCGAAGACGATCTCATGCGCATTTTCGGCTCGGATCGCATCGCCGGCCTGATGCAGCGCCTTGGAATGGAGGAAGGCGTTCCGATCGAGCATGGAATGGTGACGAAGGCCATCGAGCGCGCGCAGAAGCAGGTTGAAGCACAGAACTTCGGCACCAGAAAACACCTGCTCGAGTACGACGATGTGATGAACAAGCAGCGCGAGAACATCTACGGGCTGCGGCGTCAACTGCTCGAGGGGAAGATTGTGCTGGACGAGGGCGACGGGCTCGACACGCGCCAGTACCTGATGATGCTGGCGGAGGATCTCCTCGATGATGCCATCGAGACCTACGCCGGGCGCGAAACCGACGCGGAGTCCTGGGATCTCGACGCGCTGAAGCTCGACATGACGCGCGTGTTCGGCCTTGACGCCGAGGACTATGCAGCTGCCGACTTTGCGGACAGGACGTCGGACGAAATCCGCGAAGGGTTGTGGCAGCGCATCGTCAAGAAGTACGAGGACAAGGAGCAGCTCGTCGGCGGGGACATTCTGCGCCGGGTCGAACGCGACATCATGCTCCAGATCGTCGACACGCAGTGGAAAGACCACCTCTACAGCCTGGACCATCTGAAGGAAGGCATCGGGCTCCGCGGATACGGCCAGAAGGATCCGCTCGTCGAATACAAGAAAGAGAGCTTCGACCTGTTCCAGGACATGAAGGCGCGTGTCGACGAGGAGATGGTGCGGTATCTCTGGTCGCTGCGGCCCGTGCCCGCCAGCAGCGGCCAGCCCATTCGCCAGCCCCGCCGTGCAGCGACGCCGATCATGCTCAACGAGCCGGCGGCGGAGCCCGTGGGCGCGTTCGCCTCGGCCCCCCGCGCGTCGTCGTCGCTGGAGGGCAGCTTTTCACGCAAGCCGGCGCGTACCGGCGGAGACGACGCGCCGGTACGGACGGTTCGCCGCGATGAGCCGAAAGTGGGCCGCAACGATCCGTGCCCGTGCGGAAGCGGGAAGAAGTACAAGAAGTGTCACGGCGCCGCCGCGTAGCTCTGATGTAGCACGGCCGTCGGGCGGGCCTGAAAGGACGAATGGAGCCAAGGAATGCGACGTCTATTCTTCAGCTGGGCGCCATAGACGTCATCACCGATCTTCCGACTGCGCTGACCTTTGACGACGTCCTGCTCGTTCCCAGGCATTCCACCGTCGTGCCCAGCCAGGTGGATGTCACCACGCGGTTTACGAGGAACATCCAGCTGAATGTGCCGCTCGCCAGCGCCGCCATGGATACGGTCACCGAGTCGCGCCTGGCCATCGCGATGGCGCAGCACGGCGGCATCGGCGTGATCCACAAGAACCTGTCGATTCACGAACAGGCGTCGGAAGTGGATCGCGTCAAACGGTCCGAGAGCGGGATGATCGTCAACCCCATCACGCTGTCACCCGAGCACCGCATCTACGAAGCGCTCGAGCTGATGAAGAAGTACCGCATCTCGGGCGTGCCGATCACCGAGGGCGGCCACAAGGAAGGCCGGCTCGCCGGGATCCTCACCAACCGGGATCTCCGATTCGAGACCAACGTCGATCGGCCGATCTCGTCGGTGATGACGCGCGAGAATCTCATCACGGTGCCCGTGGGGACGACCCTCGACGCCGCCAGAGAGATCCTGCACCGCCACAAGGTGGAGAAGCTGCTGGTCGTGGATCGCGACTTCAAGCTGAAGGGCCTGATCACCGTCAAGGATATCCAGAAGCAGATCAAGTATCCCCACGCGTCGAAGGACAACCTCGGCCGGCTGCGTGTAGGGGCCGCGGTGGGCATTGCGCGCGACACGCCGGACCGTGCAGCTGCGCTGGTGGACGCCCATGTGGACGTGCTCGTCGTCGATACCGCGCACGGGCATTCACAAAGCGTGCTCGACATGGTGGCGCGGCTGCGTCGGGAGCATTCGGGGATCGACATCATTGCGGGCAACGTGGCGACCGCCGAGGGCACCGAAGCGCTCATCGATCGGGGGGTGGACGCCGTGAAGGTGGGCATCGGCGCCGGCTCGATCTGCACGACCCGTATCATCGCCGGCATCGGCGTGCCGATGATCACGGCCGTCATGGAGTGCGCGCGCGCCGCCGCGCCGCATCGCGTCCCGGTCATTGCCGACGGCGGCGTACGCTTCTCCGGCGACATCACCAAGGCGATTGCGGTGGGCGCCACCTCGGTCATGATTGGCAATCTGTTCGCCGGCACCGACGAGAGCCCGGGCGAGCTGATTCTGTATCAGGGCCGCAGCTTCAAGGAATACCGCGGAATGGGTTCGCTCGGCGCGATGCGCCGCGGCAGCCGCGATCGGTATTTCCAGGACGAGTTCGACCTGGAGGCTGGAGAACAGGCCCCGGAGAAATTGGTACCCGAAGGCATCGAAGGCCGCGTGGCGCACAAGGGCAGCCTGGCGACGATGATTCACCAGCTCGTGGGCGGCTTGCGGGCGGGCATGGGCTACTGCGGCTGCGCGACGATTCCGGCGCTGCAGAAGGAGGCGCGGCTGATCCGGATCACTCAGGCTGGCGCGCGCGAGAGCCACGTGCACGACGTGACGATCACGAAAGAAGCGCCGAACTACAGGTCGGAGTAGGGAGTAGGGTGCAGCTGGAAAGTGAAAAGTTAAAAGTCAAAAGTTAAAAGTGGAAAGAAAGTGGAAAGTAGAAAGTAGAAAGTGGGAAGTTAGCCGATCGTAATGCGACGGCGGTCGTCGCCCGCGTCTTCGATCGTCACCGACACGCTGTGCGCCGGCGGACGCGGCATCCGGTCGGCCCACTCGACGGCAACGACTCCCCCGCTGCCGATGTCTTCCAGGCCCAGGTCGTCGACGGCTGCCCCGCTATCGAGGCGATACAGATCCGCGTGAATCAACGGCGTTGGCCCGCTGTAGTGCTGGATCAGCACGAAGGTTGGACTGGTCACGGTGTCGGGATCGATGCCCAACCCGGCGGCGAGGCCGCGAACGAACACCGTCTTACCGGCGCCAAGGTCGCCGTGCAGGAGCACGAACTCACCGGGCTCGAGACCGCGTCCGACCTCTTCAGCCAGCGCGAAGGTTTCCTGTTCGGAGTGCGTCACGACCGTTCGGGGCATTTAGCGGTCGTTCGCCGACGATTCGACCTTGCGGGTGGCGGTCAATTCCAGCACGGCGTCTCCCAGATGGGCGGCGAGATCGCCTGCCGTCATCGCCACTTCGCCTTCGTCGGCCTCTGTCAGGTCTCCCGCCAGCGCGTGAAGATAGACGGCGAGCTTGCACGCCGCCTCAGCATCGAGCAGCTGCGCGAGCCAGGCTGCGAGCACGCCCGTCAGCACGTCGCCGGTGCCGCCGGTCGCCATGCCGGGATTGCCGAGCGGATTGATGAAGACCTTGCCTTCGGGCGTGGCGACGAGCGTTCGGTACCCCTTGAGCACGACGTAGATTTGATGCGCGACGGCGAAATCGCGAGCGGCGTCGAGACGGCTGCTCTGCACATCCTCGACCGACGTGCCCGCGAGCCGCGCCATCTCGCCAGGATGCGGTGTGATGACAATGGGCCGCGAGGCGGCGCCCTGCAGGCGTTCGGGATCGGCGGCCAGCACGTTCAACGCATCGGCGTCGAGCACGAGCGGGCTTTCGCTTCGCTCGATCAATCCTTGGACGAGCGCGGTCACGTCCGGACCGGTTCCGAGACCCGGTCCCACCGCGATGACGTCCTGCTCCAATGTGAGAAGCCGCTCGATGGCCGCGCCAGCCACCTGCCCATCGGCCGTCTCCTGCAGCGGAACGGTCATGTACTCAGGGGCCATTGCGGCAATCACCGGCTGAGCGCTCATCGGCGTGGCCACGCTGACAAGACCGGCGCCCGATCGCAGCGCGCCGATGCCCGCCAGATGTGCGGCGCCGCTCTTGCCGCGCGAGCCGGCCACGATCAGCACGTGGCCAAAATCGCCTTTGTTCGAATCTGCTCCGCGCGGGTGGATCATTTCCCGCATCGCTTCACGCGTGAGCAGATCAAGGCGGGGGCCTGCGAGGTGCTCGATTACCCCGGGTGGAATCCCGATGTCGGCGACGACGATATTGCCCGCGTGCGCCTCAGCCGGCGGCAGCACCAGGGGCAGTTTCGGCGCCGCCAGCGTCACGGTCATCGCCGCGCGAATGCAGTCGCCAATGGGGTCGGCGTGATCGGCGGAGAGGCCGCTCGGAAGATCGACGGCGGTCACCGGAATGCCCGATGCGTTGATGTCGGCGGCCACGGTCTCGAGCATCCCGGCCAGCGGAGACGCCAGGCCGGTGCCGAAGATCGCGTCGACGATGAGATCGCAGGTCGAGATCTCCGAGAAGTGCAGCTCCCACGCCTGCTCGTCGTTGATTTCGACGACGGTGATGCCGAGCCGTCCAAGAATCTCGACGTTCAGCCGCGCGTCGCCCTTGATCGAACTCAGGCTACCGATGACGAATACCGACACGTCGGTGCCGCGCTGATACAGCGTGCGCGCGACGACGAAGCCGTCGCCGCCGTTGTTGCCGTGCCCGCACAGCACGGCGACGTGGCGATCGGCGAGATCGTCGTAGGCCGCTTCGAGCGCCGCCACGACCTGGCGTCCCGCGTTCTCCATCAGGACCATCGAGGGAATACCGATTTCCTCGATCGTCTGGCGGTCGGCATCCCGCATCTGAGCGGCATTCAACACCCGCATTTGCGCGAAGTCTAGCATAGGAAGTACGCTTCGCTCATGGCGGCGACAGTCAATGTCAACGGAAAGATCACCGATGAGCGGCAGGCAGTCGTCTCGGTGTTCGATCATGGATTTCTGTACGGCGAGGGTGTGTATGAAACGCTGCGCACGTACAACCGCAAGCCGTTTCTGATCGATCGGCATCTGCGTCGGCTGCGACGGTCTGCCGAAATGATCGCGCTGGCGGTGCCCCTCACGGACGGTGAGGTGGCCGATCGGATTGCGGAAACCGTGGAGCACGCGTCGCGGACCGCGCCCCACGACACGGAGTGGTACATCCGGATCCTGCTCACGCGCGGCGTCGGTGAGCTCACCTACGATCCGGCGGCCACGCCTGCTCCGTCGCTGGTGACGATTGTCAAGCCGCACGTCGATCCGGCCGCGGACCTGTACGCGGACGGCGTGCGGGTGATCATCTCGTCGATCGTGCGCAATCATCCGCAGACGGTGAATCCGATGATCAAATCGAACAACCTGCTGAACTGCGCCCTGGCGATGCAGGAGGGCTACAGACTCGGCGCCTACGAAGTCATGATGCGGAACTACAAGGGCGAGCTTGCCGAATGCGCGCTCTCGAACTTCTTCATCGTCAAGGGGGGCGCGGCGCTTACCCCGCCGCTGAGCGTCGGCCTGCTGCCCGGCATCACGCGGGAGTTCATGTGGGAGGTCGGACAGGCCGCGGGCATCCCGGTGAGCGAGGCCATGATCCACGACGACGATGTGTATGGCGCAGACGAGGTGTTTCTGACCGGGACGACTCGCGAAGTAATGCCGATCGTGCGGGTCGACGATCGCCAGATCGGTTCCGGCGCGCCCGGCCCGATCACCAGGGAACTTCACGCCATGTTTCGCAAGATGGCGATCGGCAATCCCGTTCCTGCCTGAGGTTCGCCCGGCCTAAGGTTCCGCCTCCGCGTACTCCGCCGTGTCGGGGCACGTGCAGATCAGATGCCGGTCGCCATAGGCGTTGTCGATGCGGCCGACGGGAGGCCAAAACTTGCCGGCCTTCACATACGGTAGCGGAAACGCGGCCTGGTTGCGGCTGTAAGGGTGCGGCCAGTCGTCGGCGGCGATGGCCGCCGCCGTGTGCGGTGCGTTCTTCAGCACGTTGTCGCGCGGATCGGCCTTGCCGTCGACGACCGCCTGAATTTCCTGCCGGATCGCGATCATCGCGTCGCAGAACCGGTCGAGCTCTTCCTGCGACTCGCTTTCGGTCGGCTCGATCATCAGCGTGCCCGCCACGGGGAACGAGACCGTGGGCGCATGGAACCCGTAGTCCATGAGCCGCTTCGCGATGTCGAGCTCGTCTATTCCCGCCGGCTTGAACTTCCGCAAATCGAAGATCATCTCGTGAGCGACGGTGCCGTTGCGCCGGGTATAGAGCACGTCGTAATGCGCCTCGAGCCGCCGCTTGATGTAGTTGGCGTTCAGGATGGCGTATCTGGTCGCGTTCGTCATCCCCTCGGCGCCCAGCATCCGGATGTAGCCGTAGGAAATCAGCAGAATGCTCGCCGAGCCCCACGGCGCGGCCGACACGGAGTGAATCGCCTGCGGTCCGCCGACGCGAACCACCGGATGGCCCGGCAGAAAGGCGGCGAGGTGCGAGGCCACGCCGATGGGCCCCATGCCAGGCCCGCCGCCACCGTGAGGGATGGCGAATGTCTTGTGCAGATTCAAATGGCAGACATCGGCGCCTATGGCGGCGGGGCTTGTCAGTCCCACCTGCGCGTTCATATTCGCGCCGTCCATGTAGACCTGGCCGCCGGCCTGGTGAACGACCTTGCAGATTTCCTGAATCGCGTCCTCGAAGACGCCGTGCGTCGACGGATAGGTCACCATCAGCGCGGCGAGCCGCTCACGGTATTGCGCGGCCTTCGCCTTCAAATCGCCCACGTCGACGTTGCCGTGGGAATCGGTTGCGACCACGACCACCTTCAAACCGGCCATCACGGCGCTGGCGGGATTCGTTCCGTGGGCCGACGAGGGGATCAAGACGACGTCCCGCTGGACGTCGCCGCGGGAGCGATGGTACGCGTGGATCACTATCAGGCCGGTCAGCTCGCCTTGCGCGCCCGAGTTGGGCTGCAGCGAGACAGCGGCGAAGCCGGTGATTTCCGCCAGCGCCTCTTCCAGCTCGCGGATGATCTGCGCGTACCCCTGCATCTGCTCCACCGGAGCGAACGGGTGCGCCTCGGAAAATTCAGGCCAGGTGACCGGAATCATCTCCGACGCCGCATTCAGCTTCATCGTGCAGGACCCGAGTGGAATCATCGACTGATCCAGACCCACGTCCTTGCGCTCGAGCGCTTTCAAGTAGCGCATCATCTTCGTTTCCGAGCGATGCGCCGAGAACACCGGATGGGCGAGAAACGGAGTGCGGCGCGCCATCTCCCCGGGGATTGGTCCTGAAGCAGCAATCGTCGAGTCCGGCGGCCGTTTTGCAGCGGCCTCGGCCAGCACGCGCGCGATGTTCCCGACATCCTGCGCCGACGTGGTTTCGTCGAGCGCAATGCCGATCCGGCCGTCGGGGAAGTAGCGGAAATTCATGCGCGCACGCTCCGCCGCCGCACGCACGCGATCGGTGGTTGCGCCGAGGCCGCCGGGAATCTCGACGAGGAGCGTGTCGAAGTAGGCCGCGTTCGCCTGCCGGTATCCGAGCCCGACAAGATGGTGCTCCAGCCGGCCGGCCAGCTCATGGACACGGCTCGCAATGGACGCGAGGCCATCCGGACCGTGATACACCGCGTACATGCCCGCGATATTGGCAAGCAGCGCCTGCGCCGTGCAGATGTTCGACGTGGCCTTCTCGCGTCGAATGTGCTGCTCGCGCGTCTGCAGCGTCATGCGATAGGCCAGGTTCCCGTGGGCGTCAACCGAGACGCCGATGATGCGGCCCGGCGCCTGCCGCACGAAGCGTTCACGCGTGGCGAGAAATGCGGCGTGCGGCCCTCCGTATCCCATCGGTACGCCGAACCGCTGGGCGCTGCCAATCACGACGTCGGCGTCCATTTCTCCGGGCGGCGCGATCAAGGTGAGGCTCAGCAGATCGGTTGCGACCGCCACCAGCAGGTTCGCTCTGTGCGCGGTCGAAATAAAGCCGCGCAGATTGAGAATCGCGCCATGGTCGTCGGGCGATTGGACGAAGGCGGCATAGACCTCGGGACCGAATTGAGGGGCCGACGGGCTGCCCACCTGGATCGTGATGCCAAGCGGTTCGGCCCGCCCGCGCAGCACCTCGAGTGTTTGCGGGAACACATTCTCCGACACCCAGAACGTGTCGCGAGATCCGGAAGGCTGCCTGGGTTGCACGCGGTGCAGCAACGTCATGGCTTCGGCCGCCGCCGTGGCCTCATCCAGCAGCGACGCCGTCGCAATATCCATCGCCGTCAGGTCGCGCACCATGGTTTGGAAGTTGAGAAGCGCCTCGAGCCGGCCCTGCGCGATCTCGGCCTGGTAGGGGGTGTAAGGCGTATACCAGGACGGGTTTTCGAACAGATTCCGCAGAATCACGCTCGGCGTGATGGTGCCGTAGTACCCCATCCCGATGAACGACTTGAATCCCTGATTCCGGGCGGCAACCGTGCGCAGCCGGTGAAGGTAATCGTGCTCGGCTTCGGCCGGCGGCAGTTGCAGCGGTCTCTTGAGCCGGATGGCACCGGGGATTGCCGCGTCGACGAGCGCGTCGAGCGACGGCACGCCGATGACGCGCAGCATCCCCGGGAGCTGTCGTTCGTCGGGGCCGATGTGGCGCTGCTCGAAGTTATCCGGTCGCTGGACAGGCATGGAATCGCGCTGGAGCGTTGTTATTTCACGAGGTCGGCGTACTGATCGCTCGTGAGCAGGTTGTCGACTTCCTTGAGATTGCTCAACTCGACGACGATCAGCCAGGTGCCGTGGGGATCGGTGTTCACGACTTCGGGCTTCAACGTCACCGCCCCGTTCACCTCGACCACCTTTCCCGAAACCGGACAGTAGAGCTCCGATACCGCTTTCACCGATTCGATGGTGCCGCAGGACTGTCCTTGCGTCACCGTTCGCCCCACCTCGGGAAGCTCAACAAAGACGACGTCGCCAAGCTGGTTCTGGGCGTAGTCGGTAATGCCGACGCGGCCGCGCGATCCCGATAACGCGACCCACTCATGATCTTTTGTATAGCGACGATCGCTCGGATACATTCTCGCTCCATTTCGTGCCGGCCGTGCGGGGCTCCTAGCGCGGCCGTTTGTAAAAGGGTAACGGTACCACGCGCGCGGGCGTGCGGCGGCCGCGGATATCCACTTCGAATTCGGTCTCCGGCGCCGTGGCCTCTATCGGCAAGTACGCCAGGCCGATCGCCCTCTTCAAGAAGGGCGTCTGGGTGCCGCTCGTCACAACGGCCTCCTTGCCGTTTGCAATCGCCGCATACCCGTGGCGAGCGATGCCCGGCGCCGTCATTTCGAAGCCGACGAGCTTTCTGACAAGGCCGGTACGTTTCTGCTGCTCGAGGGCGGCACGGCCGATAAATTCTTCCTTCTTCTCCTTGCCGATGATCCAGCCCAGTCCGGCTTCAAGGACGGTCGTCGTGTCGTCGATGTCCTGGCCGGAGAGCCGCATGCCGGCCTCCAGTCTCAGTGTATCGCGTGCGCCGAGGCCAACCGGCACGAGCCCCGCGGAGGCGCCGGTTTCGAGCAGGGTGTTCCACATCCGCTCGGCCGATTGCGGCGGCATGAACAGTTCGAATCCGTCTTCGCCGGTGTAACCGGTCCGAGAAATGATGGTTCGTATGCCTGCGACCTCGCCGTGGGTAAACCAGTAGTATCTGACGGACTGAAGGTCGACCGTGGTGAGCTCCTGCACGATCGCGATCGCCGCCGGACCTTGCACCGACAGGAGCGCGTAGCGGGCGCTCGAATTCACCACCGAGACATCCCCCAGCCTGCCCACGTGGTCCGCAATCCAGCGGTAGTCGCGTTCGATGTTGCCGGCGTTCACGACGAGCAGAAAGTGGTCGCTCGCCAGCCGATAAACAAGGAGGTCGTCGACGAATGTGCCCTCGGGTGTCGTGAGCCCGGAGTATTGCGCCTGCCCGATGCTGAGGCCTGACGCGTCGTTCGTGCTGATGAGCTGCACGGCAGCCAGCGCGTCCTTGCCGGCGAGCTCGATTTCGCCCATGTGGCTCACATCGAACAGACCGGCTCTGGTTCGCACGGCCATGTGCTCGCCCACGATGCCGGAGTATTCGACCGGCATATCCCAGCCTCCGAAGGGCACCATTCGCGCGCCGAGAGCCCGATGGCGGGCGTTCAGAGGGGTCTTTTTCAATTGTGGCGTGGAAGCGTGCTCCATGTGGGGGAAGGGACCCGAGGCGGCAAAGGTACTATGCGGCCTCGGGTCGGTCAAGGCAGGAGGCGCTACAGGCAGGAGGCGAGAAAGAGGTATTCGCCGCGGAGCCCTACGTGAAACACCCGACGTGAAACACCGCATGACCGCAGAAGACCTCGCACTACTGCCCCGCTGCCGCCGTCCGTCTTGCCGGTCGCGTCCGGGCCTGAAGCTGTGCGACGGATTGCTGGAGAGCCTCTACCGCTGAAAATGATGATGAAACCGGAATATTGATGTTCGGGACGATATGAGCGCGGCGCCTCACTGAAGCGCGACGAGTCCCGTCCACCAGAGCGGCTTTCGGCCGACAGCAAGATCGTAGCGTTTGGTGAAGTCGAGCTTGCCGTCAGGTCCGATCCGAAATACCGCGAGACTAGCGGGAAGCGAGTCCGTCGTGGTCTGGTTTCCGGCGACGAGCAGCCGGCCCTCAGGGTCGAGCGAGAACGTACGCGGCGTGGACCCGTGCGTATCGGCGTTCTGGATCAGCGTCGGCTCGCCGGTCTGCTGATTGATGCGGAAGACCGCAATGTTATTCGCGCCTGCCTCGGCCGGGCCCCGATTGCCGACGTACACGAACTGGCCGTTGGGATGCATGTGAATGGTGCTGGCCGTGTGTCCCGGGATGACGCCTCGTTGGTCAGCGAGCGTGCTCTTGCTGAAGATCGGCTCGGCGCTCAAGCCGTCGTTCGTTCTCCTGAAGACGTCGAGCACGTTCTGGGACTCGAGCGTCAGAAACACCCAGGGTCCAGTCGGATGGAAGTCCAGATGGCGCGACCTGAATCCGATTCCCTTCGACGGCGCGATCGATACCTCGTTCGACAGCTGCCCAGCGTCATAGCGGAACACCTTCAGCGCGCCGGGATCCTCCGGCGTGGTGTTGGTCGCCTGGTTACCGCGAGTCACGAGGATGACTGTCCTGTTGCCGGGCACCACGCGCACCTGATGCGCGTAGATACCGGCGTCGATTTTGCCGGCCTGCGGGACTTCCGAGCCGACCGTTCCGTCGCTGTTGATATTGTGGACCGAAATGCCGCTCGGATCGTTGTAGGCGACGAGCAGATGTCGGGCTGAAACGTCGCCGGTGATATAGATTGGACGCGCGCGCAACGACGCGGGCGCGCCCTGTGCGCGCAAGGCGCCGGATGCGGGATCGATCCTGAACGCCGTCACACCATACCGATCGCCCTTCGGCTCGACACCGGATCCGTTGTAACTGGTGCCTCCGTTGCTCCACGCGACGTAGAGAAACGGCATTAACGGCGACGCCCAGGCTTCCTGCACGAAGCCCGGAAGCATCACCGACGATTGCCTGGTTAGCGTGGCCCGCTCGACATCCACGCTGAAGCCAATAAGCTCCTCGCCTACGCTCGCATAAAGCGCAACTCTCGATCGTCTCGCTGAAGTTTGAGCGGGCGGAAACGCCGCGAGCGGCACCATCGCGATCGCTATCAACACGCACACGCGCCAAGCGCCACCGAGATGCTTCAGCATATTCACCATGCGGGCTCTCCTCGCCATCTACGGGCGATTTTAAGGTGGGCTATTCGGGCCTGTCAAAAGATGATCGTCAATAGCTGCCCATCAGCTCGATTCGCACCGTTGGTTTCCGAACCGGCCACCGTCGAGGAAAATCTCGACTGCGTAGAGATCGCGCGACGTCCCAGCCAGACGCTGACACGCCGATTTGACACCCCAATCGACGCGGAGAACCACGAATTCATCTGCGGCCACGCGCGTCACGCGGATCGTAAAACGGCCGTTTGAGTCGGTTGTGGTGATCGTCTGGTCCCAGTTGTTCGAGATCTTCGCTCCGACGACGGGATCCAGGGGCCCCCGAACTGTATCGAGCCGCGCGTATACGCGTCCTTCAATCGTTCTGAAGCGTTCTTCGCGTCGGCAACCGCAGGTCCCCAATATCCACAGAATCAGCAATCCGGGCACCAAGGGCCTCATCGGAGCTTCTCCCGCTTTCCTAGAACGAATCCATGTGCCATTATGAGGTCGCGGCTGATGCCGAACGCCTCTCGCTAACGCTACAATAAGCCGTGTTTTCGGCCTCCAACAATCTGCAGGGAGTTTTCAGATGAGACGAAATGCGCTTCTCCACGTTGTCATGATCGCGCTCTGCACGTCAGCGGGACTCGCCTTCCAGGCCGGCAGCGACGGGCCGTACAGGGTCCTCAAGACCGCGAAGGTCGGCGGCGAGGGCGGCACGGACTACATCTACGCAGACACGGCCGGCCGGCGGCTGTACATCACGCGCGGCGCGACGCCGGCGCAGGCGGCGACGGATACGAAACCGGCGTTGCCTGCCTTCGAAAAACGGTTGACGATATTCGATCTCGACACGCTCGAATCGGTGGGCGTGATTCCGGGCGTTGGCGGCAACGGCGCGACGGTGTGCCCGAAGACGGGCCACGGCTTCACCAGCGACCATCCCAAACCCTCGATGTTCGACGTCAAGACCATGAAATTGATCAAGACGATCGAAGTTCCGGCGGGATTCAGCGCGGATGGTATCTACTGCGACGCCTTCAACAATCGCGTCTATTTCGGCAGCCATCCGACGAAGAGCCTACTGGTGGTTGACGCTGCGGATGGGACGGTGCTCGGGACCGTCGATCTCGGCGGCACGCCGGAGCAAACCGTCGCCGACGGCAAGGGCACCGTCTACCAGGTCCTCCAGGACCGGCCGGGCGGCGTCGCCGTGGTCAACGCCAAAACGATGAAGGTCACGGCGACCTATCCGTTTGGTGACAACGGCGGGTGCAATGGGCTCGCGATCGATGTGAAGAATCAGATCCTGTTCGCGGCGTGCAGCGCCGTCGGCGCGGCCCCGGCGCGGGGAACGCCCGGACAGCCAGCGCCGGCTGGACCGCCGCCGACGCCCGATCCCAACGCCAAGCCGCCGCAGACGTTTGTCATCCTGAGTGCGAAGGATGGGAAGATCCTCGCGAGGCTGCCACTCGCTGGCAGTTCCGACGGCGCGACGTTCAACCCGGCGACGCTGGAAGCGTTCAGCACCCAGGGCAATGGCACGATGACCATCGTCAAGGAGAAGAGCCCGACGAGTTTCGAGGTCGAGCAAAACCTGAAGACCTGGTCTTTCAACGGCGCGCGCACCATCGCGTTTGACAGCAAGACGGGCCATCTGTTTGCGATGGCATCGGAGCCCGCGCCGGCACCGCCGGCTCCACCGGCGGGGACCACGGCACCGGCAGGCGGCCGCGGTGGCGCGGTTCCGGGTTCCTTCACGATCATCATGGTCGGCACCAGGTAAGCAAGCCGATCCGTTGGATGGCGGCGCCGGGTGTCTTCCAAGACCGCGGCGCCGTCTGCGGGGAGCAGCCACGCCGTGTGCAAGAATCAGGTACTCCAAGAGAACCCGGTGCTCATCGTCACGCATCGGTCGTGTTTCCTTCACTATCGGCCTCCAGCCTCCGGCACCGCCTCCGAAAGTGCGAAGGCCGTCAGCGTCGTGCCGGACGGCATCAGGACGTACTGCCGACCGTCGAGCAAGGACGTCGTTGCGCCGGCGTACAAGGCCGACCCCGTCTGATAATGCCAGAGGTTCTTTCCCGACTGCGCGTCGAAAGCCATGAAGTTACCCGACGACCCGGCGAAGACCAGACCTGACGCGGTCGAGAGCACGCCGGCCCATGACTGGGCCGTGTAAGGGAACTCCCAGCGCCGTTCTCCGGTCGCGACATCGATTGCGCGAAGAGCGGCATGCTCGGCCTGATCCAGACGCGACACAGCACCGCCGCGGAACCCCTCCCCCGGCTTGTACTCGTCCTGCCAGTTAAAGAAGGTTCCGCAGGCATCGCGCGCCGTCACGAACAAGAGACCGAGGGCGGCAGTTCTGAGGCAACGGGTGGTCGTCAAAACCTCGCCAATACAGCCACCGCGATTCTTATGAGCAATTCACGGGACTGAGGCTGGTACATCTGGGTGGAAACGATGAAGTATTCGTTCTCCCGGATCAGAACGTGAAGAGCCGCGCCCCCGGCCAGCCAGGCATCCACTCCGACATGCGGTATCGGCTGCGCCGATCCACGGTAAGTCTGAAAATATTGCGTTCGAACAGCCCAATACTTCTCGGTGGCTCGAGTTGCGTGAGGTGGGATGTAAACGTCGATAGCAGCAAACGCACTGCGCGTGTCGTAAACACAAATCGTGCCCGGACCTGAGTCGCGGTTCTGTCGCTGAGCCTCCACCACCTTGGTCAAGCTGCGTGTCCTTTCGGCAGTTGTGACATTGAGGCGGGTTATTGTTGATAACTGCCTTGGTGTGAACAGCCCACAAGGGTTATCCGGCAGTGTTGCCAGTCGTGAGGCGGGCTGGAGCAATCCGCCTGGCGCCGGTAACGCGCCCACCGTCAATAAGCCAAACGCCAACGCCGTCGGGGTTAATGCCATGCCAGTCCCATCTGCCGCATTCTACGGCGCCCGGTGAGCCTGTGTGCGAACCATCCGGGGCCAGGGTGGCGAAGCCTCCAGGTCAAGATGGAGGAACTGATTGAAGGGACTCTTTTCGTAGCCGCCGAAAGGCTCTCCGTCGACGAAGCCGTGCTTACGATAGAGCTTGAGGGCAGGCTCGAAAGCCGGGCCGGAACCGGTCTCCAACGAAAGGCGCGAATAACGTCGTTGGCGGGCCTCGGCGATGATGTGATCGAGAATCGCCGCCGCGACTCCCTTTCGCAGGTGCGCATCGGCAGTGCGCATGGATTTGATTTCGCCGCCCCGCGGTTCGAGTTCCTTCAGGGCGCCGAAGCCCAGAAGGTCTTCACCCTCCCACAGCGCATAGAAGCTGACCTCTGGCTTCTGCAGTCCTGACCAATCGAGTGCGAACACGTGGCCAGGCGGCGAGTTGGCGTGCATGCCTTCGAGATGCCTGCTCAACAGCGCCTTCACTCGGTCGTCGTCAAAGTTGCCAGGTTTGATGATTGGCATCGGTAACTCATGACTCGTGAAGGATCACCACTCGTCGCACGCTCTCCAGCATAAACCCAGGCCTAAAGGAATACGTCTGTGAAGACGCCACCGATAGGGGTGCCGCTACAGGCGGCGACATCGGTGTTATCGTCATTGGGACCATGCCTTTGCCACGCCCTCGCTCCGTCGTCGAACGAATGGCCGGCTACACCCCGGGCGAACAGCCCAGGCCTGGCGAACGGGTCATCAAACTGAATACCAACGAGAACCCGTTTCCGCCGAGTCCTCACGTCGTGGACGCCATCCGCCGCGTCACGCCGGATGCCCTGCGCCGCTATCCGTCATCAATGGCTGATGAATTCCGCGCCGTCGCCGCCCGGGTGCACGGCGTCTCCCCCGAAAGCATCCTGGCAGGTAACGGCAGCGACGACATTCTGCAGATCGCACTCCGCAGCTACTGCGGCCCAGGCGACGTCCTCGTGTGCCCGGATCCGACCTACTCGCTTTACCCCGTGCTCGCAGAGCTTGCGGACGTTCGGCTGATAGCGGTGCCCTGGGAGCCCGGCTGGCAGTTGCCGACCGAGGCCTTGTTGCGTGAGTGTGGGCGCGCGATTTTTTTCGCGAACCCCAACTCGCCGTCAGGAACGTCAGTGGCTGTCGCAGATATTGAGGCGCTCGCGAGGGCGACCGAGGCGCTCGTGCTCGTGGACGAAGCGTACGCGGACTTTGCCGATGACAACTGCCTGAGTCTGCCGGGGCGACAACGGAACGTCCTCGTCACGCGAACGTTCAGCAAGGGCTACGGCCTGGCAGGCCTGCGGTTTGGCTACGCCATCGGCGATCCGGAAGTGATCGCGCAGATGGCCAAGGTCAAAGACAGCTACAACTGCGACGCGATCGCCATCGCGGCAGCGTGCGCCGCGCTCGATGATGTGGAGTACGCACGTGCGAACTGGCAGGCGATTCGAGCCGAACGCGAGCGGCTCTCTTCGGAGCTCGAGCGACGCGGGCTCGCGGTCATCCAGAGCCAAGCGAATTTTCTGCTGGTGACCACGCCCGATGCGGCACACGCGGGATGGCTCTACGCCGCCCTCAGGGTGCGCGGGGTGCTCGTCCGGTTTTTTGACAAGCCGTCACTGGACAACAAGCTGCGGATTAGCGTCGGCGCCCCTGAGGAGAACGACGCGTTGCTCGCCGTACTTGATGCAGCCCTTGCTCAGGTGGTAGCGATGACTTCAGTGCCGACGAAGTAACACGATGATCCTCACGTGCGACGTGATCCGGCGCGAGATCGAGGCGGGGCGAGTGGTGATCGAGCCGTTCTTCGCGGACCAGGTGGGGCCGGCGTCGATCGACCTGCATCTCGGCGACGAGATCCGCGTCATGCACGCTGGGCGCGAGCCGGTGCCGGTGACCGACGACGTCGACTACCGGACGATCACCGATGTGCGCTCGCTCAAGACACCGTATCCGCTGGCACCCGGCGAGACCATCCACGGCATCACCCGCGAGCGCATCACGCTTCCCGGCGACATCGGCGGATGGCTGGAGGGCCGCAGCCGGTTCGCGCGCCTCGGCCTCATGATCCACGTCACCTCGGGCTTCGTGCAGCCGGGCGTCACGACTCGCCAGGTGCTCGAGATGTCGAACGTGTCCGGCCGGACGCTGCTCATCCACGCAGGCGTGCGGCTCCTCCAGATCGTGCTCCAGCGCTGCGAGGGCAGCGCCGTCTACCAGGGACGCTTCGCGCGCCAGGACAATCTGTAAAACTCGGCCAGACCGCATCGGCGACCACGTGGCTCTCGGATCCCACATGTCTCGCGAGGGATGCGGTCCGCCCTGACATCGTTCGTTACGGCCCGCAACTCGCTGTCAGCGGCGAATAGGTGTCAGTGTAGCTCGCCACACACACGGCCGACGCGGCTGGAACGCCTCCAGGCGCAATGACCCCGCCCGTAAACGAGTGTGCGTGCCATAGAGATAGAGCCTCTCTTTGTGTGGATTCCGCTCTCACTGGTGATTCCGCGAGGCGTTCGACGGACGAGACGTCGGCTCGGACGCATAGAGCCTACAGGTGGTCGCGGAAACGGACCCCCGTCGAGGAGGCAGCGTCCGATCGATGGCGCGGCGAAGGCGCAGAGTTCGAGAGAGCTTACTTGATCCATCGAGCGGGCGCGAGATTCTTTCTTGCGCTTGCCGCCAATCGAGCCTCACGGCTCGTATAATCAGCAACCTGGCGCTGACACCCGGCTCTCGCCTCGGCGTGTACGAAATCGCCGCGCCGATCGGCGAAGGCGGCATGGGGCAGGTCTACCGGGCGACGGACACGACGCTGGGCCGCCAGGTGGCGATCAAGATCCTGCCGGACGCGTTTGCCGCGGACCCCGAGCGCCTCGCGCGGTTCGAGCGCGAGGCCAAGACGCTCGCGTCCTTGAATCATCCGCATATCGCCGCGATCTATGCGGTCGAGAAATCGGCCGGCGTGCACGCCCTCGTGATGGAACTCGTTGAGGGCGAGGATCTGTCCCAGCGCATCGCGCGCGGCGCGATCCCGATCGATGAAGCGCTGCCCATCGCGAAACAGATCGCGGACGCGCTCGAAGCCGCGCACGAGCAGGGGATCATCCATCGCGATTTGAAACCCGCGAATATCAAGGTCCGCTCCGACGGCACGGTGAAGGTGCTCGACTTTGGCCTCGCGAAAGCGATGGAACCCGCGGCGGGTTCCTCGGTGAGTCATTCGATGTCGCCTACCATCACCACGCCCGCGATGACGCAGGCCGGGATGATTCTCGGCACCGCCGCGTACATGAGTCCCGAGCAGGCGCGCGGCAAGACCGTGGACAAACGCGCCGACATCTGGGCGTTCGGCGCGGTGGTATTCGAGATGCTCACAAGTCGCCGCGCATTCTCCGGCGAGGACGTCACCGACACGATCGTCTCGGTCGTCAGCAAGGAGCCGGACTGGAGCGCACTACCGGCCGGGACGATGGCAGGCCTTCGAAAATTGCTCGCCCGGTGTCTGAGGAAGGAGCCGAAGGCGCGAATGCGCGACATCGGTGAGGCGCGCCTGCAACTCGAGGAACTGCTCAGCGGCGTCCCGGACGAGAGGTCCACCGGGACCGTCTCCGCAGCGCAAGGGGAGCATGCAGATCGCTCAGCGGCGGCACGCGCGCTCGCGTGGACGTTGGCCGCCTCGACGGTCGTGTTCGCGAGCGCGTGGCTGACTGTCTGGGCGCCGTGGCGCGCGCAGACACCGGCGGATCGTCCTCTGGTGCGGCTGGACGTCGACCTCGGCGCGGATGTGTCGTTGCCCGCCCCAAGCAGTGCAGGGAGCAACGTCGCCATCTCACCCGATGGCACGCGGCTGGTCTACGCCTCTGGCAAGCCCACGAAACTGTTCACCCGCCGGCTGGATCAACCAAGGGCCACCGAACTCCCGGGAACGGAGGGCGCAGAGGGACCATTCTTCTCACCGGACGGGCAGTCGGTCGGATTTGTGGCTCGCGGCAAGGTGAGCAAGATCTCGGTCGAAGGCGGCTCGGCGGTTCCGGTGGGTGACGAAGCCGACTTCGTCGGTGCGAGCTGGGGAGAAGACGGCAGCATCATCCTAGGCGGCGCTCTGAGCCATGGACTATTACGGATGCCCGCTGGCGGAGGAGCGCCCGAGACAATTGCGCCACTGGGGAACGGGGAACCGGCCCTCGCCCGACCACAGGTTCTACCGGGAGGCACGGCGGTCCTGTTTACGGCGTCTACCGTCACGTCGCAGGACGTGAGTCGATTCAACGTCGAGGTGCTCACGCTGGCCGATCACCACAGAAAGATTGTGGCGCGTGGCGGCTCGACCGCGCGTTATCTGGCGACCTCCAATGGAGTCGGCCATCTGGTCTACACCAACAACGCCACGTTGTTCGCCATCCCTTTTGATCTGGAGAAATTGGAGACTCGCGGGACGGCCGTCCCGGTTCTCGACGATGTGGCTTACAGCCAGCTCGGGGCCGGTGGCTTGGATGTCTCCCGGACCGGCACGCTGGTCTACCGCAGGGCCGGCGCGCGCGCGGCCGCCAACATGTCGACGCTGCAATGGGTCGATGCCGCCGGCAGGAAGGAACCCTTGCGGGCCACACCGGGCGCCTATCTCGACCCACGCCTCTCACCAGATGGGAAGCGGGTCGCGCTGCAGCTTGGCGATGGAGGACTTCCGGACGTGTGGGTCTATGACGCACAGCGGGACACCATGACGCGTTTGACGTTCGTCCGAGCAAGCCATACGTCCCCGATTTGGAGTCCAGACAGCCAGTACGTTGTGTTCGGGAGTTTCCCCGGTGGTATTTTTTGGACCCGCGCGGATGGCGCCGGCCAGCCGCAAGCGCTGACACAAGGCCTGGCCTTCGCATATCCATGGTCGTTCACGCCGGATGGCAAGCGGCTGGCGTATGTGGAACGCGCCGCCACAAGCCAAATCTGGACCGTGCCGCTGGAGAACCAGGCCGGTCAACTGAAAGCCGGGAAGCCGGAGCAATTTCTCAAGAGCAGCTTCAACGACGCTGCGCCGTCGTTCTCGCCCGACGGGCGCTGGCTGGCGTATCAATCAGACGAATCTGGAAAGAATGAAGTGTATGTCCGCGCGTTTCGCGCACCGGCGTCGGGGCAAAGCCGCAGGTGGCAGATCTCGAACAACGGCGGCGCGACACCGCGCTGGTCCCGGAGCGGCCGCGAGCTGGTGTACCAGTCGGGTGACCAGATCCTGGCTGCGAGTTACGCCGTGAACGGCGACACGCTCATGGCGGAGAGGCCCCGGGTGTGGATCGCGGAGCTTGGCGGCACGCAGTGGGATTTGGCACCGGACGGCAAACGTGTCGCGGTACTGACGCCGGTGGAGAGTGTAGAAGCGCCCAAGCAGGAGCACCAGGTCGTGTTCCTCCAGAACTTCTTCGACGAGCTGCGGCGGCGCGTGCCGCTGGGCAAGTAGCGTCAGCTTGACGGATCTCGTCGCCGCGGGCCCCGATTACTCCTGCCTTGTCGCGAAGGGATTTCCGAAGAGGGTCTCGACAGGTTGGAAGCCCCTTCAGCGTTCCTCAGGACTGATCGCAAACCTCGACGCGTTTTTGCGCCACGTCATTGGTTCAGCGGCTGCGAGCAACGGGCGCCGGCTGCCTCTCAAGAGTGCAGGTGCCGACCGCTGCGAGTGCGTCACTCCCAGACCGAAGGTCAACAGGTTTGTCCACAGATCATGTCGCGACATTGGGGCCTGACGCGGGCCGGACCGCTGCGGTCGAAAACTCGGCCAGACCGCATCGGCGACCACGTTTCTCGGATGCCACATGTCTCGCGAGGGTTGCGGTCCGCCCTGACATCGTTCGATACGGTACGCAACTCGCTGTCAGCGGCGTAAAGGTGTCTGTGTAGCTCGCCACACACACGGCCGACGCGGCTGGAACGCCTCCAGGGGCAATGACCCCGCTCGTCATCTGACTGCTGCCACTCGATGTACTCGTTAGCGAGCCGGAGAGCACCAGAAGAATTCAGACTCGCGTTGGATATCCCTGAGGTCAGAGTCTGTTGCTGCATTAGACATCCGCACCTTCTGCCGTGTCGTGAGATCCATCTCCCACCACTGTTCATGGCTTGCACCTGCGCGCTGGTATGCGCGGCTTCGATAAACGATTCGGGGAGCGGAGTTCTGTGCCGCAAGCGAGAAGCAGACCGAGAAGAAGAACGCGGCAGCAGGTAGAAATCGTCGGAGGGGTTTCATCGACAATTGTATGATCCACGCACAATTCGAATCTAATGCGCGGTGCAATAGCTCGTGCACTTATGTTCCAGTTAGAGTACATAAGCCTTATGTTCTGCAGTTGGTCATGTCCAGTCAGATCCGCCGGAATGGATTTTCGCCTGCCAGGCTGGGATCAATCGGGGTGCGTTCAGACGAGGAGGTGTGTGGCAATACGCTCCGCTGCTGACCGTGCGCAGGCGGTCCCCCCTCAGACCGTGGGCGTGGACATGGCCGATACATTTCCTTCAGAATGAGGCGCGTTCCCTCGCATCTATGTCAAAACTCGGTCGAATCCGATCGGTCCACGTGGTGACGCTGATCGCGGCGCTCGCAGTGCCCCTTGCGGGCGCGACAGTTCAGCGCGGAAAGCCAGCCGATGTGGGCATGTCGGCGGAACGACTAGCCCGGCTCGATCAGGCGATCGAACGTCAGTTGACTCCCGGCAACACGAATCCCGCCGGTGTCGTCACCGCCGTCGCGCGCCGCGGACGCCTCGTGCACCTTCAGGCAAAGGGACTGATGAACATCGAGTCGAAGAAGCCGATGGCGACCGACTCGATTTTTCGGCTGATGTCCGCCTCGAAAGTGGTTGTAACCGTCGCCGTCCTCACGCTCGTCGAAGAAGGCACAATTCGGCTGACAGATCCCGTCTCGAAGTTCATTCCGGAGTTTGCGAGCCTCACAGTCGCGATGCCATCGTCTTCTCCGGTTCGCGCGAATCGGCGCATCACGGTTGAAGATCTGCTCACGCACACCTCCGGGCTCGGGAGCGGCGCGAGCTTCAACGAAAGCCTGCGCGTGTCGGCCATTGTGCCCGGCACGACGCTCGCCGAGGCCGTCCCGAGACTCACGAAAGCGCCACTCGAATTCCAGCCGGGCGATCATTGGTCGTACAGTCCGGTCGCCGGCTTCGATACGCTGTTACGCATCGCAGAAATCGTATCGGGCACGGCGGCGGATGAACTGCTTCGCACGCGGATCTTTCGACCGCTTGGAATGAAGGACACGTCGTTCTGGACTCCGGCGGCCGACAAAAATCCTCGGCTGGTGACGCTGTACGACCACACGCCGCAAGGTTTCAAGCCGGCCGACAGCGCCGGCTGGAGCAACGAGTATCTCTCCGGCGCCGGCGGGCTGATGACCACGGCGGAGGACTTTCTTCAGTTCGGGCAGATGCTCCTCAACGGCGGCGAACTGAACGGCGTGCGGATCCTCAGCCCGCGAACCGTCGATCTGATGCACTCGACGTTCGTGAAGGATTTCGACTCCCCCTTTGACGGCAAAAAATCAGGTCGTACATTCGGCCTTGGTGTGCAGATCATCAACGACCCCGTGTCCGTCGGCTACCGCGTGGGCGCCGGCACTTTCGGCTGGGACGGCGCGCTCGGCTCCATTGAGACGCACTTCTGGGTTGACCCCACCGAAAAAGTCGTCGGCGTCGTGTTCCTCGAAGGGCTGAACGTCACCGTGTTCCGCGACGTCGAAAACGCCGTGATGCAGGCGATCGTGGACTGAGCGCAATACCGATCATCAAGTGACGTCCCGAGAACGCGCACCGGATTCCGGATTACCGTGTCACCCGCTTCTGATCGAGCAGTGTTAATCGCGAGTGATGACACGGCGAGCCCCTGTACATTCTGAGGACTGGTCTCCGTCATGGTCCGCTACGCAATATAAGCGAGCCTACGGCCTTACAGGCTGCGGAGGAACTGCATCGAGGACATGAAACACAATTCGCCAGCGTTCTGGTTGGACGAGTCTCCGCCTGAACCCACGCGCCGGCCTACGCGGAAACTGACGCCATCAGCGCGAAACCGTGACCGTGAGGTCGTCGTCCGCTGTCAACGCGCCATCATCGGCGCGCGCCCGAAGCACGTAAATCCCAGGCTCGTCGAAGGTCGCAGTCACCACGTACTTGCCGTCCGGCGGCACAGGAGGGGGAGACCAGATGGGCGCCCACGGCGAGTTGGCGGTAGCTCGCGTGTCCTCCCACGTCTTCACTTGTGACGGTTCGAACGTGACCTTGCCGGCCCCGCGATAGACAAACCACGCCAGATGCAAACCGAGGTTCTTGCCGACTGTAATTCGCCTCGGCGGCAGCAGATTGGGATTTCCCGGGCCGGGCCCGAGTGGACGTGAAGGCCGCACCTTAGGCACACCATCGTCGGTCACAAAAGCCGTCAGCATCACCGGCTGTTCAACTTTGACGCTGAGCGATTTCGAACCGGCAATCTTGACCATTGGCGGCTTGTTAGCCCGAAGCTCCGGATTGCTGATGCCGGCCCCAAGCGCGCCAGTTTCCGACATGAGGTCGATGTTCTCGATCAACAAGTCGGTGCGCAGGGACGCGTAGACTTTTTGTGTTTTTCCTTGCGTGGTCAGCGACCAAACCATCTCCTTGTCACCCCAATCTTTCGAGACACGGACACGGAACATGAAGCGGTTACGCCGCGGCTGGAAATGAGTCGGTTGCCCTTGATCCGGACCACCAGGCTCGACGTTGTTGTCGGGACCAATCGGAACGTTCAGTTCCTCCAGCCAGTTGTCGTTCATATAGCCAAACACGAAGCTGAACGAACCGTCCTGATTCTTCTCCCAGCCTTCGAAGGCTGGCCAGACAGGCTGACCGCTCGAGTATGTCTGACCGGTCACGGACCGCGACGCAAGGGTGACGACCGCGGCAGAGGCGAGAAGAAGCACCACAGCGGCCCGGCGGCCCCCCCGGCCGAAAAGTATTCTGCGTGTGTTCATGGAACTACTGCTGCTGGCTGCTGGTGCCCTTCGGAATCTGAACCGTGTTGCAGAGCGGACAACCGATAATCACGTCGTCCCTGGTCGATTGACGACGTTTGATCATCTCCCGCTGGAACTGTTCATCCGTCAACGCGACGCCCTGCCCGAGATCAAGGAACATGTTCGCCACGGAACGGTTGCCCGAGCCCTGCCAGTTGCGCGGGTCCGGCACGTTCCGATTGGCCGGCGAGTTGTCCATATAGCCAATGATGTGCAGGATCGTGCCCTTCGGCAGGAGCGGCGCTGCGTCGTCGGCGTAGTCATAGCCACGCACCCAGTTGTGGTCGTAGCCGGCGCAGGTCAGAGTCTGAATGTTGTAGCCCCAGATCGCCTCCAGACACATGCGCGCGCCCGGCGCGTGCATGTGTGGCTCAAACGATGTGACTTTTGTATGCTCCTGCAGCACCGTGTAGGCGTGCAGCTGTTGGTTTGCCTCGTTCGGTCGGATCGAAATGTCCACGCTGTTCCCAAGGCTGCGACTCGGCGACGGCTTCACCGTCGGTTGGTAGCCCTTGGGACAGAACTTGAAGCCGATTTCCAGATGCGCCCTGGTGTCGCGACCGTTCGAATGGAGATGGACGGAGTTCGGGACAATCTTTTCTCCAGCCTTCAGCAACCGTCCGGCCTCAGGCGGGAAGAAGTCGGCACCGCGCCCCACCTCGTGCACTGGCCAGGCCGTGTTGGTGCCACCACCGCCACCCTGATCGGTGCTCCAAATCATGTGGTGGAACACGAATCGCCCGCCGACCGTCGTCCGGCCGTTGATATCTTTGCTTGGCACGTCGTTGACTTCACGGATCTGAAGCGCCGCCACGTATCGATCCTCGGCAAGGTCTGTCGGCAAGCTCTCGATTTCGCCCCACCAGTCCGGTGAGTTTGCTTTGACGAGAACTTCCTCGGTCGACACGACGAGGTCGGGGGTCCCGATAGCCCAGGTGCTCAGATCGTCAAAATGACGTAATGGCGGCATATCTGCGGGATCGCCCTGGGGCGCGCCGCTGTCGACCCACTTCCCGATCTTCGCGATCTCAGAGTCACTCAAGGAAGGATCGTTCTTGTATTTCTGAATTCCGACGTTCTTCTCGATATACCAAGGCGGCATGACGCCCCTGTGCGGCCCGAGCGACGTCCGCTGTTTGATGACCCGCGCATACGGACGGACCTCCGCGTATGTGACAAGCGACATCGGCGCGACGCCGTCAGGGCGATGGCAGTTCTGGCAGCTCCGCTGCAAGATGGCTGCGATGTCGCGGGTGAATGTCACGTCGTTCGGCACGTCTGCCGGCGCAGCTTGCAATGCCAAGCGCCACGTGACACCTACTGTCACAAGCAACGCAGCGCGGATGCCTGCCCGCGAACGGTTGAATCCGCCAAGATTCGTTCTCATGTCGTTGCCCTCATGATCGACACACGCGCGTCAAGCGCCGAGGATCGAGGCACATCGTTCTGATGGTATGTGGTTGCGCCTGCCATGTCTACCAGCCGGTCATTGTCAAGTCGTCGCTTGTCGTTACCAGAAACAGCGACCAATATATCGTGCTGCCGGTCGGTTCGACGACTCAAACGGCCGAGTGGCTGTGATCTGGTCACTGGTTCATGTCCTGTGATGCATAACCAGACAGGCTGCCGATGCCGACCAACATGGATATTGCCACGTTGTTCTCAGATTGTAGTGGTCCGCAACTTGCTACGCTTCGAACGAGATTTTTGCGGGAGTTCGTCCTCGTGATGACGATACGCCGCAATGGCCGAGTGGCTTGAGGTCTGGCTTCGAGGTCCACGTGCATCACGGACAGGCAGAGCGGCTAGAGTTCGATCGCATCGACTTGGTCCGCACCCTCGGCAACTCCATTCGAAGCCCCATGGTGAGCTCAGCACGGTAACGGTAATGCCGGCCACGTGAAGGTTCGTAAGGCAGCCTGGTTAATTCGTCGAGAAAGGAGGTCACTGATCCGACCGCTCCTTAAAGTTCGCGCACTGAACTGGAGGAATCAATGAGCAAGAACATCTGGTATCGATGGCGCGCCACGGCATTTGCGATCGCGTTTGCCGGCGTTTCGGTGTGGCCAACAGCCGGCGCAGCGCAAACCGTGACGGGGCAAGCGAGAGCTGTGCAAGCGAGTGCCTTGGATACGATCGTGTTGGCCGACACCGGAACGCTTGGAGGGACCAGCGATGCTCGGGACGCAACGCGCGACTTTGGAATCGTCCCAGCCGTGCTCAGCGCCGAAGTCCTGCGCGCGGTCACAATCGGTTGGCCGGACCAGGTCGCCTCCGAGACGTCGCTTGCGAACTTGAGCATCGCGGTAGGGGGCACGGGCATCTCCGCCGACTTTGTGATGGCCAAGGCGTTGGCGGTTCTGGGTCAACCCTCGACCGCCAGTTCGATCCTCGCCAACCTGTCGGTCAACGGCATGCCGATCGCGGTGACTGGCATGCCGAATCAGCTAGTTCCCATTCCCGGCGGTCAGGTAGTGATCAACGAGCAGACCATTTCAACGACCGGCACCACAGTGAATGCTATTCACGCCACCGTGTTGGGTGTGGCCGACGTGGTGGTTGCGTCCGCAAAGGCGGGAATCAGCTCGTTCTGAAACACGGATGCGCCGTCGGTCAACACCGAGAGTACGTCCCTAAAGGAGGCGACGATGTCTCGAGAAGATTCTCACAGGGAATTTGGGGAGAAGACACGGGAATTGCTGCGACGATCGCTGAAGCATGTTCGGGCGGGGGCGCTCGCCGCGGCGCTCGCGCCAATGGCCTCGCCGGGATGTCCTCCTGCCCCCGTGCCATCACCTTGCGATTTCATCACCGGCGGCGGATTCGTCGTTACAGATTCTCCTCCTAGCGCGCAGGCTGGCGCGCAGGCGAACTTCGGCTCGCACGGGGGGTGCAAAAACGGTGCGTTCTGGGGTCATGTGAATTACGTCGACCACGGAGGCTACATGGGCGTGTCGCCCTACCACGTGGACAGCACCGAGATCACCGCGTACGGGGAGAACCCGACGTCTCCGAATGCCCGCGAGATCTGTGGGTTCGCCACAACCAACGCCGGCGAGACCGTTCAATTCCGCGTCCGAATGGAGGACAACGACAATTCCGGAACTAACGACACGTTTGGGATTGCGCTTTCCAACGGCTACATTTTGACACACCGCCCTCTAGGCAATGGCGACCCCGGCGGCGGCAACATCGAGCTGCACAAGCCCAACCCGTCTACGACGGCACCAACTACGCCTCCCGATTGCGGAGGCTTGCCGACGCCCTGATGAACAGGGTCGCGACCCGTAGAGCCAGTCGATCCGATGACGTCGCTTGAAATCATCGACCTCGTTGATCGGCGTGGCCCGGGCCGCGACCTAACCATAGCCAAGGATACTTGCTCTTAGTTAGATAGCAGGTCTGTTCTTCCTGTAGGAATTCTTGATCGCGATCTTGCCATCACGGAAAGTGAACAGGTCGCAGCCAGTGACCTCGACACGCTTGCCGTTTCTCTGTGTCCCCGTGAACGTCCATTCCGACACCCCGCGGTCGCCGTTCACAAAGTGCCGCACATTCGCCCAGTGCGCGTCAGGGAATGTGTCGAACACTGCCGCAAACGCGGCTCGAACCGCCTGCTGCCCTTCGCTTCGTTGTCCGTCAACCTCATTGCCGGCCGACGCCTCAAAGACGCCGTCGGGCGTCATCATCGACATCAGCGCGTCGAGGTCGTGCGATTCCATGCGTCGGCGAAGCGTTCGAGGAGCTTCACCAAAGGAGCCGACGACGTGGGCTCGGGTTGCATCGAACCTGCGCTGGCGCTGTGTAGCATGGTGACCCCTCCGATCAGAACGATCAGAAGTGCGTGTTTGACCTTCCACGTATGGTTGGGAATTTTCATTTTTGCCGTCCAGTCCAGATGAGCACCCTTATACATCAAGGCTCTTCCATCTGCGATTCTGTCGCTTACTCCGGCAGGATCGAAAATCGGCGTCGGCGTCCCGGACGGTACAGCGAGAAGTGCCGCCGATCGAGCGTGAAGATGCGGGTGAGATCTTCGCGTTCGGCGACTCGGACCAGCGCCGCGTCGGCGAGGTCCATCGGCAGGTCTCGGTACTTCTCCATCAACTCGCGCATGCGCGGCGCATCGCCTTCGTCGAGCGGCGCCAGCGTCAGCGCCCCGGTTTCCACACGGCTCCAGAGGGCCTTCTGACCGCGCCACGACGATCCCAGCAGGTACATGGCTTCGGTAAACGCGGGCCAGACCGTGACCAGCGGATCGCGGAGCGTTCTGAGGGCCGCCACGCTGGCCGCGTGATGCAAATCGCTCTGGTCGAGAAGCGCGACCAGCGGGCCGGCGTCAGCGAGCACGCCGCGCACGGGCCTTCTCGCGAACGATCCCGGTGAACTGCTCGCCGGTCGTTCGCCCTTGATCGCGCGCGCCATTGCTGACCACGCCGATGACGTCGAGCCAGGCGTCATATGGGCGTCCCCGGTCGGCGTCGCCGCCGTTGGTGGCCGTGTAATGCTCCAGCGCGTCGCGGACGACATCCGATAGCGTCTGGCGGCGGCGACGGGCCAGGGCGTTCACGGCGCGTTCCGTTCTCGCGCTCAACCGGACGGTCATCGACATCGCACAACCTCTGTAATACAAATAAGTATTACACCAGGCGGCAGAACTGTCAACGAGCTCAACGACCGGCCAAGAATGCAGGCGTCGCTCCAAAGACACGCCGAGCGGCGCTGCGTTCGAGACCATCATTACGGTTTTGGTCGGGCGTCAGGTTTCAAGACTCCTGTCCACTGACATCACCGTCGTGGTGGTAGACTACATGGCTCCTACCGGTTCTACCGCCAACGTCATCCCGGCAACGCAAATCTCTGACAGTGGGTGTATTGATGAAAGAGTCACTGATGAGGACCGTTTCGACCCTTGCGCTCGCGTTGCTCATGCTGACAGTTCTGCCCGCGCGCGGGGCCTTCGCGGACGATGATAATCAAGTGGTCATTCAAAGCGCCTCGACGATCGGCAATACGCTCACAATTGCCGGCGTACATTTTGGAACCGTTTCTCCGATCGTGCGCGTGAATGGCGCCACCCTGACCGTCCAGGCGAACTCCGAAACCCAGATCACGGCGACCATGCCGACGTTGGCGCCGGGCACCTACCTGCTGGTGGTACTGCGGACGCATCGAGAAGGCGATCGCGATGAGGACAACGCGTCGCGGTTAGGGGCGTTCGACTTAACGATCGGTGGCGTTGGACCGCAAGGCCCGCAGGGTTTTCAGGGCCCCGCAGGGGTTCAGGGTCTGACGGGTGCCGCGGGGGCGACCGGCGCGCCAGGGCCGCAGGGCTTGATCGGAGCGACCGGCGCACTGGGTCCGCAAGGGCTGACTGGCGCCACCGGGTCGCAAGGATCGCTGGGACCGAAGGGCGACCCAGGCTCGGTCGGCCTTCCAGGGCCCCAAGGGTCTCAAGGCTTCATGGGAGCGACAGGCGCTGCTGGTCCGACTGGACCTGCCGG
>DASZHO010000011.1:0-45143 GCA_035937795.1 Vicinamibacterales bacterium | reverse complement strand
GCGCAGCGCTCCGCTGGCGGTCTTGACCTTGATCACGTCGCGCACCACATCGAACTGGCGCACCTCCCCGTCGAGGACGTACCCGCCGTCCTTGAGCGTCAGGCGATACAGATCCGATTCAGCCGGGTTGTTCGTCGTCTGGGTCCAGCCCAGATAGTCGTTGAAGCACTGGCGAAGAACAGGGAAGCCGACCCACACCGCGCCGTAGGACGTGACGCCAGGCGCCGTAAGCTGCACCTCGAAATAGGTGTGCATGTCGCCCCACTCCAAGTGGGAGTTGCTCATCAGCATTGCATTGCCTGACGCTGAGTAGGACGGGGCGATCGCCCACTCATTGGAGCCATGGATGTCGGATCCGGCGCGACTGAGGCGCGCATCGAGCTTGGCGGGATTGATGATCCAGTCGTAGTGGATGACACGCAGGCAATGTGCGTAGACATCTTCGACGCTGACCGGCAGCACGGCCTTCGCTGCCGCGCTCAGGCCGGCCTGGTGCTCAGCGGCCCAGCCATTCAGACCGGCCACGAACGCCGTGATGAGCGGACCGAACTCCGGAGTCTGGCCGCTCGCCCATTCTTTCGCACGAGCGGGAATCCCGTTGGTCCGCACCCAGCGGTCGGCGTCGAGGTATGACTCGCCGTAGAACTCGGCTCCTCGCCCGCGCGCTTGTGCGTAGAGCCGCAGCAGCAGCTCGGAATGGGCTTCCATCTGTGCGTACCCGTAGGCGTAGAAGAGACTCCGGTGATCGGCAGCCGTGATGTGCGGAATGCCGTAGCGATCCCAGAGAATCTCGGTGCCCCTGGCCGGAACGGGCGCCGCGGAAACCGAGGCGAACGACGAGCCGGTAAGGAGCAAGAGTGCCAGCGACAAGGCGCGTCCGAAGGTCCGGACTCGAGAGGGGGTAACAGTCGTCATGGAATCTCTCCGTGCCATGGATTATATGGGCGGCCGGCGGCGAGCGTTTCGGTCTATTCTGTATCCCTGAACCGACAAGGCAAGGGGGGCATTATGAGCAAATGGCCACGGCGCAATTTCCTGAAGACCGCGGGGCTCAGCGCCGGCACGGTCTTGATTCGAGAATCGCTTTGGGCCCAAGGCAAACCCGCAATCGCCACGAACCGCAATCTGCCGTTTCCTCAGATCAACCAGCAGTTCATGATCACGCCCGATCAAGCCTGGGACTGGAATTCCTTCAAGAGCCAGGGGGGTCCAACGTATGCGGGCGGCACGGGCTGGAAGCGATACACGGATTTCCTGATATCGAAAATGCCGGAGTTCGGCGCTGTCGACCTGGACTACGTAGAAATGCCCTACGATCATTACATCGTCGAGGATTGGCCCGATCGCCGGACCCACCTCCATGATTCCGGCATCGCGGTGGAGAAGCTCGTCTCGGACGGTACGCCGGTGGCGGTGGTTGCATCGTACGGGATGACCTCGGGCTCCACGCCTCCCGAGGGTATTACCGCGCCGATGCTGTATTACGACCCGGCCCATCCGCCGGCCGCCGGCCAAATGGCAGGAAAAATACTGGTATTCCAAACGGCGCCATACCCGAATCCCCCGTACACGGATAATTTCCTGGACAGCTACACGCTGACCGACTACGAATGGCGTTCACCGGGCAAGTGGGCGCCGTTGTTCACGCCCCCGCCGACCAGCGTCACCAGTTCCTTTCATTCCCGCTGGGTCTGGGGTCAGCTGGGCCGGTTTGCTGCGATCGGCATCAACGGACGCGCGGCCGGCATGGTGATCGTGTACGACCTGTCGCCTGGAGCCGCGTTCGGGCTGGCTCAACGGAGCGTCTACACGCCGGACGGGAAGGCTGGACTCGGAGCGGCTTACGTCAACTGTCCCACTCTCACGCTCGATCGCGTACACGGTGCGAAAGTGCTGATGGACGCGAAGGCGGGCAGGACGGCCACGTTGACGTTGAAAGCCCGTTTCCAGCGGGACAACGGCAAGGCCATCATCGCCTTTTTGCCTGGGAAGAATTACGGCACGCCGCTCGACGAGCAGGTCATGCTCGCGACCCACACCGATGCGATGTCACTGATCGAAGAGAACGGCGGCCTGGGTATGCTGGCCATCATGTCCTACTTCAATCACATTCCGCAGTCGGCGAGACCGCGAACGCTGATTTTCTACTTTGATTGCCGGCACTTCATGCCGGGCGGCGAGGGCAGCTGGCCGCAATACGACTACTACACCGTCCACCCCGAGCGCTTGAAGTCGATCGTGGCCACGCTCGGGATGGAGCACATGGGAGGCCGACAGACGATCGAAGTCGGGCCCGGCGGGAACGATTACGTCTATTCCAGCGAGCTCCCGGAAAACGGCGGGGTCATCACCAGCTTGATAGACGTCAACAACAACAACATCTGGATGGTCGAGACCATCGCGAAAGCGGCCGCGGACAATCATTGGCCCAGGGTTGACGTAAAAGCCGGCGCTGTGGCGCCGGGCCTCAATGGAGGGTTTCAGGGCAGCGTCAAGAGTCCGATGAACAAGGGCAGGGCGTTCGGCATCCCCGGGATCGGGCTTGCCGGCGACTGGCCTGGTGGCTGGACCCAAACGTACGCGCAACTCGACACCGAAGCGGGATTGCATGGCTTTGACAAAGAGTATTTCGTGCAGCAGGTAGCCGGTCTGTCCCAGCTCGCAGGCGAATTCATGCTGGTCAAGCCCCTCGTCATCGACCTCGGATGGGGCAATCTCAAGTCGGCCTTGACCAACCTGCCGGACTCCGGCTTCGTTGCTCCGCCAAATGCCGCAACGCAACGGCAGACCCTCGTGAGTCAATACGTCGCCGCATTCGGAAAGGTCGAAGTCGGGGCAAATGATGATGCCAAGAGTGCACTCAAAAACCTGGGAGCCAATGTTTCCGCCTGGGTAGCGCCCGACAAACAAGTTACCTTGAGGACACTACTGGACGGCCAGGTTGCCAAGCTGTCCCGAGGTTAAGTGCCACTGCGGACGGGATGATTCCTGGAAAACGCCGTTTGAACGCCATCGTGCTGCCTGGCGCACTGGCAGTCGCGCTCGCGCTCACCGCGATGACGGCCGCAGGTGCGCAGGCACAGCCGAACGTAGAAGAACTGCTGGCGCGCGTCGGCGAACGGGTCGCCGAGTTCTACGACCACGCGAAGAACGTCATCTGTATCGAGACGTCCACGGTACTACCCGTCGACTTGAATAATTCGCCGGATGGGTTCGCGCGCACCGTCGAATCGGAGCTGCACGTCGAAGCTGACAGCAGTCAGACCCCGGGTGAACCAGGAATCGTGCGCAAGGTCCGGAAAGTGAATGGCCGGGTACCGCGTGAAAGCGACAAGAAGGACCGCTCGGGATGCACCGACCCGAATCCCCTGTCCTCCGAACCGCTTGCGTTTCTGCTACCGGCTCACCGTTCGGAGTACGAATTCAGTACTGCGGGTATTGCGAAAGACAGGAACCGGACTGTCATGATGATCGATTTTGCCACGGTGGATCGCAGAAGCAACCCCGAGTTAATCGAAGACCCGAGCCGACACGACGATTGCTTCGACTGGTCGGGGCACATCGCAACAAGGGGACGCCTCTGGGTGGATGCCAGCAACTATGACGTGGTACGCGTGGAGCGAGGTCTCCGGGGGCCGGTCGACGTGAAGGTCCCCGCGTTCATACAACGCCGTCACCAGCTTTCGAGTTGGGTGGTCATCGTGCGCGACGATGAGACGATTCGCTACAAGGCGGTCGCCTTCAGAGACCCTGACGAAGTGTTGCTTCTACCGGAATCGATCGACTCCTTCACCGTGGTCCGGGGCGGCCTCCAGTCAACGCGGCGAAGCCAGAGGTTCTCCGATTACAAACGCTTCATCACGGGAGGCAGGGTTCTCCAGTAACGGCGGACAGCGAGACACTCGCGCGGCGCCGCCGACACGCTCAACGGTATGGTCGAACCGCGCGCAGTCTCGCCGAAGAGGATCGGATCAGAGCATAATGGTCGACTGTCGAGATGAACACGATCCGGCATCTGAAACAGGCCGTTCTGGCAGCCGGGGCGGTTCTCGCAATCAGTCAACTCATCAGGCCCGCTCGCACGAACCCTCCCGTCGATGCGCAGAAAACGCTGGCGGCGACGGCTCATCCTCCCGCGAACGTCGTGGCCACGCTGAACCGCGCTTGTGGGGATTGCCATTCGAGCCAGACGAAGTGGCCTTGGTACACAAACGTGGCGCCGGTCTCCTGGTGGATCGTGGATCACGTGAATGAAGGGCGCCGGCGAGTCTCATTTTCCGAGTGGGCCGACTACGACACGGGGCGGAAATTGAAAGAATTGGATCAGATCTGCCAGCGGGTCGAACGGCACAATATGCCCCTGACGTCGTACCTCCTGATCCACAGTCACGCTCGGCTCAGCGATCAGGATCGACAGGCGATCTGCGACTGGACGAGGGCCGAGGAGAAATCATGAGCTGGATCGCGATACTTGGCATCGCCGTACTCATCGCCGCCGTTGCCGCCATCACCGGCATCAAACCGAAGGGAACGCGACACATCGCGCACACCGGCCTGATGGGCGCCGCGCGACTCGTTCTCCTGGCGATCGTCCTCATCTTCGCCTATCTCGCGTTTCGCGCACGGTCCGGCGGCTAACGCAGCCTCACCAGTACGCTATCAGCCGGCCTGCCGTAATCGCCGTCAGCCAGCAGGCAAGCGAGATCCCGCCCATCACCCCCAACAGGCGCCGCTCATTTCGCGACAGATCGCGGTGACCCCGGGCGCGCCAGGCGGGCGACAGATTCAGGACGAGCGCATTGATCAACCCGAGCGCGATGGCGGGAAATGGCTTACAGGTGCTCCAACAACCAGACGAAGGTCAATCCGGCGATGGCAACGGTCGCGTTTGCCATGATCGAACCTCGCAAGACTACTTGAGCGGCAACGCCGTATTGGGCGTCGGGACGCCGGCCGCGCTAATCGCGGTGATGGCCGCGCCGGCATTCTGGAAGATCGTCTGCGCTTCGCTGGTGGCGAAGTAACGGTTCCCCGAGGTGCCGGGCGCGACCGGCTGGGCGTCGGAGAAGTAGCTCGGTGACGCCGTCACGGTCGCCGTCACGCAGGTCTGGGTGGCCACGGCCGTGCCGCCGCCCGCGTAGGTGATGCTGTAGCCGCTCTTCACAACCGGGCTCGCCACGCCGAGGTCCGGACTGATGAAGGGCTGGCCGCCGGAGGTCGGAGGCGCGCCCAACACGACGAGCGTATTGGCGTAGCCCGAGCCGTTGGCGCAGTTGGTCATGTAGTTGATGTTGGAGCTGTTGATGGCGCGGAGCGATCCGATGGCCGACGCCTCGTTGCCCGCCATTCTGGCGCGGAGCAACCCGGGCACGGCAATGGCCGCGATGATGCCGATAATGGCCACGACGATGAGCAGTTCGATTAGCGTGAACCCCTTGGCGTTACGAATCTTCATGACCATCTCCTCAGTTGTTGGCGACGACGGTGTCGCTAAATTTCCCGAGCAGAAGGCAAGCGACGTACCACACGGGCGTCGATCATGCGACGCGCTGGTATCAGATTGAAAAACCAGGATTTGCAGGCCATGCGTGCGATCGATTCGCGCAGTCATGACCGGGGTCTCGTCTCGCCTTGAGGTACGCGATCACAGGATTGTGATCCGCGCGCTCAAAAATCGACGTGAACCCGCGAGCCCCCCACGAGCACAGAGCCGCGATCCCGGTTATAGCCAGGGTGCGCGATATATTGGAGGCCGCTCGACGCAAAGAGGCCGCGCCACAAATGAGCCGTGTAGTAGGTCTCGAGGATGTTCTCGCGCCCATATCGCAGCGTGCCGTCGCCCAGCAGAAATCCGAGGCCTCCGAGCCTGAGGTATTCCCGATGCGGTCCCGAGAGACCGTTCGAGGCGCCCGCAATCCCGATCCGATCGAGCGGCCGGTGCCAGCCGCCCCCTGCAACGTCGCCACCGAGCAGCACCGTGTCGTCCACCTCCGTATAAGCGAACGATTCAGTGCGTCCGTCGTTCCATCCCGCTCGAGCACCCAGACGGACCCCGCCGGCAAACGCGTACTCGACGTTGCCGCCGATTCCTGACTTCAGGCGGCCTTGCCGCCGATGAGCTTCGATAGTGGGTGAAGGATCGACGCCTGCGCGGAACGCCTGAATCGCCTCATCATAGCTGCCCATGTTTGCGTGATTGACATAGCCGAGGATTCTCGTGACCAGTCCGGGCGCGGGCCGGAGCTCCAGTTCGA
The DNA here is from genome assembly GCA_035937795.1 of Vicinamibacterales bacterium. Classification (GTDB taxonomy): domain Bacteria; phylum Acidobacteriota; class Vicinamibacteria; order Vicinamibacterales; family JAMQPK01; genus JAMQPK01. The sequence continues at coordinate 38,889 of DASZHO010000011.1, read as the reverse complement.
CGTTCTCCCCCCGCGCACGCGCGACGTTCCAATCCAACACGATGCCATTGGCGATCTTCGGCATCAGCGCCTCGGCGGCGCGCAGAGACCACGCGGGCGCGTCGTATTCGACCATTACCCCGTAGGTGTACCCCCGTGTGTCCGCGTCGTAGTCGTAGGCGCCGTTGTTGTCGATCGTCCAGTTGGTGAACTGTAGATGGCTGTCGTTGCCCACGGCGTTGAGGTCAAAAAAATCGACGATGCCGAATTTCCCGGCGCGGACCTCGAGCCGCTGTTTCGCCTGCTTCGTCGCGAGCGACAACGGTCCGCGGGTGACGTTGATGGTCTCGTCACTGAGCGGGAGGATGTAGTGGATCATGACGCGCGCGACGTACGGCTTGGCGCCCAGGTCGGGGTTCCGCACGACGTCGAGATTGGTGAACCCGGCGAGGCCAAACGCGTCGCTGAGGCCCCGCCCCGCGGCGCTCTCGATGTCGTAGAGCACCTCGGTGTGTTGCGGCAGCTGGAGGCCGGTGAAGATCGTCCAGACGCGCGAGACCTTCCACTCGCGAGCCGCGCGAAGACTGTGCGGGCCTTCATAGGGAGACAGGAAGGCTCCGTGTCCCTGACCGATCAGATTGATCTGGCCAGAAATCCACCATTTCGTGGAGTCGGAATGCGGCAGCATGGTGACGGCCGGCGACGTTTCTGCCGGAGACTCTTCCGCGTGCGGCTCGTCCGCCGGCGCTTGCGCCAGGGCACTCTGATGCAGGCAGAGCACCAATAACGTCGCGAGCAGGCGAAGCGCGAACACACAGCAACGATTCATCGCGTCCGATCTCCCTCTCATCACAGCCACGCGTGGAATTTTTGGATGTACCAGCTCTTCACAATCTGCGTCAGCACGCCGTAAGCGAGCAGCGTCGCCACCAGCCACGGAAAGAACGTGGCCGGCAAATGCACGAGACCAACGGCCGCGCCCAGGGTCGAGTACGGCAGATAGAGGCCGACGGCCATGATCAGCGACGTCAGGAGCAATACCGGAACGGCAGCCCGGCTCTGAACGAACGGGATCTTCTCGGTACGAATCATGTGGATGATCAGCGTCTGCGACAGCAGGCTCTCGATGAACCAGCCGGACTGGAACGTGGTCTCCCCCGCCTGGCCGCTGGCGCGAAACACAAACCACAAGAGGAGAAACGTGGTGATGTCGAAGACCGAGCTGATCGGCCCGATCCACACCATGAAGCGCGCAATGCCTGTCGTGTCCCATTTACGAGGACGCCGCAGGAACTCGCTGTCCATCCGGTCCCAGGGCAGCGAGAGCTGCGAGAAGTCGTACAGCAGGTTCAGCACGAGAAGCTGTACCGGCAGCATGGGAAGAAACGGAATGAAGGCGCTCGCGACGAGGACGCTGAACACGTTGCCGAAGTTCGAGCTCGCGGTCATCTTGATGTACTTGATGATGTTGCCGTAGACCTCGCGGCCCTTCAGGACGCCGGTCTCGAGCACGAGCAGGCTCTTTTCGAGCAGGATGATGTCCGCTGACTCGCGGGCGATGTCGGTCGCCGTGTCCACGGAGATCCCGACATCGGCGTCGCGCAGCGCGGCCGCATCGTTGATGCCATCCCCGAGATATCCCACCGTGTGTCCTGCCTGCTGAAGCGCGCGGATGATGCGCGCCTTCTGCAGCGGGTTCAGCTTCGCGAAGATCGACACCTCTTTCACAGCCGTCCGCAGCTCGTTATCCGACAGACGCTCGAGCTCGGACCCGAGGACGACGCGGTCGGCCGGGATGCCCACATCGCGACACACCCGCCGCGTCACAATGTCGTTGTCCCCCGTCAGGACGATGACGCTGACGCCGTGCTCGTGGAGCGCGGCAATCGCCTCGCGCGCCGTCTCCTTGGGCGGATCGAGAAATCCGATGAACCCGGAAAGCACCAGATTCCTTTCATCCGCGACGCTGTACAGATCCTGGGACATGGGCACGGTCTTGTGCGCGACCGCCACGACGCGAAACCCGTCTTCATTGAGATCCCGCACGACCGCGTTGGCCTGGTCGCACAGCGCGTTCGAGAACGGCACCGTCTTGCCACCGAGGTCCGCCTGCGTGCAGACCCCGAACACCTCCTCCACGGCGCCCTTGCAGATCAGCACGTGCTCCCGCGACGGGTTGGTGACGACGACCGACATCCGGCGCCGCAGGAAATCAAACGGGATCTCATCGACCTTGTCGGCGTGCTGCAGCACGTCCAGCTCGTGGCGCAATTCCGCGTGCTCGAGGACGGCGCGGTCGAGCAGGTTCTTGAGGCCGGTCTGGTAGTAGCTATTGAGGTAGGCGTATTCCAGCACGCGGAGATCGACCTCGCCCCGGATGTCGCGGTGTTTCTCCAGAATCACGCGATCCTGGGTCAGCGTGCCTGTCTTATCGGTGCACAGCACGTCCATCGCACCCAGGTTCTGGATCGCGTTCAGGCGCTTCACGATGACCTTCTGCCGCGCCATGGTGACGGCGCCCTTGGCCAAATTGGCCGTCACCACCATCGGCAGCATCTCCGGCGTCAAGCCGACCGCAACCGCAATCGAAAAGAGAAAGGCCTCCTTGAAATCACCTTTGACGAGGCCATTCAGCAGGAAGACGATCGGCACCATCACGAGAATGAATCGGATGAGCACCCACGTGACCGCATTGACGCCGCGATCGAAGCTCGTCAGCGCCCGATGCCCGACGAGGCTCTTGGCAAGCGAGCCGAACACGGTGCGGCTGCCTGTGCTGACGACGACCGCGGCGCCGGCGCCGCTGATGACGGTCGTGCCCATGAAACAGAGATTGCTCTGGTCGAGCGGACTCGCGCCGGCCGTCGACGCCGGCGAAGACGGGCCCGCCGACTTCTCGACGACACCCGCCAGCGCGTCGTATTTCTCGACCGGCATCGCTTCGCCGGTCAGCGCGGACTGGCTGACGAAGAGATCCTTGGAGCTGACCAGGCGGACGTCCGCCGGAATCATGTCGCCGGCAGAAAGGTGGACCGTATCTCCAGGCACCAGGTCCTCGAACGCCACTTCGCGCTTCTCGCTGATGAGGACGCCCTGGTCGTCGCCGCGGGCGTACCGCCGGCTGACGGTCGCCGTTGTCCGCACCATGGCGCGCAACGCCTCTGCCGCACGCGACGAACGGAACTCCTGGAAAAACCGCATCACCACGCTGACGGCCACCATCACGGAGACGACGGCCGTCCCCTTCAGATCGCCCGTTGCGTAGGACACCGACGCCAGCACGAACAACACCAGAATGAACGGGTTTCTGAAGTTGTTGAGCAGCATCACGGGCCAGGCGGTCGCGCGTTCGTGGGCGACGGTGTTACGCCCGTACTTCTTCAGCCGTTCCTGGACCTCGGCCTCGGTCAGCCCCTCAGGCACGGTGTCGAGGGCCTCGAACAGCGACCGGACGGGTCCCCTGGAGGCTTCGAGCAGCGCCGAGGAGGCACCATTGCCCCGGTGCCTGGGCGATCTCGAGAAAGCCTGGGCAACGGCGCTGAGGGCCACGGTGACGAAGGTCGCGAGCGGATTCATGGAGGGTCCCGGTCGAATGTCAGGCCGCAGTGCGGCTGGCGCTGCGTGCCCCGCCCTCCGCAGGGTCGTGGTGTTCCAGACCCCAGTGAGACGACAAACGGCCGTTGCGAAACGCCCACCGCAAGCGGAGCTCGAGTTGAGGCACAGGCAGCGTCTGCCGGGCGGCGGTCCCTGATGTCAGGTCAGGATTGAGACACGCGATGGATGTTCGGCGCATGGTCGTGGTCCTCCGGTCGTCGGGTAAGGAACGAAGTCGAATAGGGAGGCTGAGCGGTGGGCGGGAACGCGAACGGCGGTGTTCGGGTCGAACACGCGGCCGGAGAGCTCCACTCGTCCAAGCTTCAGCACCGCGCCCCGTCAAAGGTCCCTGTGCTCGCCAGGAACCTTAGCCACCTTAGGAAAACCCTTGAATCGGGAATTCCTGTTCTACCGCGCCCGGCGTCTCTCGAAGCCGGTCGGCAGTGGCCTGTGTGTTGCGCGGGAGCCTCGCCTACCGAGGTTCCGGTTCGATCGCCGCGACGCGCGGCGGCCGATCAGTTGATCAGTTGTAACGCGGCAAGCTCGTTTGAGTCAACAAAAAAACACATAATACTGATAGGGGGTATATGTATCATGGAAGCATGGCACACACGATCCGCGGGAAGAAACAGCTCATCAACCGCGTGCGGCGCATCCGGGGGCAGGTCGAGGCGGTTGAGCGCGCGCTCAACGACGAACTGGAGTGCACGCAGGTCCTGCAGCAATTGACCGCCTGTCGGGGCGCCATCGACGGGCTGCTGGTCAAGGTCCTGGAAGATCACGTGCGCTTCCACATCATCGACCGGCACCGTCATCGCGGGGCCGATCCGACCGACGCCGGCAAGGAACTGCTCGACGTCATCCGGATGTACCTGCGGTGAAACATTTTACGTAGACGTTACGTCGCGTACACGACAGCGTCAGACGGGCGCGGCACACTTCCTATCGGCACATCCGGTCATCGCGTCTCCCTCCTGCCGACCGGCCCAACGGCGGCGACTTGAGCAGTGCACGTTCGGCTTGCTGGATCCATTGCGAAATCAGTCCGATATGCGAATCAGCGTGATCGTTTGCGCGTACAACGAAGCGGAATGGCTGGCGGGGTGTCTGGACTCTCTTTGCCGGCAGACTCGCCCTGCCGATGAGATCATCGTCGTCAACAACGCCAGCACCGATGCAACGCGAGAGGTCGCGGCGCTGTACCCGGGGATCCTGATCGTCGACGAACCCCGGAAGAGCCTTATCGTCGCTCGACACGCCGGCTATCTGGCAGCGTCGGGGGACGTGCTCGTCTATACCGACGCCGACTGCCGGGCGCCAGAACAATGGCTGGCCCGGATCGCCGAAGCATTTGGCCCGACGGAGGGGCCGGCCGCCGCGAGCGGGCCGGTTGCCGTCACCGGCCCCTACCGCTTCTACGACTGGGATCTCTACGGCCGCGTCCTGGTTCGCATCTACGACCACACTGTTGCGCCCGCGACCCATGTCCTCGCACAGCGCATCTTCCGAATGGGCGCGGTGCTCTACGGCGGCAACTTTGCGGTTCGCCGCAGCGCGCTCGAGCAGATCGGCGGCTTCGACACGTCGATAGAATTTCATGGAGAGGACACGAACCTCGGGCGCCGCCTCAGCAAGGTCGGCCATGTGAGACTGGCCAGGCGCTGTCACGTGTCGACTTCGGCCAGGCGGTATCGCGCGCTCGGCCGCACCACGGTCTTCCGCCTCTACGTCAGAAATTTCTGCTCCGAACTGTTCCGGCACCGCCCTTCGGATACGACCCACAAGGACATCAGGATCTGATATGCCAGGTTACGAGCCGTTTCTTCTCTGCGATTTCCACATACACACGACGTGGAGCGACGGCCGCCTGAGTCTTCGCGAAGTGGTGGACTTGTACGGTCAGACCCGCAAATTCGACGTCATCGCCATTACCGACCACATCCTCCAAAAAAAAGATTGGCTCGCCAGGGCCGCCCGGATTGCGACACTCGGCCGGCGTCATTTTTCAGTGACACCGGAAAACTTCGACGACTACCTTGCCGATATCCATCGCGAAGCGGTGCGTGCCAAACGCACGTACGGAATGCTGGTCATCGCCGGTGCCGAGATCACGCAGAACCATCTCCGGTCGAAGCACAACTCGCACATCGTCGGCCTCGGGCTCAAGAAGTTTGTGAGCGCGGATTTGGAGGCGCGACAGATACTGCAGGAGATTCGCGATCAAGGCGCCCTTACGATCGCCTGCCATCCGCACCACAGGACGACGCGCCGGTTTGAAATCGGCACCAGCTATCTATGGGAGAACCGCAAGAAGCTGGCTCATCTGGTGGACGTGTGGGAAGCCGCGAACCGGGACGACCTGTTTTCCGTGACGAGCCTGAAGCACTACCCGTATGTTGCGAACAGCGATTTTCACAAGCCAAAGCACCTCTATTCCTGGAAAACTCTCGTCCGGAGCGACAAGACCTGGCCCGCCATCACCGCGGCGCTCACCTCGAACGTCAACGTCGCGGTTACGCTGTTTCGGGAACGCTCCTGGTCGTCAGAGGATTGCGCGTCGTTTGCAGAATGAGGGGCGCTCGGACGAAGGAACGCGCCGTCCGGCGACCGGCGCAGGAACCCGGTGCGCAGCAGGAGCGCGAGGGCGCCCTCGCAAGTCTCCTGCGGGAGACCGCACAGCCGCCCAATCTGTTTTGGAGTGAGTTTCAGGCCGGGCATCTCGACGTATTCCATTTGAATTCGCGTGAGGGCTTCTTGTGGGATCAGGACGTCCATGCAGTCTCCTTCCGCAGCTGACCGATCTTGACGGGCGGGCCACACGAACGCGTCACGAGCGCCTGACGTTCCAGTAAAAACCTGACGTTCAGTAAAAAGAAGGGCCGGGCGCCATCCGGGAACTGATGGCACCCGGGCCTGACCGTCTCTCTCCTACCGTCCGAGTCGAAGACCGACCGAGACCGTGCGGTTATAGAATTCCCGCTGGCTCGGGTACTGCGGGCTGCCCTGGTAAAATCCAAATACTTCGTTATTCAGGTTCAGGAGCGCGACAACCAGCTGCAGTTGGCGCGACAGCGCGTAACTCGCCTGGGCATCCAGTTGAGTGTGCGCGTAAAGATACAAGTCACCGTTTGGTCCTTTGATGCCGCCGTCGGCGCCGTCCTGATAGTTGTACGCAAAGATGTTCGCGTCGTTGTGCGTGACGCCAAGACGCATGGACAGCGCTGCCTTGTCGTAGGTCACGTTCACATTCCAGTTGTTCGGCGCCTGACGCAAGAGCGCCGGCTTGTCCCCACGCCACGGGAGCGTGGCCTGAGAGCTCGTATAACTGTAGTTGGCCAGGAACCCGAGCCCGTCGAGGCCGCCCGGCAGAAAAGACATGCGCTGCTGCCAGGTCGCTTCAAATCCGCTGATGTGGGCGCCGGGGCCGTTGACGGGCTGTATCTGCGTGTACCCCGCGTAGGTGCCGGTGGTCACCGGTGTGCGCACATTCTGATAAATCGGGTTCGTCAGATTCTTGTAGAAGACCCCGAACTGGACCACGCCGACCGGCTCCAGGAACCGCTCGAACAGCAGGTCGAAATTGTTGGCCCGCGTCGGGAGCAGCGCCGGATTGCCGACGCTGACCGTCTTGTGGCTGTCCTGCTCCAGAATATACGGTGGCATGTCCCCGAAATTCGGGCGCGCAATCCCCCGGCCGTAGACGGCGCGCAGATTGGTGTTCTGATCGAACGCATGGCGGTACTGGACGCTCGGCAGCGCGTCGGTGTAGGACTGCGTGCCCGACACGGGAAGCGTCGACGCATAGTGCCCGGCGGCGTCCAGTGTCACGTGGTAGCCGGTGTACGCTGATCGTGTGGTCTCGAGCCGAACGCCTGCCTGGAGACGGTCCGAGCCGATGTCGAAGGTGTTCATCGCATAGCCGGCGTAGACCCGCTCGGTCGTCAGGTAGTTATTCGGATCGTCTCGTTGACGAGTCTGATTCACATCCAGCGCGATGGCCGATGGGTGGGCAGCGAGGAATCCCATCAGCGCATTGATATTGGTCAAGGGCCCCATCGGGTAGCTGCCAAAGTAGTAATGGGGATCCACCGGACCGCCGAGGATGTCGGCGACACTCAATGTCGGATTGCCCGTCGCCGAATAGTACTGATCGTTCACGATGCGAGTCTTGTGGGCATCACGAACCTTGCCGCCGAATTCAATCATGTTGAGCAGCGACCCTGACGTGAAGGATTCGGTCAGCGACACGCTGCCCTGGACGTTCCGCTGCGCAGTCGGATCGGTCGATGCCGACTCCCAATTGGACAGCGTGTAGGTCGACGGGTCGTAGACGTTCACGCCGTTCAGCACGTTGAACCGCGGTCTGAACGGATCGCTGGTGTCGATGCCCCACGCGACGTTGCTCGGTCCGTCGAAGTTTGCGGTCGGAAAATTGCCGCGCTGCCGCGCGTGCGCGAACGACAGGTTGTAGTCGAGCAGCGTCGATCCGAACACATGTTTCGCGCCGCCCTCGAGGCTGTAGATCTGCTGATTGACTTCGCGGTCGTAGGTTCTGTACGTCTGGCTGCCGGTGTTGTCCGACACCGACGGCGTGATGAAATTGCCGATACCGGGCGAGTAGAACCACGTCGTGCCGTAGTTGTTGAATTGAGAGCCGAGGCCCCGAACGAAGAGGGACGATCCGGTTCCCAGGCGATAGTCGAGGCCGCCGGCGCCGCCGTACCGCGCACGGCGATAGACGTATTCGCGGATATCGACGCCGCCGACAACCGGCACCGGGCCATTCCCGAAATCGTTGGTCCCGGGTGAGGGTTCGATGTCGTTAATCCCGCGGCCGTTCCAGTCGTAGCTGCCGCCGATCAGGACGCCCAGGCGCTTGTCGGAACCAAGGCGCGAACCGACGGTCCCGGCAAACTGATCCAGCCCTCGTCCGCCCACGATCGGCGTATAGCCGCCCATCATCGACAGCGTCGCTGTCGGCTGGTCGCCGGCGATTTTCGTGATCAGGTTCACGGAGCCGCCAATGGCATCGCCGTCCTGATTGGCGGACAGCGTCTTGTTCACCTCGATCGACGCGACGAGGTCGGACGGAATCACGTCGAGCTTGACGTTGCGCACGCCACCTTCTGGCGAGGGCACGTTGACGCCGTTGATCGTCACGTTGCTCAGCCGCGGATCGGTCCCGCGGATCTGCACGTACTTGCCCTCGCCCTCGTCACGTTCCAGCGACACGCTCGGCAGCCGGCCGACGGCATCCGCGATGTTGGTGTTCGGGAGGCTCGTGATCACCTCGGCCGGCAGCACCTGGACGATGTTGTCGGCGGTCCGCTCACGGTTGAGCGCCTGCGCCTCGCCCCGCGGCCGCTCGGCGGTCACCGTGACCTGTTCTTTCACGCCGGCGACCTGAAGAACCGCGTCAACGTGCGCGCTCTGTCCGGCCACAACGGTCACATTCGCGGTGAACGGCAACAGCCCCACGTAGGTCACCGTGATGGTGTAGTCGCCCACGGCGACGTTCGGAATCGTGAACTGCCCTTGAGCATCCGAGACGGTGGTGACGCTCCTGGGCTGCAGCTCGACGCGGGCGCTCGGCAGCACGTAGTGGCCGGCGTCGCTCACGGTTCCCGAGATCGTGCCAGTGCGCTCCTGGGCGGCGCCGAGCGATGCAAACAGCACAATGAGCAGGAAGGCATGTGCGAGCTGAAGATGAATCCGTTTCATAACACACTCCATTTTTACGCTCCATTCTTAGCGTCAGGGATCGAAAGCGACGAGCTTCCACGCCCGCGCGTGATGCGCGGCATCGACCTGGATCAAGTACAGGTCATCGTTGGCCTGCTGGAACGCGGCGGCTTGCGAGGGCGAGAGACGAAGAAGGCTGCGGACGATCATCTGATTGGTTGCGCCATGGCCGACGATCAGGATCGTGCCGGAGGGATGCTGCGAGAGGATCTGTTCGAGCGCGGCGCGCACGCGATTGAAGAACACGGTGAGCGACTCGCCGCCGTCTAGGTCGTCGCCGGGATCCTGGCTGCGCGTCAGATAGCTTTGTGCGGCGGCAGGATCGGACCCGTCGGTGCTCCGCCCCTCGAACGTTCCCAACCGCCGTTCGTTCAGTCCGGCCACGATCGTGAGAGGCACGCCACCACGGACGATCTCCGCCGTCGCCCTGCTGCGCACGAGAGCGCTTGAATAGACCGCGTCGAAGTGAACGTCAGCGAGGCGCCTGGCGAGCTGGGCCGCCTGGATGCGGCCCGTACTGTTCAGCGGGATATCGGCGCTGCCCTGGAGCCGGTGCGCCGCGTTCCAGTCGGTCTGGCCGTGGCGGGCGAGATAGATCTCGAGGATGCCGGATATTTTCGGCGTCTTTGGGGTCTGCGGGGTTTGCCGCGCGGCCAGTCCCGTGGCCGCCGGAAGCAGCAGCAGAAGAACGAAGAACAGACACAGTTTCTCGCGCATCGAACCGGCGGAAGGATCGCATCCGGGTATAACGACTGGATGTCAAAGGATTCACTCGGTTGTAAACAAGTCGGCAGTCGGCAGTCGACGGTCGGCGATCAGCGGTCGGCGGTCGTGGGGCGCGGGAAAAGCGACACTGTTGTCGATCCGCCCCATGCGACCGCAGACGACGGATTTTTTGGATCGGGATTCCACAGGCACTCCCGCACCGTCATCGTTCTCGAATCGACGTCGATCGTCGCCAGCTGGAACGACAGCCGCGTTTCGTCGAGTCTCGACCGATCGCCCTTCATCGGCGAATCCACACGGAAGGCATGCAGCGCGATCGTATTGTGCGGACCGCGCCAGTCGTAGAACTGATTCCAGTTCGAGTTGCCGTGAAAGTACGCGGACACGTTCGGGTGCCTCAGGAGAAAGTTTTCCAGATCGGCCTGCTCGAGGATGCTCTTGCCCGAAATGGCAGGGCCGTCCTTGAACTCGTCCGAGAGGACGTTTTCAAACCGGTCCTCTTTAGTTATCGCATGCGTGCCGTTCGGATTTCTGAAATGCTTCGCCTCGGCGTCCGGCTCGTCGTGGGCGAAGATCATCACCGGCATGTTTCCGGCCTTGCCGAGATCGGCCTCCATCCAGGCACGCGCCGCGGTATCGGGCCACACAGTCACGAACACGAAGTGAATGCCGTCAAAATCGCGGGCGGTCAGCACTTTATCGCGCGCGTAGTCATAGGCTCCGGACGTCCTGGGCATCGGCGGCGACATCATCCGGTTGTAGATTTCAGCCATCGCCGTCTTGTCGATGGCCGGCAGCATCGGCCTGTAGAAGCCGACCGCGTTCGATGCGTCGTGGTTGCCCGGCACGACAAAGACGGGCGTACGCGTGCCGGAGGCATTTTTCAACGTCAGGCCCCGGACGTAGTCGGTCTCGAACTGAGCCCAGGAGACCGCTGCGCTCTGAATCGCTTTGCCGTCCACGATTTCCGATCGATTGGCGACGTCACCTGACTCGACGAGAAAATCGATGGCCCCCACGGGCAGGCCTTTTCGCAGCCCGCCGTCATCGGGCAGCTTCACGCCGGGCAGGGTGTTGATCCTGGCGACCAGGGCCGCGTTCACGACGTGCGCGTCGACGTTGGTCGAACCCCGGAACGCCGGACGGGTGATGCCGTAATGCGCGTCCGACGTGAACACAAATTGAACGAATCGAGGATTCGCCGACCGGACGGCCGGGCCGGCGGCCGCCCAGATGACGGCGGTAAGCGCGAGGGCGCGCGCGAGCGAGAAGCGACTCCGGCGATCCACTCTGCCCAGACGATAGGTGCCCGAGTACAACAGCGTGCGACGCCAGTATGACGACGGCGTAACGGGACTCCTGATTGGCCCTAATTGGCCCTAATCGGTTTGATAGGAGGTCAATTCAGCGCGAAAGGATCCGAAGTCGGACGCAAACGTCATGACGAGCGGAAGATGGCGCTCGTCATTTGTCAGCCAGAGCATGATCTGAATGGGCTGCCGCGTCTGAACACGATAATGCAATCGCGGCTCCGCCCGGACGGCGTCGACGCTTTTCCCGCCAACCTGAACGGGCTCGATGTCGAGCGCCGTCAGGCTCACCAGAATATTGCGTCCGCTCTCATTCACGGGAACGCTGACCTGGTACCCCGGGTGAAGAGGAAGGGTCCGCGCGTAAAACAGGGCGCTGAGCGGATCGTGCGTGCCGGCGGAGATGGGCAGCGCCATCTGCCCGCCAATCCGCACCACACGATTGATGAAATCGTAGTCGTACACCTGGTCGATGCTTCGGCGGCCTTCACGCCGCCTTTGTTCCGCGACGATGGGACGCCACGTCTCGTCGCTCCACGCCGCGAAGCAATCCTGCGCTTCGAAAAATCGCGACACCCAGCCGGCGGTCTGCGCCAGCGCCGTCAGCCGATACGTACCGCCGCGGCTGTTCGACCCCTCGGTGGCGCACGGCGCGGGTGCCGGCGGTCCGCTCTGCGCGGCAATCGTCACCGTCCCTGCCGACAGGCGCAAGCCCGCCGGCGCGGTTTCCCATGTAATGTCATAGACCGCTCTCTCGCCACGGTGAAACGGCGGCGGACCGGCGGCGGGCAGCGGGCTCGAATCAACCTGCGTCAGCACCGCCTCGATGGCCGGCGTCCAGACCAATTCATAAATGACCGCGTCCGGAAAACGGGCACGCTCCACCAAGGGCGTCGGATCGGCCGTCGCGACGGGAGACCTGGTGATCACATACCGCACCGGGAGGTCGTGAAGCGCCCACAGGGAATCCACGCCCGGAAACTGCTGCATCGAATCGACCAGCGCGAGAAAAAACGAGGGACGCGAACCGCTATGGCCGTTGACGATCGGGCGTCCGTGCTCGAGCGACTGCAGCATCACCGGCGTATTGCGCTTATCAGGATACAGCGGCAGATAGATCACCGCGCCGCTTTGGGGCGCGTGCGACAGCCACTCCCCTTCCGCTGTATGGAGCGGCGGCGGGTCGACCGAGGGCAGCGGCCCCGGCAGATACTCGAGAACTGTGAAACTCAGGAGCGCGGCGCCCATTAGCATGCCGTAGCGCGGCGGGAGTTGCGGCGCACCACCGCCGGCCAGGCTGCGCATCCCGAAGCCCGAGAGGACCGCGAGCCCGAACGCGACCAGCACCACAAAACGCGCAGGCACGCGAATGGCTTGAAACCCGAAGACATAGCGATGAATCGTGGCATACAGCGAGCCCGGACCGTCGGGCCCGAACGACAGGATCACGCCGAGCGCGACGAGCAGCGCGCAAGCGCCCGCGAACAGCGATTCCGGCCGCCGACGCGCGCCAAACAGTCCCACCACCGCCAGCAGCGCAACCACGAAGCCGGGAAACAGCTGGCGCTCGAATGTATCTGTCGCCACCGGACCGGACGACAGCCCCAGGTGTTGATAGAGCACGTAGCCCGACGGCACCCACAGGTAGCTCTTCAACGCCGCGCCGTGCTCGGCGGCTTCATACACGGTCCGCACAAAGCCCTGCTGCTGCAGGCGCAGATACGGCCAGGCGACAGGCGCGACGCAAATCGCGCCGACGGTAGCCGCAAGCAGGAGGCGCCGAGCCAGCCGGAGACGATCGCCGCCTTTGAACCCGGCGATCAAGACCAGGCTCGTCACCGACAGCGCAACCGCGATCATGACCCCGTAGTACACGGCGGAGATCGTCTGGCACGCGGCGGCCATCCCCAATCCGATCGCGTCAGCGACCCGGCGGCGAACGACGACCCGATGGAGGAACCAGAAGGCCAGCGGAAAAAAATACAGCGCCTGCAATTGAATCTGGAGCAGATGGGCAAAGTGATATGGCCAGAATCCCCACACGAGACCGGCCATCAGCGCGCCCCACCGCGAGCCAGAGATTGCGCGCACCAGGATGTGCATGGCCATCGCGCTCGCCATCAGCGAGGCGAAGAGCAGCACGTTGTAGCAGAGAACCAGGTTGTGCGTGAGGACGTAAAGGGGCCAGACCGCCAGGGCCTGCAGCAGAAAATTGTCCGAGTACGCAAGGGTGTTCGTCGCCGGATAAAAGATATTGGCGTTGAAGACACCACCGGTGAAAAACGCCGAGGGATGGAGCGTGAGGGTTCGCAGGTCCCAGCCTAATATCCAGAGATTGAGATACGGGTCACCAATGGTAATGGGAGCGGTGAGCCCCGCCTGGGGATGAAGCGCGAGGGGCCAGGTGAAGGCGATCGTAAGGGGCAGGTAAAGCCACAGTTCAGAAATTCGACGAGTGGAGAGTGCCGAGCGGGGGGACACAGTGGATGTCGGAGCGATGGTACCTTAGAAAACCCGCATAAAAAAGAAAGGCGGGTCAGAAAGCACCCGCCTTACTTACGCTCGAAGCGAACAGCCTCGATTGACTGAGCGACTACTGAATCGACATCTGAACGACAAAGTTACCGCTGTTGTCGGCCGGGTAGTCGTCGTTGATGCCGAGATACAAGCGGCCGTCGCTGAGCATCGTGATGTCGGCTTGCGCGCCGATCGCAAAGGGCTGTCCGTTATTCACTCGACCGATCAGCAACCCACCGGTCACGCCGGGCAGCGGCGAGTTTCCCGCCATGCGCCCGTCGTTCGCGCCAGCAGGCGTCCCGTTGTCTCCCGGGTTCTTGCTCAGCGCGACGTTGCCGCTCGCACGGAAGTGGATCACCTGGCCGCGCCGGACGTCGATCCCGGAATTACTCCATAGCTTGTTGGCCGGGATCGTAGTCGTGCGATTGGTGGCGTTGCCATAGGAAGGCTGACCGTACTGACCGGGGTTTCCACCACCGTACCGGGCTGGGTTTCCATCGTACTGGCCCGTGTTCCAGTCGCCGTATTGGCCGCCGTTCCCGTTGTTGCCGTACTGGCCGTTCCCGTTGTTGCCGTACTGGCCGTTGCCGTTGTTACCGTACTGGCCGTTCCCGTTCCTGTTGTTGTTGGCATAGGGGTCGTAGCCGTTGTTGTTCGGGCCAGCCTGGCCATTCCCGCTGTAGCCGTTTCCACCGCCAAAATAGATGCGTGCGATCTGGTTCAGCGCGAGGTCGTACTGACCGGAGTTGTTGACCACCTGGACACGGCTCGAGTTCGGCTGCATTCCGACGAGCCTTCCGCTGGTGCTCTGGCCGTTCCGCAGCACAATCATTCCGTCGGGATTCTGGCCGGCTCTCGCCAGCTCGTTCTGCTGAATGCTTCCGTTCCCCGCGAAATCGATCATCATCACGTCCATGATGGGGATGCGGCTGTCCCGGCCGTTGATGCGCAACGCCACATCGCCGCCGTTACTCGGGCCGCCGTAGCTTCCGCGGTTGCCCGTGTCATATCCGCGGTTGCCCGTGTCATAACTGTTACCGAGGTCCATCAGCTGTCCGCGAACCCGCTGTCCGGAGCGAGTCACGACCGTGACCGTTTGAGCAAAGACCTGCGCCGCGCCCAATACGAGCACGGTCAGAAGCGCCGGAATCATCAAAATTTTACGCATTGAGGCTCCTATCCGCTCGGAAGTGGGTGCAAGCGTTCAGCCATCGCGATTGTTCGCCTTTCAGGCGGGTTACGCCAGGCGCAGCCCGATTCACCCGGCTCCAGCCGCCTTGCCGCCGGGAAAGTGGATAGTTCTGATACGCTCGGAATCGATGGTCGCTCGCACCGCCGGCTACGTTCCTCCGCCTCAGGATTCGATTCGGGTTGCGACACTGGAGCAACTATCGCGCTCGGCCACGAGGCCGCTGAAGGGCGCGGAGCAGTTCGACTTGTTCGGAGAAAGCGGTCAGAGCCCCGAGCTTTTTTGCGCAGGAGATCTGACGCTTGTGCGGAACAGATGCGTTGCGATCGTCGGCACTCGAGAGCCGGACAGGATGGGCGCTGCAAGGGCCAGACGGCTGGCAAAGGAGCTGGCCGGGGCAGGCGTGGTGGTGGTCTCCGGGCTGGCTCGCGGCGTCGATACGGAAGCGCTTACGTCGGCGATGAAGGCCGGCGGACATGTCATCGCCGTGATCGGCACGCCGCTCACCATCGCGTATCCGGCCGACAACAAGCGGCTCCAGGAACTGATCTACCGCAAGCATCTCCTGGTGTCACAGTTTCCAGCCGGCAAGCGCGTCTTCCAGAGCAACTTTCCCGTCCGCAATCGCCTCATGGCGGCAATGACGGACGCGACGGTCATCGTCGAGGCGAGCGATTCATCGGGGACGCTGCATCAGGCGACCGAATGCGTGCGTCTGGGGCGCTGGCTGTTCCTGGCCGAAAGCATCGTCGACAATCCGCGGCTCACCTGGCCCGCCAGGTTCCTGAACAAGCCGCGCGTTCACGTGTTGACTTCAAGCAGCGAATTGCTCGCCGTGCTGGAGCGCTGACCGATGCTCCGCGTGGTGTCGTGCTGCACGTATCTGACCGAAGTCGCCAGCGTTCTCTGGCGTGCGCGCGATCACGACGCGCATGATTTCGTCATGGCCGTGAAGGCGAAGCCGATCAACGGCTTCGCACAGATTCCCTGCCGCGGACAGGCCCATCGGATTGACGACAGCAATCGCGATCTGGCGCTGGGCCTGTTTGGGAGGATGGTGGCGGATTCGGCAGCCGAGCATGGGCTGGCCTCGCCGTGCGTGCTCGTGCCGGTACCGAACAGCCGGTGCCAACTCGAATCGCAAACGCCAAGGACGCTCGAACAGGCTCAGGCGCTGGCGGCGGAGCTTGGAACGGGCGTCATCGTCGCGGATGCCCTTCGGTGGTCGGAGCCGCTTGCATCGGCCAGCGCGGCCAGCGGCATGAGGGACCCGCAACGGCTATTCGGCAAGCTCCAGGTCATCGGGACGTTTCCCGAGGGTCGAGGGGGCTACGTACTCGTGGACGATGTGCTCACGAGCGGAGGGCATCTGCGAGCGTGTGCGGCCATGCTTCGGGCGCACGGGCGCTCGGTCGAGCTCGCGCTGGTGGCCGGCCGCGCCGATCGAGCGCAGGTGGCCGAACCATTCACGATGCGAACGGACGTTCTCGCCGATTTCGCGCCGCGCCCGGCAACTCGCAACTGCTGATTTTGCCCAATGCTCGCTGTGTCTTTTGGGGCATAAACCAGAGAGTCCCGACGGTTAGACTGGAAAACGACATGAAGCGCACAAAAACCGAGCATCCGGTCGTTCAGAATATTCAGGCCATCGCCGACATGGAACGGGACGATCTGGACAAACGGACTCCGCTCGATCGCCTCACCACCGCCGTCACGCGCGTGGCGGGCAGCAACGCGTTCATCGCCGCGCACGGGGTCTGGTTCTTCACCTGGATCGTGTTGAATACCACGCGGTATGCCTTCGACGCGTACCCGTTCAGCCTCCTCAACCTGATCGTCGCGCTGGAGGCCGTCTTCCTGACCAGCATCGTGCTCATGACCCAGAACCGGATGGCACGGCTGACGGAGCGGCGGGCACACCTGGATCTGCAGGTAAACCTGCTGGCCGAACAGGAATTGACGGCCATGCTCCACATGCTGCACGGCCTCTGCACGCACGCCGGCGTGAAGGTCAGTATTCGCGACGAACGGATCCAGCACCTGCTCGGGGAGACCGACATCCACAAGATCGCGGTGGCCCTCGACCTCAAGCTGGACGCCGACTGACCGAGTACGTCAAAGTTGCCGCCGTGGCGACTTGGCCGCGGATCGTCATCATCGGCCCCAGCATCATGTGTTTGGCGTCATGCGGAGGCAGCGCTACCGCACCGATGCCCACCCAAGCCAGCATTACCGTCGCGCTCTCACCAAATCCGGTGATATCGACGGACTGCGAGCCCGCGCCATGTCAGGCTGCTGATGGCAGACTGTTCCGGTGGCGGCTCCAGGGCACCCTCACTATTCAGGAGACGGCCGGGATCGGCGGCTTGGTCGATTCCATCACCGTGACAGCGTTCAACCCGCAGTTTGTTTACACCTCCGCCGACATCGTCCAGCGCAGCGGCACGAATCGGGTGGCGGCGCACGGAGTGCTCGTCTTCCCGTTGACCAGCGTGTACGGACTCGTCGACAATCCCAACGCGACTCGTCAGGTTGTCCTCCCGTTCGTCGTGCGATTCATCGACGATCGTGGGAATGCCGTGACCGGTATCGCGCAGTGGAATGCGAGCTGAGGGTTCGGTGTATAACTATGCGCACCTGAAGGTCACATGGACATGCCGATTGGAACTCTGTATCTGGAAGAGCTCAAGGCCACGATGCGCGGCCGCTTCGCGTGGGTGGGCGCCGCGGTCGTACTGCTCGCGGTAGGCGGCGTTGCCACAGTGGGTACGCAGGACACGTGGCTGGACGGCTACGGGATCATCGCCTACTTCCTCATTCCGCTCGCGTTCATTCCCCTGGCGGCCGGGGCGATGGCGAGTCCCAGAGCGAATCGCTTCGTCGAGAGCGTCTTCACCGCGCCCGTCGAACGCCGCGACTGGTTCGTCGCCAAGGTGCTCGTGTTCCTGACGCTCGCGGCGGCCTACTACGTCGCGCTCGTACCGATGATGCTCGTCTACGCCTACCACGTGGGGCTGGCTCCGCTCCTGGAAAAATTTCTGATCTATGCCCCAGCCAGTCTCGTCGCGAGCATCGCGGTCGGCACGCTGATCGGCGTCCTGTTCATTGGCAGGAGCATTGCCGCTCCGGCCGCGACCGGCGTCGGGGTGCTCCTAGCGTATGCGGGCCTCGCGCCGCTGCAAGAGCTTCTGGTCGCCCAAGGCAACGGAGCGACGCGCACGGGTAGCCTCACGCTCGCGAGTCCCGCCGTGCTCCTCAAGAACGCGCTCGGCTTCACGCTCGCCGCCGGGAGTATTCCGGCGACCACGACTCACACATGGATCAGCCTTCTTGTCATCGTCGTGGGATCGATCGCGCTGGCGGCGTGGGTGTTCCTTCGGGCGCAAGGCGTGGAATCGTGGGAGGCGACGCGCCCCCAGCGGTGGATCATCGCAGCGGCCCTGACCGGGATCTTCCTTTTCCCCGTGATGTTCGCCGACAGGAACTACGACAACGCCGCGCCGCCTGCCACGCGGGCGCCCGCCATTCGCGCCGTGTTTTCGCGCGCAGGCAGCAACCTTGCCCTTGCGCCGCCGGGGGGCCAGCCGGTCGGGCGGTGCTGCGGAACCATCCTCAACCGCGATGCGACGCCGCTCGGCACCGACGAGAGCACTCGAGAGGATCTTCTCGTCCTCCTTCCCGTCGAGGCCGACCAGAGCGTCACCGATTTGCACGTACAGATCGCGGGAGACGCCGGGCTGCAAGCAACAGCCGACGAGGCCGCGCTCGCTCTGGCGGTGCAGCGCCTGGAGACGCGCACGTACGCGAATGACCTGGGGCCGGCGGCTTCCGACGGCCACCACGTCGTGAACGGCTGGGTGGCGCGCGTTCCGGTCACGCTCGATCCGACGAAGCCCTGGGACATCGGCGGGGACCGCTATCCCATCAATGTGACCGCCACGTACCACGTCGGGGGGGAGCGTCGGACGTTGAGCGCACACGGCGCCATCGAAGCCCAGGTATCGAGCGCCATCTACGAAATGGGCGCCGCCTCTCTCCTGCTTCCCCTCGTTTGTCTCGGCGCCGCGCTCGCGCGGTGGAGGAACACCCGATGAGCAACGGCTCAAACGGCGATTACGCCGTCGAGACGGATGGGTTCACGCGACGGTTCGGAAGCTTCGTTGCGGTCGATCAGGTCACGCTGAGGGTCCGCAAGGGGCAACTCTACGGGTTCCTCGGTCTCAACGGCGCCGGCAAGACGACGACCATTCGCGTGCTGACCACGCTGCTTCCTCCCAGCGCCGGGACCGCGAAGCTATGGGGACACGACGTGGTGAAGGACCCGCTCGCCGTGCGAAAGCTCGTCGGCCTGGTGAGCGACGAAACCAGCGAGAGTCAATCAACGTGGACGGCGCATGAGTACCTGACCTACTTCGCCCGAATTCGTCATATCCCGGATCCCGACGCGCAGGTCGAGCGGATCCTGGACAGCGTCGGCCTCGATCCCAAGTTCCGCCGCAAGCTCATCGGTACATACAGCACGGGGATGAAGCGACGCGTGGAGATCGCGCGCGCGCTGATGGGCAGCCCGAAGGTGCTCTTCCTCGACGAACCGACCCGGGGGCTTGACCTTCCCGCCAAGCGCGAGACATGGAAGCTTCTACGGGATCTGGCGGCACAGGAAAAGGTCACGACCTTCCTCAGCAGTCACGACGCACACGAGATACGGAGCCTCTGCAGCGAGATCAGCATCATCGCGAAGGGAAAACTCGTCTTTACGGGAGCCACGAGCGAACTGGGAAGCGACCTCGACACTTTCGAGGAACGCCTCATCGGGCTTCTGACCCACAGGGAAACAATCATCTAGGGAAACAATCATCTAACTGTGAACATCGCGTGAAATAACCGTGGCGCGCTCGTGTCGAGCGCGGACGCTGACGTCCTGCGGGCGAAGTTGCATGAGACAATAAGCAGTCATGTGTGTTCCACGAATCGCTCGCAGCGTCATCAGGCTCAAAGTCGGGCTCGGGGTCGCGCTCGCGTTCGGGACGGTGCTCACGTCTCCGGGCGGCCACGTCTTCGCGCAGACGCAGACCGGCGGCCCTGCCCCCTCTGCATCCTCTGTAGAGCAGACGGCGGCCGTGCTCGACGGTCTCAGCAACGCCGTTGAAGCGATGGTGCAGAGGGTTTCGCCGAGCGTCGTCCAGATTCTGGTGACGAGGTACGACACGCAACCTCTGACCGAGCGGACCACCGTCGCGCACGGTTGGGAACAAAGCACCGGCTCCGGGGTCATCGTCGCTCCGGACGGCTACATCATCACGAACGCCCACGTCGTGGAAAAGGCGCAGCAGATCAAGGTCAGGCTCGTGCCCGCGGCCGCGCAGACCCTCAGCAGCATTCTCTCGCAGCCCTTTGCAACGGCGGTGGACGCGAATCTGGTCGGCACGTTCGCCGAGGCGGATCTGGCGCTGCTGAAAATACCGGCGGAGGGTCTCACCGCCTTGCCGATCGCGGACTTCACCAGGCTTCGGCAAGGCCAGATGGCGTTCGCGTTCGGAAGTCCGGGTGGCCTGCAGAATTCCGTCACGATGGGAGTGGTGAGCTCGGTCGCCCGCCAACTGGATCCGGACGACCCGATGCTCTACATCCAGACCGACGCGCCCATCAATCCCGGCAACAGCGGCGGCCCGCTCGTGAGCACCGCCGGTGAGATGGTGGGCCTCAACACGTTCATCAGCAGCCAGTCGGGCGGCAGTGAAGGAGTCGGCTTTGCCATTCCCGGCGTCCTGGTACGCTGGGTCTACGAACAGCTTCGAAAGTACGGGCATGTCCATCGCCCGGCAGTCGGCGCAGGCCTGCAGACCATCACCCCGACACTGGCGGCGGCGCTCAAGCTGCCGCGCGATTCCGGGGTCATCGTCAGCGATCTGATGCAAGACAGCCCGGCAGCCCAGGCGGGAATGAAGCTGAACGACATTGTCATCAGCGTGAACGATCACCCCATGGACAACGTCGCGGCCTGGATGGGCGTCTCGTTCCAGCACGTGCCCGGCACGCCGATGAAGGTTCAGGTCATCCGAGGGAATCGAACGTTTACGCTGGACGTCACGCCCGCCGAGATTGAAGAACCCAGCGATCACCTGGCGGACCTGGGCGATCTATCGCAACGTCTGATCCCGTCGCTCGGAATAATGGCGGTGACGCTCGACAAACGCATGGAATCGTCTATCGGTCCCGTCCGCTTGTCGTCGGGCGCGGTGGTCATCGCTCGCACGTCCAATCCTCGCGGCCGGGACATCGGATTGCAGCCGGGCGACTTGATTCACGAGGTGAACGGCAAGAATGTCTTCTCGGTCGACGATCTGAGGTCCGCGGCGGCCGCATTCAAGCGAGGCGACGCCGTGGCGCTGCTAGTCGAGCGAGCGGGCCGCTGGTCCTACGTCGCGTTCGAGATGCCCTGAGCGTCCTTCATGATAGCGGCCAGCCGCTTCAGCGCGCGCGACACCGCCATGCGCGCGGCGTCGACGCTCCCCATTTGCGCCTGCTCGGCGATCTGAACGAGCGTCCACTGAAGCTCGACGCGCTGGACGATGAGCTCGCGGTCGCGCTGGCTGAGCTTCAGCAGCGCATCGCGGTAACGCTCATACGCTTCTGATTTGATCGCCATTTCCAGCGGCGAGGCTGCATCCGACGGCAGATCTTCCGGCAGCTCAGCCGGCGCCGGGTGGCGTCCAACCTTGCGGACTTCGTCGCAGATGCGGTTGATCACCGACTGCCGCAGATACGCCTGCATGGCCCCGACGTGACGGGGCTCGAACTGATCCAGGCGTCTGATGGCGTGAAGTGCGGTTTCCTGAACGAGATCGTTGGTATCGAGAGCCCCGCGGGCCGCGGGCGGCAGCCTGCCGTGAGCCCAGCGCTTCAACTTCGGGAGGCACCGCTGGAGCAGGGCCTCGACGGCCTCCTGATTGCCCGCGCGCGCTTTGAACAGGAGCTCGACCGTCGGCTCGTCGCTCAACAGCGCCGTAGAGCGCTCGGTCATGGTTGGGAGAGTCTAGCATCTATGGGGGCGTCGCCCAATAACCCGGCCGGGTGCGCACGACAAGGCGCTCACGGCCGCCGGCGACGAGCCTGATCTTGCGGTACGAGCCGTCCAGCTTCTGATTGGCCGGCGAATACGCGATGGTGTACTGGCTGCGGATCTGCCGGGCCACGTCGAGCACAGTCGGCTCCACCTGACTGATGTCGCCCGGGTAATACGCGACGCCACCGCATCGCTCGGTCAACCGATCCAGATCCTCCCGCGCCTTCTTCGCCGACGGCGTGTCGCCCATCAACCCGACGACGTAGATGACTGTTTCATCTTTCTGCGCCTGCCGTATCACTTTGTCCAGGGACGCGAGGCTCGCGTTGTCTCGCCCGTCGGTCACGACGAGCAGGACCTTTCGCTGGCGGGTACCGTGGTTGAGATAGCTCTCGGCCATGTCCACCGCGTCCCAGAGTGCGGTGCCGCCGATCGAATCGACACGGGCAACTCCCGCTTCGAGCGTGCGCACATCGCTGGTGAACGGCACGTCGATGCGCGGGGTGTCGGCGAAGTTGAGGACGAACATTTCGTCCTGCGTGTTCGAGGCGCGGGCGAAGGACAGCGCGGCGGCCTCGACGTTCGATCGCATCGCGCGCATGCTCCCGCTATTGTCAATCAGCAAGCCGAGGGAGACGGGAAGGTCATCGCGCCCGAAGACGGTGATGCGTTGCGGCTTGCCGTCCTCGTACACCGTGAACGCAGAGCGGTCGAGGTTCGTGACCAGCTCGCCGCGGCTGTTGTGGACGGTGGCGTACAACACCACGACCCGTGTTTCGACCCGGAACGCCGGCTGGGTGAGCAGCAGCGCCGCCGCAAATCCCGCTGCGACTCGCATGCGACTTACTTAGTGGCGGTCTCTATTGGGTTGGCCGTTGTGGGTCCCGGCGCCAGCTGGACCTCGATTGGCGTGTCGGCCGCGAAGCTCATCTCGCGGCCTTTGCCAAGAATATTCGTATAGAACGTTCGAGCGACGCCGACTGTCGCCAGCGCGAGCCCGACCGGCCGGGAAATCTGGCTGAGCGCCGCTCCCGCCAGCCCGAGCCCCAGGAAGCCGCCGATTGCGCCGCTGCCGCCGGTGCCGGGAGGACCGTCCACAACCCCTCGGGCACGATCCCTGGCCTCGTCCTTCGCGCCATCTTCGTGTCCGTGCGTCGAGGCACGGAGCATCGCAAGCGCCAGCACCGGCGCAACAAACCGGCTCTTCTGGTTATGGATCGAGGCGCCGCCCTCATCATCCAGGGCGACGTGCTGATCGGCGCTCGCCTGGACCGAATAGAGCGAAGCCAGCAGCGTTGTGGGATCGGCGACGGGATCTGCGGTTGGGGTCACGACTCTTTCAAAGAGAAAGCGCAGCCGGCCGTTGCGATGAAATCGCTCGGCCCCTTTCGCAAAGGTGACGGTTCCATCGATCTCGGTGCCTGCCGGAAACAGCAGGCGATGGTCGGACGAGAACACCGGCTCGGTGATCACGGCCACGACCGGAGTACCGCGGGGGGTCTTCGCCGAGTCGAGCGCGGTCACGAGACGAGCGCTCAACACGCTGCCCGGCTCGGGCGCCGCGCCTTCGGCCGCCCCATCGACGGCGGGGACGGTACCGAAATCCAGCGGCGATTCCAGACGCGCGGTGTACACCGTCCCCTTGGCGAGAAATTGTCGATGATAAGGGAGCCTGCTCATCACGGCTTCTTTGAGCCGTTCGATCTTGCCCGGCCGCTTGATCGCCGACAGGGCATTCCTGACGCCCTGGTTGACCGACTCCCGCACTTGCGCCGCCTCATCCCGGACGCGACCGGCCACGGCGTTCTCCGAGCTTTCCGTTTTCGAGCCGCCCGCGACGAGCCTTATGACGTTCACCTGCTCGCCTGTCACGGTCGTCCGGATCGG
Source organism: Vicinamibacterales bacterium (assembly GCA_035937795.1). Taxonomy (GTDB): domain Bacteria; phylum Acidobacteriota; class Vicinamibacteria; order Vicinamibacterales; family JAMQPK01; genus JAMQPK01. The sequence continues at coordinate 14,879 of DASZHO010000011.1, read as the reverse complement.
AAGCTCGTTCGCGTCGCCGCCACCGCCGGCCTTCTCTTTGATGACCAGCGCGTCGAACACCAGCACCACGCCTCGTGCCGGCGTCAGGTCGCCCGCGAGCATGCTCTGCACTCTTCTGCCGGCGGGAGGATCCTTCAGTTGAGCGACAACGCCCAATACCCTCGTCCCGGTGGGTACGACGATCCGGTCATAGGCATAAATTGGATTGACGATCGTCCCGGTGACGCGCTGGCCAACCTGTTTGATCGTGACCCGCGCATCGAGGGCGACGTTGAGCGGTGTCCCTGCCTTGACGACGAGCGCGATCGGTTCGGGGCCCGACTGGGCGAACCCCGGCCGGCCGATTCCCAAACTGAGCGTCATCAGCGCGAGGGCTGCGAGCCTCTGCGCGCCTTTTGATTCCACCATGGTCCTTATCCTCGTGCGCTGGCTGGTCCATTCTAACTCCGGTCGTGCAAATCCCGCTGATCCCGCTGATCCCGCTGATCCCGCTGATCAATGACGCGCCGCAGCTTTCTACCTCCTTGCCGAAGGCTGCCTGGCGGCACGACCGTCACGCGCAGCTCATAGAGCTTCATCTCCAGGTTCTTCCAGAAATCGGGAAACGCCACGCGCAGCGCACGTAGCACGGCGTCATTGACATCGCTGGTCTCCGGCGTAGCTTCGACAGACCACTCAACGACATCACACCGGCCGTTGTGACTGATTGACACCTGCCAGTCATCGCCGGCGCCCGGCACCCTTTCCTGGACGTCTGCAAAGACCCACGGCGCGATGTTCCCCATGCCGCAGACCACCAGCTCGTCGGTGCGGGCCCGGATCTTTGCGACACGCCCCGTGAAGAGACCGCACGAGCACGGTTCGTCGACCAGACGGGTGATATCCGCCGATCGATAGCGGATGAGCGGCATCACGTCTCGGGTCAGGGTGGTATAAACGAGCTCGCCGTCGCCGTTGGCATCGGGCTCGGCGATCTCGAACACAAAGTGCAGGTCGTTGCGATGGTAGCCCTGCTGGTTGCGGCACTCCAGTCCCAGCGCACCGAACGCCTCCGTCTGGCCGTAGTTGAGATAAAGGGGGGCTCCCCAGGCGCGCTCCACGGCGCGACGCGACGCTTCGGACGCGTTCTCGCCGCCGGCGACAAGGAATTTAACGGGCCACGGGCCACGCTCGCGGGCGATCTCCGAGAGGCGCGCAATCCACGACGGCTCGCCGACAATAACCGTCGGGCGGTAGCGGATCGCGCGGTTATAGAACTCCAGGGGCTCAATTTTGCCGGCCTCCACGTGAAAACAGGCGAGGAACCGCAGCGCGGACCGGAGGATTGCCGGCGACACCCAGAACGAGCAGTCAAAGGCGCTCACAACGATGTCCTCGCGCCTCAGCCCGAGGATGTAGAGGGCGGCGGCGCTGGCCAGCCCCATCTGGTCCAACTCGCGATTGGAGAAGAAGACACGCTTGGGGATGGGCGAGGTCGTGCCGGTCGTCTCGAACGCCGTGTCCGGGTGGCCGATCACAAAGGCCTCGGGACCTTCGCGGCGCAGGTCCTCCCCCGTCGTGTAGAAATCGCCGAGCTGCGAGGGGTGCTCGATGCGCGAGACGTCGACGTTGCGGAGGCGAAATTGCTCGCGGTAAAAAGGCGAGCGGGCGGCCGCCAGTCTGAGCGTGTCGGTGAAACGCGTTCGCTGGAGCGCGGCGATAAACGACCGCGGCAGCGCTCGGAGCACGCGGGCGGTCGCTGCGGGTGCGATTTGGAGCGCGGCGCGTTCAATCTGATCGGAGACCCTGGCCAGCGCGCTCACGCGACACCGGTGGACCGGCGCAGCCGCTTCGTGGGCCGCTTCATGTCCGGTCGGGGGCGCAGCGCCGGAACAACTGCTCGAGGAGCTCGACGGCCAGGTCGATTTCCTCATCTGTGATGTCGAAGCCCGGCGCAATCGTGAAGACGTTCTTGTAATAACCGCCGACGTCGAGCACGAGACCCATGGTACGGCCGCGCCCGCTCAGGGTGCCCTTCATGCCCTCGGCAAAGATCTTGTCCGTGAGCTCGCGGTCGGGCGCGTACCCATCCTCGCCGCAGATCTCGACCCGCAGCGCCAGGCCGCAGCCGTCGGTATCGCCGATGATTTTCGGATATTTCTTCTGGAGCGCCTTCAGGTGCGCGAGAAAATAGGCGCCCTTCCGCCGGACGATCGCGTCGTAGTCGATCTCCTGGGTCATCCGCACGACTTCGAGCCCGACCGCCGTGCCGAGCGTGTTCGACGAGAACGTCGAGTGGGTCGATCCCGGCGGAAACACTTCCGGGCTGATGAGCTCTTCGCGGGCCCAGATGCCGGAGAGCGGATTGAGGCCGTTCGTCAACGCCTTGCCGAACACGATGATGTCGGGCTCGACGTCGAAATTCTCGATGGCCCAGAATTTTCCGGCCCGGTAGAACCCCATCTGGATTTCGTCGTCCACGAGCAGAATCCCGCGCTCGTCGAGGATTTTCTTGAGCGCGGGAAAGTAGCCGGGCGGCGGGATCACGTAACCGCCGGTGCCCTGAATCGGCTCCACGTAGAAGGCCGCGAACTCCGATTCGCCGGCTTTCGAGTCCCAGAACGAGTTGTACTCGGTCTCGAAATTCCTCGCGAACTGCTCGACGCAGTAGAGCCCGCAGTCCTCCTTCTTCTTGCCGTAGGGGCAGCGGAAGCAATATGGAAACGGCACGAACTCGGCGCGGTCGGCGAAGTGCCCATAGCGGCGACGGTAGCGGTAACTCGACGTGATCGCGGTCGCGGCCAGCGTGCGGCCGTGGTACCCGCCCATAAAGGCAAACACGAGGTTCTTGCCCGTGGTGTTGCGCACGATCTTCAGCGAGTCCTCTATCGCCTGCGCGCCGCCCACGTTGAAATGGACGCGCCCTTCGAGGCCGAACTTCGATTCGTTCAGGCGGGCTATCGCCGCCGCGAGCTGGACCTTCTCCGGATGAAGGTACTGAGACGCGAGCTGCGGCAGCCTGTCGATCTGGTCTTTCAGCGTCTGGTTCAGCCGCTTGTTGCCGTACCCGAAGCTCGCCGCCGAATACCACATCTGAAGATCGAGGTACGGCGTGCCGTCGCGATCGTAGAGGTAGTTGCCTTCCGCACGCGCGAAGAACTTCGGCGGCTCCAGGTAATGCACCGTGTCGCCCCACGAACAGTACCTGGCTTCCAGCTCGAGCAGCTCGCGTTCGGTCATCCCTGTACCCACACTTGTCCTGCCGCCGCGCCTGCCTCCGGCCGGAACGCTCGATCGATACGCATCGCGACATCGGCGAGATCCCGGAAGCCGAGATGCGCGATATTGTGCTCGACGCAGTAGGCCGCCAGGCTGTCTTTCGCGAAGACCACGTCGGCGGCGTCGATAGCATAGCGATCCGACAATCCGTCGCCCACGAAGATCGCCAGGGCTCCCGACGGGTTCAGCGCGCGCATCACGGCCGGCTTGCAGGTGGCGCAGCCGTGCTCGCACATCTGTGGATAGAAAGGAAAGTCGGTGCTCCAGCTGGTCCTGCCGTCCGGGCCGTCCGGTCCATCCGGCTCGAGGTGGCTGGCGCAGAGCTCGGCGCCTTCCAGCAGCCGGCGAACCCGAGCGTCGGCTCCGCTCAACAGGCGACGCGCGCAATAATCGAACCCGTCGCTCACGATATGTACGGCCAGCTCGTGGAGACGGCATGTCTCGAGCAGCGTGAGCAGCCCGGGATCGAGGTCGATCTCATCCAGCAGCGCATCAATCTGTACACGGCTGGCATGGACGAGGGCCATCTGCGCCTTCAGGCATTCCCGCGATCCGATGCGGCCGTTGCGCCAGCGATCTTCCACGTCGAGCCATTCCGTTCCGGCATACGCGTCCAGAATGGCATCCACCACGTCGCGCCGGGCGACGGTACCATCGAAGTCGAGGAACACAATGGGTAGCCGCTGACGCGCCTGATTCATCGACGAGTGTCTCCAGTGGCGGGTGCGAGAAGCTCGGCGAGCGGCGCCACGCCGAGCCCGCGATCACCGGCGCCTGTAATGATGCCCGGCAACGCCGCGACGGTCTCGGCGCGGCCTGTCCGGCGGGCGCTGTCGCCATCGTGCAGCAGGACGATCGACCCGGGCGCCAGGCGATCGACCACGCGCGCCGAAATGCGCGCGGCGGTCCGCTTCTCTTTCCAGTCGAAGCCGGCCACTGTCCACTGCACGGTGCGCAAGGACAGTCGGCGGGCGGCCGCGAAGTACGCCGGAGTCCGAATACCGAACGGCGGCCGCGACCATCTCGGGAGCACACCGGTCGCATCGGCAATGATGTCTTGTGTTCGCGCGAGCTGGCGATACGTCTCGCGAGCACCTCTGTACAAGTAAATCGGGTGCGAATATGAATGGTTCCCGATCTCATGGCCCGCGGCCACGACGCGGCGCGCGATGGCCGGATGCCGCTCGACCTGGCGACCGATCATGAAGAATGCCGCGCGGACGCCAAACCGATCCAGCGCATCGAGCACGCGCTCGGTGTCGTCGCTGGGCCCGTCGTCAAACGTCAGCGCGATGGAGCTGTTGTCGGTGCGGCCGTGCCATTCGGCGGCGCCCAGCCACTGCGCGCGAACGCCGCAGGCGGCGTAGTACACGACGCCAGCGCCGCCGGCCAGGACACCCAAGGTCATTTTCTCAATCGCGGTCATCGGCTCACTTTGAAGACCAAATAATACCAATTTCAGCCGCCCGTTCCGGCCGTTCCGGCCCCGCCCGCCGTCGCGCCTGCGACAAGACGATGCCCGCGGCCTCACCGGCCGCGAACGGACGAGCGAGCGCGCGCGCGGCGGCCGACATCGCGCGGCGCCGCGGCTCATCGCGCAACAGCGCGATCACGGCTTTGGCCGCCGCGGCCGGGCCGTCGGCCGTCAGGCCCGCACCGGCATTCGCGATCCGCGCTGCGTTCGACTCCTCGGGCCCGGGAACCGGATCGAACATGACCAGCGGAAGACCGTGAACGGCTGCCTCCGCAGCCGTGACGCCGCCTGGCTTGGTCACGAGCAGCGATGCCATCCCCATCAAGGCCGGCACGTCATCTACCCATCCCAAGACATCGAGCGACACCAGGGCTGTGCCGCGAACGTGTTGCAGCCTGCGACGGGCGCGGTGGTCGTACCCAGCGATCGCGACGACCTGCATCGGCGTGCTACCGGCGCAGAGCGCCCTTGCCACCTCATCGATGCGTGTGGGGCCCATCCCTCCCCCCATCAACAAAACAACCGGCCTGCCGTCGGCATCGTTCTGCCGCGGAGAAACACGCGTTTCGACAGGAATGCCGGTCACGACGATCTTTCCGGGCATGGCACCCCAGCTGCGCAACTGTTCCGCGACGGCCTCATCCGCGACAAGGTAGGCGTCAACTTCAGGTTGCACCCAGGCGGGCTCGGCGTGGTAATCCGTGATGACGCTCACAACCGACGCGCTGGTGAGGTGCGATGCTCTGGCGATAGCGGCCATTTCGCACGCCGCGACCTCGACCGCCACGATCACATCGGGACTGAAAGAAGCCATCGCCTCGAACACGGCCGGACAGCCGAGCCGGAACGCCCAGCGGGGCGCCGTCTGCCTGGTGAGATGCGCGAGCCTGGATGCGAAGCATCTGCGCCAGAGCCACGGCGCGTACCGGATCATGGCCCAGTACGGGAGGACATAGCCCGCGCGAAACAGGCGGCGGCACCCGGCGAGCGCGTCGATCGTACGGACGTCGGCGTCGGGCGCCTGCCGCGTGAGTTCGGCTCCTATGGCGCGCGCGGCTTGAACATGGCCCGAACCGAACGAGAGCGTGAGAATGAGAACGCGTTCTAGTCTTCGCGCCATTTCATCAAACGGAATCCTGCGGAGAGCGAGGCGGCCGCCATCAGCGACAGAATCAAGAGATCCTGCCCCACGCCCAATCGGCCCGAGAGTGTCGCCTGGACGCTGCGCGCGGCATACGTCGTAGGCAGGAGACGGGAGATGAGCTGCAACGCGCGGGGGAGCACGTCGGGTCCGTAGTAAACGGGGGCGAGCAGCACGAGTCCGGCGCCGAGGGCGTCGGTCAGCAGCGAGCCTTCTGTAAAGCTGCGCGCACGCGCCGCAATGATCACCGCCACGCCGGACACGCAGAGCATCGTCAGCACGATGGTGACGGCGAGCAGCCCAAACCCGGCGGCTGAATGCAACGGGACGGCGACGCCGGACGCGCGGGCAATGAGCAGCAGCGCGGCGGTTCCGAGCGTCGCGTGCGAGAGGGAGAACAGCAAGATGCCGAGCACATACGACGACGGGGCGAGCGGGAGCGTCGAGAAGAGCTTCAGGCGCCCGGTGAACCGATTTTCGAGGAGCAGATAACCGAGCCAGCTGATCGCGGTCAGCGACATCGAGAAGACAATGGACCCGGCGAGGAACCTCAAGTGGTTGGCGGACGCCTCCGCAGGCGGCGAGCTCGAGCCAGCGACCGCGCCGGCAAAAAAGTACATGCCCAGCGGAAATACAAACGCGGCCAGCACGAAGGGGCCCGCCTCGGCGCGCAGCCGCGCCAGGTGAATGAGAAATACGCAGGCGATGTCGTCGAGCCGGCGCCTTATCATTTTGCCGCCGGTTCGAGGTCGATGAAGCATCCACCGGCCAGTTCGAAATAGACGTCCTCGAGGGATCCGCTCGCGCTCGACAATCGCGCGGTCAGTTCCGCCACCGTGCCGAGCGCCGTCAATCGGCCGGCGCTGATGACGCCAACGCGATCGCCGAGACCTTCGGCCTCCTCCATATAGTGCGTTGAAAAAATGATGCTGGCCCCCTCACCCCGCGCGCGCTTGAGCAAGCCCCACACCAGCCGGCGGCCGGCGGGGTCGAGGCCTGTGGTCGGCTCGTCCAGCACCAGCAGCGGCGGCCGCCCGAGCAAGGCGAGACCGATCAGGATGCGGCGGCGCTGCCCCCCGGAAAGGCCGCTGATGCGCCTTTCCGCTTCCGTCGCGAGGCCGAGCGCTATCACCAATTCGCGCGCCGCCGCACCTGCGGCGCGCCTCGGCAGACCCTTCAGACGCGCGAACAGCTCGAGGTGCCGCCGTACACCGAGCGTTTCGAACAACCCTGCCTCCTGAGGAGAGACGCCCATCAGGCGTTTGGCACGTCCCGGCGCGGAGACCGCATCGATTCCGAAGATCGTGATAGCTCCGGAAGTGGGCCTCAGCTCCGTGGTCAGCTGCCTCAGGAACGTCGTCTTGCCTGCGCCGTTGGCGCCGACAATGGCCAGAATCTCGCCGCGGCGGACATCGAGATCGATGCCGCGACTGGCTTCGGTGCCATCCGCGTAGCGTTTCACCAGGTTGCGTACCCGCACGGCCGGATCGAGCATGTTTTATCTGATCTGCAGAAAATCGAAGGCCGATCGGATTGCCAGCAGCGGGCTGTTGCGATACGCCGAGACCTCGTACGGGCAGCCGATCTTGCAGCCCTTGCAGAAGTCCCACATCTGAGGGGACTCCTGGATAATCTTCCGGACCTCGGGCGCGTTGTAGATCTCGGCGAGGGTCATTTCGGGCGCGCCGCGATGCAGGTGGACGAACGCGCACGGAAACTGGACCGAGCCGTCCGGCCGTATGTTCACCAGATGCGACGCCGAGCGACAGGGAAACTCTTTGGTGAAACCGCCGTTGCGGTAGAACGAATAGTAGTCGGTGTAGAAGCGCACGCATCGAAAATCTCTCTTCAACTTCATCAGAAACGCCGCGATCGTGTCGAGATCCTGGCGACCGACCTCGACGTCGGGTGTCTGCCATGTCGTGCGGACGACGTTGTGGACCGCTTCGGTGTGCAGCAGGAGGCCGCGGTCCTGGCAGAATCGCGCCAGCTCGGGCATATCGTGAAGGTTGTCGAGGTCGACCGCGGCGTTGATTTGAATCGTATGATGTTGATGCTCACCGAGCAGATGGTCGAGCGCGGCGAGAATGGTCGGGAGCCCGTCGATGCCGCGGCGCCTGGCGAATTTCGCCCGGTCGAGCGTGTCGATCGAGACCTCGAGCTGATCGAGCCTGGCGCACGCGGCGGCGTATTTCCTCAACGCCAGCCCGTTGGTCGGCATGGACGTGTAGAACCCTTTTCGCGCCGCGTACTCGATGTAGTCGGGCACGTTGGGATTCATCAGCGGTTCCCCGCCTGAAAAGCTCCAGGCGAACACCCCGAAATCGGCGGCTTCGTCCATGCGCGCGAAGACGCGCTCGCGCACGGCCCTGTCTTCCGGCTGCTGATTCTGCCAGATGGCGCAATAGCCGCATTTCATGTTGCAGTGCAGCGTCGTCTCGAACATCACCATGAAGGGACGGTCGAAGCCGTGCTGCAACTGCCGAAACGCATTCCTGGCCATCAACCGCTTTTTCACGCCTTGCACCCGCTTCAGTAGATGATGTCGAACCCGCCCGTAAAGTATGTCCTGTAGGACGCAAAGAAGCGACCGAAGCCGGGGTCGCCAAGATTGGCGCGAACATCGCGCGGATTGAAGTGATTGGTCACATTGAACCCGCGGACGGACACGCGGATCCCGTATTTGCTGGAGATCTGAAATTCCTTGGCGACCTCCATGTCGAGCGCGACGAACCGGGGAAAACGGGAGCTGTTACGGACGCCGACAAAATTCTGCTCCTCGTCGAGCACTGAATAGGGGAAGCCGCTGCGAACTTCGAAGATGGGCGCAACCGATATTCGGCGCGGAAGGGCGATTGTCCCAAGCGCCAGCAACCGGTGCGGCACGTCGAACGGCAGCCGTGACACCTGATTGGGCCGAATCAGGGGCGCGCCGAAGTCGCCAAAGTACGAGTTGAAGTCGTTGAGATCGCCGCGCGACCGCGAACCGATGTACGACACCTGCACGCTGCCGCGGCTGTGCGGCAGCACCAGGCGCGCCGTCAGCTCCACGGCACGGTAGTCGGAATGGCCCGACGGTCGCAGGGCGATGATGTTTCCGGGGACTTCGGGCTCGACGATGTAGATATTATCGGTCCGGCTGTCGACGAGATTGGCGCGCAAGGCAATCGACGGACCGAGGAGTTGGTCGAGCTGAACGCTCCACGTCATGTTCCGGGGGACGGGCGACGTTTCCGGCGCGCCCGTCGCGCCGGGCCCGCCAGGATCGCCAGGATCGACGAGGACGTTCGTGAATCGACGCTCGTCGACGATGACGCCGGCGGTGGCAGCATCGTCCGCAGGACCGTAGCGCGTCACTGTTCGCGGGGGGTAACCAGCGAAGCTCCGGATGTCGAGCGGCACCTTGTCGTAAAACAGTCCGAAGCCGCCGCGAAGCACGGTGCGGCTGTCGCCGGTGGGTGACCATGCGAATCCCGCGCGCGGCGCGAACGTCTGGCCGTCCGCGAGCCGCTGATGCTCGTAGCGCAGGCCCGCGTCGATGGCGAGGCTTCCGCCGACGGTCCAGCGATCCTGCACGAAGGCGACATACCTCACGTTGTCGGCAAACGTGACGCCCACCTCGGCGAAGACGATCCTTTCGGCGAGCGATCCATCCGCGCGAGTAACGTTGACGGGGCGCGCGCTGTATTTCAGGCGGCTGCTGACGTAGTTCACGTCGGTTCCGAACTTCATCTCGTGCATCGATCCAAACAGGTGTCTCGCCGGAAGCGTGTACGCCTCGGTCCATTCCACGCGCCTGGACCGGCGGTTCTGGCTCGCGAAGTAGCTCCCCTGCTCTACCGTCGGGGTGAGCGTGTACTCATTCGCTCCCTGGACAAACACATCGGTATTGAAGTGCCTGTAGGAGACCGCCGATGCCAGCAGACCTCCGCCAACCTGGTAGTTGTCGCGCACGCTGACATCGTCGTCGCTCTGCTTGCTCGTCGGCGCCACGGGTTGCGGCCTGAAGTAATCGAGGCCGACGAACTGATTTCGTTCGGGAAAGTAGCCGACGGTCACCGTGTCGGTGTGTCTCGCGCCCGGCGCCAGGTCCAGCTGCGTGAAAGAGCTGTACGCCTCGGTCTTTGTCTCGTTTACCGGGAAGTCGAGGCCGCGCACCGGGCGTTTGAGGAGCAGGAACGCGAGCGATTGGGACAGAAAGGCGCGGTGCGGCACCAGCGGACCGTTCAGGTTGAGATGCGGCGTGTCATCCGCGATACCGACAATCCGGCCCCTTACGATGCGGGGATCAGGCAGAAAATCGTTGAGCTCGACGTGCCAGCGATCGCCGCCCGCACGGGTCTCCACGCGCGTGATCCCGCCGGTGAACTGACCGTACTCGGCGGTATATGGATGCAGGAAGACCTCGACGCCTTCGACCGAATCGACCGGCAGACTCAGGCGGAAGTTGCCGCTCGCCGGATCGGCGGCATCGAGCCCGTTGACCAGCAGCGCGCTCTGCTGCTCGGTGGCGCCCTTCATGCTGATCTCGCCCCGCGCCGAGCGGACCACGCCGGGGATCACGGCGAAAGCCGCGTCGATTCTGGCGGTGGCGAGCGGAAGCCGCTGAATGACCGTCCGCTGGAGCAATGCGGCGGGCATCGACGCGCCGGCCGCGACCGCGGTGGACGCCGGCTCGCTCGCCGGTGCGGAGATGGTGACGTTTTCGGCGACTGCCGCCACTTCCAGGATTACGCGCACTTCCGACACCTGGCTGTCGTGGACCGCCAGGTCGCGCTTGATCACCGTTTCGAACCCGGGAATCTCGACGCGGAGCGCATACGTATCAGCCGTGATATCCGGAAAGACGGCAGCACCCGCCGCATCTGTGATGGCGGTCGCAAGGTCGGCGACGGCGGGCCCCGCGCGCATCAGCGAGCAGGTCGCGCCGGGAACAGGATATTGCTGCGCGTCGACCACGGTCACGCGCACAGTACCCGCACTCGCCGCCCTGACCTGAGCTGCCGCGCTGGACGCGAGACACAACAGCGAAAATAGCGCGGCGCAGCGTATTCTCATCGGCGATATGTTGAGATGAAAGACGATCGAGAACCCGAGTTCGAGCAGGCGCTCGAACGCTTCTTCGATCGTACCGCGATAGGAAGAAAAGGGCGAGGGTGAATTTCTCGCCCCTGGGAGAGCTTACTTGGCCGGCTGGGTCGTTGCTGGCGCGGGCTGGGTCTTCATTGCCGCCGGCTTGGCGGTCGCCGTCGACTTGGCCGCCGACTTCTTGTGATGCTTGTGATGTTTCTTCGTTGCGGGTTGCGTGCTGCTCGCTGTCGTCGCCGGAGCTTTGGCGGTGGTGCCAGAGTTGGACGGTTGTGTCCCGCTGTTCTGCGCGGCGAAAGCAAACGAGCCCGTGAGCAAGAGCACACCCAATGACGTGACGAATTTCTTGACCATTTTTATCCTCCACGGCCAGTATGTGCAGCTTGCATGCCACTTCCGTACGGCTGTTCTCAGGCCCACGGCCAGCGGTTTCCAAGGAGCCTGCGCAGCATCGCCTCGTTACCGCGCCATTGCGCCCCGCGAACTCCCGGTCTCTTTTTTGCAGTCTGGCCAATGGTGGAAAGTCGGGACTTACGGCGCGGTGAATTGCCGGAGATTCGCGCAGACAAGGACACGATTACCTTTGTCCTGAGCGTCCGCGTTCCAGGCCGAAGCTCGGGCCAGCCAGGCCGAAGCTCGGGCCAGCTTGTGCTGCGATGCGAGCGCGATGGCGAAATCTACGCGTCGCTCCGCGTCAAGGAGTAAAGCCGCGAGCCGCACGCGAAGCGCGATCGATATGAATAGGCGATGGGCGATGGGCGATGGGCGCCGCTGTCGGTCGTTTATCCAGCGGCGCCTGTAAAAACGTTACGAACAGCTGGACGAGAGCATTTTCACCTCGTTCACCTTCATGCGGTGCTCGGCGCTTTCTTTCGCGGTTTCCGCCTTCTCCTTGGCCTCGGCCTTCGTCGGCGCCTTTGCCCTTATCGTCGTGCCGGTGATAGTCACTTTATGGCCAACATGCGGGGCGAGATTCACGCCCGCCGCCATCGCCATGATTTCGACGGTTTTCGGTCCATTGCCCTCGACGTTGGTCAGTTCGTAGGTGTTGGGGGTCGATCCCTTCTGGAGACATCCGGTCATGCTGTGAGCGGCACTTGCACCCTTTGTTTTGACTTTTTTCTCCTGCTTCGCGACCGCTGCGGCCGGGAGGAAAGCAAGGCTGATCGCTGCGATCATCGCCAACGGTAACTGCCCGGTTCGTGTTTTCATCTTCAGCTCCTTTGTGTGATGACTCCTCATTCCCCCGACTGCCTGGAGACAGGGTGAGAAATCGACGCGCGAATCTCACCGTCCTGTCCGCATCGTAAGACGAGTTGGCGCATGCCGCGGCGGCCATCAGGTCCATTCATGACGCAGCCCACCTGCAAACCACACGCCTATCCGAAGGAGCGTGAATTGGGACATTGCCGACCGTCTTGCGTGCCGATAGATGGATAGTTTTAAGACGTCTGTGAGGAACGTACCGGCTTATTGTTCCAGTGCTGACGCAGATGCGGACAGCTCACTGCCAGAATGCGGACAGTTCACTGTCGGATCAAGGTCAACGGAAACGGCGAACCGCCGCTCGCAGGCACGACCGTGCCGGTCAGATGATTGGCGTCGACGAGCGTTCCGGTGAAGGTGGTGACCAATCCATAGTCATATTGAAACGTCAATGTGACGCGACCGTTCACATCGCTCCCCGGCGCGGTGAGCGTGCCCGAACGTCCGGCCTCGATGCTGTAATGCCCGGTTCCGCTCAGCTGGTTGCCGCCTTGCCGCAGCACGACGTTGAAAACCGGACCAGGGATGGAGAACTGCTCGGTCCAGGTTCCCGTCAGATCGGCGCCTGGCGCCAGGGGGCTGCTGCATCCGGCGGCGGTGAGCAGGAACGAAATCGCGACGACGACAACGACGACGTTCTTCATGATCCGAACCTCAGCACAAGGCGGCGCTGTTTCCCAGAATACCATTGCCGGAGCGTTGATCAGCGCTTGCGGACAATAATTTCTTGCGGGCGATAAGTCGACGACACTCGCGTCAGGCGCCGGACAACACTCGGCCCGGATATCGAATCCAGGTGACGATGTCGTCCTGAATTCCGTTGTAGACATCATCGAGCGAAGGTTCACCTTTCTTCGGCGGCGCGAGCGAGTGATCGCCATTCTCGACGACGCGCAGGGTCGCGTGGGCCTGAAGACGATCGAGGATGGGGCGCAGTTCATCCGGCGTGCCGAACGGATCGCGCGCGCCCTGCACGAACAGCATCGGCGCGCGGATCTTCGCGAGGTGTGCGGCGCGGAGTCGATCGGGTTTACCAGGCGGATGGAGCGGATAGCCAAGGAAGATGAGCCCGCTCAACGGCTCCGCGCTCTCGCCCGCCGCCACCTGAGAGGCGATTCGTCCTCCCATCGATTTACCGCCGATGTACATGCGGTTGCCGCCAGGATGGCCGCCCGGGGGAACGGCGCCGCGCGCGGCGCCGATTGCGGCGCGATAGCAGGCTTCGAGCTTGTCGGGGCGATCGGGAACCCGGCGACGCTGTTCGGTGTAGAGAAAGTTGAACGTCAGCACGTCGAGGCCTCGCGAGGCGAGGCCGGTGGCGAACCGCACCATGAACGCGCTCAAGTGCCCGGCTCCGGCGCCATGAGCCAGGACGAAGGTCGCTCCGATTCGACCGGGATCGAGCGCTCGATACACGCGCGCGGAGACATGCTCGCTCCCGCCGACGGAAATCGTCAATTGCTCGAGCAACGCGTACCCTACGGCTTGATGAAATTGCCCGCCCGCAGCTCGGCATAGGCCTGCTGCAGCTCGTCGCGTGTATTCATCACGATCGGACCATACCAGGCGACGGGCTCTTCGATTGGCTTGCCCGAGACGAGCAGGAAGCGAATTCCCTCGTCGCCGGCGCGGACGACGATTTCGTCACCGCGGTCGAACAGCACGAGCGAGCGATTGCCCGCCTCCTCGTAACGCGGCGTGTCGCCTGGGCCTACCCCTTCGGTGAGCACGGCGCGCGGTTCGGAGGCGTCGCGGAAGGTACCCGAGCCTGCAAAGACGTACGCGAACGCGCTGCGAGTACGATCAACCGCGAGGTGCTTGGTCCGGCCCGGCGGCACCGAGACATCGAGATATCGCGGCTCTGACGCCACACCTTCCACCGGCCCCTTCTTCCCCCAGAAATCGCCGCAGACGATCCTCACGCGCGTGCCGTCATCGTCGGTCGCTTCGGGAATGTCGCGGGCCGCGATGTCCTGGTATCGAGGCGGCGTCATCTTCAGCGACGACGGCAGATTCGACCACAGCTGGAAGCCGTGCATTTTTCCCTGCGCGTCCCCCTTCGGCATTTCCTGATGAAGGATGCCGCGGCCCGCCGTCATCCATTGGACGTCGCCGGCGCCCATGCTGCCGCGGTTGCCGAGGCTGTCGCCGTGCTCGACGCTGCCCGCGAGCACATACGTGATGGTTTCGATGCCGCGATGCGGATGCCACGGAAATCCGGCGACATAGGCGTCGGGATCGTCGTTGCGAAAGTCGTCGAGCAATAGAAACGGATCGAATTCACTCGTGTTGCCGAAGCCGAACGCGCGCCGGAGCTGGACTCCGGCGCCCTCGATCGTCGGTTTTGATTGACGGATGTCTTTCACCGGTCGAAGAGACATGATTGCCCTCCTGCGCACTCGCTGCTGTCAGATTATGCCGTTACGGAAGCCGGCGCCGGACGGCGAATCGCGAGATTCGCTAAGCCGCCAAGCGCGCCTGCCACGAGCGCCGTCCAGGCCACCGCCGGGGTCCATACCTGGGTCAGTCCGATCAGTCCGTCGAGCGAAAACGCTCCGGGCCCGGTCAGCGCCAGAGCCACCGCGCCGGCGCCATAGAGCAAGGGCACTTCGATTCCATTGGATGCGGCGAACAACCCATGCTGCCAGTGAA
>DASZHO010000010.1:0-2195 GCA_035937795.1 Vicinamibacterales bacterium | reverse complement strand
CACATCGATCGCGGGCGCGTCGTGGAGGCGAACTTCAACACAATGGACATGATCCGGATCGACGAGGCGCCAGAAATCGAGGTGCACATCATGCCAAGCACCGAGAAGCCGGGCGGCGTCGGCGAGGCGACCAACCCGGTGGTTGGGCCCGCGGTGGTCAACACGATTTTCGCCGCGACCGGCAAGCGGATTCGTGCGTTGCCGGTGAAGCCGTCGGACCTCGCGTAGCAGCTGATGCCTGAGATCAATGACCGCGAAAGCCTCCGCGATCTCGACGGCGTCCGAATCGAGGTCGAGCCGCTCCCACCCTTTGTGATCAAGCAGGGGCTGTCCGCCGAGAGCCTGGCGGGTGAGATAGAGATCCAACTGCGCCGCGCCGGTGTGAACTTTCTCGCAATGGGAGAATTCCGCACGGGCGATCCCCATCTTCAGATGGTGGTTACGGTCTCGGACGTTCAAGGACACATCATCGCGTCCCGCGTCGAGGTCAACTTCGTTCAGATCTGCTTTCTGCGCCGCAATCCCCTGGTGACATTCAACCGCGCGCGCACGTGGACGGCGACCGCCACGGTCTCGATCGGGCCGGCGGACGCGACGGCCGCTCGAGTCCGGCGCGATGTGACGCGTCAGATCGATCAGTTCATCGAGGATTACAGACGAGCGAATGAGTAACACGCAGACAACCAACGAGGCCTCCTGAACGAAGGACCGCTGTTGGTCGGATTTCACCAATTGGCGATATCTCGCCAGCGCGAACCCATAAAAGACCCCTAGATTCACCACTTTGCCATTGGACGCGCAATTGCTTCGTGCGTCGGCAGCGTCACCCCCGATGCTGAAGATTCTGCGCACAACAGACAGCAACATCGTGTTCACGCTGATCGGTCGACTCGAGGCCGAGAACCTGGCCGAGGTGAGGGGGCTGGTCGCCGCAGAACCGCCGGGCCCAATCGTCGTGCTCGATCTCACGGACCTGGTCCTCATCGACCGTGAAATCGTGGGCTTTTTGAGAACGTGCGAACGTGACGGCATCGTGCTTCGCAATTGCCCTCAATACATTCGAACCTGGATGGAGCGCGAGGACGAGTGGTGATGAACCGGGCGTTAAACCGATCGCTGAGTTCTCGTCCGTTTGCGTCGCGAGGTGTTCGTCGTCCGCCGTCGTGGAGACGACGAACCCGTGCCTGCTGTGACGGCTCTCAGTTCCTTGAGCGCCGCTTGCATATGTGCCGACAGGGGACGCTGTAGCTTGTCGTCGACCCAGCGCTCGAACCCGTTTCTGAAGACAGCGATTCCTGCTTCGGCCGCCAGGTCGGCGGTCGGGGCGGCAACGCCACGCTTGCGCAAGCTTGCTGCGGCCGCCCCGGCAAGCGACGCCAACTTGATCAGCTCTCGCTCTCGCAGTTCTGCGTGTGCAGCGATGACGGCGCGTCGCTTTCGCGCGTACGCGCGGCGCTCCTCGAATATCGGCGTGGTCGCTTCGAGCGCTGAGGCCACCGAGTCGAGCGGAGCCGTCGTCTTCGGCGCCTCCTCAATGGCCTCGATGATGAGTTTTTCGAGATTTGCCGAGCCCGAGAACAAGACTTCGCGCTTGTCGGTGAAGTACCGAAAGAAGGTGCGCTCCGTCAGGCCCGCCCTTGCAGCAATGCCCTCTACGGTCGTTCGGGTGTACCCGAGCTCCTGGAAGAGCTCCATCGCGGCTTGCTCGAGCCGCGCGCGCGCGTTGGGTTCCCAGCGCCCCATGCCCCATCGTAGCCCATCTGATTGCAGGAACTGACATCACGTGCTATGGTGATGTCAGTTGCTGACATCAAGGAGTTGTTGCCATGCGCGTATTTGTCACCGGCGCCTCCGGCCACATCGGTTCCGCACTTGTCCCCGAGCTCCTCTCCGCCGGGCACGAGGTGGTCGGGCTCGCCCGCTCCGACCCGTCAGCCGCCGCGCTGACGGCCGCCGGAGCCGTCGTTCGGCGCGGCGACCTCGATGACCTCCGCGGGCTCCAAGAGGCCGCGGCGGCTGCGGACAGTGTCATCCACCTGGCGTTCAAGCACGATCTGTCATTCACCGGCGACTTCGTCGGCGCTGCTGCGGCCGATCTGCGCGCCGTCGAGGCGATCGGCGCCGCGCTCGAGGGCTCGCACAAGCCGTTCGTGGGTACGTCGGGAACGTTGCTCCTGGCCAGGGCGGCGGCTGGT
>DASZHO010000009.1:0-2675 GCA_035937795.1 Vicinamibacterales bacterium | reverse complement strand
CAAGATGCGGGAGATTACCGTGGCGGAGCTGACCACCGCTCGGGCGAACGACGTGGAGCCGACCTGATGGTCGTGCTGAGAGGAGACAGTGTGATGACAAGAGTCTCGTGGATCCTACCGGCGGCTATCCTGTTCGGCAGCGACGCTGCGTATGCGCAGCAAGGGTGCGAGACCCTGGTGAACCTGAAGCTGCCCTACACGCTCATCACCTCGGCGATGAGCGTGCTGGAAGGCGCCGCACCGGCGCCCACCGCGCCGGGTGCGCCGCCGGCGAGTCCTGGCGTGGTACCCGCTCATTGTGACGTTCGCGGCGTGATACGTCCAAGCCGGGATTCTGAGATCAAGTTTGCCCTGTGGCTGCCGACCGCGTCCGCGTGGAACGCCAAGTATCGCCAGGAAGGCAACGGCGGCTGGGCAGGCGCCATCAACACCGCCGCTTTTGCAGAGCCGGTGCGCCGCGGCTACGCCGTAGCCGGCACCGACGATGGCCATGCAGGTGGCGCCGGCGCGAACTGGGCCATCGGGCATCCGGAGAAACTGATCGACTTCGGGTATCGCGCCGTGCATGAAACCGCGCTGCAGTCCAAAGCGATCATCCGCGCGTTCTACGGCCGCGACGCGGAGCGAAGCTACTTTGACGGGTGCTCCGACGGTGGCCGCGAAGCGCTGATGGAGGCGCAGCGCTTTCCGGAAGATTTCAGCGGGATCCTCGCCGGCGCGCCGGCGAACAACTGGTCGCACTTGTTCACCGCGTTCGTGTGGAATGAACGCGCGCTGCTAGCCACGCCAAACAGCGCGATCCCACCCGCCAAGCTCCCCGTCATCCAGCGCGCCGTCATGGCCGCCTGCGATCGTCTCGACGGCGTGACTGACGGCCTGATCGAGAATCCGCGCGCCTGCATGTTCGATCCCGCCGTGCTCGTCTGCAAGGGCGGGGATGCGCCCGATTGTCTACCCAAAGCCCAGGTCGATGCGCTGCGGAAGATCTACGAAGGACCGCGCAATCCGCGCACCCAGGAACGCATCTTCGTTGGACAGCCGCTCGGGACCGAAGCGGTGCCTGGCAGCTGGGGCGCCTGGATCACGCCGGCGAACGCCGCAAACGCCATCCAGTTCGGGTTCGGCAACAGCTATTACGGGGCGGCGGTATTCGAGGATCCGACATGGAATTTCCGTATGTTCGACTTCGATCGCGACGTGAGCATCGGCGACGGCAAGGCGGGACCGGTCCTCAACGCGACCAACCCCGACCTGCGGTCGTTCCGTGCGTCAGGCGGGAAGCTCATTCAGTACCACGGGTGGGGAGACGCCGCCATTCCAGCGCCGAGTTCGATCGAGTACTACGAGACGGTGCGCACGTTTCTCTCGAAATACCCGGATCCGCGCACGCCTGGCGCCGCGCCGACCGAGGATTTCTACCGGCTGTTTCTCGTGCCGGGGATGGCGCACTGCGGTGGCGGCTCGGGGCCGAACAGTTTCGGCAACGGGGGCGGTGCAGCGGCGGCCAGCCGGGATCCTGAGCACGATATCTTCGCCGCACTCGAGCGATGGGTCGAGCGCGGCGTCGCGCCTGAACGCGTGGTCGGCACCGGACGCGCCACCGATGATCCGTCGAAGTCGCTCACCCGGCCGCTGTGCCCCTATCCGCAGGTGGCGCAATACCGCGGCTCGGGCGACGTGAACGATGCGGCGAACTTCGCCTGTGCCGCACCGTCGTCGAGATGACGTCGGCAACCCGTCAACGAGACGCGGGTACGGACGACAAGAGGCACGATTGGCGATTCGCGCTGAGAGCGGACCGAGGACGTCTCTAATCTGCGCTGACGGCGACGGCGAGCGCGGTCCGATAAGAGATCTTCCGTGAACTCGGTCTCAACGGCCACAGCGTTAATGCGGACGATCCTCACTTGGCGCAGAAGCGGCCGATTGAGAACGTGGGCGTGACACTGCGCGGCCGCATGCCGTGGTTGAGCAAGCCATAATGAGTGAGCGGTGATGACCAAGAACTCTCCTCGACCCCCCACCACTCATCACGCGCGAAGCGAATGACCGACCCCAACCGCGTCCTGATCTTCGACACCACGCTGCGCGACGGCGAGCAGTCGCCCGGCTGCAGCATGACGCAGTCGGAAAAGCTGCGGGTGGCGAAGGCGCTCGCGGAACTTGGGGTCGACGTCATCGAATCCGGGTTCCCGATCGCCTCGCCTGGCGATTGGGAGTCGGTGAATCTGGTGGCTCGCGAAGTACAGGGTCCGATCATCGCGGGCCTCGCGCGCTGCAATCGAGAAGACATTGACACCGCATGGCGCGCGTTGAAGGATGCCGCGCGTCCACGCATCCACGTATTCCTCGCCACCAGCGCCATTCATCGCGAATACAAACTCAACATGGCGAAAGATCAGATCGTCCATACGACGGTCGATGGCGTGAAGCTGGCACGCAGTGTATGCGCCGACGTGGAATTTTCACCGGAAGACGCATCGCGCACCGAGCTCGAGTTTCTCGCGCAGGTGGTTGAAGCCGCGATCGAAGCCGGCGCCACAACGATCAATGTCCCCGACACCGTCGGCTATACGGTGCCCGAAGAATTCTACGAGGTCTTTTCGTACCTCACACGCAATGTGCGCAATGTCGACAAGGTCGTACTCTCCGTTCACTGCCACAACGACTTGGGG
>DASZHO010000008.1:0-2804 GCA_035937795.1 Vicinamibacterales bacterium | reverse complement strand
CCGCGGCCTTGCGCGGGTTGGGCTGGCGCGGCCGGCACCTGGCCGGCAGGGGCTTGACCACGTGCCGGCAATGACGAAAAAGTCGCGATCGAGCATGCGACCAGTGCGACGCGGAATGCCAAAACGTTCATTCGGATCATTTCAGGATCTCGCCGCCCACTCCAAAGAAGCCCGCCTGCCGCAGACGCCTACTGGCGCATCCAAGGACTCCGCGCGTCAGACGGTTGATGTCCCTACCGAGCACGCGTCGAGGTCACTTCTTTGTATACCTCTTCGATGAACATATCCGTGGTCCAAAGGCCCGTCGCCGATCCGTAAAGGCCATCGTAGTCGAGCGTGGGGTGCATGGCCTTGACCTGCGCGAGGGTCTTCCCGTCTTTTGCCAATTGCGCGATGCGGTCGCGGATGATCGTTGCCATGTCGCGGTACTCGACCACGTCGCTCTGGTTCAGGACGCGCCCGTGGCCGGGAATGATCCGCGTGCCGCCCTGCTGGTTGTACTCCGGTATGGCCGTCGCCACGATCTGATTCAGTCCATCGATAATCCCTTGAATCGATCCGCCGTTCTTCGCGTCGATGTACGGATAGCGATCGGCAGCGATGACATCCCCGGCAACGATCACGTCCGACTTGCGGAAGAACACCATGACGTCGCCGTCGCTGTGCGCGGCCGGCACGTGCCACATCTCGATCGGCTCGCCGCCGAACCAGAAGTTCTTCCGCGCGGTGAAAAAGGTGTCCGTCGGCCACTCGGCGACTTCGCGCGGCGAGCGTTGACCCGTCGGAGCGCTCATCCGGTTCAACACGTTCTGATAGGCGATCAGGCGTGCCCCGTCGCCATAGAACGCTCCGCCACCGCCTCCGGGTGCGGCGACACCTCCCGGCGCGATCGAGGCGACGCCGGTCTTTGCGATGGTTCCATTTCCTCCCGTGTGATCCAGATCGGCATCGGTGTTGATGATCCAGCGCACCGGGCGGATCTGAAGCTGCTTGATTTCGGCGATCACCTTGTCGGCGGCCGCTGGATCGCCGGTATCGACGAGGAGCGTGCCCTCGTCGCTCACCTCCACGGCGATGTTCGATCCGGCGCCGCCAATCAGGTGAATCCGACCCTGCACCGGAATGACGACCAGCCGATCGCGAAGCCTCGTGTAATCTGGACGGACACCGGCTGTGATTTCGTCAGGCTTGACACCGGTCTTCCGGGTGTCCTCCAGCGCTCGAAAGATCGGCTGTGGAATCTGGGGAGGGGGCGGCGCCTGTTGCGCGCCGAGACGAGAGATCAGCGCCGCGCCAGCGACGGTCGTGAGCCACCAGGTTCGCTTCGTCATGCTACTTGTTCGGAGCGGCGTTGTCCTGGGAGGGCTTCGCGGTGTCGGCCGCCTTGCGAGCCGCGTCCTCCTTCATCATTACCTGGATCTTCAACTGGTATTCGGGATAGAGCGAATCCTTGCCGCCGCGCGTCGCGCCGAATGGGAGCCCCACCTTTTGTGCGAATTCGGAATGGGTGATGCCGAGCGGATAGAACGGCACCCACCCGACCGGCTTGTCACCGACCTCGTCGACCGATTCGAACGCGTTACCGAGTGCCGCGTTGCCATTCGGGTTCCATCGCCATGTTTGCGAGCGCACCATTGGTTCCTCGAAGTAGATCGGGTCGTCGATGCGCGAGAACATCGCCAGCAGGTCGCCGTGTCGAAAGAAGTGTTCGACCATCTTGCCGTACGGACTGGCGGCTGACCCGTTCCGCTGGATCACGCCCATTTTCATGTGCGTCGTCGTCACCACGAGCTGACCGTTTTCCCACACGCCCGTGGAGAAGCCATCCCACGTGTGCTCCGAAAAATCGGACGGGTGCGGGCGGCCGTCCATCCAGATGATGCGATCGGCGCGTCCAAAGCCGCCGGCCATTGCGTAGGCCACGAGCTCCTGCGTGATCGGATCGAGAATCTTCACGATCCGTAGCGCCGGTCCCGGTCCCCGCATCAAGTACTGGGCCGGATGCGGTTGCGCCTGGCGCTCGGGTTGCGAGAGGATCGTCGCGTCCCACGCGTCCGCCTTCTGTCGATCGGCATTGTTCAACGGCAGGCCGGTGTAGTCGCCAAGCTCCGGCCCTGGCACGCGATGCGGCTGGTCCTCGTTGTTGGCGTAGGTCCAGTCGCCGGAGATGTCGGTGCGCACGACGGGCGGCGGCGGCGCACCGTCGCCAGCTGGTTGCCCCGGCTGTTGCGCGACGAGCCGCACGCCGATTATCCCCGCTGCCACGATCAACGTCCAGGCGGTTTTCTTGGGGTTGAGGAGACGCTGTCGCGGCATGGCCGTTACCTCTTGCGCCACGGCCGCGCGGTGGCGCCGACCGTCCACATGAGAACTGTGATCAATGTTCACTTCCGGCGCAGTATACCCTGCTATACCAGTACTCAGCAATGTCGGTTCCTAAATGGCCGACGCGGCGCGGAGACACGCTGCTTCATCTCGGTCGCGCTCCCGTTAGCGGACGTTGCCGGTGACTGCAGGCTCGGCGAGCGCCGCGTAGCGTCCGGCGTTGAACACCAGCGGTGCCATCGGAGGCTCGCGGTGATAGAGGGCCAGCACGCGTCCGATGACGATGAAGTGGTCGCCGCCTTCGTGAATCGTCTCGACGGCGCAGCCAAGTGCCGCTGAGACGCCGGCGAGCTTCGGGCCGCCTTGCCACGGCTCGAATGAGAACGGCGGTGGCTCGGGCTCTTTCCAGCCGCCGGCGAAGTAGGTCGAGAGCGACTGATGTTCCTGCGTGAGGATGTTGACCGAGAAGCCGCTCGCCA
>DASZHO010000007.1:0-69201 GCA_035937795.1 Vicinamibacterales bacterium | reverse complement strand
TTGCTTGCGCAGGAAGCTCGCCAGACGCGCGCTCTCCTGCTCGGAGATGTACGGACCGTGCAGGCGAATCACGCGCGACGAGGCCGGCGGCAGGAACAGCATGTCGCCTTTGCCCAGCAGCTGTTCCGCGCCGTTGGCGTCGAGAATGGTGCGCGAATCGGTTTTCGACGACACCCGGAACGAGATGCGTGACGGAAGGTTCGCCTTGATGAGCCCGGTGATGACGTCGACCGACGGGCGCTGCGTCGCCAGCAGCAGATGAATACCGACGGCGCGCGCCATCTGCGCCAGCCGCGCGATCGATTCTTCGACTTCGTTTCTGGCGACCATCATCAGGTCGGCGAGCTCGTCGATGACCACCACGATATAGGGGAGCGGCAGGCGCGGCTCTCCGCCGTCGCCGGCCGGCCGCTCTTTCTCGCTGTTGACGATGTTGCGGTTGAACTGCTCGATGTTGCGCACCCCTTCGGCGGCCAGCCGCTTGTAGCGCTCTTCCATCTCCTTGGTCGCCCAGCGAAGCGCGTTGGCAGCCTGCTTCGGATCGACGACCACCGGAGTCAAGAGATGCGGGATGTCTTCGTACATCCCGAGCTCGAGCCGCTTGGGGTCGATCATGATGAGCCGCACCTCGTCGGGAGATGCCCGGAAGAGGATGCTCGACAGCATTGAATTGAGCGCGACCGATTTCCCGGTGCCGGTCGATCCCGCGATCAGCAAATGCGGCATGGTCGCCAGATCGGTGACGTAGGGCTCGCCGTGAATCGTCTTGCCGAGCGCAAGCGTGAGCTTTGACGCCGATCGCTGATACATCTCCGACTGCAGCAGCTCGCGCAGGGAGATCTGTTCGCGGTTCTGGTTCGGAATCTGGATGCCGACCGTGGATTTGCCGGGAATGCGATCGATCAGCACCGACTCGGCCTGCATGGCAAGGCACAGATCGTCCGCGAGGCTCGTGATCTTGCCGTATTTCACCCCGGCGTCCGGCTTGAATTCGAAGGTCGTGACGACGGGGCCCGGATGAATCTGGGCCACCGCGCCCTCCACCGCGAACTCGCGGCACTTTTCCTCGAGCAGCCGCGCGCCTTCCATCAGCTCCCGTTCGTCGATTTTCCGCTCGATCTTGGGCGCATCGAGCAGCGCCAGCGGTGGCAGGGCAAACGCGCCGCCGCGCCGGGGCTGCCGGGGTTCGGGCTCGGGCAGGGGGAGCATGGGCGCCTCTGTCTGGGGGCGCTTGGCCATCACGGGCGGCCGTCGATCATCAACCCCCCGCGGGTCGGGCAGGATCGGACGTTGAGGCGCCTCGTCGTTCGGCGGCGACGGCTTTCTGGCGGCCGCCGCCGGCGCGTCAAGAGGCTGCGCGGCTTTCTTGGCCTGCTTCGCCAGCACGGCGCGCCGCTGCCGGGACCTGCGGCGCTCCTCGAGCCAGCCGCGAACGGCGCCAGCCAGACGCGAGGTGCCCGTCCGGAGCACCGCGGTGACCGACGAGAACATGCGGCCCAGCGAGAACTGGGTGGACAGGATGATGGCCAGGAACAGCAGCGTGAGAATAACGATGATGGAGCCGGTGCGGTTCAGGTAGTCCGCCATCATCGAGGCGAGCCATTCGCCCATGTAGCCACCCGCCCGGAACGGTTTGCCAGACACCTCGACGTTCCCGAAGGCAAGGCTGAGCAGCGAGCTGAGGCAGCCGAACATCACCAGCACGCCGATGATTTTGGTGTAGGCGGCATCGAGCGCGCGGCACCAGAAGTAATGCCAGCCGATGATGACCAGCACGCCCGGGATGAGATACGACGCATAGCCAAACAACTGAAACGACAGTTCGGCCGTGAAGGCCCCGACGCGGCCGGCAAAATTGGCCGGGGCGGCGCCGGACCCCGCGCTGAAGAACCACACGGGATCGGCCGGCTCGTACGTGGCCAGCGAGATCAGCCAGATGAGCGCCGCGGCAAACAGCGCCACGCCGAAGAATTCGCTCACCCGCCGCGAAAGGGTCGAGCCTGCCTTCACGCTCATACCTCCATGATGACCGGCACCACGAGCGGCCTCCGGCCGGAACGCTTGCGGAAGAATCGTCTCAATTCCACGCGGATTTTCTCCTTGATCAATCCCTGGTCGGTGCGCTCTTCCACGCTGGCGCCGTGAATCACTTCGCTGAGCAGCCGGACGCCTTCGCGCAACATGTCGGCGCTGCCGGCGTCCTGCGCCAGGCCGCGGCTCACCAGATCCGGCTCGCCTTCGATTTCGCCGGTCTGCTTGTTGATGGCCACCACCGGTACCAGCAGACCGTCTTCCGACAGGTGGCGGCGATCGCGCAGCACTTCGTCGACCACTTCGCCCGAGCCGGTGGAATCGATCAGCGTGCGGCCGGCGGGCGCCTTCCCGGCGATACGTCCGCCCGTCTCGTCGAAGCGAATCACGTCGCCGTTCTCTGCCAGCATCACCTTCACCGGTGGTTCGATGCCGGCGGTGACGCGCTCGGCGATGCGCGCGTGTTGCGACAGCTGGCGGTACTCGCCGTGAATCGGCACGAAGTGGCGCGGCCGCACGAGTGAGAGCATCAGCTTGAGCTCTTCTTCGCTGCCGTGCCCCGAGACATGCACATGCTTGAGACCCTCGTAGATCACCTCCGCGCCGCGCCGGGCGAGATGGTTGTAAACCTCGCCGATCGCCTTTTCGTTTCCAGGAATGGCCCGCGCGGAAAACACCACGGTGTCTTCCGCACTCACCTTGACCGAGCGGTGATCGTTGATGGCCATCCTCGACATCGCCGACAAGGGCTCTCCCTGCGACCCGGTCGCGAGGCACAGCACGTCGGAGGGCGGCAGGTTCATGACTTCCGAGTCGCGGATCGCCCTGCCGGGCGGTAATCGCAAATACCCCAGCCGCTGGGCGGTCTGCGAGGTCTCGATCATGCCGCGGCCGACGAATGCCACCTTGCGCCCGAACTGCTCGGCGAGATTGACGAGGATCTGCATCCGATACACGCTCGAGGCAAACGCGGCGACGATGATCTTCCCGGTGGCGCTGGTAAAGATCTCTTCGAACGCTTCAAGGACGTCGCGCTCCGACCCGGTGAAGCCCTTTCGATCGATGTTCGTGCTGTCGGCAAACAGCGCAAGCACGCCCGCGCCGCCAAGCTCGGCGAAGCGATGTACGTCGAGGTGCTGCCCGTCGATCGGCGTCTGGTCGATCTTGAAATCGCCGGTGTGGATGATCGTGCCTGCGGGCGTATGCAGGGCGATGGCCACGCAGTCGGGGATGCTGTGGGTGACGCGCAGAAATTCCGCTTCGCATTCGCCGATGCGCACGCGCTGGCGCGGCTGGACCGCCACCAGCCGCTCGCCGGGATTGATGCCGTGTTCTTCGAGCTTGGGCCGCACCAGCGCCAGCGTGAGGGGCGTGCCGTACACCGGTCCGTCGATGTGCGGCCACACGTACGGGACCGCGCCGATGTGGTCTTCATGGCCGTGCGTCAGCAACAGCGCGGCCGGGCGCTTGGGCAACTGCTGCAGGTAGGTGAGATCCGGAATGAGAAGATCGACCCCGGGCAGCTCGGGCCCGGCAAACATCACTCCGGCGTCGATCACGATCGTCGTGTCCTCCGACGACACGGCCATCAGATTCATGCCGAATTCGCCCAGACCGCCGAGCGGCACCACATCCAGATTGATCATCGAGCTCCTGGTCGGCCGGAGACACCTCCGAGACAAGACGCCCTGGCGGGCAATCTGTCACGGCTCCGGAGTAACGGACGCGCGGTCGCGTCGCACGATCCAGGCTGCTGGGCGCTGCCTGATAGGAGAGGCCAGAAGAATAGCACAAAGGGCTAGGCGCCCGAAGTGAAAATGTCGGCAAGTCTAGCTATTTCAACAAGCTGCAGGGTCTGCGGTCGCCGGGTCGGATCGATCCTGGCGCGCTTGAGCGCCTCGGGTGCCGAGAGCGGCGTGTCCTTTGCGAAGGACGCCAGCGCGTTGTTCAAGGTCTTGCGCCGCTGGGTGAAGACGCTGCGCACGAGCCGTTCGAATGACGCCGGATCGAGCACCGCGATCTCCGGCGGGCGGAACGCGAGGCGAATCAGCGCGGAGGTGACGGCCGGCGGTGGCCGAAACGCGCCCGGCGGAAGGATGAGGAGCCTCGTGACGGATGCCTTCCACTGGACGAGCACGCTCAACACGCCGTACTCCGCAGAGCCGGGCCTGGCAACAATCCGATCGGCGACTTCGCGCTGCAGCATTAGCGTTGCGTCTTTCACGGGGCGCCGGGACTGCAGCTCCAGCAGGCGAAAGAGAATCGGCGACGATACGTTGAAGGGCAGATTGCCCGCGATGCGAACGCCGTCGCGGGCGAGGGGGGAGCGCGGGGCCGTAATCGCGCGCAAATCCACTTCGAGAATGTCGCCTTCGATCAGCGAAGCATTTGATGGAAGACGGGGTTTCAACCCGGCGATCAAATCGCGATCGATTTCCACCGCGGTCAGCTGCGCCACCTGCGACGCAAGCTTCAGGGTAAGGGCGCCCGCACCGGGGCCGATTTCCAGAAAGACATCGTCCGGGCCCGGGTCGATAGCCTTCAGCACCTTGTCGGCCCAGACCGGTTCGAGAAAGTGTTGTCCGAAGCGCTTGCGCCGGGCGGTCATCTGCTCTTGTTGCCGCGCTCGTGTTTGCCTTTGCGGCGCCTCTTCCGGCCCTGCGCGGGCGGTTTCACCACGATGCGCCGGTAGTACTCGCACTCGGCGCGCACGCTGCAGCGATCGCAGAGGGGCTTCGGCTTGCAGATTCGACGGCCGTGCAGAATCAGCGTATCGGAGTCGAGCGTCCACTCGTCTTCCGGCAGCGCCTTGCCCAGCTCTTCTTCCACCGCAACCGGATCATCGGAAGCCGCGATGCCGATCCGATTGCTCACCCGCAACACGTGACGATCGACGGGCAACCCGGGTACGCCGAGCGCGTGACCCAGGACCACGTTTGCGGTTTTGCGCCCGACGCCGGGCAATTCCACCAGCGCTTCCATGGTCGCGGGCACGTCACCGCCGTGCTTTTCCACGAGCGCCGCGGCCATACCAAGCAACGAGCGCGCTTTCGACCGGAAAAAGCCGGTGGCGCGAATCTGCGGTTCCAGCTCTTCGTTTGACGCGCGCGCCAGCGCGCGTGCGTCGGGATAGCGCTTGAACAGCTCCGGCGTCACCCGATTCACGCCGGCATCGGTCGACTGGGCGGACAGAATCGTCGCGACGAGCAGCTGATAAGGGTTTGCGAAATCGAGCTCGGTGTTCGCGTTTGGATGCTGGCGCTGAAGCTTGCGCAGGATAGTACGGGTCTGGGCGGCGGATTTCATCGGCCCGCAGAGGAAGCGGTCAGTGCACGGGCCCGTGTGGGCTGGCGCCGGCCGCCGACTCTGTATAAATCCGCAATTGCTCCTGGAGCGCGGCGATCAGGTTCGGCACGACTTGCGGCGACATCACGATGCGCGCCTTCACAGGCGCCCGCACCACATGCTCGGCTTCGGCCCCCCGGATGTCCTTTTCCGACAGCGGCGCCATCTCGCAAAACGTGATGGTGAAGTCGAACGGCGTATGGTTCACGGCGCAGAAGTTGGCGTAGGCGCGCGGCGACTCGGTCGAATCGTCGGGAACGATCGTGAAATTAATCTGCTTGGACTCAGTCATGGCTAGTACTTTCTCATCACCCCGACGACGACCCCCTGTACCTGCACGTGCTCGGGGTCCACGAGGATCGGCTGCATCGACGGATTGGCCGGCTGAAGACGAACGCGGCCGTTCTCGCGATACAGCTTTTTCAGCGTGACGTCGGAGCCGCCGAGGAGCGCCACCACCATCTCGCCGTTCTGGGCCGTCTTGCGATCCTCCACGATGACCAGATCGCCGTCGCAAATCTGCTCGTCGATCATCGAGTTTCCGCGCACGCGCAGCACGTACGTATCGCGGCGGCCGACCAGATCCTCCGGCACGGCAATCGTTTCGGATGTCGCGATTGCCTCGATGGGCGCGCCAGCCGCCACGTAGCCGAGCAACGGCAGATCCACCGAGCGCCCCGCGGTGCTGGTCGGAATCATTTCCACCGAGCGGCTGCGATTCCACGCCCGCTTGATGAAGCCCTTTTCCTGCAGATTGGTCAGGTGCTTGTGAACGGTGGCGAGTGAAGAGAGGCCGAACCGGCGCCCGATTTCCTCGAGGCTGGGCGCGTACCCATGTTTCTGGATGAAGTCCTGCAGGTAGTCGAGGATTTCCCGCTGGCGCTTTGTGAGCGGTAGCAAAGTGAAACCTCCTTGGCGCGCTCACTATACGCAAAAGAAAGGCGAAGGTCAATCATTCCGCGCACGAGGTTTTGCCGGCTGGTTTGACACGCCGGACAACGCGAGGCTTCTCGGTTGGGCCAGGTGGGAAAAACTAGTGGAGCCGGCGTTTCGCGATCGGCGCCGGTCTCGGAGCCTCGGCGGGCATCACGTGCGTATGCTGTTTGCAGACTTCCTCGAACAGCGCGGTCTGTTTGTAGAAGTTCCCCATGGAGTATCCGCACAGAAGCGCAAACCCGTGCTGGTTCGCCAGCTTGTTCCAGAGCGTTTCGAGTCTGATCGCCGCCTCGGGCTTCCCCTGTTTCCACAACACATCGACCATTTCACCATAGGCGCGGATCAATACGCGCTCGGGACGGGAATTCAGAACCTCCGCAACGAGTTTCCCGACGCTGTCCTCGAATCGCTGCGCGTCGGGCATGTCGGTACCCATGAACACGTCAAGAGTCTTCTGCGCATCGAGCACGATGAGGTCGCCGCACTTCTGCGCCTTGTCGACGTCAATCATCCGCGCTCTAAGCTCATCGAGCACCGAGATCGTGTGCGCCGGTGTTGCGATGAGGATTCCGGGATGCCGGTCGACAAAGCCCTGCGCCAGAAACCCGGCCACGGTGCCACACAGAGTCTGGT
This sequence comes from Vicinamibacterales bacterium, assembly GCA_035937795.1. Classification (GTDB taxonomy): domain Bacteria; phylum Acidobacteriota; class Vicinamibacteria; order Vicinamibacterales; family JAMQPK01; genus JAMQPK01. The sequence goes on along the minus strand of DASZHO010000007.1, from coordinate 62,256 downwards.
CATCGCCGTAGAACTGGACGGCGTGATGGTGATCGTAAATCGGGGTCGCCACGCCACCGAGAATAACAGCAAATCGAGAGCCATAACATCTTTTTTTACAAGACCTTATGAGCATTCAAGTTGTAGCGATTTCAATCACTCCCCGCGAAGAAGCCGGCGTCGCCCCACCCCTACAGCTTGTGGCCCGGTGTAACCTTGCCGGGTCGCTCCGGTCTAAAAGAATAGGCAGGCTTCCCCCTGGGACGGAGTGATGATGGCGAGCGACATCTCTCGGGTTTTGGCGGAAAACTACAGACCTGAATGGACCCTGAGGGTCGTGCAGCCTGATCCGGCTCCGGCGGCCGATCGCGCCCTGCTCGGCGACATGGACGAGGAGCAGCTGGTCGCGGCGTGCCTGGCCGGCGAGCGCGAAGCCTTCGACATCATCGTCGAGCGCCATCGCCGCACGGTGTATCACTTGTGCTACCGGTTCGTGGGCAACCACGAAGACGCCAGCGACTTGTCGCAGGACGTGTTCGTGCGCGCGTTCAAGGGACTGGGGCGATTTCGCGGGCACTCGTCGCTCGGCACGTGGCTCTATCGAATTGGCGTGAACGTGTGTTTGAACCGCGTCAGTGTGAAGCGTCCGGCCACCGAGCCAATCGACGCCAGGCCTCACGTGGACGAGCGGGCGCCCGACGCGGCCGTTGAGCTGATGCGGGGGGAACGCGCGGCGGAGGTGCGAGCCGCCATCGCGCAGTTACCAAAAAAACAGCGAGCCACCGTGATTCTTCGCGTCTATCATGAGCTCTCTCATGAGGAAATCGCCGGCATCCTTGGTAGCTCGGTCGGCGCCGTGAAGGCCAACTTTTTTCACGCCCTGGGAAATTTGAAGAGATTGTTGACATGACGCAGCTTTCGGACGAAGAAATCATCGCGGCGTTGCGGGAAGTGGACGTGCCGGAACCTTCGCCGCTTTTCTGGGACCATCTGTCTCAGCGCGTCCGCGATGCGGTGGCCGACGAGCCTCTGCCGCCGCGAGGGTGGTCGAGCCGGTTCAATCTTGCCTGGGCCGCAGGCATACTGGGTGCGACCGTTGCGGTCGCGCTGGCGGTCGTCGTCACCATCCATTACGCTGGGCCGGCTGGAGGCAATCAGGCCGCGCTGAGTCCTGCGAACAGGGCGCAGGCGGGCGATTCACTGCATGCCTCGGAGGACGATGCCTCCTGGGCGGTGATGGGGGATTTGGCGTCACAGATGGATTTTGAACAAGCGGCCGAGGCCGGCCTGATCGCCACCCCGGGTTCGGCCGACCGCGCGCTGGGCCAGCTGTCACAGGACGAGCAGCGCGCCGCAGTGGAACTCTTGCAGAGAGAGATCAAGAATTCCAGGAAATTATGAGAATTGCCGTGCTGTGCGCCGCGTTGGTGCTGTTCAGCGCGGCGGGGTTCGCCCAACCCGCCGGCCAGCAGCCGTCGGCCGGGCAGCCGCCGGCTGGGCAACCACCGGCCGGGTTGGCGCCGGGCGAAGTTCAGCGGCTGCTCGATGGCTTTGCGCTGGTGCAGGCGCAGGATTTTCTGGCGCTGAGCGACGCGCAGTTCAACGCGTTTGTGCCGAAGCTGCGCGTGCTGCAGGAAGCTCGGCGGCGCAATGAGCAGGAACGTCTGAAGCTGCTTCAGGAGCTGCGGCAGATGACCAACGGAAGAATGGGCCAGGTTCCCGAGAGCGATCTTCACGATCGGCTTCGGTTGCTGCGCGAGCTCGAGACGCGTGCCGCCGGTGAAATCCAGCGCGCCATGGACGGCGTCGATCAAACGCTCGATGTGCGCCAGCAGGCGCGATTTCGCCTGTTCGAGCAGCAAATCGAGCAGCGCAAATTGCAGCTGCTGATGCGCGCTCGCGAGATGAACCGCGCCAACCGCCCTCCCGCCCAATAGCCGGCGCTCCAGACTCAGGGCGCCTTGAGCCTTGAGCCTTGAGCCCCGAGCCTGTACACTTCAGTCAGCGCCCCCTTTTCCCGAAGAAGAGCAAAATGAAGCACCGTACCAACCAATTTCTGACCGTCCCGGCGCTCGTCGGTCTGCTCGCCGTCTGCGTGGCTTCAGCCGTGCCGGATGCCGCGCCGGACCCCGTGTCGCGGCGCGACGCGGCACGGTTGCAGGCAAAGATCGACCGAATCAATAAAAACGCGACGGAACGGCGCGGCGACGTGCAGACGCCGGTGTCGGAGGCTGAGCTGAATTCCTATCTGCAATACGAGCTCGGGGACAAGCTGCCGGCCGGCGTGAAAGATCCGTGGGTTTCCATTCTCGGAGACGGACGGGTATCGGGCCGCGCGACGGTTGACTTGAGCGAAGTTTCAAAGAATAGGAAGGCAAGCGGCGGCATGCTGGACCCCTACAGCTATCTGACCGGGAGCGTGCCGGTTCAGGCCAACGGCTTGCTGAAGAGCAAGGACGGCGTGGCGTCGTTCGTGCTCGAGTCGGCGTCGGTATCGGGAGTCCCGGTCCCGGTGTGGATGCTGCAGGACATCGTGACCTCTTACTCGAAGTCACCGGAATCGCCGCAGGGCGTTGCCCTCGACAAGCCGTTCGCGCTGCCTGCGGGCATACGCGAGATTCAGATTGCTCGCGGGCAGGCGATAGTCATTCAGTAACCGTGGTTCATGGTTCTTGTCCGACTTTCTCCAAACACCGCTTCAGTACCTGAAAGGCGTCGGGCCGCGCCGCGCGGCGGACTTTCAGCGAATCGGGCTCGCCACCGTCGAGGATCTCGTTTACCGTTTTCCCCTTCGCTATGAGGACCGCGGCCATCTCCAGCCGATTTCAACCCTGAAGGAGGGCCAGGAGGTCGCCGTCGCCGGCCGCATTCAGAGCAGCCGGCTGCGGACGACGAGGCGGCCGGGCTTCAAGATTTTTGAAGCGCTTGTCGGAGACGACAGCGGTTCGATTCGCGCGGTCTGGATGAATCAAAGCTTTCTTCACGACATTCTCAAGCCGCGCCTGAACGTTGTGCTGTTCGGCACCGTCGAGGCGCGGCCAGGCCTGCAACTCACGAATCCCGAGTACGAAATCATCGAGGCCGGCGAGGGCGAGGCAGGCGAGGCCGTCACCATTCACACCGGCCGCATCGTCCCCGTCTACGAAAAAGCCGGCGCGATGACGCCGAAGATGCAGCGCCGGCTGGTCTACGAGGTGCTTGCGCGCGTTCCCGATGAGCTCGAAGATCCGCTTCCATCCGACATACGGGAGCGCCTATGCCTGCCGCCGCGCCGCGAGGCGCTTCTCGAGGCGCATTTTCCGGTTCCGGGAACGTCCATCGATTTGCTGAACCAGTTTCGAACGCCCGCCCAGATACGCCTGATCGTCGAGGAGTTTTTTCTGTTTCAGCTGGGCCTGTTGATGCGCCGCCGGTCCACCGCTCGCGAATCCAAGCCGGCGGTGGTCCATGTCGACGATCGCATCCGCGAGTCGGCCCGGAAGATTCTGCCATTCCGCCTCACCGAAGGGCAGCGGGCCGCGCTGAAGGAGATCGTCGACGATATGCAGCAACCGGCGCCGATGAACAGGCTGCTCCAGGGCGATGTCGGCGCAGGCAAGACCATCGTCGCGCTGCTTGCGGCGCTCGTCGCGATGGAAAACGGCCTGCAGGTCGCCTTCATGGCTCCCACCGAGATTCTCGCGGAGCAGCACTACCTGAGCTTGCGAAAGCTTCTGGAAAAGTCTCGATTTCACGTGGAGCTTCTCACAGGCGCGACGGCGGGGCTGCGACGAAGAGACCTGCTCGCCAGGCTGGCGGCCGGCGATGTGCATCTTATCGTCGGGACTCACGCGCTGGTGCAGGGAACGGTGACCTTTCGATCGCTGGGGCTGGCCGTGATCGACGAGCAACATCGATTCGGCGTCGTGCAGCGCGCGTCTCTTCGATCGAAAGGGCTGCGTCCCGACGTGCTGGTCATGACCGCGACGCCCATTCCGCGGACGCTCGCGCTGACGGCGTATGGCGACCTCGACGTTTCGGTGATGCGCGACATGCCTCCGGGCCGCCGGGCCATTGCCACGACGGTCAAACCCGAATCGCGGAGAGAGGAGATCTATCGGCTGGTGAAGGGGGAGTTGGACGCCGGCCGCCAGGCCTACGTCGTCTATCCGCTGATCGAAGAGTCGGAGAAAGTCGATCTGAAGGCCGCCACCGAGATGGCCGATCATCTCGCGCAGGACATATTTCCGGAGTACCGGGTCGCGCTGCTGCACGGCCGCATGAAGCAGGATGCCAAGGATCGAGTGATGCGCGCGTTTGCGAGCGGCGAAATTCAGGTGCTGGTGTCCACGACGGTGATCGAGGTGGGGATCGACGTGGCGAATGCCTCGATCATGGTGATTGAGCACGCCGAGCGCTTCGGGTTGTCTCAGCTCCACCAGCTGCGCGGCCGCGTCGGCCGCGGCAGCCATCAATCGCATTGCATTCTGCTGTACCAGTATCCGATTTCGGTGCCGGGCAAGGAACGGCTGAAGGCGCTCGCCGCCACGAACGACGGATTTGAGATTGCCGAGCGCGATTTGCAGCTGAGGGGTCCGGGTGATTTTTTCGGAACGCGCCAGTCGGGGCTGCCGACGTTGCGAACCGGCGATCTCCTGCGCGACCACTCGCTGATGGAGCGGGCACGCGAGGAAGCGAAGAGTTACCTCGCGAGCAATGCGATGTCGCCGGCCGTTCTCGAATCGTTGCGCCAGACATGGCCGGCACGGTTTGGATTGATGGACGTTGGATAGAAATGCGCGTGATCGCGGGAGAATTCAAAGGACGCAGGCTTGCGCCGCCGAAGTGGGACGGCCTGCGCCCCACGTCCGACAAGCTGAGGGAGACGCTGTTCAATATCGTCGCCTCGCGCGTGCCCGGCGCGCGGGTGCTCGACGGGTACGCCGGAACCGGCGCGATTGGAATCGAAGCACTGAGCCGCGGCGCGGCGCATGTCACGTTCGTGGACTGCGACGCTCGCGCGCTCGAGCTCATCGATCGGAATCTGAAGCTGTGTGGTGTGTCGGACCGCTATGCTATTATCCGAGGTCGCCTCGGCGGGAAGCCTCCGTTGCCGGCGCCGGCGGCGTTTGATCTTGCGGTCCTGGATCCGCCCTACGACGACCCTGACCTCCTGGCGGCGGTTGCTGCGGCTGAGCCTTTCATCGCTCCGGGCGGGTTACTGGTGCTGGAGCACGCGCGGCGCCGCCCGGCGCCGGATTCGGCGGGTGCGCTGCCGCGCATCCGCGACGTAAGATCGGGCGACAGCGCGTTGGCATTTTATTCGAGCGCATCATGGGCAAAAACCGCCTAGCGGTCTATCCGGGCTCTTTCGACCCGCTGACCAACGGCCACGTCGACATCATCGAACGAGGCACGCACCTGTTCGAGAAGATCATCGTGGCCATCCTGGTGAATGCGGAGAAGTTGCCGCTGTTTACGACCCATGAGCGAGTCGAGATCGCCCGCGAGGCGTTTCGCGGCCTGCCGACCGTGGAAGTGGATACCTTTGACGGGTTGCTCGTCGATTATGTGAAGGCGCGCAAAGCCAGCGTCATCGTGCGGGGGCTGCGTGCGCTCACGGATTTCGAGGTCGAATTCCAGATGGCGCTGATGAACCGCCGGTTGAGCCCGAACGTGGAGACCGTGTTCATGATGCCGGCCGAGCAGTACACTTACATCAGCTCGCGGCTCATCAAGGAAGTCTTTTCGCTCGGGGGGCGCGTCAGCGGGCTCGTCCCCGAGATTGTGGAAACCCGGCTCCGAGAAAAACAGAGGGCACATGCTGGCTGAACGGATGGGACGGATTTCGACCTCGCCCACCATGAAGGTGGCGGGCGAGGCGGAGAAGCTGAAGCGCCAGGGCATCGACGTGGTCGATTTCGGCGCCGGCGAGCCCGATTTTCCAACGCCCGAGCCGGCGAAGACGGCGGCCAAGGCGGCGATCGATCAGAACTTCACGAAGTACACGCCGCCAGCCGGGATGGCTGACCTCAGGCAGGCGATTTGCGCGCGATACAAGGCCGACTACGGCGTCACGTTTACCGAAGCGGAGACGATTGCGACCGCCGGCGGCAAGCAGGCGCTTTTCAACATTGCCATGGTGTTGTACGACCCAGGCGATGAGGTGATCACGCACGCGCCGTACTGGCCGACAATTCCCGAGCAGGTCAAGCTCATGGGCGCCACGCCGATCATCGTGGCAACCAGGCCCGAAGACGGGTTCGCCATCCATCCCGAAGCCGTCATCTCGGCGCTCACGCCGCGCACCAAGGCGGTGATCATCAATTCGCCGGCAAATCCGACCGGCGCCGTAATTTCGGAGGAGGAGCTCGGGGCCATCGCGGACGCATGCGCGAAGCGCGGCATCTGGATCATCGTCGACTTGTGCTATGAAAAACTGATCTACGACAACGTGCCGCACAACCTGGTCAAAGTGCTGACCGATCGGATGCGCGACCGGGCGCTCATCGCCGGGTCGGCCTCGAAGGCCTACTCGATGACCGGCTGGCGCTGCGGCTGGATTCTCGGACCCAAGGAGGTCGTCGCCGCGGCCAACACGTTGCAGGGGCATTCGACGTCGAACGTCGCGTCCATTTCGCAGAAGGCGGCGCTGCAGGCGCTCACCGGGTCGCAGCAGCCCGTCACCGACATGCTCAACGAGTACAGGATACGCCGCGACAAACTGATGGAATGGCTCGCAGTGGATCCGCGCATCGAGGTCGTGAAGCCCGCGGGCGCGTTCTACCTGTTCCCGCGGCTCACAAAAGTGCTCGAGTCGATTGGCATCCCCGGCACGGCGGAGTTTTCGGAGCTGCTGCTTGACGAAGCGCGCGTCGCGCTGACGGCCGGCGAGGGGTTCGACGCGCCCGGTTTCGTGAGGATCTCGTACGCCACCTCGCTGGATCGGCTGCGCGAGGGCACGAGCCGGATTCTCGAGTTCGTGAAGAAGCGGGAGCGTCAGGGCGCCGTGGCCCGTTAACGCCGCTTGGCTCAGCTTCCTGCGGGTTTTATCGAACGGGTCGTCGGCATTGTTGGTGGCCCGTTTGTTCTACGCGACGCCGGCTCGCTCGAGGCCTACGGCGCCGACGCCCTGAAACAAGTCCATCCCGCCGATCTCGTCGCGCTTCCCGCGTCGACCGGACAGATCGCATCCATCGCCAGAGCATGCGACGAGCAGCGGATCCCGATGGTCGTGCGCGGCGGCGGCACCGGCTACACCGGCGGGGCGGTGCCCACCCGCGGCGGCGTGGTCCTCTCGCTCGAGCGGCTGAACCGGATCCTGGAAATCGACGAGGTGAACCTGCTCGCCCGCGTGCAGCCCAACGTCATCACGGGCGATCTCCAGGATGCCGTGGAACAGGTCGGCCTGTTTTATCCGCCCGATCCCGCCAGCCTGCGGCAGTCGGCGATCGGCGGAAACGTCGCGGAATGCGCCGGCGGTCCCCGGGCGTTCAAGTACGGGACGACGAAGCGATACGTGCTCGCGCTCGAAGCCGTCCTGCCCACGGGTGAGGTGATCCGCACCGGTTCGAAGGCGGTAAAGAGCGTCGTTGGCTATGATCTCACGCAGCTGCTCGTCGGCTCGGAAGGCACGCTGGCGATCATCACCGAAATCATTCTGCGGCTCGTTCCGAAACCGGCTGCGCAACGAACCCTTCGGGCCGCGTTCAGCGATATCGAATCGGCTGTCGATGCGGTCACCGCGATGATCCAGCTGTCGGTCGTGCCCGCCGCGGTCGAGCTGGTGGACCGCGATTCGCTCGACGCGCTCGATGCGCATCTGGGACAACCGCTCGTGCCGGCCGGCGCCGGCGCAGCGCTGATTGTGGAAGTCGACGGCACGCCGCAGGCTGCAGAGGAAGAGATCGCGCTGGTCGAGGAAGCCTGCCGGTCGGCGAAGGCGACCGATATTCGTCGCGCCGCCGACGAGGGGGATCGCGCCGAAATCTGGCGGATGCGCCGCGAGCTGTCGGCGGCGCTCAAGCACATCTCAACCGTCAAACTCAATAACGACGTGGTCGTGCCGCGGGGGCGGGTGCCGCAGTTGTTCGAGCTGGTGGAGCGGATTCGGCGGACGAGCGCGCTGCCCATCGCGTGCTTCGGGCACGCCGGGGACGGGAATATTCACGTGAACATAATGGTCAAGCATAGTGACGCCATGCCCCGGGCCCGCGAGGCCGAGCGTGCGCTGTTCGAGGGGGTGGTGGCGCTGGAAGGGTCGATCAGCGGAGAGCACGGGATCGGCTTTACCAAAGCGGCGTATCTGCACCTCGAGCTGTCGGCCGTGGAGATCGCGCTGATGAAGCGGGTCAAGGCGGCGTTCGACCCGCGCGGCATTCTGAATCCGGGTAAGATCTTTCCAGATGGCCCAGACCGGTAAGACCGTCGCGATCATCGGCGCCTCGTCGGATCCTCGCAAGTTCGGCAACCGTGCGCTGCGTGCGTTTCGCCGGAAGGGCTACACGGTGATTCCGATCAACCCGAACGAAGCGCAGGTGGAGGGACTGAAGACGTACCGGTCGGTGCTCGACGTGCCGGGCGCCATAGATATGGCGACGTTCTACGTGCCGCCGGCCATCGGCGAGCAGGTCATCGCCGAGGTGGCTCAGAAGGGCATTCCCGAGGTCTGGCTGAATCCGGGGTCCGAGAGCGACGAGCTGATTCGCCTGGCCCGGGCGCTGAAGGTGGAGCCCATTCTGGCGTGCAGCATTCTGGGGATCGGCGAAAATCCGTACCAAAATCCGTATGCTTGACACCGCGACGACCGGGTTCTATACTGACACTCGGTCGATTATTTCCTGTCTGATTGGGACGCGGGCACCTCGGACCCGCGGTGTTGATAGAAACAATTCCCCGCAAATTTGATCACACGACTCAATTTCGTTCCGGTACGGCCGTATTGACGGCTACACACCCGTAAACAACCAGTAAGGTTTCATGCCCACAACAAATCACAAGCGCCACAACCCGGCGCCTCGAGGCTCCGCCAACGAGCCCCCGGCGTCTTCCGATCCACCCGCGCCGGCCCAACCCGTAACGGCGGCTGCTGAAACGCTCGACTCGCCGCCGCGTGCGCCGCAACCCCCGCCGACAGCGCAAGGCCAGCCGGGGCAGCAAAGTCAGCCGGGACCGCAAGGTCAGCCGGGACCGCAAGGTCAACCAGGACCGCAAGGCCAGCCGGCACCCCAGGGCCAACCGGGACCGCAGGGCCAGCCACGACGCGGTGAAGGGCTCAACATCGGCGAGCTGAAGGAGATGAGCATCCAGAAGCTGACGCAGATCGCCAAGGAGCTCAACGTCGCGGGCGCCACCGGTATGCGCAAGCAGGAGCTGATTTTCCAGATCCTGAAGGCGCAAACCGAACAGAGCGGATTCATTTTTTCGGAGGGTGTGCTCGAAGTGCTGCCCGACGGCTTCGGCTTCCTGCGCGCACCCGATTACAACTACCTGCCGGGGCCGGACGACATCTATGTGTCGCCGTCCCAAATCCGGAAGTTCGACCTGCAGACCGGCGACACCGTGTCCGGGCAGATTCGGCCGCCGAAGGAAGGCGAGCGGTATTTCGCGCTCATCAAGGTTGAAGCCGTCAACTTCGAGCAGCCCGAACAGGCACGCGACAAGCTCTTCTTCGAAAATCTCACGCCGCTCTACCCGCAGGAGCGCCTCAAGCTCGAAACGGCGGCGGAAAATCTGTCGTCCCGCGTGATGGATCTCTGGACACCGATCGGGAAAGGCCAGCGCGGCCTGATCGTGGCGCCGCCGCGCACCGGAAAGACGATGCTGCTGCAGAACATCGCGCAGTCGGTCGTGCAGAACCATCCGGAAGTGTTCCTGATCGTGCTGCTCATCGACGAGCGGCCCGAAGAAGTCACCGACATGCAGCGTTCGGTGGATGGCGAGGTGATTTCGTCCACGTTCGACGAGCCGGCGCAGCGTCACGTGCAGGTCGCTGAAATGGTGATCGAGAAGGCCAAGCGGCTGGTCGAGCACAAGAAGGACGTGCTCATCCTGCTCGACTCGATTACGCGTCTCGCGCGGGCGTACAACACCGTGATCCCCCCGTCCGGCAAGGTGCTGTCTGGCGGTCTCGATTCGAACGCGCTTCAGAAGCCGAAGCGGTTTTTCGGGGCTGCACGAAACATCGAGGAAGGCGGGTCGCTCACGATCATCGCCACTGCGCTGATCGATACGGGGTCCCGCATGGACGACGTCATCTTTGAAGAGTTCAAGGGCACCGGCAACATGGAAATTCACCTCGACCGCAAGCTGGCAGACAAGCGCGTCTTCCCGGCAATCGATTTGCAGAAGAGCGGAACGCGGAAGGAAGAGCTGCTGATTCCCAAAGATGATCTCAACCGCATCTGGGTGCTGCGCAAGGTGCTGACTCCGCTTTCACCGGTCGAGGCGATGGAGTTGTTGCTGGACAAGATGGGCAAGACGAAGAGCAACACCGAGTTCCTCTCGGCCATGCAGAAAATGGGATAACGAAACACGGGGAAACGACGATGGCGACGATCAAGATCCGGCAGAACGGTCCGTATCTCGTGGACGGCGAGGATGTAACGGTGGTGGACTGGAACGGGAACCCGTATCCGATCGCGAAGCGGCCGTTTGCCCTGTGCCGGTGCGGCGGCTCGACCACCAAACCGTTCTGCGACGGCACGCACTCACGCATAGGCTTCCAGGCCGCCGAGGCGGCGATCAAGGGCAGCGAAGACAAGCCGGCGACGTAGCCGCTCACTGCCCGGGTCGGCCCCCTGAGCCTTGAGCCCTGAGCCTTGGGTCTTGAGCCTGAGTTCAGCCTTGAGCCTTGAGCCCTGAGTCTTGAGTCTCGTTCAGTTCGCTTTCGGCAACCAGCACCCGCAGCTCGTCGCCCTCGATCACTTCCTTTTCCAGCAATCGCCTTGTGATCGTTTCGAGCAGTCCCCGCCGTTCGGCGATCACATGATGGGCGCGGTCGTGCGCCTCTTCCATGATGCGCTTCACTTCGGCGTCGATCTTCTGGGCGGTCTCTTCGCCATAGGGGCCGCGCTCCGGCCCCATCGGAATGTCCAGGAACGTCGGCCGCCGCGATCCTTCGTAGTTCACGGTCCCGAGCGCGTCGCTCATGCCGTATTGCGTGACCATGGCCCTGGCGATATCGGTGGCGCGCTGCAGGTCGTTTTGCGCGCCGGTTGAAATCTCACCCACCGCGATCTCTTCCGCAGACCGGCCCCCGAGGAGTACCGCCAGTTGATTGAGGAGATCGGTTCGCGTGAGGAGATACCGCTCTTCGAGCGGCAACTGCATCGTGTAGCCGAGCGCGCCGAATCCGCGCTGCACGATCGAGATTTTATGGACCGGGTCCAGGCCGGGGAGCGTCGTCGCGACGATGGCGTGGCCGGACTCGTGGTAGGCCACCATCTCGCGCTCGCGCGGGCTCATGATGCGCTTCTTCTCGAGGCCGGCGATGAGCCGATCGATGGCCTCTTCGAAGTCGGCCATTTCGACGGCTTCCTTGTCCTTGCGCGCGGCGAGCAGCGCCGCCTCGTTCACGAGGTTGGCGAGGTCTGCGCCGGCGAAACCCACCGTCCGCGCCGCAATCACCTTGAAATCGACGCCCGGCGTCACCTTCACGGCCCTGGCGTGGATGCGAAGAATCTGTTCGCGGCCGCGCACGTCGGGCTTGTCGACCAGCACCTGGCGATCGAAACGGCCGGGCCGCATCAGCGCAGGATCGAGCACCTCGGGCCGGTTGGTCGCGCCCATGATGATGACGCCCTTGCGCGAGTCGAAACCGTCCATCTCCGCAAGCAGCTGGTTCAACGTCTGCTCGCGCTCCTCGTGGCTGCCCATGGGGCTTTGCACGCGTGTCTTGCCGAGCGCGTCGAGTTCGTCGATGAACACAATGCACGGCGCCTTGCTTTCGGCCTGGGCGAACAGGTCGCGGACCCGCGCGGCGCCGACGCCCACGAACATCTCGACAAACTCCGAGCCGCTCAAGCTGAAGAACGGCACCTTCGCCTCGCCCGCCACGGCGCGCGCCAGCAGCGTTTTGCCGGTGCCGGGCGGCCCGACCAGCAGCACGCCTTTCGGAATCCGGCCGCCCAGATTTGTGTACTTCTTCGGGGTCTGCAGGAACTCGACGATCTCCCTGAGCTCCTCCTTCGCCTCGTCGACGCCCGCCACGTCGTCGAAGCTCACCTTCACGTCGTCTTCGGAATAAATCTTCGCGCGGCTGCGCGCGAACGACATCACACCGCCCTCGGCGCTGCCCATCCTGCGGAAGAGGAAGCTCCACAGTCCGATGAAGAAGAGTATCGGAATCACCGAGCTCAGAATGGTGGACATCCAGCGGCTCGCCGGCTCGCCGGTGTATTTCACTTTGGCCTGATCGAGCTCGGCGACAAGATTCGGATCCTCAATTTTCGTGGTCGAGATGAGCTCCGGCTTCTCCTTCGCGCTTTGCGGCTTGAGCGTTCCCCGAATCGTGTCTTCGGCAACGGTGACTTCGGCGATTTTGCCGTCCTTCAACAGCTGCTTGAATTCGCTGTACGAGATCTGCTTGCCGCCGGGAACGAGGAAGTACGTCTGCGCCAGGGCGAGGAGGGCCAGAATGCCGAGGCCGTACCAGATCGAGCCGCTCGGCCGGCGCGGGAACGGGCGGCGCTCGCCGCGCGGGTTCGGCGGCCGTGTACGCTTGGGGACCGGCGGCATCAGGCGGCGGCTCCGGTCAGCTGCTTCACAAACTTCAACCCCTCCTTGCCCGCGTCGACCTGGATGTGGTCGCCTTCGACGAACTCGCCGTCGAGCACGCGTATGGCGAGCGGGTCGAGAATCAGCTTTTGAATCGCGCGCTTCAGCGGACGCGCGCCGTAGGCCGGGTCGTAGCCCTCGCGCACCAGCCACTCCTTGGCCGGATCGGTGAGCGTCACGTAGATCTTCCGATCCGCCAGGCGCGCCAGCAGGTTGTGCACCTGAATGTCGATGATCGCCTTCATCTGCTCGCGGCTCAATGGGTGGAAGATGATGATTTCATCCACGCGGTTGATGAACTCGGGCCGGAAGTGGGCCCGCAACGCGTCCATCACCTCCCGCTTGACGCCCTCATCGATGCCGCGGTCGTGCCGCTCGGCGAGAAACGCGCTGCCGAGATTCGACGTCATGATGACGACGGTGTTCTTGAAGTCGACGGTTCGGCCTTTGCCGTCGGTCAGGCGCCCGTCGTCGAGCAGCTGCAGCAGGACGTTCAGCACTTCGGGATGCGCCTTCTCGATCTCATCGAACAGCACAACGGAATACGGGCGGCGCCGAACGGCTTCGGTCAGTTGGCCGGCCTCCTCGTAACCCACATATCCGGGCGGCGCGCCGAGCAACCGCGACACGGTGTGCTTCTCCTGGTACTCGGACATGTCGATGCGGATCATCGCCTGGTCGTCGTCGAACAGAAACGCGGCCAGCGCGCGCGCCAGCTCGGTTTTCCCGACGCCGGTGGGCCCGAGAAAGATGAAGCTGCCGAGCGGGCGATTCGGATCCTGCAGCCCCGCACGCGCGCGCCGGATCGCATTCGAGACCGCCTGAATCGCCTCGTCCTGGCCCACCACGCGCTTGTGGAGACGCTCTTCCATATGAATGAGCTTCTGGACTTCGCCCTCGATCAGGCGGCTGACCGGGATGTGCGTCCACTTGCTGACGACCTCGGCGATGTCTTCCTCGTCCACCTCTTCTTTCAGCATCCGCTGGCTCTGCTGAGTCTTCCCGAGGCGATCCTCGTCTTCACGGATTCTCCGTTCGAGCTCCGGCAGCCTGCCGTACTGCAGCTCGGACGCCTTGCCGTAGTCGCCGGCGCGCTGCGCGCGGTCGATCTCCAGGCGTACCTGCTCGAGCTCTTCTTTCAGCGTTCGCTGCAGCTGAATGGCTTCCTTTTCTCTCTGCCATTGCGCGGTCAGCCGCGAGCCTTCTTCTTTCAGATCCGCCAGCTCCTTCTCGAGCTTGCCAAGCCGATCGACCGACGCCCTGTCCTTCTCCTTGCGGAGCGCCTCCCGCTCGATCTCGAGCTGCATCATGCGCCGGTTGATCTCGTCGAGCTCGGCGGGCATCGAGTCGATCTCCATGCGCAGCTTCGACGCCGCCTCGTCGACGAGGTCGATCGCTTTGTCGGGAAGAAACCGATCGCTGATGTATCGATTGGAGAGAACGGCGGCGGCGACCAGCGCGCCGTCTTTGATTCTGACGCCGTGATGGATCTCGTATCGCTCGCGCAGGCCGCGCAGGATGCTGATCGTGTCCTCGACCGTGGGCTCGCTGACCATGACGGGCTGGAACCGGCGTTCGAGCGCGGCATCCTTTTCGATGTACTTGCGATATTCGTCCAGCGTGGTCGCGCCGACCGTGTGGAGCTCACCGCGCGCCAGCATCGGCTTCAGCATATTGGACGCGTCCATCGACCCTTCGGCAGCTCCGGCGCCCACCACCGTGTGAAGCTCGTCGATGAAGAGGATGACCTGCCCCTCGGCCTGGGCGATCTCGTTCAGCACTGCTTTCAGCCGGTCTTCGAACTCGCCGCGATATTTCGCTCCGGCGATGAGCGCCCCCATGTCGAGCGCAACCAACTTCTTGTTTTTCAGGCCCTCGGGGACGTCCTGCTTGATGATCCGGCCCGCCAGCCCTTCGACGATCGCGGTCTTTCCGACCCCGGGCTCCCCGATGAGCACGGGGTTGTTCTTCGTGCGGCGGGACAGCACCTGAATGACGCGCCGGATCTCCTCGTCGCGGCCGATGACCGGATCGAGCTTGCCTCGCCGCGCCAGCTCGGTCAGGTCACGGCCGTATCGCTCGAGCGCCTGGTATTTCGCCTCGGGATTCTGATCGGTCACCCGCTGCGCGCCGCGCACCTGCGTGAGCACCTCGAAAATGCGATCCTTCGTGATGTTGTATTGCTTCAGGAGCCGCGTGGAGACGTGCTTGCCGCTCTCGCCGGCGATGCCGAGGAGCAGATGCTCGGTGCTGACAAACTCGTCTTTCAGCCGCGTCGCTTCCGATTGCGCGTCGTCGGCCACTTTTCTGAATCGCGGCGACATCGACGGCTGCGAGCCGCCGTAGGCTTGCGGCAGCCGCGACAGATCTTCGCGGAGCGCCACGGCAAACGGCTTGGGCTCCACGCCCATCTTGCGGAAGATTTCCGGAACGATGCCTTCCGGTTGCTCGACGAGCGCCAGCAGCAGATGCTCGGGCTCGATCTGCGAATGGCTCATCTGCTCGGCGAGCTGCTGAGCGGTAAGAACGGCTTCCTGGGCTTTCTCGGTGAATTTGTTGATGTTCATAAAGTGACGAGCCTCAGGCGGCCGACGTTTTCCCGCGCGAGAGCTTCTCGAGCGCCTCGTAGTGCGTGCGTTCTTCGGCCGACAGATGGCGGGGCAGTTCGACCTCGACGGTTGCGTAGAGGTTCCCGAATTGTCCGGACTTGCCCACGATGGGCATCCCGTGTCCCTTGAGGCGAAACACCTGTCCGTTCTGGGTGCCCGCCGGAATCTTCAGACGCAGCGGCTTGCCCCCGAGGTTCGGCACCTCGGCTTCGCCTCCGAGCACGGCCGTCGTCACCGGCACGCGAAGCTTCACGTAGAGGTCCTGGCCCTTGCGCTCGAAGCGGGAGTCCGGCGTGAGGTGCACGCGAAGGTAGAGGTCGCCCGATGAGGCGCCGGCCGAACCATGCTCGCCTTCACCGGCCACACGCACGCGCGAGCCTTCCCCCACGCCAGGCGGAATGCGCACGTCGACGGTCCGCGCGTGGCCGTCGAGCTTGATGGCGAGACGCCGCGTCGCCCCCCGGTATGCGTCCTCGAGGGATAAGTCGATTGACTGCTCGACGTCGCGGCCTTGGCGCTCGCGGGGCGCGCGCCCCGTACGCCCGCCGGGGCGCCTGCCGGATTCAGGCTCTTCGCCGCCTGAAAAGAAGGTCCGGAAGAAATCGGAGAACGGATCTTCGTTGCCGAAAAGATCGCGCATCTCCTCGGCCGTCATCGTCCGGTAGCCTCCGCCCTGGCCACCGCCGCCGCCGCCGAAATTTGCCGACCAGTTGCTGGCGTCGAACGGCGTCCCCGCGCCTGTGCCGCCACCGGCGCCGCCTCCGGCCCGCTGGGCCTGCTCATACATGCGCCAGTTGGCTCCCAACTCGTCGTATTTCTTCCGTTTTTCGGGATCGCCGAGGACCTCGTAGGCCTCGTTGATCTCTTTGAATCTCGATTCGGCGGTCTTGTCGCCGGGATTGACGTCGGGATGGTGCTTCCGCGCAAGTTTGCGGAACGCCTGCTTGATCTCTTTTTCAGTGGAACTCTTGTTGACGCCGAGTGTTGCGTAATAGTCCTTGAAGTCCATTTAGTCTGCCGCGCTCAATGTCGCCGTCCGTGCAAACGTGACGCCCAGCTCCTCAACCTCTGACGAACTCCCCAGTGTAGGGCCGATCACGGACGTCTAGTCAATCTCGGTAGAATCAGCGGATGTTCGCCTGGCCGGACGTCGTCACCATCCTGGTCCTCATCGTACTTGAAGGCCTGCTCAGCGCCGACAACGCTATCGTCCTGGCGCTGATGGTGTTGGGACTCCCCAAGGCCGACCAGAAAAAGGCGTTGAACTACGGCCTTGCCGGAGCGTTTGTGTTCCGGACGATCGCCACCCTGGCCGCGGTCTACCTGATTCAGCTCGCCATCGTGAAGCTGATCGGAGCAGTTTACCTGTTGTATCTGTCCTGCCGGCACTTCTTGAATCCGGCCCGGGGCGCCCACCGGCGCGAGCCGCCCAAAGCCCTGCCGTGGCTCGGGATGAGCGCGTTCTGGGGAACGGTCGTGCAAGTCGAGCTCACAAACCTTGTGTTTTCAGTCGATTCGATTCTTGCGGCGGTCGCCATGTCGCCCAAGAGATGGGTGGTGCTCACGGGCGGCATACTCGGCATCGTGGCGATGCGAGCGGTGGTGGGTCAGGTGATCGCGGTGATCGAGCGCTATCCGGCCATCGTGGATGGCGCGTTCATCATCATTGCGTGGGTCGGGTTGAAGCTGATGATTGAATATATGCACTCGGAGGGCTGGGTATCGTTCGTGGTGCCGCAATGGTTCTCGCTGTCGTTGATTGTCACGATCTTCGTTTTGGCGCTGCTGTATGCCAGACGCCCCCGGTCGGCCCATTAGCGTTCCATCAGCGTCCCTTCAGTTTTCTGAGCGCGCGGCGCTCGCGCTTGTCAGGCGCATGCGTGCGCTGCAGCGTGGCGCGGTAAACGCGCTCGAGGCGCCGCAGCGCGCGCTCCTCCTCGGAAATCGGCGGGGTCGTGTCGTCGTAAAGCGCCCTGGCCTCGGCCTTGGCGATATGGCGTTCGGCGAGGCCGAGGACGATGACCGTTTGCTTGCGGCCGTAGGGCCGGCTCAGCTGAATGTGATCTCCGACCCGGAGCAGGCGGTGCGCCTTGCAACGCTGGCCGTTCACCTCCACTTTGCCGCCTTCGCATGCCTTATGGGCTTCCGATCGGGTTTTGTAGAGGCACGCGACATCCAGCCAGAGATCCAGCCTGACGGCTATATCGCCGCGAGTCACGGTCGAACCTGCACGGTTGGCCCGTCAATTGCGTGCGACCGTGACGAGGCACCCTGGTGAACTGGTATCTGGCGCTCATTGGCGCGCTCTTTCTCACGTGGGTGGTCGTGGTGGCGCTGTTCACGCCCCGCATTGATTACAAGGTGCATCGCCGGCTCGCCTGCGGCTCCAAGGAATTCCTCCACGCGCTCCACAGTACCACGCAGACGACCATTCACCACGACAGCCATTTCGAGGTGCTGACCAACGCCTCTCAATTTTATCCGGCCATGCTGGAAGCGATCCACGGCGCACAGGTGTCGGTCACCATGGAGTGCTATATCTTCCGGGGTGACGAAATCGGCACGCAGTTCATGGCTGCGCTGACGGACCGCGCGCGAACCGGCGTCGCGGTGTCGCTCGTGATCGACGCGATCGGCAGTTTCTGGCTAGGGGTTCGAGGAATCAGCCGCCTGCGCGAGGCGGGCGTCCGGGTGAAGCAGTACCAGCGCTTGAAGTGGTATCGGCTGGCGCGAATCAACAATCGCACGCACAGGGAATTGCTGATCGTCGACGGGAAAGTGGCGTTTGTCGGCGGCGCCGGAGTGGGTGATCAGTGGGCGAAGGGCCGGCACGGCAAGCGGCCATGGCGCGACACCATGGCTCGGGTCACGGGTCCCGTGGTCTCTGCCATTCAAGGAGTGGCTGCGGAGAACTGGGTCGAGTGCTGCGGCGAGATCATGACCGGCAATGAATTTTTTCCAACCCTCAGGAACACCGGGGACACCACGGCCATCGTCATCAAGAGCTCGCCGGCGGACCGTGCCACTACCGCCCGGGTCGTGTTTCAAATGCTGATCGAGTGCGCCGAGAAATCCATCCGCATCAACACGCCGTACTTTCTCCCAGACAGGTCGCTGCGCGAGGCGTTCAAGCAGACGGCGCGCAGGGGCGTGAAGATCGACATCATCGTTCCAGGCTCGCACACCGACCAGCGATGGGTGCGGCTGGTGAGCCGCAGGAAATATCGCGAGTTGCTGAAAGAAGGCATCCGCATCCACGAATATCGGGCCGGGATGATGCACGCCAAAATCCTCAACGTCGATGATTTGTGGGTGGTGCTGGGGACCCCGAATTTTGACAACCGCTCGTTCGAGCACAACGACGAAGTGAACGTGGCGATCCGTGACGAAGCCATGTCGGCGCGCCTCAGGAAGGACTTTCGCGAGGATATGCGGCACTGCGAAGAAGTGACCATGGAGACCTGGAGGCGCCGGCCTCTGTTGGAGAAGATCGTGGAACCGTTCTGCTGGTTCCTGGAGCGACAGCAATAAACCCGGCGGACAATAAACCCGGCGGAGTACTGGACGTGAACGGCCGTCCTCGGTGTGGTGTAGCAATCTGCGTCAAGACCCCCCTGACGCAAAGCGACAGTCTGCGAATACACGGCGATTTCGGTTCAATTTGGACATCAAACACCGTTCAAACGTGGCATCCGGACTGCATAGGGACGTCTACTTACTCCGGTAGTGAACCCTCCAGCGACCATTGCCGCCGACGATCGCCCCGAGCTCGAGGACGAGTTCCCAGGCGCGCGGGTACCGCTGCCTCTCGAGCAACTGGAATCGCACGCGCGGGAGCTCGCGGCCGAACACTCAATCACGCGCGACGGCGGCCCGCGAAAAGAGCTGTTGTCGCGCCTGGATCGCAACGCCGAACGGCTAGAGCACGTTTACAGAAGGCTCTCCGAGGAAGGATTCGAGCAGCAGCCCGAAACCCCTTCCGAAGAATGGCTGCGCGACAACCACTACGTCGTCCGGGCGCAGATCCTGGAAA
Organism: Vicinamibacterales bacterium; assembly: GCA_035937795.1. GTDB lineage: Bacteria > Acidobacteriota > Vicinamibacteria > Vicinamibacterales > JAMQPK01 > JAMQPK01. Next base: position 42,879 of record DASZHO010000007.1, on the reverse strand, counting down.
TCCGGCGAAATCTCCCGCGCAAATATTACGAAGAGCTGCCGACTATTGCGGCCGGCCGGTGGCGCCGTTATCCGCGTGTGTACGTGCTCGCGCGGGACTTCGTCACGCACACCGCCGGACGCTTCGAACAAGTCGCGCTGGGCCGGTTCGCCGATGCCTATCAGGATGTCGCGCCGCTTACGATCGGGGAGCTCTGGGCAATCCCGATCATGCTGCGGCTGGCGCTGGTTGAGAATCTCTGCGGGTTGGCGGTGCAGGCGCTGCGCCAGAAGCAGGAACGGGAAGCGGCCCGCAAGTTCGCGGTCAACCTGATTGCCCCCGAGAAGTCCAGGACCCACTTGCAGCTTGCGGCGAAAGCCTCTTCGACCTTCGTGGTCGAGCTCCTTCACAGCCTGCGCGACCAGTCCGTCGCCTCGACCGCGGCGTGGCGCTGGCTGCAACAGCGGCTGACAATTCAAGGGCAATCGCCGGACGAGCTGATTCGGACGGAGCAGCATCGCGAGGCCGTCGATCAACTGTCGATTGCCAACATCATCGGAACGATGCGGATGCTGTCTGCGCTGGACTGGCCGCTGTTCGTCGAATCGGTCAGCCGCGTCGAGCGCGTGCTTCGCACAGACCCGGTGTCCGCGTATGCGGACATGGATTTGCCGACCCGGGATCGCTACAGGAAGTCGGTCGAACAGCTGGCGAAGCGCTCGCGCGTCGATGAAATCGAAATCGCCGAGCGCGCCGTCCGTCTGGCACAAACCGCCCAGCGGACCCGTCCGCTGGCCAGTCGAACGCACCATGTCGGCTATTACCTCATTTCGCGCGGCCGCTTCGAGCTCGAAAAGGAATTGGGGTACGTTCCCACTCTTTCCCAGCGAATCGGCCGGCTCTCGTTCAGGCACCCGGCAATCGGATACCTGGGAAGCCTGGCCATCACCGCCACGGTCTTCGAGGCGAGCGCCCTGCTTTATGCCCGCCATCACGCGGCCTCATGGCCGATGGTGTGGCTGATTGGGCTGCTGACGGTGGTGCCGGTCAGCGAGCTGGCGATCAGCTTCCTCAACGCGATTCTGACGACGATCGTTCCGCCGAGGCCGCTGCCGAAACTCGCGCTGCGGCAGGGGGTGCCCGACACGCTGCGGACGGTCGTAGCTGTGCCGACGATCCTGTCTTCGCCGGAGCGCGTGAGGGAGCTCGTTGCGCATCTCGAAGTTCGAGCGCTCGCCAACCACGACCCGAATATCAGCTTTGCGCTGCTCGGCGATTTTGCCGACGCGGATGCCGAAACGCTGCCCGAGGACCAGGAGATTGTCGACCTGGCGATCGAGCTGATTCAGGGGCTCAACAAACAGCACGGCGACGAGCGCTTCTACCTGTTTCACCGGAAACGGCTGTGGAATCCGTCCGAGAAGCGATGGATGGGATGGGAGCGGAAGCGCGGCAAGCTTCACGAGTTCAATCGCCGGCTGCGGGATGGCCTCGACACGAGCTTCGTGATTCAGGTCGGCGATCTGGACCGGCTTGCGTCGACTCGTTACGTCATCACCCTAGATTCGGATACCGACCTCCCGCTTGATGCGGGCAAGAAACTGATCGGCACCATCGGCCATCCGTTGAACCATGCGCGGTTCAATCCGCGGGCCAGACGCGTTACCGAAGGGTACGGCATCCTGCAGCCGCGCGTCGCCATCGGCGCCGTGAGCGCTTCGCGCAGCACCTTCTCCAAGGTGTTCTCCGGCCATGTCGGCCTCGATCCGTATACCACCGCCGTATCCGACGTGTACCAGGATCTTTTCCACGAAGGCAGTTACGTGGGAAAGGGCATCTACGACATCGACGCGTTCGAGCAGGCGCTGGCGGGGCGGGTTCCGGACAACTCGCTGCTGAGCCACGATCTGTTCGAGGGTCTATTCGCCCGCGTCGCGTTGTGCGCCGATCTCGAGGTGATCGACGACTACCCGCACCACTACCTCGAGTGGGCAGCACGGCTGCATCGCTGGACGCGCGGCGACTGGCAACTGCTGCCCTGGCTGTGGATGAGCGTTCCTACCGCATCGGGCGCCCGGGAAGCGAATGCGTTGCCGTCAATCGCGCGCTGGAAGATCGCCGACAACTTGCGGCGCAGCCTCCTTCCGCCGGCGCTGGTGGTGCTGCTTGCGGCGGGATGGCTGTTCCTGCCCGGAGGGCCGGCGCTCTGGACAGGCATGGCGTTTCTCGTCTTGTTCTTTCCCGCCTACATCCAATGGGGCCAGAGCATCACCAGCCGTATCCACGGCGTGCGGCTGGGCGATCACCTTCGCGCCGAGCGGCAGAACCTCGTATCGAGCCTGGCGCAGGTGCTGCTGAGCAGCGCCTTCCTCGCGCATCAGACCCTCGTGATGCTCGGCGCGATTGCCGGAACCCTGTACCGGCTGGCGGTTTCACGGTCTCATTTCCTCGAGTGGGTGACGGCGGCCGACATGGCGGCCCGTCTTGAGCTGGACAGAGCGCAGGTCATGCGCCGGATGTGGACGGCGCCCGCGCTCGCGCTTTCCCTCGGCGCGGTTGTTGCGGCCGTCGCGCCGCGCAACCTGGTGTGGGCGGCGCCGGTCGTGGTCTTGTGGGCGCTCTCGCCCGTGCTGGCCTATCGCACCGGGTTGCCGCAGGAGGAAGATCGGCCGGATCTCGAGCCGGGCGAACGCAGGCAGCTTCGGCATGCGGCACGGCTGACCTGGCGATTTTTCGAAGAAATGGTCGGCGCGCGCGACAACTGGCTCGTCCCCGACAACTATCAGGAAAATCGTCCCGACCCGATCGCGCATCGAACCTCGCCGACCAATATCGGGCTGCAGACACTGGCAACCGTGGCGGCGTGGGACTTCGGGTACCTGTCGACGGCTCAGTGCATCGATCGCATCGAACGCACGCTGGAGACCGTTCAGAAGCTGGCGCGGTACCGCGGCCACTTGTTCAACTGGTACGACACGCAGTCGCTTCTTCCCTTGGCGCCGCTCTACGTGTCCACGGTTGACAGCGGAAATCTTCTCGGGTATCTGCTCACGCTGAAAAGCGCTCTCCCGCAGCTGGTGGACGAGACGCCGGTCGTCGATCGGCGGATTGCGCTGGCGCTGATGGATACGCTGGACCTGTTCGAGCGCGATGTCACGCCTCTTGCGGCAAAACGCGGGCGCGACGGCGTGCGTATGCTGCGAGCCGATATCAAACGGCTCCGGAGCTTCCTGGAACAACCGCCCGACAGCCCGCATGCCTGGCAGGAGTGGCTGGATCGCGTCGCAAAGGAACTGGGCACGCTCGGCGCAGGGCCTCACGACGCGAAGGACCGGGCCGCGTGGTCGTGGCTGGATCTCGCGGCGTCGCAGGTGAACGAGCGCCGCCGCGAGCTGGCAACATCCAGCGCCGAGATTGAATCGCTGCGCGAGCGAGCCGGGGCTCTCGTTCGCGTGGCCGAACAGCTGATCGAGGAGGCCGAGCTCGATTTTCTCTTCGATCATCAGCGAAATCTGTTCGCGATCGGCTACAACGTAACGGAAGGGCGGCGCGACGCCAGCTGCTATGACACGCTCGCCTCGGAAGCGCGGCTGGCCAGCTTCGTGGCGATCGCAACGCGACAGGTACCGCAGGAGCACTGGTTCAAGCTGGGGCGTTCGATGGCCCCGGTTGGACGCGGGCGCGCGCTGATCTCGTGGAGCGCCTCGATGTTCGAGTACCTGATGCCGCTCCTCATCATGCGGACCTATCCGCACACGTTGCTGGATGAAACCTATGACGCCGTGGTCGGCCGGCAAATCGAATACGCCCGGGCCGCCGGGGTGCCGTGGGGGATTTCTGAATCGGCCTACAACTTCCAGGATGCGGGCGCCAACTATCAGTACCGCGCGTTTGGCGTGCCGGGCCTCGGGCTGAAGCGAGGGCTGGCTGACGATCTTGTCGTGGCGCCCTACGCGACGATGCTTGCCGCGCAGATTCGGCCGAAGGAGGCGGTGGAAAACCTGAAGGCGCTCGCGGCCGAGGGCGCGCTCGGGCCGATGGGATTTTTCGAATCGATCGATTACACGCCGGACCGGGTGGCCGACGCGCGCACGCGCGGGGTCGTGGTGAAAACCTACATGGCGCATCACCACGCCATGAGCCTGCTGGCGATCGACAACTGCCTGCACGGCCATCCGATGCAGAAGCGATTTCACTCCGAACCCCGCGTGCAGGCCGCCGAATTGCTCCTGCAGGAGCGAAGCCCGCATCTCGTCCCGCTCGATCGGCCGCCCGATGAGCACAAAGTCGAGGAAACACCGGGCCGCGCCCTTCCAACACCGGTGCGGCGGTACGTGACGCCCCACACGGTGACCCCGCGCGGCCACTTGCTGTCCAACGGCTCGTACAGCGTCATGGTGACCAATTCGGGCGGAGGCTACAGCCGGTGCGGCGATCTGGCGGTCACGCGCTGGCGCGAAGACGTCACGCTCGACGGCTGGGGCACCTTCTGTTACGTCCGCGATCTCGAAACGGGCGATTTCTGGTCCACGGCCTTCCACCCGACCGGCCGGGAGGCCGATCACTACGAAGTGACGTTTGCGCCCGATCGCGCGGTGCTGCGCCGGCGGGACGGCGACATCGAGTTGCATACGGAGATCACCGTCTCGCCCGAAGACAATGCTGAAATCCGCCGCGTCTCGGTTACCAATCATTCGCGCGCCGCCCGCGCGATCGAGCTGACCAGCTACGCAGAGGTCGTGCTCGCGCCGCAGGGGGCCGACCTGGCGCACCCGGTCTTCAGCAACCTGTTCGTCGAATCGACGGCGGTACCCGACCACTACGGCATCATCTGCGCGAGGCGGCCCGGAACCCACGAAGCGCGCCATTACCTCGGGCACGTGGTCGCAGAGGAAGGGCTGGTCCGTGAAGCGGTGCAGTTCGAGACCGACCGCGAGCGCTTCGTCGGCAGAGGACGGACCGTGCGCGCCCCGGCGGCGCTCGCCAGCACGTTGCCCTTGTCAGGATCCACCGGCGCCGTGCTCGATCCGATCGTCAGCTTGCGCGTCCGCCTGCGGATCCCCGCCGGCGCGACCGCCCGCGTCGCATTTACCACCGCGGTGGCCGAAAACGAAGATGGCGTTCGCGCGCTCATCGAAAAGTACCGCGACCCGCAAGTCACTTCGCGCGCCTTTGCGCTGGCGAGCACGCACAGCGAGATCGAGCTTCGCCATCTCGGCATCACACGCCTCGACGAAGGGCGTTTTCAGCGGCTGGCCGCCAGAATGATTTACGGCGATCCGCGCCTGCGGGTGCCGGAGGCGATTGCGCGAAATACGGGCGCCCCCGAAACATTGTGGAAGTACGGCATCTCCGGCGATCTCCCGATTGCGCTCGTCATCATTCGCGACGGCGGCGAATTGGGACTCGCACAGGAGCTCCTCTGCGCGCAGGAGTACCTCCGTGCCAAAGGCTTCCACTTCGATCTCGTGGTTCTGAACGAGATTCCCACGAGCTACCGGCAGGACGTACAGGACGAAATGCAGCGCATGGCCGAGTCGGGCCCTTCGCACGGGTGGATCGACAAGCCGGGAGGCCTCTTTCTGCGGCGCGCCGACGCGATGTCCGAAGACGATCGCGTGCTGCTCCGGGCCGTTGCGCGCGCCGTTCTGGACGGCTCTCGCGGCGGCCTCGACGTGCAGCTGAAGCGCCCGCTGCTCCCGGCCATACCGCCTCCGCTCCTGACGGTCAGCGCGCGAAGGCCGCGGCGCGCCATTCTGTCGCTGGCCTCGGTGTTCCGCCGCCGGGTCGACACGCCGGACAGCGACCTGCAGTTCTTCAACGGCGTGGGCGGATTTGCGAAGGAGGGCCGTGAGTACCACATCGTCCGGAGGCCGCCGGCGCCGTGGGTGAACGTCGTGGCCAACGAGCGCTTCGGGTTCGTTGCGTCGGAGTCGGGTCTCGGATACACGTGGTCGGAAAACAGCTATCAGAATCGACTGACGCCATGGAGCAACGACCCGGTAGTGGACCCTCCCGGAGAGGCCGTCTATGTGCGCGACGAAGAGACCGGCGCCGCGTGGTCGGCGACCGCCTCACCCGGCAGGAACGACATTGCGTACAAAACGCGTTTCGGTCAGGGGTTCGTCGTCTACGAGCACTCACAAGACGGGCTGCAGGTGGAGCTCACCGCGTTCGTGCCGGTCGACGATCCGATCAAAGTTCTGCGGCTGCGCATTCGCAACACCTCGGGCGACGTGCGGCGTCTGAGCGCTGCGTATTACGTGGACTGGTGTCTGTCGGACAACCGCTCACGCTCAGCAGGCCAGATCGTCACGTCGATGGACGGGCCGAGCGGCGCGCTGTTCGCGCGCAACGCGTTCCGCCCGTACTTCGGGCAGCGTGTCGCGTTCGTCGATACTTCTGCGGCAGAGCGCACCATGACGGGGGACCGCACGACCTTCATCGGCAGAAACGGCTCGCTCGACCAGCCCGCGGGGATGCAGTTCATCCATCTCGCGGGCCGCTTCGGCGCCGGCCTTGATCCATGCGGCGGGGTTCAAGCGAGGATGAGCGTTGCGGCGGGTGCGACCGTCGACGTGATTTTTACGCTCGGCGAAGGCCTCGACGAGCAGGCGGCCCGTGCGCTCGCGCAGAAATACCGGAATGCGAAAACCGTGGAAGACGAGCTCGAGAAAGCAATCAAGCTGTGGGACGAACGGCTCCGGGCGGTCGAAGTGCAGACGCCCGACACGCCGCTCAATTTTCTGATGAACCGGTGGCTCGAATATCAGACGTTGAGCTGCCGCATCTACGCGCGCTCGGCGTTTTACCAATCCGGCGGCGCGTTCGGTTTTCGCGATCAGCTTCAGGACGTGTTGGCAACGATGCAGTTCGATCCGGGAATCGCACGCCGGCAGATTCTTCGTGCCGCCTCGCGGCAGTTTCCCGAGGGCGATGTGCAGCACTGGTGGCACGAGCCCGGCGGCGAGGGGGTTCGCACGCGCATCCAGGACGACCGCCTCTGGCTGGTCTATGCGTCGCTCGAGTATGCGCGGACGACCGGAGACTGGGATATCTTCAACGAATCCGCTCCGTTTCTGAATCAACGCGCGCCCGGCCCGGACGAGCACAGCGTGTACGAGCGTCCCACGTCCTCCCCGCTGACGACACCGCTCTACGATCACTGCACGCGCGCAATCGAGCGGACCATGGACACCGGTTCGCACGGCTTGCCGCTCATGGGCACCGGCGACTGGAACGACGGCATGGACGAAGTGGGCGCGCACGGGCTCGGGGAGAGCGTGTGGCTGGGATGGTTTCTCGCCGCGCTGCTCCGGCCGTTCGCGGAACTGGCCGATCGGCGCGGCGACACTCAGCGCGCGGCGTCGTATCGATCGTATGCTGCCCGCCTTGCCGAAGCCCTCGAACGATCCTGGGACGGCGAGTGGTATCGCCGCGCCTATTTTGACAACGGCACTCCGCTCGGTTCCAAGGAAAACAGCGAGTGCGCGATCGACTCAGTCGCCCAATCGTGGTCGGTGATTTCCGGGGCCGGCGAGCCCGGCCATGCGCTGCAGGCCATGGAGGCCGTGGGCGAACATCTCGTCGATCGTGCGGCGAGACTCATCTTGCTGCTGACGCCGCCCTTCGATCGCGCGGAACCTAATCCCGGATACATCCGCGGATACGTGCCGGGCGTTCGCGAAAACGGCGGCCAGTACACCCATGCCGCCTTGTGGGTCGTGCTCGCCCACGTGTTGCTGGGCCAGGGTGATGCTGCGCACGAGCTGCTGGGTTTCATCAATCCGATCAATCGCGCGTCCGATCCGTCACAGCTGGAACGATATCGCGTCGAGCCGTACGTGGTCGCCGCCGATATCTACTCGGCGAAGGACCATGTCGGCCGCGGGGGCTGGACGTGGTACACCGGCGCGGCGGGCTGGATGTACCGCGTAACGCTCGAACATGTGCTTGGCATCAGGCGCGAAGGGGAGTGGCTCACGATCGATCCGTGCATCCCGCGCCAGTGGCGGCGCTTTCAGGTGACGCTCCGACTGCAGAACGCCGAGTACCGAATCGCCGTGGAGAACCCGAAGGGGGTGAATCGCGGCGTGCAGTCGGTGAGCCTCGAAGGCCGGGCGCTCGAGGACAGGCGCGTGCCGCTTCAGCCCGGGTCGGGCGCGCACGCGGTGCTCGTGGTGCTGGGGTGAATGGCGAGGCCGGGACGTGGAAAAACTAGACGAACACGAGGAGGAACAGGCCGATCCAGAGCATGACGCCGATGGCCGTCGACAGCTTCTTATAGACGGGACGGCCGGTGCGGCGCCACAGCCGGAGCCCGATCCTCAGAGAGAGCCGGAACAAGATGAGTCCCAGGAAGAACGCGATGAAGAAACGGATGAGCGCGAGAGTGATAGGCACGTTCGGTTAACTTGCACAAAAAAACATCACTGTATCATGTCCGGACCGACCGGTCCGCCCATGGCGAGCCCGGCCGCTTGAGTGCGCGCGTTCTCGGGCAGCCTGCGGCGATGGTATAGTGAAGCACTTGCCGCACGTCGATTCCCGCGACTGACGTGGCCAGGTAGCTCAGTTGGTAGAGCATACGACTGAAAATCGTAGTGTCGACAGTTCAATTCTGTCCCTGGCCACCAACTTAAACTCAATCAGCAGTGATAGATGACGACGACCTACGCGCGACTGTGGAGTGCCTCGACCCGGTGCGCGTGGGTAATGGCGTTATTTGTGCTTGTTTGAAATGAGTGGCTCAAAGGACCGACCGCGAGCGTATCAAGGAACTTCAGGACTTGTGCGAGAAGCTCGACGCGTTGCGCCAACAGGCCGAGGAACTCTGCAAGTCCGCGACCGCCCAAATAAACCGCGCACGGAAAACCAGTCCGATCGAACGTCGCGTCAAGTCGAAGAGGGTCAAGCGCGAGCGGCGTGGATGATTGACCGGCAGGCTGTTCGCCTTGGTGCGGTGCGACCCGGAGCGCGGCCCGGCCCGAGATCGTCATGCCCTCCACCGGCCTACGCGGCCGGAACCGAAGCTCGCACCCGTGTTCCACTCACACTGCTCAATTATTGCGAACAGCTTGCTGAGCGATGAGTCGGTACGCTAGCATACCTCCCTCAAGGGTATGCGGCCCATCGAGCTCCGACGTTGCCCGTACTGTGAAAGTTACCGCATTCAGCCGACGGGTCCCCCTCAAGGCAAGAGCGAGCCGACGTGGTACGAATGCCTCACATGCGCGCGCGTGTGGTCCCGAGAGAGGATGACGCCGCCGCCGAAGCCGACATTCCCCGATAGCGACGACATTCCCCGATAGCGACAACTCGCCAGACTCGAACTAGCGACCTGCTGCCGATCCGATGATAGAGCCATGGGTGACAGCGGCACGCGATGCGACAGCTCGTTCTTGATCAGCTCCTTGCAGGTAATTTCAGCGTTTGTCGTCTGAAAATCGTAGTGTCGACAGTTCAATTCTGTCTCTGGCCACCACAAAACATTCCAAGAAACGGGGAATTCGGCCCCTTTCCAGACACATTGAACACAGGTCTCCCACGGCGATAGAGTGCAGACGCCCCGGTGGCGCCCTTGGTTATGGGCGGTCATCTTCGACGCCGCACCACCGCGGATCGGACAGGTTCCGATAAAGGTCCGATTTTGACGGAGACCGTCTGATGAATACGGTGGTCGAGGTGTCGTGAAGAATCTCAGGTTCGCGATCGGCGTGACGGTTGTCGCTGTTGCGGTGACGGCTGGCGTCGCGTTGTTTCTGTCCGGGAAACTATCGCCGCTTGGCGATGAACCGCATTATCTCGTGATGGCCGACGCTCTCACGCACGATCTCACGTTCGACTTGCGGGACGCCTACGCGCGTGAGGGCCGGACGCACCGAATCTACGGTGATCGGCTCAACCCCCACATCCTGATCGTCAACCATCGCTGGGGCGGATATCACGAACCCGGCCTGGCACTGCTCCTGGCGATTCCCTATCTCTTCGGTGGCGTACTCGGCGCGAGGCTCGCGCTTTCGGTGATGGTGGGCTTCTTGGCGTGGTCGGTATTCGTGTGGTTCAGGGAGCGCCTTCTCGAGGCGAGCGCGGCGTGGCTCACCATCGGCCTCATGGTGTCGATCCCGATCGCCTTTGGAGGGTCACAGATCTATCCGGATTTGCCGGCGGGCATCGCGGTGACGATGCTGACCCTGTGGCTGTTGCGCCGGAGGTCAGAAGAGCGTCCGGCGGCGATGGATGCGGTGAGATGGGCGGCCTTCTGGCTCGCATGCGGACTCTTGCCCTGGCTGAACGGAAAATTCCTGTTCGTGACGGCGGCCCTGGCGGCTGGAGGCATTGGACGCTTGTGGCGATTACGCGGCAAACGAGATCTGAAGGTGGCATGGGCGACCTTCGGCCTCATCGCCGCTGGCCCGGCGACGTTGGCTGCATATCATTTCTGGGCGTCCGGCACGCCCCTTGGCGTGCGCTGCTGCGCTGAGCTGAAAACGTGGCCGCTGCGTGCGCTCATGATTTTCCTGGGACTGCACTTTGACCAGGGCCAGGGCATGTTCTTTCAGCAGCCGCTGCTCGTCGGCGGGGTCATGGCCCTGGTGCCCTTCGCGCGCCGTCGGCCACGAACCGCCTTGTTCTGGATAGCGTTGTATGGGTCGTTGATTGTTCCCAACTCATTCGAGCTGGCGCGATACGGTGGCGGCGGACCGGCCGGGCGTTTTGGATGGGGAGCTGAATGGCTGTGGATCATTCCGCTCGCGTTCCTCATCGCGGAACATCGCGAGCGGAGTGGGTCGTATGTGCGCGCTGCCGTGATCGCCGCGCTGGTCTATCAGGTTCTGTTGGCGCTCCGGTGGCTGGGGGATCCGATTGTGCTCTTCACAGAGCTCGCCGACACGTTGGACTCGAGAAACAGTTTGTTTCCCGTGACCATCCGCCGCTTCCTGCCCTCCTTCTATTTCTGGGATTTCAAGAGCTATCTCACGTACGGGCCGAACCTGGTCGTCTACCTCGGCTGTCTGGGGCTCATCGCAGCCGGCGCGCTCCCGGGGTTCCGCAGTGCGCCAGCGCCCAGTCATCCCATTGACTCGGTTCAGTGAGCCACTCGCGCAGCAGCCCTGACCTCTCGCATCAGGAGTGGTTTCAGCGCACGCCACTCGGGCCGCTGCCGCTTCAGAGATACGGCGATCCGTTCGGCGTCAGCCAACGACAGTTCTGAGAGCCGCGCCTGACCCTTGGAGGCCGGGCCGCTGAGAAGACGGAACGGATAGTGGCTGTTGAAGGAGTAGATGCCCGGCGCGCTATGACAGTCGTGACAGCCGGCGACGATCCGTCCGGCATCAGCATCGACACCGCCCGGCGATCGCTCGACAGCCTCGTCAAAGGCGTCGTTGCCATGGGCCGAGAATGTCGGGTAGTCCTTCTCGTCTTGCCCGACCGGCATCAGGCCGCCGCCTCGCCCGGAGAAGAGGGCGGCTCGGCTGAGTCGGAACTCCCGAAAATCCTGTCCCGCGCGCGCGAAGAAGGCGTCCTCGGTTCGGTGTGCATCGAGGAACACCTGAGGAGTCATCTCTCCAATCCGCCGGTATGTTCGAAGCTGCACGCTCTCGGTCAGCCGGCTCGGCGTGATCTCGCCGCTCGAGTCGATCAGGAGCGCGCGGCGTACGAGCGCCACTTGGGTGCCTGCTGGAAACTGCGGCACGTCCGGATTGGGATAGTACGGCAGGAATGGTTTCATCGCCGGATCGAGGGTATCCATCCACAATGGTTCGTCGAACGAGCGCAATCGATTGAGGTACTTCAACGTGGCGTCCCGGCCGCCCGGCAATCGAATGAAAACAAGGAACACCGAATTCTTGCCAGGACCCTCGTCGTTCACGTGCGACGGTGCGACCGGTCCCGACGATGGCCCGACCGATACCCACGGGCCGCCGATGGCGAACAGGTCGGAGGGCACCCCGCCGGCGGCCGCCGAAGCGGCATAGTTGTCCGGCAGTTGTCTTATCTGCGGCGGCGTCAGCGCGAGGCGAGCAACCGCGGTGTTGAGTGGGCGGCGAAGCCGCAGCGTCGCGGCGCGAAGAGCCTGCGCGTTGAGCATCGGCTTCCCGGAAGCCACATGGTCGCCGTCCAGCCAGTCGGCCACCATCCACAGATCGCGCTGCAGGATCGCGCGCTTCAGGGGATCGACGATCAGCTTTTCGGCGTGAGTCGCGACGAACTCATTCAGCAGCCCGACGGCCTTTTCATGCGACGCTCCCTGCAGCAGGTACGTCGATCCGACCCAGAGCAGCGGGTCAACCCGATCGCGCCCGTATTCGCGACCACTGGGGCCGACCCGTACGAGCAGCGTTTCGTGAAGCCGGTTCCACAGATGCTGAGGGTCAGGATTGTAGATCTCGCTGCCTGGCCGGGAAGATAAGGCTGATTGGATCGACCACCCGGGGGTCGCGACCAACGCGAGGAGCGTCCACGGCAGGACCACGCGGATCACCGCTCTCATTTTACCGCTTACCGCCACCGGTCGCCCGTTTCCGCTTGCCGCCCTCTCCTGTTTGTCAGATAGTGTGTCTGTCACTTTGCAGGGAGGGCAGCATGAGCGAATATCGCCCCGGACGCCGTGACTTTCTCAAGACGATGACGGCGCTGGGCGCCGCCGCCTACATAAAGACCCCGTACAGGAAGGCGCCCTACAATCCCACCGCCAGGTTCGACGTCAAGGTCAGCGAGGTCGACTTCCGGCGGACGCGTGCCGGGAGGATGCTGATGGCCCGCATCTACCAACCCGATGGCGCTGGACCGTTCCCGACGGTGCTCGATCTGCACGGCGGCGCGTGGAACGCCAAGGACCGCCACGCCGAGGAACCGATGGACCGCGCGCTGGCGGCCAGCGGCGTGCTGGTGGTCGCCATTGACATGACGCTCGCGCCGGAAGCGCCGTACCCGGCTTGCGTGCAGGACGCCAACTACGGCGTGCGCTGGCTCAAATGGAAGGCGGCGTCGTGGAACGGCGACCCGTCGAAGATCGGCGTGTACGGAAGCTCGAGCGGCGGCCACGTCGCTGAACTTCTGGGCATGCGGCCGCGCGACGCGCGCTACAACGCGATTCCTCTTCCCGAGGCGCCGCGGATCGATGCGACGGTGGCCTACATCGCGATGCGCTCACCGATCAGCGATCCCTACGCGCGCTTCCAGAACGCGGAGAAGCTGAAGCGCGACAGCATGGTTAAAAACCACACGACCTTCTTCGTCCCGTGGGAAACGATATTCGAAAGCGATCCGCAACAGATTCTCGAGCGCCACGAAGCGGTCACGCTGGTGCCGCTGCTGATCATGCAGGGCGCGCTCGACGACAACATGCTCCCGGCAGTGCAGGAGAAGTTCGCCACGACCTACAAAGCGGCCGGCGGCGATTGCCAATTCCAGCTGTTCGAGGGCTGCGAACACGAGTGGGTCGCCCAACCGGGGCCACAAACGGACCGGGCCCGCGAGATGGTCAAGGCGTTCATCGCGCGCCACTCGAAGGCGTAGCGCCCGCTCCGGTCTGTCGGTCCATTTCGGCTACCCGTCGGTCGGGCGCGCCGCGTACACTGATGTGTATGCAGCTCAAGATTGCGCGCGTCTGCCTCGACTGCGACGAAGTCCACGACGCGCAGCATTGCCCGCTGTGCGCCTCGGAAGCCTTCGCGTACCTCACCCGCTGGGTGCCCGCGCCTGAACGACGCGTGCAGCCCCGTCCAACGACCTCCCCGGAGGCGGACCTGTACCGCCAGCTGACCGCGCCAGACGTGTCGTCGCCCAGACGCGGCCAGTTGCTCAAGCAGAGCGCACTCGGCGTCATGGTCATTGGGGTGGCCGGCTGGATATGGCGGTGGAATCATCGTCAACCACTGCGACATGACATCGACGAGCGTCGTGAACTCAAGCGCTGAGATGATTGGCGTCCTCATCGTTGGCGCGGGTCCGACGGGCCTGGTGCTGGCCCTGTGGCTCACACGGCTGGGAATCCGCGTGAGGATCGTCGACAAGACGGCGGAGCCCGGGACCACCTCGCGCGCGCTGGCCGTGCAGGCCCGCACACTCGAGCTGTACAGCCAGATCGGCCTCGCCGGCGAGGTCGTCGCCAGCGGACGGAAGATGGCCGCCATCAACCTCTGGACGGCCGGCAGGCGTGTGGCGCACGCCGTCTTCGGCGACATGGGGGCTGGCATCAGCCCGTTTCCATACGCGCTGATCTTTCCGCAAGATGAGCACGAGCGTCTGCTGATCGATCGCCTGGCCCGGGCCGGCGTGAACGTCGAGCGAGAGACGGAGCTCGTCGACTTCGAGGAAGCCGCTGACCATGTCCTCGCCCGCCTCAAACGGTCCGACGGAGCCACCGACACATGCGAGGCCGCCTACATCGCCGGCTGTGACGGCGCGCATTCCACGGTGCGGCAGGCCCTGGGGATCGGTTTCCCAGGCGGCACGTACAATCATCTTTTTTACGTCGCCGATGTCGAAGCGAGCGGCGCGGCGATGGACGGCGAGCTGCACGCCGCGCTGGACACCGCCGATTTTCTCCTCGTGTTTCCGTTGAAAGGCGACGGGCGTGCGCGGCTCATCGGCACCTTGCGTGCGGACGCCACGCCCCAGCACGAACAGCTCTCCTGGACCGATGTGAGCACCCGCGTCATCGAGTGGATGCGTATCGACGTACAGCGTATGAATTGGTTCTCGACCTACCGCGTGCACCATCGGGTCGCCGATCGATTCGGCAAGGGCCGCGCGTTTCTGCTGGGCGACGCGGGGCACATCCACAGTCCGGTTGGCGGACAGGGCATGAACACCGGCATCGGCGATGCGGTGAACCTCGCGTGGAAGCTCGCCGCCGTTCTGCGCGCACGTGCGGACGCGTCGCTCGTCGACAGCTACGAGCCCGAGCGCATTGCGTTCGCCCGGCGCCTTGTCGCAACGACCGATCAGGCGTTCAAAGCCGTGACGAGCGACGGAGCGCTCGCCAGGCTCGTTCGGTTGGACATCGTGCCGGACGTGGTTCCAACGATCTTCCGGTTTGCGCTCACGCGGCGCCTCATGTTTCGTACGATATCGCAGACGAGCGTGAACTACCGCGGTAGCCCCTTGAGCGAGGGGCGCGCGGGCGCAGTTCATGGCGGTGACCGTTTGCCGTGGGTGATGACGAACTTGAGCCACCCGGACGAGGACAACTTCGCGCCGCTGACTTCACTCGACTGGCAGCTTCACGTGTACGGCGACGCCGCGCCCGAGATCTACACGATGTGTGCCGCGCGAACATTGGCGTTGCACCTCTTCGTGTGGCGTCCGGACATGGACCGGGCCGGCCTGCGGCGCAATGCCCTCTATCTCGTGCGGCCTGACGGCTACGTCGCCCTGGCGGATCCTGAGGGCCGCTCGGCGGCCGTCACCGCCTATCTCGACGCGCGCAAGCTGGCCCCGGCAAGATAGAAAAATGTCTGGCGCCGGGTCCCTCGAACGTTGAAGAGTCAAAGGGGCCGAAGAGAGGCCCCGAGGGAGGAATCATGAGTGAATTCGTGTACCTGTATCGTGGTGGTGAGCGTCCGGCCGGATCCCCCGAGCAAATGCAGCAGCAGATGCAGAAATGGATGACGTGGTTGAAGGAGCTCGGCGACAAGGGCCATGTGAAGGACCCCGGCCATCCGCTCGAGCGTACGGGAAAGATCGTCAAGGGCAGGCAGAAGACCGTCACCGACGGTCCGTTCGCTGAAGCCAAAGATGTCGTCGGCGGCTACACGATCGTCCAGGCCACCGATCTCGCCCAGGCGGTGGAGCTCAGCTCGGGCTGTCCGATCTTCGACATCGAAGGCTTTGTGGAAGTGCGTCCGATCATGAAGATGAGCATGTAGTGGAGCTCGACGACCATCTCTTTCGGCGGGAAGCCGGCCGCATGGTCGCCGCGCTGACGCGGATCTTCGGCGTCCACAACCTCGCGCTGGCGGAAGACGTCGTCCAGGACGCCTTCTGCCGCGCGTTGGAAGTGTGGAAATTTCGGGGCGTGCCGCAGAATCCGTCCGCGTGGCTGATGGCGACGGCCAAGAACCGTGCGATCGACGTGCTGCGGCGCGAGCGCACGGCGCGCACCTTCGCCCCCGAGCTGGGCCGGTGGCTCGAGAGCGAATGGACGCTCGTTCCCTTGGTCGAGGAGCAGTTTGGAACGAATGCGGTCAGGGACGACCTGCTTCGCATGATGTTCTCCTGCTGCCATCCCCGGCTTCCCGAAGAAGCGCAGGTCGCGCTCGTGCTCCACATCCTGTGCGGCTTCAGCGTGAGCGAAGTTGCCGCGGCGTTTCTCAGCACCGGCGCGGCCACCCAGAAGCGGATCTCGCGCGCAAAGAAGTTCCTCGCCGGATCGAGGCGGTTGTTCGACCTTGCCGGCGCCGACTTTTCCGCGCGCCTGTCGGCCGTCCAGCGCACTCTGTACCTGCTCTTCAACGAGGGATACCACGGCGCATCCGCCGAATCTGCGGTGCGCGTCGAATTGTGCAGGGAGGCGATGCGCCTGGCGGGGATGCTCGTCGAAGAGCCGCTCACGTCGACGCCGGCGACGCACGCGCTCGCCGCGCTCATGTCCTTCAACGCGGCGCGCCTGCCGGCCCGCGTCGACGAATCAGGGAACCTCAGCTCGCTCTTCGATCAGGATCGGTCGCGCTGGGATCGGGCGCTCATCGCGGAGGGCCGGCGCCTGCTCGATCTCTCGGCGACTGGCCCGGCGCTGACGGCGTATCACGTCGAGGCGGCGATCGCATCTGTCCATCTGGACGCGCGCTCGACAGAAGACACGAATTGGGAACAGATCGTCGCGCTCTACGATACCTTGATGACGATTGGTCCGTCGCCGGTGGTCGCGCTCAACCGGGCGATTGCCGTTGCGCAGCACGCGGGTCCCGAGCGTGGGCTCGAGGCGATCCGCGCGATTGCAGGGCGCGATCGGCTTGCCGGTTATCCGTTCTATTTTGCGGCGCTCGGCGAGCTCGAGCTCCGGTGCGACAGGCAGGATATCGCCCGCGAGCACTTCCAGGCGGCGGTCGCCCTCGCGCGCAACCCGATGGAGCGGCGTTTCCTGGAGCAGCGCGCGAGCGCGGCGGCTTCGAAGCGTGTGTTTACGCCGGAAGGGCCGCGACAATCCCTTTGAAGATTGCGTCCACGCTCAGCCCGGCTGCAGTCACCGATGCCACCGCGACGAGAGCAATCAGCGCCACCAGCAGGGCGTACTCCAGCAGATCCTGCCCTTCATCCCTGCGGCGCAGCGAATTCACGAACAAAGCGACGCCAGCCATATCTATCCTCCTCGTGACGTACCAGAACGCAACGGCTGTACCACAATCGCGAAACGCTGCTCCCGATCGCGCGCAAGTGCGCGAATACGAGTGAGATAGGCCAGGTTGCCGCGGCGAGGTTCGTCGCGCGCCCGGGCTCACTCGCGCGGCGGTTGTCCACGAACTTGGTGTACGAACCTACGAAGGTTGTCGTGGCGTGCCTCCGACGACAAAAGCGCCGGCGAGAAGGCCGATTACCACGCCCGCAACAACGTCGAGCGGGTAGTGCACCCCGACGTACACGCGCGAGAACGCGACGAGGATCGCGAGCGTCCAGAAGGCTGCGCGGAACTCGGGAAACACGCGCGCGAGCGCATACGCGCCCGCAAACGAATTCGCCGCGTGGCTCGACGGAAAAGAGGCGTCGCCTGGACGGCCTGCGAGCAGCACGATATCGGGGTGGTCGATGTAGGGACGATGACGCCCGACGAGCGGCTTGACGACGACGTCCGTGAGCAGGGAGGCGAGCCCGATGGCGAGGATGACCTGGTAAACCCCGGGCCAGCGGTTGGGCCGCAGCAGCCCCAGAACGAGCGCGAGCCCGATCCAGGCGAAGGCGCCGAAATAGCTGACCGCGCTCAGAAGAGGGTTGAGCAGAGCGGAGCGATGGGCGAGCACCGAGCGAAAAGCCGAGGCGTCGAGTGCCGATACGACGCCTCTCAGCCAACCGAGCATCGATGTGTAGTACTACGACGCCGCGTTGACTAGGACACTGCCGCCACTTCGACATCTCGCGCGAGGCCCAGTTCGCGGCGCACGCGATCTTCGATTTTCTGGAATATCTCCGGATTCTCGCGCAGAAACGCCTTCGCGTTCTCGCGTCCCTGGCCGAGGCGCTCGCCGCTGTAAGCGAACCAGGTGCCGCTCTTCTCGACGATGCGCTTTTCTACCGCCAGATCGAGCAGGTCCCCTTCACGCGAGATGCCTTCGCCGTACATGACATCGAACTCCGCTTCGCGGAACGGCGGCGCCACCTTGTTTTTCACAACCTTGACGCGGGTGCGGCCGCCCACCACGTTGTCGCCATCCTTGATGCTGGCGATGCGCCGGATGTCGATGCGCACCGATGCATAAAACTTCAGCGCGCGCCCGCCGGTCGTTGTTTCCGGGTTGCCGAACATGACGCCGATCTTCTCGCGAAGCTGGTTGATGAAAATGAGGCACGTCTTCGATTTCGACACCACGCCGGTAAGCTTGCGCAGCGCTTGCGACATCAGCCGCGCCTGCAGCCCCATCTGGGCGTCGCCCATTTCACCTTCGATTTCCGCCCGCGGCACGAGCGCGGCCACCGAGTCGACAACGACCACATCGACGCCGCCGGAACGAATGAGCACCTCGACGATTTCGAGGGCCTGCTCGCCGTTGTCGGGCTGCGACACGAGCAGATTGTCCAGATCCACGCCAAGCTTCTTCGCATACGCTGCGTCGAGTGCGTGCTCGGCATCGACGAACGCCGATATGCCTCCGACTTTCTGTGCCTGCGCGATCACCTGCAGCGCCAGCGTAGTTTTCCCCGATGACTCGGGGCCGAAAATCTCGATCACCCGCCCGCGCGGCACGCCGCCCACGCCAAGCGCGTAGTCGATGCTGATCGAGCCGGTCGGGATCGAATCGATCGGCTGAATGGGGCCGCGCTGGCCCAGGCGCATGATCGAGCCTTTGCCAAACTGCTTTTCAATCTGGCCGACGGCCAGCTCCACGGCTTTGCCGCGTTCGTTCCGGTCGTCACGGTCCTGGCGGTCTGATTTTTCAGCGCGGTCGACAGCGGGCATTGGCGCTCCTTCGGTGCAGAAGTGAGAACGTGCGAACGGTCTGCATTCTAGGACCGTGCCGACATGAAGTCAAGCGAAAATAGAATTGCGATACCCACCAGTGACCTTATTTTTCAGCTAGTTACAGCCTTGGCGACTTTCGCCTCGACATTGCCGGGACGATGGGTATTGCATTTGTCGCCCGCCTGCGTCTTGAAGAAGATCGCCAGGACTGCAACGATTGCTTCTCGATGCCGACCCCCGTCGGGCACGCCTTGGCCGGACTCGCGACCGGATGGTTTGCGGCCGCCATCATGAAGAAAAAGGACGGACCGCTCACAATGGCGTGTATGGCCGCCGCGGTCGCGCCGGACCTCGACATCCCGTTTGGGATACATCGCACATACACCCATAGCATCGGCGCGGCGTGCGCCGCCGGCGCTGTCGCCTGGCTGATCGCCCGGCGCCGCAGCCATCGGCCCGTCGCCGTCGCGTTCACCGTCGTTGTGGCGTATAGCACCCATCTGTTGCTGGACTGGCTGGCGAAGGATTCGGCGGAGCCATACGGCCTGACGGTCCTCTGGCCGTTCTCCTCTCGCTTCTACATCTCGGGCGTGGACCTGTTTCTTGAAGTGTCGCGGCGCTACTGGAAGCCGGAAGAATTCATTCTGGGAAATCTCAAGGCGGCGACGTGGGAATCAATCGTGCTCGCACCGGTCCTCGCGCTTGCGTGGTGGATGCGGCAGCGGCGGTTCGCGAAAGCGGGTGCTGACACGAGTCACCGCTGACACGAGTCGCCGCTGACACGACTCACAGCGACTCGACAGCGAGTGCAACGCCGTTGCCGCCGCCGAGGCACAGCGACGCCACGCCGCGCCTGGCGCCCCGGCGTCTCAACTCGTGGAGCATCGTCGTCAGAATGCGCGCGCCGCTCGCGCCGATGGGGTGGCCCAGCGCAATCGCGCCGCCATTGACGTTCACGCGTGCCGGGTCGAGATGCAGCTCGTTGAGGATGGCCACCATCTGCGCCGCAAACGCCTCGTTGATCTCGAACAAATCGACGTCTTCCTGTTTCCAGCCGATCTTGGCCAGGAGCTTGACGATCGCTCCAACGGGGGTCATCAACAGATCCTTGGGCGCCAATCCGCTGGTGGCCTGGCCGACGATGCGCGCCATCGGCTTCACATTGAGCGATCGCATGCGCGTCTGATCCATCACGACGAGCGCGGCGGCGCCATCGCTCACGCCTGGAGAGTTGCCGGCCGTGACCGATCCACCCGGTGTGAAGGCGGGCCGCAACGTCCCGAGCGTGTCGACCGAAGACTCCGGACGGATCGTCTCGTCCCGATCCATCACGTTCGGCGGTCCTTTTGGCTGCTGGATCTCGACCGGGACAATTTCGTCGCTGAATCTCCCGTCGCGGGCCGCGCGTTCGGCCTTTTGATGGCTCGCCGCCGCGTAGGCGTCTTGCGACTCTCTGGAAACTCCGTAGCTCGCGGCGACATGTTCGGCCGCCATCCCCATGTGCCAATCCTCGAACGCGCACCACAACCCGTCGCGAATCATGGTGTCCACGACGGTGCTGTCGCCCATGCGGAGGCCCTCGCGAACGCGCGGAAGAATGTACGGCGCGTTGCTCATCGATTCGATGCCCCCGGCCACGGCGATGTCGATGTCGCCTGTCGCAATCCCTTGCGCGGCCAGCATCACCGCTTTCAGCCCGGACCCGCAGACCTTGTTGACGGTGAACGCTGCTACTTCGTCGGCGAGCCCGCCGTGCAACGCCGCCTGCCGCGCCGGGTTCTGACCCAGCCCCGCCGACAGGACGTTGCCCATGATGCATTCATCGACGCTCGACGGATCGACTCCGGCACGAGCCACCGCCGCACGCACCACGAGGGCGCCAAGCTGGGTCGCAGAAAGATGCTTGAGACGGCCCAGGAATTTGCCGGTTGGCAGCCGCGCCGCGCTCACGAGAAAAGCGTCGCGCATGTTACCGGCCGACGACCGAGAGGCGAGTGACGTTCTCGGAGCCGAGCAGACCTATCAGGCGCGTGAGAATCATGCCCGACGATCGTTTGAGCTCTCGATGCCACCGAGCGTCGGCGGGAACCACCTCGATCAGACCGTCTGGTTGCAGCCGCACGGTCGTCACGCGGCTCAAGCCATCGCCGACCGCCGCGCGCCACGCCACCTCGAGCTTGCCTTGCGACATCGGACCCCGCCGAAGGACTTCGGTAAGCGCGCGTGGCACGATCCTCTGCAGCGAGTCCATGGAAACCGAGTGTAACATTCCTCCCGATGCGCTTGATTCTCGCTTCGGCATCGCCGCGCCGCGCAAATCTGCTGCGCGACGCCGGCTTTACGTTCGAGATATTTGCGGTTGATGTCGACGAGCGACTCAGGATGGGGGAAACGGCAGAGCAATATGTCGCGCGGCTGGCCGGGACGAAGGCCAGGACGGCAGCCGCTGCATTGAGCCGCGCGGAGAACACGGCAGCTCCTTTTCCGGAAGTGGTTTTGGGCGCCGACACGACGGTGGTTTGCGATGGTCAGGTGCTGGGGAAGCCCGCCGGCAAGGTCGATGCCGAGCGCATGATTCGGCTCCTGGCAGGGCGGACGCACGAAGTGCTGACGGGCTTACATTTACTGAGGGGGGACCGCGGGCTGGCGCATGTCGAGCGGACGTGGGTTCGTATGTCCGCGTTGAGCGAGCCGGAAATCGCCTGGTATATCGCCTCCGGCGAGCCTATGGACAAGGCCGGCGGTTACGCGGCACAAGGGCTGGCGTCGAGGTTCATTGAAGGGATCGACGGCTCCTATTCGAACGTCGTCGGGCTGCCGGTGGCACGCGTGCACCGCCTGTTAAAGGCGCTCGGGTGTGATATCCTGAGTGACTAGAGAATTCTCTCCGGAAGTCCATATGAACCAGAAAGTTATACGGATTGGCGTCACGGCTGTGGTGCTCGCGGCTGCCTTCGGCGGCCTGATGTGGTTCTCGCTGCGCTCCGACACCGAATATTACAAGCACGTTGACGAAGTGATGGCCAGCCCGCAGCAGTGGGAAGGCAGGAAACTGCAGCTGCACGGCTTCGTGCAGGGCGAGCCTCTTCGGGCGCGCGACTCGCTCGACTACCGCTTCACCGTGCAGAACAAAGGCATCTCGGTTCCGGCGATGTATTCCGGCATCGTGCCCGACACATTCAAGCAGGACTCGGAAGTGGTGCTGAGCGGCACGCTCGAAAAAGACGGCTTCCACGCCAACAACATCATGGCGAAATGTCCATCGAAGTACGATCCGGCGAAGCCGCCTCCCGGGCGTCAAAGCAGCAACTGAACGATGCTAAATACTTTCTACTTTTAACTCTTGAGATTAACTTTTAACTTTTAACTTTCAAGTTCCCCGATGCCCTCACTCGGATACTCGCTCCTCCTCGCCGCCTTTGTCGTGTCGAGCTACGCGGTCGCCGCGTCGGTGGCCGGTGCCCGCCGCGGGTCGCGGGCGCTGGTGGAAAGCGGGATAGGGGCGTTCTACCTCGTGACCGCTTTGATGACCACCGCATCAGCGCTGATCATCCACGCGTTTGTGACCGGGGACTATTCAATCAAATACGTCCAGCACTATTCCGATTCCGTCCAGCCGCTGTTCTACAGGATCACATCGTATTGGGGCGGGCTCGACGGCTCGATCATGTTCTGGGTGTTTCTGCTGTCGGTGTTCGGCAGTCTCGCCATTTACGTGAATCGGGAGCGCCATCGCGAGCTGATTCCCTACGTGGTGTCGGTGATCGCGGTCGTCGAGATGTTCTTCCTGTTCTTGATGATCATTCACAAGAACCCGTTCGAGACCTTCCTGACCGAGGCGCCGGCCGACGGCCGCGGATTGAATCCGCTGCTGCAGAACCCCTACATGGCGATTCATCCGCCCTCGCTCTACACGGGCTTCGTGGGGATGACGATTCCCTATGCGTTCTGCATGGCCGCGCTCATCACAGGCCATCTGGACGACGCGTGGCTGCGCGCGGTCCGCAGGTGGACGATGTTCTCGTGGCTGTTCCTGTCGTTCGGTCTGACGCTGGGCATGATCTGGGCGTACGAAGAGCTCGGCTGGGGGGGGTTCTGGGGTTGGGATCCGGTTGAGAATGCGGGCTTGCTGCCGTGGTTCACGGCGACCGCGTTTCTCCATTCGGTGATGGTGCAGGAGCGGCGCAGCATGCTGCGCGTGTGGAATGTCACGCTGGTCATCGTGACCTTCTTCCTGACGATCTTCGGGACGTTCATGACGCGCTCCGGCGTGGTGCAGTCGGTCCACGCATTCGGACAGGACACCGAGCTGGCGCGGCTCTTCACCGGGTTCATGATCACGATCCTTGTCGCGAGCTTCGGGCTGGTGATTTACCGGCTGCCGCTGCTTCGATCGCGCAACGAGCTCGACTCGTGGGTGTCGCGCGAAGCGGCGTTTCTCGTGAACAACTGGATTCTGCTGTTTTCGGCGTTCTTCATCCTCTTCGCGACGATGTTTCCGACGTTGAGCGAGGCCGTACGCGGGCAGCGGCTGACCGTGGCGGCTGCTTTCTACAACAAATGGATGCTGCCGGTCGGGCTGATTCTGTTGTTCCTGACCGGCGTGGGGCCGTTGCTGGCCTGGCGGAAGTCGACCGTCTCGAATTTGAAGTATCAATTCCTCTGGCCGGGCCTCACCGGGCTCGTCACCGGGATTGCGATCCTTGCGCTCGGCGTCCGGGTGTGGACGTCGGGGCTGTGCTTCATGTTTTCGGGATTCGTGCTCGGCACGATCGCGCAGGAATTCTGGCGCGGCGCGATCGTACGGCGGCGCAGTACCGGCACCGACCTGCTGACCGCGATGATCGGCCTTGTGGGCCGGTCGCGGCGCCGCTACGGCGGCTACATCGTCCATGTCGGCATCGTCCTGATGTTCCTCGGCTTTGCGGGCCAGGGATTCAAACACGACGAGAAAGTTCTGCTGCGGCCCGGCCAGCAGACCACCGTCGGCCGCTTCACCATTCGTCACGATGCCATCCGCACGAGCGACGACGGCCAGAAGCAGATGGTCACGGCCTACCTCACCGCGTTCTATGACGGAAAGGAAATCGGGAAGCTGTACCCGGCGCGCTGGTTCTATCGCAAGCACGAGTCGGAGCCGACGACCGAAGTGGCGATTCGCCGCAGCCCTACCGAAGATCTCTACGTCGTGATTGGCGGTTACGAAATGAAGGACCAGTCGGCCAGCCTGGAGATTGTGATCAATCCGCTGGTGAACTGGATCTGGTTCGGCTTCGCGGTGATGGCCATGGGGACCGGCCTCGCGCTGCTGCCCGAGCGGACGTTCGCATTTGCCCTCGCCAGGTTCCCTGCGGAAGTGGCCACGACCGCGGGCGCCGTGCTCCTGGTGTTCCTGCTGGCGGCCAACGGGTGGGCCCAGCAAACGACCGCGGGGCAGACCGTGCAGGCCCAGCCCATCACCCCGCTCGAGAACCAGCTTCAGCACGAGATTATCTGCACCTGCGGCTGCCGGCGCGGGCTGGACGTGTGCGGCATGCCGAATTGCGAAGGGCAGGACGCCCAGAACTCCAAGATTCATAACCTGGTAGCGCAGGGGAAAACGCACGACGAGATTATCGCGACCTTCGTGCGGGACTTCGGCGGCGAGGACATTCTGACCTCACCGATCGATCATGGCTTCAATCGGCTCGCCTGGTTGTTTCCGTATCTCCTCGGAGGCGTCGGCGCCGTAGCCGGCGCGTTCGCCGTCGTCAGGTGGTCGCGGCATTCTTCGGATGCGCCGGCCAGTTCCGCTGAGTCAACTCGTCCGGATTCGATCGAGGACGCGAACCTAGAGGCGCGCCTCAACGAAGAACTGGAAGACCTCGATTAGGTTCCAGGTGTCACCCAGCGCGTCAACATTCAACGGGCCCACCGGGTCCAGCACGTCCGGCGGGTCGAACCCGTCCGGCGGATCCGACGACAACACCCTTCGGCCCTGGCAATTCTTCACACTGCTCGCCTTGTTCACGGCGACCGTCGCCGTCGTCATGGTTCGCGGCAGCAGTCCATCGAACATCATCCTGATTTGCCTGGCCATCGGCGCGGCCGCGCTTGTGGGGCTTGGCGCGCTGCGCACGCTGCGGCCGCTGGTGTCGGCGGAGACCTACCAGCCGGAGATGATCGGAAGCCGTACCCGGGCGGCGCTGGAGCGCGAGAAGAACCTGGCGCTTCGCTCGATCAAGGAGCTCGAATTCGATCACGCGATGGGAAAGGTGTCGGCGAGCGACTACGAAGACATGACGGCGCGGCTGCGCACGCGCGCGGTGCGCCTGATCAAGCAACTCGATTCTGCCGGGTCGGGCTATCAGGAGATTATTGAGAGAGAGCTCGCGTCGCGGTTGGGAAGAGCAGGCCCTGTCGCGGTCGCCGGCGAATCTGCCGCGGCGCAAGAGAGCAGCGGTGAGGTCCCGGAAGCAGCGGGCGAGAAGTCCACTGGCGAAGGGCAAGCGGCGAGGGCAGCGAATAGCTGTGCCGCCTGCGGGACGTCGAACGATCCCGATGCGCGGTTCTGCAAGCAATGCGGCGTCAAACTGCTGGTGCTGCTGCTGGCGGTGCTGGCCTTCGCGGGCAGCGCCTGGGCGCAGTTTCAGATGCCGGATCCGAAACAGATGTCCGGCATTCCGCGGCCCGTGACCGATCTTCCGGAGGGCCACATCTCGGTTCGGCTCATTCGCGGCCAGCTTTCCAACAACATCACCGACCATGTGGTCGAGCTGCACGATCTCACGCACGGTGACAAGGTGATCACGGTGAAGACCGACGAAAACGGCCGCGCTGAGTTCGGCGGCATTGCCGGCGGTGCGCAGGTGAAAGCAGTGGCCGTGGTTGACGGCGAGCGGCTGGAGTCCGAAGCGTTTCCGGCGCCGACGCAGGGCGGAATCCGGCTGATGCTCGTTGCGACGTTGAAGGGCGCTGAGGCCGGGGGCGGCTCGGCGCCGCTTCAAGCGGTGTCGGGAATCGTCGTGCTCGGCGACCAGACTCGCGTGATCCTCGATCTGGCGGATGATACGCTCCAGGTCTATTACCTGCTCGATTTCGAAAACACGGCGCGCGCCCCCGTCAATCCACCCTCGGCGATCTCTCTAGAACTGCC
The DNA here is from genome assembly GCA_035937795.1 of Vicinamibacterales bacterium. GTDB lineage: Bacteria > Acidobacteriota > Vicinamibacteria > Vicinamibacterales > JAMQPK01 > JAMQPK01. The sequence goes on along the minus strand of DASZHO010000007.1, from coordinate 16,642 downwards.
GAAAGAAGCGCAGGGAGCCTCGGTCGTGGACGCCACGCCTCAGGCGATCGCACGTGGAAATCTCATCACGGTGACCGGTCCGTTCGCGCCCGGCCAGACGGAAATCCAGGTGGCGTACCAGATGCCGTATTCGGGCGGCGACGTGACGCTGAGCCAGAAATTCCCCGTGCCGGTTGGAAATGTCGCGGTCCTGATGAAGAAGGTCGGCGACATGTCACTGGCATCGCCGCAGCTGTCAAACCAGCAGGAACGGGAATTTCAAGGCGACCACTACGTGCTGGGCCAGGGTCCATCGCAGGCTGCGGGAGGCGCGCTCACGCTGAACATTTCCGGCCTGCCGCACCATAGCCCGGTGCCGCGCACCGTTGCCCTCATTCTTGCGTGCGTCATGGTGGCGGCGGGCTTCTGGGCCGGCCGCAGGCCCAGACCGGCGAGCGACGGCGCCCGGGTGAAGCAGTTGAAGGGCAAGCGCGAGAAAATCTTTTCCGAGCTCGTCCGCCTCGAGCAACAGCGGCACGCGGGAAGTATCGACGCTTCGCGTTACGCCGAGCGCCGCCCGGCGCTCATCGCGCAGCTCGAGCGAATCTACCGCGAGCTCGACACGGAAGGCGGCCAGGGCCTGGCCGCGTGAGCGTCGACTTCAACGAGCTCTCCATCCGCGAACTCAGCCGCAACTACGGACGCCGCCGCGCGCTCTCCCGCGTGTCGATGGAATGCCGTGCGGGCGAGGTAGTCGGACTTCTCGGGCCGAACGGCGCCGGCAAGTCGACGTTGCTCTCGATTGTTTCGACGCTTTCGACCGCCTCGTCTGGCGAGGTCCGCTACGAAGGGCGTACCGCGGCGGAGCTCGGGCCGCACCTTCGCGCCCGCATCGGCGTGCTGTCCCACGAGCTGCACCTGTACCCGGAGCTGACCGCGCGCGAAAACCTGATGTTCTTCGCGCGGCTGTACGGCGTGACTGATGCCGCGGCCAAGGCGTCGGCGGCCCTCGAACGGGCGTCGCTTGGCGACAGAGCCAACGATGTCGTCCACGGGTTCTCGCGCGGCATGCGGCAGCGCCTCGCGCTGGAGCGCGCGCTGCTGCACTCACCAAAGCTCCTGCTGTTCGACGAGCCGTTCACCGGCCTCGACGATGCGTCGACTGTGGCGCTGATTGCGCGCTTCAAGGAGCTGCGCTTGTCGGGCCGCATCGTGCTGGTGGCCACGCACGATCTCGAGACGGCCGAGGAGGTGCTGGACCGCGCGGCCGTGCTGCGCGACGGGCGGTTGGTAGCCGTCGAGACAGACGTCCGGGGCCTGCGCCGGCGCTATCAGGCGCACCTGCACTCGGCGGTGGCGGCATCGTGACATCCTTCTGGCGCGCCGTCTGGCTGGTGGTCCGGAAGGATCTCGCCGTCGAAGCGCGCAGCCGCGAGCTTCTTTTCACAACGCTGTTTTTTGCGCTGTCGTGCGTGCTGATTTTTGCGGTGGCTTTTGTGCGCGAAGGCAAACCGCTTGGCGAGGCTGGAGACGCCGCCGCCGGAATTCTGTGGATCGCAATCGCGTTCTCAGGAACGCTCGCCCTGGGGCGGACGTTTGAGCGGGAACGATATAACGACACGCTGCGCGCCCTGATGCTGGCTCCGGTCGTGCGTCCCGCCATCTACGTCGGGAAGCTGCTGGGAATACTCGCGTTGCTGGCGGCCACCGAGATTGTGACCGTCCCGCTCGTCGCGCTGTTGTTTCAGGCGAGGCTGTTCGAGCGGGTTTCGCTGATGGCGGCGCTCCTCGTCGCAGGAACGGTCGGCTTCGCCTGTGTGGGGACGCTGTTTGCGGCCATGCTGGCCCGGGCGCGAAGCCGGGACGTGCTTCTGCCGATCCTGTTGTATCCAGTGACAATCCCGGTCATGATCGCCGGGGTGCGCGGCACCGGCGCGCTGCTCGACCCCGAGCCGAATATTGCCATGGCGCAGTTCTGGATCGTGCTGCTGCTGTTCTTTGACGTGGTGTTCGTGACGCTGGCGCTCTGGACGTTCGAGCCGCTGATGACAGACTGAACTAAGGAATGAAGGAATGAAGGAGTGAAGTAGAAGGGATGCGCAAAGCCTTCCTGCCTCTCGTCGTCGTGCTGATGGCGCTCTACGTGTCGGCGCTGCTGTTGATCGCGCGTGCGCCGTTCGAGTCGACGATGGGCCTCGTGCAGAAGATTTTCTATTTTCACTTTCCGCCGGCGGTCCTGATGCTGCTGTCGGCAATCTTCTGCGGGCTCATGAGCGCCGCGTTCCTCATCAGGAAGCGCCAGGCGTTCGATCGCATCGCGCTCGCCGCAGCCGAGCTGACGGTGCTCTATGGCTCGATCGCGCTCGTCACCGGGCCGCTCTGGGCGCGCAAGGCCTGGGGCGTCTGGTGGGTCTGGGATCCACGCCTGACGATGTCTTTCCTGATGTGGATGATTTTCGTGTCATATCTGATTCTGAGAAAATACGGCGGCCCGGGATCGGAGACGCTTTCGGCAGGTCTTGCCGTCTTCGGCATGGCGAACGCGCCGTTCGTCTACCTCTCGGTGAACATGTGGCGCACGATGCATCCGAAAACGAGCGTGGTTCCCACGCTACCGGTGGATTTCGCGACACCGCTGTGGGTGTCGTTCGCAGGATTCCTCCTGCTGTACATCGTGCTGTTGACGGCGCGCGTGCGCATCGCCGAACAGCAGGCGTTGCTCGATCAGCTGTACGTGGATAGCGACCTATGACACCGAGACGCATGACGTGGTGGCTGCTGTTGTTCACCGTTGGCGTGGCGGGCATGGGCGCGCTCGTGCTGGCGCAGCCCGGACAGACCGAGTTCGTGCCGGTCAGCCAGTTGCCGGCCGGCGAGCAGTTGCCGGCGGCGCGGCTGCTCGTCGCCGCCTACGCGTTCGTCTGGATCGCGGTGCTGGCCTATGTGTGGCTGATGTGGCGGAAGCTCGGGAAGGTTGAGCGCGAGATCTCCGAGCTGTCGAGCCAGATGGCAAAGAGGCGCCCGTGAATTTCGGCCAGATGACGTCGGCGCATTTCATCTTCATTCCGACCGTGCTGTTTGTCGGGATCTGCATCGGATGGGTGCTCGGCTCCCGCGCCGCGCGCGACGCCTACGCGATGGAACTTCGGAAGAGAGAATCCAGGCTTCAGGCTGCCGCCTCCCGGCCAGGCGCAAAGCCCGACGCCTAAAGCCCAGAGCCGAAAGCCCGCAGCTACCGTCCCATTCCCAACCTGTACGCCAGCATCGGCGGCAACCCCGCGTCGACGATTTTCTTCTGTGCGGTTTCGATCGGGTACGCGACGCGGTAGAGCGTGACGACGTCGCTGTCCAAATCCGCAATGGCATACGCCGCGCGCGAGTCGCCGTCGCGCGGTTGGCCCACCGATCCGGGGTTGATCAGGTACTTCGCCGACGGCGCGAGGCCGGTTTCAAACTCCGGATGGCCTTGCGGCGTTTCTATTTCAAGCCGGCGGTTGTCATCGAGCCTCGCGCACAAGGCAACGTGGGTGTGGCCGAACAGGCAGAGCGATCGCCGGGCGGCTTCAATCGAGCGGATGGCGTCCACGTCGGCCATCACGTACAGATCCTCGTCGACGGGGGAGCCATGACACACCTCAATCCGATCCGCGACGAGCCTCGGACCGGCGGGCAGCGCGCTGAGATACTCGAGCGTCTCCTCGGTCAAGGCGTGGCGGGTCCAGTCCACCGCCAGGCGGGCCATCGGATTGAAGTCCTCTGCTGTCTCCAGGCCCGAGGCCACCTTGTCGTGGTTGCCCCGGACGAGAGCCGCGGGGTTCAACTCGCGGATTCGTTTGACGACCTCGTTGGGGCTGGCGCCGTACCCGACGAGATCGCCGAGGACGAGCACACCGTCGCAGTTCTGCTTCGAGGAAGCCCGGAGCACGGCGTCGAGCGCCTCGAGATTGCTGTGGATGTCGCTGATGACGAGGTAGCGGCTCATTCGAGCGTGTCCACGAGCTGCTCGATCAGCTCCTCGGGGCGCGCGCGCGCCCCATCCAGCTTGATGTGCGCCTGCTCGTAGGCGAGGCGCCTGGCTTCGTAGAGCAGCGTCATCTGCGCGAGATCGTGCGCAAGGGGGCGCCGGCCGTCTGGCGGAATTCTCGACAGCAGCTCGTCGAACGGCACGTCAATCCACACCGACACGCCGTCGGCGTTGATGGCCGCGCGGTTGTCGGGATCGCCGAACGTGCCGCCGCCGGTGGCCACAACGATGTGGCGCGCCGGCAGAAGCGAGAAGATGGTCTGCCGCTCCAGCGCCCGGAAGTACGCCTCGCCCTCGCGTGCGAAAATGTCGGTCACGGTTCGGTGTTCGCGCGCCTCGATCAGCATGTCCACGTCTTCCGCGCGCCACCCCAGCCGCCGCGCCAAGGCCTGGGCCAGCGTGGTCTTGCCGGCCCCCATGAATCCGACGAGATAGATTTTGTCCGTCTTCACGAATGAAAGAACAACCGGGGTATTGTGAACTATCTACTCACTCAGCCGTTCAAGGGTCTCGAAGAACTCGGGATAGGAAATCGCTACCGAGTCCGCGCCCGTGATGATCGAGGGGTTTTCGGCCCCGAGCGCCGCGATGGCGAACGCCATGGCCAGCCGGTGGTCGCCCACCGCATCGGCCTGCCCGCCTTTGAGCTTCCGCGCGCCGCGCAGGTGAAACCCGTCGCTGAACTCTTCGACATCGGCGCCAAGCGCCTGGAAGCCGCGCACCAGCGCGGTGATGCGATCGCTCTCCTTCACGCGCAGCTCGCCCGCGCCCGTGACGTGCAGCTCGTTGCCGTGCGTGGCCCACGCCGCCAGGGCAGGAATCTCGTCGATCAGGAGCGGAACGTCGGCCCCGCTGAGCACCAGCGCGCCGGGCCGGCCGTAGCGAATACGCACGCGGCCGGTTGGCTCTCCTCCGGCTTTCCGCTCGATGCTCGTTTCAATGCGGGCCCCCGCCTGGCGAAGCACGTCGAGCAGCGCGGTCCGCGTGGGATTCAGACCGACGTTTTCGATTTCGATGTCCGAACCGGGCAGGGCGGCCGCCGCCGCCGCCCAGAAAGCAGACGAAGAAATGTCGCCAGGGACCACGAAATCGCCGCCGTACAGCGGCTGACCGCCTCTGATCGTGACCGTGGTGCCGTCGACGCCCACTTCAACGCCGAAGGCGCGAAACGCGAGCTCGGTATGGTTTCGTGAGGGCGCCGATTCGCTCACGACCGTGGTGCCCTCAGCCTGCAGGCCCGCGAGAAGAACGGCGCTCTTGATCTGCGCGCTCGGCACCGGCGTTCTGTAAGCAATCGCGCGCAGGCCGGCCCCGTGAATGGTGAGCGGCGGAAGCCCGTCGCGCGATTCGATGCGCGCTCCCATCTGCACCAGCGGCTCGATGACGCGCCCCATCGGCCGGCGCGTCAGCGATCGATCGCCCTTGATTGTCGAAGTGAAGGGATGCGCCGCGAGCACACCCGACAGCAACCGCATGGTCGTGCCCGAGTTCTGCGCGTCGAGGGCAGACGCGGGGGGCTGTAAGCCGCGCAATCCACGGCCGGCGATTTCAACCGTTATCGAACCGTCCGGCGAACGGCGCGCGCGAACGTCGGCACCGGCATTCCGCAGGCAATCGAGCGTGGCGGCGCAATCGGCGCCTGAGGAATAGCTGCCGATGGTGGAGCGGCCGCTCGCGAGCGCCGCAAGCAGTGCATAGCGGTGCGAGATGGATTTGTCCCCGCCCATCCGCACGCGCCCCTTCACGCGGCGGGCGGGCCTCACCGTGGTGGCGGCGATGGAGGGCATCCGGAGACTATACTACGGCCATACGCATGGCCGGTGCCTTCGAGCGCGTCCATCTTGCACTGCAGAGCACCATCGATGTGCTGGAGCACGTGCAACACGTGACCGAAGAGATCGGCCACCGGCTCGGGTTCGACGAGGAAGCGGTCCACTGGACCAGCATGGCGGTGCGCGAGACGGTGATCAACGCCATCACGCACGGCAACAAGAGCAACCCCGCCAAGCTGGTGTTCCTCGACTTCCAGGTGGAGGCCAACGGGACCTCGCGCGATCTGGTAGTCTGCGTGCGCGACCAGGGCGCGGGATTCGACCCCGGCAGCCTCGGCGATCCGCTCGCGCCGGAAAATATCCTGAATACGAGCGGCCGCGGAATTTTTCTGGCGCGCCAGTTCATGGACGATGTGTCGATCTACCGCGCGCGTGACGGCGGAATGGAAGTGCGCATGCTGAAGCACCTGTGAACCCGCTGTTTCTTGCCACGGCAATCGAGGCGGTGATCAAAGCCGGGGACATTCAGATGGCTTTCATCACCAGCGGGTTCAACGTGTCGAAAAAGGGCAAGATCGATCTGGTCACCGAGGCGGACATCGCGGTCGAAACGATGTTCCGCCAGATGGTGGCCGAGCGGTTTCCCGACCACACCATCCTCGCCGAGGAGTTCGGGCAGGACCAGGCCACCCTCGACGCGTCGCACTGCTGGGTGTTCGATCCCATCGACGGCACCAACAACTACGCGCATGGCTTGCCGATTTTCTGCTCGTCGCTGGCGCTCGAGATCGACGGCCGCGCCGTCCTCGGCGCCATCTACGACCCCACGCGCAAGGAGCTGTTTGTCGCCGAGCGCGGTGCCGGCGCATTCCTGAACGGCGAGCCAATCCGCGTCTCGAATGCCTCGACGCTGGTCGAGTCGATGCTCGTCACCGGGTTTCCGTACGACGTGCACAAGCGGATTCCGGAAATCATCGGGTTGTTCGGTGAGTTTGTCGGGAAGGCGCGCGCCGTGCGGCGGCTGGGCTCCGCGGCGCTCGACCTTTGCTACGTCGCGGCAGGCCGCATGGACGGCTTCTGGGAACAGGATCTGAAGCCCTGGGACATCGCCGCAGGCGGCCTCATCGTCGAAGAAGCGGGCGGGAAGGTCACCGACTTCGACGGCGTCCCCTTTTCCTCGCGCCGCCATCAGTTGCTGGCCACCAACGGCAAGATCCATGAGGATATGCAAACGATCGCCAGCGCCTTCCTCCGCGCCCGCTCTTGACCCTTAGCGTTCAGCGTTCAGCTCTTAACTTTCAACTTTCCACTTTCAACTTTTTACTTTCAACTTTTAACTTTTTACTTTTAACTTTCTTTACATCACTCTTCCCTCCTTCATTACCTCCCTCCGCCCCTCTATAGAGCGCGACGCCGCCGCCGCTGCAGACGCGCGTAAACCCGAGCAGAAACTGCGACGAGGCTCGCGCCCGCGCTGCCAACACGTCGCCCCCCTCAGCCTTTTCCTCGATCAGAATCCATCCCACGCGGCCTTTGGGCGATTCGATATCCTCCTGCCAGTACGGCAGATTGCCTTCGTGCACGAAATCGCGAATATTGAGGCCCTCGTGCGAAAGCTCCTGCATGTAGTGCGCGAGCGAGCCCATGCTGGCGAGAATCGGCTCGTGGTGGTACTCGCGCATCAGGCAGACGGTCACCGCCTGACGGCCGCGGCTGTTCGGGCGGTCCCACTGCGCTTCCTGGACCATCGGTGCCTTCGGGTTCAGCGGACGCAGCGTGGCCGCAAGGAAAATCGCGAGCCCTGCCGCCGCGATCGCCTGAAAGCGGCCGCGAAGGCTCCCCAGCGCGATGCCGCAAAACACCGCGACCGTCACCACAGGGGCGATCATGTAACGCATCCGGAACGGATGCCCCTCATAAAACGCATAGGCCGGCAGCGCAAGGAAACCCAGAAGCGCGAGCACCACGAGGCGGGCAGAACGTTCGCGCTCTACGAGCCCACGAAGCAGGACGACGCAGGCGCCCGCAACGGAAAGCAGGACCAGGGAGTCATTCGACAGCGTGCGGATGCCGTACACCACCTGGAGGAATGCGTAGAGCGGATGACCGAGTATCTGAGGATCGACGACGAAGAATCCACCGGTGACAAACCATTTGCCGATGGTGAACTGGCTGTGGAGAATGAACACCACGATGGCGAGCGCGGGGTAGACCGCCAGTTGGGCTGTTCGCCTGAGTGCCTCTGCCATGCGAAGCCCGCCGGCGACGAGCGCGGCCGGCGTGAGCACCACGAGCATGGCCGTCACCAGCCACGCTTCGTAGCGGGTCAAGCAAGCCGCGATCAGCACCCAGCCCGCCGCCGCCGGCTCTCCTTCGCCGCCCCGCTCGACCCAGTCGTAAACCAGGCTGACCCCCAGCAGCGTCAATCCGAACAGCATCGGCTCGGTCATCGGCGTCGATTGCAGGTAGAGAATGTCCGGATCGAGCGCGAAGAGCGTGAGCGCCAGAAGCGCCCCCAGCCGAGAGCCGGTGACTTGAAGGACGAGCCGCGCGACGGCGTAACAGCCGAGCGCGAAGGAAAGGATCGATAGAGCGACAGCCGACGAGCCGGTGCGGTACAACTCATCGATCTGCACCGGCAGCATGTTCAGCAGGTGCGGCAGCGGCAGCCACACCGCGCCGATCTGCGAATACTCAGGCGTGATGCTGTCGAGAATGCGCCGCGCGACGACCAGATGCGCCTTCGCATCGTAATGGCTGAGCGTCAGTCCCTGGCGATGGTAAAACCAGGCGGCGGCCACGCCAATCGCGATGGCGAGACCGCCTGCGATCTTTGGCAAACGATCCTTCAAACGCCCTAGAATACAACGTTAACCGCTCAATGACTCGACTGGCGAAATGGATTGAAGCCTTCGCGTTCACCATCGGTGGCTTCGGGATCTTCATCATTACCTTCCTCGACTCCTCGTTTCTCTCGTTTCCCGAGGTCACAGACTTTCTCATCATCGTCATGGTCGTGCGCCATCGCGAGCGCATGTTGTTCTACGCGGGGATGGCCACGCTCGGCTCGGTGCTGGGGTGCCTGGCGCTGTATTACGTCGGGCTGAAAGGCGAGGAGGCGCTCCTGCGGAAGCGCTTTCACGAGCGGCACATCGACCGCGCCATGGCGCTCATGCGGAAATATGGCGGACTGGCGCTGCTGGTTCCCGCGCTGCTGCCTCCTCCGGCACCGTTCAAGATTTTCGTGCTGCTGGCCGGGGTGTCAGCGGTGCCGCTGCGCACGTTCATCATCGCAATAGCCGTCGGCCGCGGCGTCCGATACTTCGGCGAGGGCATCATGGCCCTCCTGTGGGGTGAAGCCGCGCTGCACTACCTGCACGAAAACGGGGTGATCATCGCCGCGGGTCTGGCCGCCGTCGCGCTGGCGGGCGGCCTCGTCTGGATCTGGTCGCTCAAGCGCAAGCGGCTGGTTTGACCGGTAAATGTCTGTATAATATCGACTTCCGATGAGCCCGGAGCTTTCAGTCGTCATCCCCATCCGCAACGAATCGCCGAATATCGGCGAGCTCTACCGCGAGCTGACGGAAGTGCTCGACCGCTGGGGCCGGAGCTACGAGGTGCTGGCGGTGGACGACGGGAGTACCGACGACAGCTTCGAACAGCTGTGCCGATTGCAGGCGAGAGACACTCGCTGGCGCATCATACGGTTCCGCCGGAATTTCGGTCAGACGGCGGCATTCGCGGCGGGTTTCAAGGAAGCGAAGGGGCGGCTCATTGCAACGGCCGACGGCGATCTCCAGAACGATCCCCGCGACCTGCCCGAGATGATTCGCCGCATCGACGAGGGGTACGACATCGTATGCGGCTGGCGCAAGGATCGGAAAGATCCGTGGCTGACCAGGCGCTTGCCGTCCGAACTGGCCAACAAGCTGATCTCGGTATCCACGCGCGTGAGACTGCACGACTACGGCTGCTCGTTGAAGGTCTTTCGCGCCGAGGTGGTGAAGCCGCTGAAGCTCTACGGCGAGATGCACCGATTTCTTCCCGCGATCGCCAGCGAAATCGGCGTGAATATCTCCGAGGTTGTTGTGAACCATCGCGCGCGGCGTCACGGCCGATCGAAATATGGCCTGTCGAGAACGTTTCGCGTGATTCTGGACCTCGTGACCGTGAAGTTCCTGCTGAGCTATTCAACGCGGCCGCTGCAGATGTTCGGGTTGATCGGCGTGCCGATGGGAGTGCTCGGGTTTTTGATCACGGCCTGGCTGTCATACCAGCGCCTGTTCGGCAATCAGTCAATCGCCAACCGGCCGATGCTGTTGTTCGGAGTGCTCTTGATCTTCACCGGCATCCAGCTGGTGACCATGGGGCTGCTCGCCGAGATCATGGCGCGCACGTATCACGAGTCACAGGACAAACCGACGTACGCTATCCGCGAGATTCGCGAGTCCGCGGAGCCTCCGCGGCCCCGGGCGATCGGCGTATGAACGTTCTGCGGCTTGGTCAGCGTCGGCAGGCGGGTTATACTCGTGGCGTTTTCGTGGATGTGCAGCTGGCCCGGCCTTCCGCGACGGTTTCTCGTGCCCGGAGATCGTTCTACACGTTCACGCACGTGTTCCGCGTGCAGGTCCTGCCGGTCTGCCGGCCATATTGCCGAGGGAGATTCATGAAGCAGCTTGTGATTATGGCGCTCGTCGCAGTCTTTGTCGGTGTGGGAACCGCTCGTGCTCAGACACCCGGTGCATCGGAGGACATTGGATACGCAGAAGTAACCTTTGGGCCGACGTTCGGCCACAAGACCAGCGGGTCGGTGGGCGGCGAGGCCGGCCTCTTTCTGGGTTCCCTCGGGCCGGGTCGCATCGGTGTCTTCGGCGAAGCTGGACGGATGGCCAACATCGCGACGAGTGAAATCGAGACCAAGGCGCAGACGATCGCCGGAGCGTTCAACGCCACATTCCAGGCGAAACAGCCGGCCACATATTTTGACGGCGGCGTGGTCATGCGCTTCTCGCCGCAACACCATTTCACGCCGTACGCGCTCGTCGGTATCGGCGGAGCCACCGTCTCCAACAAAGTGACCTTCGCCGTCGGGGGCACCGATGTGACGAGTCGACTCAATCAATTCGGCGTGCAGTTGGGAGGCGACCTGACGGGCAGCTATACGAAGGTCTTCGTGACGGTCGGCGCCGGTGCCCACGTGACGCTGATGGACCGCTGGATCGCCGACGTCAGCTATCGTTACGGCCGCGTGGGCCAGGACACGGTGTCGTCTCAGGTGATATACAAGGGTTTCAACACCGGCCGGCTGCAATTCGGTGCAGGAGTGAAATTCTAGCGTCGTGTCTCCGAACGCGCTCGCTCGCCGCCGTCATCGGCTGCGGGCGTACCCCGGATCATTCGTGGCAATACTCGCCACGACTGTGGCCGCAAGCGCATGTTCAAGTCCAACACGGCCAGGCGTCACGCCCCCTCCGATTCAGCCTCCCACGATTTCTTGTCCCGATCCACAAACGCTGGTCGCTCCGGACGGCAACTCACTGACCGTTTCCTATGGAGCTCCTGCGACCGAGAACGGTACGCCGCCGGTGACGACGATGTGTTTTCCGCAGAGCGGTTCTTCGTTTCGCGTTGGCGCGACAGCGGTCACCTGTATTGCGACCGACGCGGTTCAACGGGCGAGCTCATGCACGTTTCTCGTGACCGTGAAGCCACCGCCTCGCCTCTTGCTGACACGATTCGTCGCCTTCGGCGACAGCATCACCTGGGGAGAAGACGGCAGAAACTCACTGAGGTCGCTGGTGTCGCCGGGTTCGGTCTATCCGAAGGTGCGGTTTCCACTGTCCCAGCAATATCCCAACGTGTTACAGCAGGAACTCGCCGCCCGCTACACACTCCAGGCACCAACGGTCGGTAACGCAGGTTGGCCGGGTGAGGCGCTCATGGACCCGGCCACGATGCCACGTTTTTCGAGCGTAGTCGGCGGTCCATACGACGTGGTGCTGTTGATGGAGGGTGCCAACGATCTCGCCGACGCGACGCTCCTGCCCGCGCTCGCCAATCTACGGCAGATGCTCCGTAACGCAAAGCACGCGGGCGTTCGGCCTTATCTGGCGACGATCTCACCGGAGAATCCAAATGGATGCTGTCCCGATCGGGGTCTCTCGGCGGCACTCGTGCCTGGATTGAACGACCAGATTCGGTCGTTGGCAGCCTCGGAGGGTGTGCCGCTCGTCGACGTCTACCAGGCCCTCAACAGCGACGTCAATACGTTCATCGGGTTTGATGGATTGCATCCAACGGCCGCAGGTTACGCGAAGATCGCGGACGTCTTTTTTGCGGCGATTGTGCAAACGCTCGAGGTACCGGCCGCAACCACGCTTGCAACCGGGCGGGGAACGGTTCGCAAGTCAAAGTTGCCAGGAGTTCGGTGAGCGCACGCCTGTGCTCGTCAATGGACTGCGCCGTTTTCGTGCGGCGTTGACGGCAGGTCGATCGTGACTGCGCCGGCTGGCGGCCAGTACGCGAACTCCTGCTTGCCCACTTCCACTCCGCGCTCCTGCCGATCGAGGCCGCGTCCAAAATCCACCGGCCTCCACGTGCGACCGACTTCGATCTCGAGCCTGACGAATTTTTCATGGTCGGACAGCCGAATCCAGCGCTCGAGCGGAAAGTCGCTGCGGCGTCTCAGGCGCAGAATCAGCTCGTCGTTGCGCCATACTTTCACTTCGACCGGCTTCTCGGCGGCGTCGGGCGCCACCGAGCCGAGCACGAGCCTCATCCAGCGGTTGCCGATCGGAAACACGTCGACGGCTTTCTTTTCGGTCCATTGAAAATCTGAGTTCTTTCCGTCGGGCTCGGCAAAGCCATATTTGTAAGGAAATTCCGCGCGCGTCGCGCGCACGGGCGGGCGCAAGTCGGTGCGCGCCTCGTAGAGAGTCCCTCCAATGAAACTGATCAAGACGAGGGCAATTGTGGGCCATTCGAAGCTCACCGGCCACAGCTCGGCGCTCCGGCCTGGTCCATCCGCCCCGACCAGCTTCAGACACCACGCCGCGAGAACAACAAACGTGATGGACGCCGCGGTGTCCTGCGTCGGCATTCCCAGCAGCGAGGCGACGCCCAATCCAACCACGGCGCCTTTGACGGCTGAAACAAGGATTCGCCGAGGGTCGGAACCATGGCACACGACGAGCATCCAGATGAAGATGCTTGCCCACGCGATCCAGCCCACGCTACCGAGCAATCCAAGCTCCGCCAACTGTTGCCGATACCAGTTCTGCGCGTTGTCCGTCGGAAGGGTCGTGCCGTTCATCAGGTAGAGAATGTCGGCATACTGATAATTGTAGCCGCCGATGCCGATTCCCACCGCCGGGTGCTCAGCGATCATCCGGTCGGCGACGAGCCCGTACATATCGCGGGACCACAATCGCTCGGCCGAGAACACAATCTGCTTCTCTGAGAGTTCCGGAAGGAATTGCACGATGCGTCGCCACGGCCCCGATGTCGATGAGGGAGGGAAAAGCGCAATCGCGGCGGCGAGCGCGACGCAGGCTCCCGCAGCTCCCAGCCATTGTCGAATGGTCAACGATCGCCAGACGCCGGCCAGCAAAATGCCGAGTCCGACCAGCGCCGCCAATAGAGCCGTGCGCGACCCCGACGCCCACACGCCGAGGCCGAAGATCACGAACACGATGCAGCCGAGCGCCTTTGCGGGAAGCCGCCGCGTGCCCACGACCAGTGCAGCGACGATCGGCACCCACAACGCGACGACCGTCCCGAACGCGTTCGCATCGCGCATGGTGCCGACCGCGCGTCCCAGGGACCAGAAGAGCGTGCGGTTCAGAAACGACAGATCGACGAACATCTGAAAAACAGCGACCGCGGCGGCGACGCCCGCGCCGGCGCAGAGGGGCCAGATGACGTGCGACTCGAAGCGCTCCAGCTTGTCTGCCGGATACGCAAGGAACAGCCAGTCGAGCAGCAGTAGAGCCGTCGTCGCAATGGAGGCGACACTGAGAACCCACAGCACGACGACCCCGGGACCGAAGACCCAGAGTCTGGAATTGGCCAGATACGGGTTGTCAAGAAGAGCGGGCACGAAATCGACTTCCCGCAGGAGAATGATGGGCCAGGACAGCGCCAGCACGAGCGCCCACAGCACCAGCGGAGCTTTCCAGCGGCGCGGAACGCCCCATTCCGATCGCACGCCGCGCGGTATCATCGCCCCGCACAGCGCAGCCATCCATATCGCGTAATAGGAATAAGCGAAGCTCTTGAACCAGGCGAAGCACAGCGCAGGGACGAAGTAGATCAGCGACAGCACAATGGTCGTGGCGAGATCACCCACGACGACGGCACACACGCATGATGCGGCAAAGGCCGCCATCGCGAAGCCGAGAATCGGCGGAAGTCCCTTGCTCACCTGCCAGGCAAGCAGCCATACCGCGATCAGATTGGAAAAGATGACGACTAATTTTGTGAAGCGGCTCAAGGTGCTATGACATCATTGCACTCGAGGAAGTCCTGGCGCGAGTACGGCCTCTAGTCGCCTGGTGGCGGCATTCCATATTCGACGATTTGATAAAACCCACGTCCATCGGGCCGAGCATTCGGGCCTGAAGTGATGTAGGACACGTAGAACCATCCGAAGCCGTACGTGGGGTCGCCGACTCCGTTGTGATGCGGTTGAAACTCAGCCCCCGCGTAAATGCCGCCGAGCGCATTCATCTTGTCGACCACGGCCTGTCCGTTCGAACCATCAGGCCTGGCGAGGCCACTGGCGAGCAGGGCCTGCAGCTGGAGTTCGACCTTGCCGGTCCATGCATGATCGAAATTCACGCCATTGATTGTAATGGGTCCGCCACCGCCGCCACCGGGCGGCGGGGGTGGCGGGATCACTGGAGCGGGCGCGGGCGTCTGGAAGGTTTGCGTGGCCGACCATGGGCCCGTGACCGTCGGGTCGGCTGCGCGAACATGCCAGTACAATTGCTTGCTGAAAGGCAAGTCCTGCGGCGACGGGACACTGGTCTGCCCGCCCTGTTCGGACGAGGTCCAGGTCACGATCTTGCTGGCGAAGCTTTGGTTGTCGGAGACCTCGCCGAGGTAGTTGATGGGACCGGCAGGCCCGGATTTCTGCGCGTTGACAAACAAGAAACTCGGTCGGACCGAATCGGCCACGATGTTATTGATCGGGGCGAGCGGCACCGGCGCTTGAATGACGACCGGGACGAACACCTTGAAGGCGGCGGCTGCCGAATAGGGCCCTGTGTTGGCGCCGTCCTCGGCGTGCGCGCGCCAGTAATACGTCCCGGCGGCCGCAAGCGGATCCGGCAGCTGCAGGCTGGTCTGGCCTCCGTCGCCCGGCGCGATGCCGGGGCGCGTGAACACGACGTTCGTGAAGCCTGCGTCAGCCCCGACATCAAAGACGTAAGTCAAGGGACGCACGCCTGAGGTCGATGCGTTTCCTACGGTCAGTGTCAGCGGCTGTTGATCCACCGGTATCTCGCTGCCGCTCTGCGGCGCCATTATTTTGGGAGCCGTGATGTTCACACCCGGAATTGGTCCGGCGACCGACGGACTGAGCGGGTTCGCACTTTTCGAAACCTGACAGGCGGCGAGCGCGATCGCGACCGCGACAACACCGCCGACGGTTAGAATTCTATGGGACATATGAACACCACGAACCGAAACACACGAACAGACACACACGCGGAACGGCGATTCGGTAGCGCACGCACACGAGCGCAACCAAGCGCATTTCTGAGTATCGGACCGAGTAAGCGAACGCTTTAAGGATCCAAGGCTGGGGGACCTGGACCGGAACGGGTCTGGGCAGGAGGAACGGCACCTACTTTAGCACAGACCGGGAAACGATGCCGGCAGATTGCCGGCGTCAGCGAATGGATCTAAACTGCGGCGGCTCCAATAATTCGAACCGGCCAGGTTCAACGGCTGGAATCGCACGGTCACGCCGGCCGTCACCAATGGGTCCCAGCATCACCATCATCGTTCCAACCTATGAGGAGGCGGAGAACCTTCCAGATCTCATCGATCGGGTGGCCAAGGTGCGCGAAGCGCACGATCTCGACATCGACATGTTGATCATGGACGACGGCAGCCGGGATGGCTCCGTCGAGCTCGTCGCAGCCAGGCCCGAAAAGTGGGTGCAGCTCATTGTGCGCACGGCCAAACGAGGCCTCAGCGAAGCCGTCCTCGACGGCCTGCGGCGCGCGCGCGGAGACGTTCTTGTCTGTATGGACGCCGACTTGAGCCATCCTCCCGAAGCGCTTCCGCGGATGTTGCGGACGCTCGAGGCTGGAGCGGATTTCGTGATCGGCTCGCGATACATCGCCGGGGGATCGACCGGCGACGGAGGCTTCTTGCGTTGGATGAACAGCCGCGCCGCCACCCTGCTGGCGCGTCCGCTCACGTCCGTGCGCGATCCGATGGCCGGGTTCTTTGCCCTCAAGCGGTCGACCTTCGAAAATGGGAGGGCGTTGAACCCCGTCGGCTACAAGATCGGCCTCGAGCTGATGATCAAGTGCCGCTGCGAGCGCGTGGTGGAGGTGCCCATCCATTTCGAGTGCCGCCGCTACGGCGAGAGCAAGCTGACGGTCAAGCAGCAGCTTCTCTATCTTCAGCACCTGTGCCGACTTTACGCTTTCAAGTACGGCGCCGCGATTCAACGCTCGCCGACGTCGTAAATTCGTATGTCTGAATTTTCGTATACGAGGTGGAAGGCTTTAGGGTCCGCTTTCGCCCACTCGTCCTCGATCGGAAAACCTCGATCGTTGTGCCAGACGTAATTCACTTCATCAGCCGACAGCGTGGAGACGAAGAGATGGTCGACTCCAAGCTGCTTCAGGTT
>DASZHO010000006.1:0-4732 GCA_035937795.1 Vicinamibacterales bacterium | reverse complement strand
AACGTCACGGCCACATGCACGGAAACGAACCTGGCGCGCACGGCCGCGACTGACTCACAGGGCGGCTTCAGCCTCCCCGAGCTTCCCGTGTGCCTGTACCGCGTGACGGCGGAGCTCTCCGGCTTCAAGACCGTGGCGCGGGAAGCCCCCGTGGTCGCCAACGGTGTGGCCAAAACAGACTTCAGACTCGAGGTTGGCACGCAGTCGGAGACGGTGACTGTCCTGGCCGTCTCGCCTCTCATCGAGTTCTCGGACAAGCTGAACAACCGCGTCGAGAGCGCGCGCATCGAAGCGATGCCGCTCAGCGGACGCGACTTCAACTCGCTGCTCAACGTGATGCCCGGCATTCAGCATCGTCCGGGCGGCGGCTTCCAGGGCGTCAACATCGGCGGCGCCCGCACGTCGTCGAACAACTTCATGATCGACGGCATTTCGAACAACGAGGTCTATTACGGCGACACCGTGCTGAATCAGACGGCGATTATCGGCATTCCGGCGACACTGGTGCCGATGGACGCGATCGGCGACTTCAGCGTCCAGCAGACGCCGTCCGCCGAATTCGGTGTCAAGGGCGGTGCGGCGGTCAACATCGTCATGAAGAGCGGCACCAACGTGCCGCACGGGACCGGCTATTACTTCCGACACGATAACCGGTTCGATTCGCCGAACTACTTCGACCAGCGCGCGGCGCAGAAGCTCGGAACAACCGCGGATCCGACGCCCATCACGAACAACCAGTACGGCGGGACGTTCGGCGGGCCGATCGTCAAGGACAAGACGTTCTTCTTCGGCTATTACGAGGGACAGCGCCTGAGCGTCGTGTCGCCGTACGACGTGACCGTGCCCACCGACGCCCAGGTGGCAGCGGCTCGCACGCGGATTGCCGCCGCCGGGCTCAAGACCAATCCGATCGGCGAGGCGTTACTCAAGTTCTACCCGACCGATCCGACCGGCAATCAGCACATCAACGGCACGACGATCGCGAACATGAACACGTTCTCCGTCAAAGTCGATCATCAGCTGAACGACAAGAACCTGATCAACGGGCGCGTGTTCTACGGCCGGAGCTTTCAGTCGTCGCCATCGGGCAACAGCGGCGAGATCGTATCGCCGAACCAGCCCGTCGACTTGTTCAACTCGGTCACCGACCCGACAACGGCGGCTTTGGCGGGCGTTGTCTGGAACTCGACGCTCTCGAACCGCTCGCTGCTGGAG
Organism: Vicinamibacterales bacterium; assembly: GCA_035937795.1. Classification (GTDB taxonomy): domain Bacteria; phylum Acidobacteriota; class Vicinamibacteria; order Vicinamibacterales; family JAMQPK01; genus JAMQPK01. The sequence continues at coordinate 3,517 of DASZHO010000006.1, read as the reverse complement.
GTCCGGTTCGGATTCAACCGGTTCTGGAACCCGATCGGCGTGAACAACAGCATCGATCCCGCCTCGCTCGGGATCAACACCGGCCCCCTCGCTGCCCCCAATCTCGGCGTGCCGTCGGTGACTACTCCGTTCGGTCACATTGGCGGCGTCGGCGGCTATCCGATCTTCGTGACGCCGAGCACGGACGTTTCGTTTGCCGGATCGCTCACCGAGACGCGCGGGGCACACACCATCAAGATGGGCGCCAGCTGGGACCGTATGTACAACAAGAGCATTCGCGATCTGGCGCGCACGTCGCTGACCGCGAACGGCCGGACGAGCGACCCCGTCGACGCGCTGGTCGGGATTCTGCTGGCGCGGTTCGAGCAGGCGAGCCGCTCGTTCGGCGCCACCGAACGCAACATGACCCAGAAGGCCGGCGGCGCGTACATCAACGACGACTGGAAGTTGTCCTCCCGGTTCACGCTCAGCCTCGGCCTCCGCTACGAGCTGGCAATGCCGATCACCGAGCAGAACAACCTGGCGACGAACTTCATCCCGAATCTGGGGCTTGTGCAGCTCGGGACGAGCGGACTGCCCCAGCTTTACAAGGCTGACAAGCACAACCTCGGGCCGCGCGCAGGCTTCGCCTGGGACCCGATGGGCGACGGCCGGACGAGCGTGCGGGCGGGGTACGCGCTGACGTATGACACGGTGCCGATGGGCACCCTGCATCCGGGTCTGTTCAGCACGCCGGCGCTCGGGGTTTTCAGCGTGGCGTTCAGTCAGACGCCCCGGTTCGCGCCCGATGCGGCCGGCGTGACGTGCCTCGATCCGAACAACTCGGTTGGGGGCGGCGACTACATCTGCCTCCAGCCGGGCGTGCCGATCTTCGGCTCCTCGCCGACCGGCGCCCCGCCATTCAACATCACGGCGGTGCGTGACGACTTCCATGTCGGGCACTACCATTACTTCCATTCGACCTTCCAGCGCGAAGTCGGGCGAAACAACTCAGTGACCGTCTCCTACGTCGGATCGCGCGGCATGGACCTCGTTTCGCGTGTGAACATCAATGCGCCGACGCTCGGCTCGTCAACGAGCGGTGCGGTCGACCGGCTGCGGCCGTTCTTCGCACAATACCCGCAGTTCCGGAACATCCTGGAGTTCACCAACGACGGCAAGTCGTGGTTCAACAGCCTGCAGCTGTCGTTTCGCCAGAACCAGTGGCACGGCTTCAACACGCAGTACAACTACACGCTCTCGAAGTGCACCGACTACCAGTCGACGAACCGCGCCCCCTCGACTCTCCAGGCAACCAATCCTTACGATCCCTCGAACGACGAGGGCCCGTGCACGTTCGACATCCGCCACAACTTCAACTTGGGCGGAAGCTACGACGTGCCGGGCACTGGCGTCCACGGCGGGCCGCTGCAGGTCGGCGCCGTGTTCACGGCGCTTTCGGGTCGGCCGTTCACGCCGGGGTTGGGAACGTTCGATCAATCAGGGCAGGTGATCAACGCGATCCGGGCCGACTGCTTGGCGGATCCGATCTACAACTACAGCCTCGACTACCTCTTCCCCGACCCGAACACTTCGCGGTCGGCGATTACGAACGCGGCGCAGGCGTTCGCGACGCCGGCGGCGGGGAAGCTCGGGTCCTGCGGAAGAGACTCCGCGCGCGGACCGGCTTTCCACCAGCTTGACTTCAACCTCGTCAAGGAGTTCAAACTACACGGGACCGCGCGGGTGCAGGCCCGATGGGAGATCTTCAACCTCACCAACACCGTGAATCTCGGCGGATTCCTCAGCACCAGCATCCGAAGCAGCTCGTTCGGCAAAGTCGGCTCGACGCCGGACGTCGACCGCGGAAACCCCGTGCTCGGAACCGGCGGCCCGCGCGCGATGCAGTGGGCGGTGAAGGTGTTATTCTGAAATTAGGAATTCGGGAATTGGGAATTAGGAATAATTCCTAATTCGACTTTGTCAGATCCGTAGTTGAAGCTTGTGTTTCGCCTGTTCCATCCACTGCATGTAGCGCGGTTTCTGGGCAAAGAGCAGCGCGGTGAAGATTTCTTGGACGACCGCGCGCACGGCCGGAAATGTCAGACCGGCGGCGCCGCGGCGCATGCGCTCGCGCTGGATGTAGGCGTGCGCCACGGCCGTCAGGACGACATGATGCTGCCAGCCGGGATAGGTGCGTCCCTCGAAATGATCGAGCCCCAATTCGGATTTGAGTTCTTGGTACTGCTGTTCGATCGCCCAGCGCTGGTGCGCGAGGGCTACCAAGGCGCGCAACGACGTCTGCGGCGGCAGATGCACGAAGTAGTGCTTGATGCGCTCGGCTCGTCCGGCTTCTTCCTCGCACAGCAGCCAAATTTCTGGCGCGAGCTGGCCCTGCCGCCACGCATGGGCTGGTGTCACGCGGATCGCCGCAAACCGGGCGCGGCGACGAGGCTGTCTGCCGTTGCGCCACGAGATCGATCGCCACGCCGCCGCCGGCAAGGCCCGGGCAACGGCGCTGACGGCCACGGCGCGCGAGCCATCGATCAAGCGCGGACGCGTGCGCGGCCGCCCCGCGCCCGTCAGAGGTTGCGGCCTGAGCTGTCGAGGGCGTCGCAGAAAGACGACCAGATTCGACGAGATCCCCAAGGCATATGGCAGGCGGAGTCGATGCAGCGTGGCGCGCAACGCCGTGACATCCCCAAATTCCGCGTCGCCCACGACGGCGGTCAGGGTGAATCCAGCCGCCCGCACCTGCCGGAGCAACGTGAGCGCGTGGCGCCACTTCTCCTGAAACGCCACCCCGGCGGGAATGCGCGCGCGCTGCCGCTGGTCGGTCGTCAGCCACATGTCGGGCAAGTACAACAGCGCGCCAAGAAACCAGGCGCGCACGCCGGTCCAGAGGGCCACCGTCGTCGCCACCTGGCAATTGGCGATCTTGCCCAAGGCGCCACAGTACTGGCGCGTCACGCCCACCGAGTGCGGGCCCTGTTTGGGAAAGCTCGTCCCGTCGAGGATCAGGATGCCGCGCCGCTCCGGGATGACGGCTCGCAACCGGCGCCAGACCCGGTTCGCATCCCACGGGGCGTGCGTGATGAAGTGCTGGAAGGCTTGGTAGGCGATCGGCTCGGTCACACGCGCCAGCATCGCCTGCATCGACTTGCGCTCGCTGTCGCTGAACACCCCCTGCACATACGTCCGCAGGGCCATGCGCTGTGCACGATGGCCAAAGCAGCTCTTGAACTGCTCGAGCCACCGCACGAGGCGCTCGATGCGCGCGGTCGCCGTCTCGTCGACCACTGCGCTGCACCGTACCAAACGATGACGACAAGTACAATGTCCTCAATTTAGATCACATGCGAAACACGAACGAATCAGCGGATCTGACAAAGTCGAACTAAGGTGGATCCGCAACTCATCGCGGCATGCAAACAAAGGAATCCGAGATTCGGTCGCGCCAATGCGGCTCAAGATCTGCCGCCGGTCACTCCGCCTCCGGCGCCTCCGCCGGCGCACGCCGCCGCTCCCGGCAGTCCGA
>DASZHO010000005.1:0-17926 GCA_035937795.1 Vicinamibacterales bacterium | reverse complement strand
CGCCGCGTAGTCGAGCGCGAACGCCTTCAGCGCCGGACTGGTGAGGCCGAGCGCCGTCGCCTCGGTAGATGCGCGATTCGCGTCCCATCCGTCCACGACCATCCTTTTGATCATCCACAGCGCCGCGGCACGGTTTGCCGTGTGGCAGTGCAGGAAGACGGGCTGATTGGCCGGCGCGGTCACCGCCGTGAGGAATCGATCGACGACGGCCGGATCTGGCGAGGCGCCGTTGAAGGGCAGGCTCACGTATTTGATGCCTGCGGTCCCAGCCGCGGCCGCCTCCGCCTCGACATCCGCCCCCTCTTCGCTCGGCAGCCGAAGATTGATAATCGACGCGTAGCCCATCCGCTTCAGTTCGGCGACGGCAGCCGGCGTGGTCGCGCCGGCACAGGCGATGGTCGTTTCCAACCGGGCAAAGTTGGTCACGCCGGGGACCGATTCTTTCGTGACTTGCGCGCGCGCAACCCCGGCCGTGAGACCGGTTGCTGCGGCGATGGCGATGACAATCGGTATACGCATGCTCACTCCTGGTCGACTACACTATCGCACAGACGGTGCCTCGTCGATGAAAAGTCCTTCATGCCTGCTCGGGCCCGTGCTCCTGCTCGTCGTTGGGGCCGCCTGCTCTCCAGCACCCGGTACCAAGGTGCCTGCCCTCTGGTACAAGCTCAGCGGTCCCCTGGTTCCCTCGCGCATGACGATGATGACTGCGTGGGACGTCCCGAAGAACCCGCTGACCGACACCACACTGGACGACTCGAAGCTGTCGAAAGAAATCCGCTGGGGCTTCCGGATCTTCACGAACACGCCGGGTGAGGCGCGCCGATTCGCGCCCGGCCGCGGCTCGTGCAACAACTGCCACCTGAACGCGGGGCAGCGGGAGAAAGCGCTGCCTCTGGTCAACGTCGCCGGACTCTTCCCCGAGTACAACAAACGCGCCGGACGCCTGATTAGTCTCGGCGATCGCATCGTCGACTGCTTCCTCAGGAGCCAGAACGCAGCCGCGGGCGACGGACCCGACGCCACGCCGTCGCCCACGTCGAAGGAAGTGCTGGCCGTCTCCGCGTACCTGACATGGCTGGCGCGCGGTTCCGAAGTCGGCAGAAATCCGCCGTGGCGCGGTCAGAATGTCATCCCGACCGAGGCGCTCATACCGATCGGCAAATTGGACGCGCACAAAGGCGAGATGATCTTCACAGAGCGCTGCACCTCCTGCCACGGCGTCGATGGACAGGGCGTCGCAATCGGCGACAAACGCGCAGGACCGTTGTGGGGTCCCGATTCCTGGAACGATGGCGCCGGCGCCGCGCGGGTCTATACGCTCGCGGGGATCATCCGGTATTCCATGCCCTATCTCGATCCGGGCAACCTCACCGATGCGGACGCCCAGCAACTGGCCGCATTCATCGATTCCAAGCCGCGGCCTTCGTACCCATTCAAGGAACGGGACTACCTGACTGAGACGCTCCCGCCCGACAGCGTCTACTACGCCAAACGTCCAGCTGGAGGAGTTGTCAGCGCCACTCCGGAGCGTACGCCCGGTTCCGGATCCGCTCTTCGACCTTGAGGCTGAATGTGAACAAGGCAAACACTTCGATGAGCCCGATGACCGCATAAATCGCGTAGCGCATGAACGCGCTGGGCTCGGGCCAGCAGACGGTGCCGGCGTCGAGGCAGGCCTGGGTCACCCGCTGCAGCTCGACCGACTCCCGCAGGATCAGGACGAAGGCCGCCCCGAAGATCGCCATGGTGCCGGCAATGTTCCCGAGAATCATCTGGCCGCTCCGCCAGAGGACGGACGCGACCAGCACGGCTGCCAGAGGCGGGGCCGTCAACATCAGCGAGATCCAGAACCAGTTCAACCCATGCACAGCCGCATTTTACTTCTTACCTTTACCTTCAACTTTCAACTTTTAACTTTCAACTTTCAACTTTTAATTTTTAACTTTCAACTTTGAACTTTTAACTTTCAACTTTCCCCTTTCCCCTTTCCCCTTTCCCCTTTCCCCTTTCCCCTTTCTTCAAACCAGCCCCAGGTCGCGAGGCACCGTGCGGGGGAACACGCGATCGAGCCGCGAGGCATCGAGCGAATACATCCGCCTGAACAGCCCGCCCAGCATCGAGCGGTATTCGGTCAGCACCGGCCAGTCGCGGTTCTGGTTCAGCGTCTGTGCCGAGACCGCCGTCTGCTCCCCGGCGAAGCGTCCGCCCGAGAGCGCGCCGCCGAGGACCCAGTACACCGTTCCATGCCCGTGGTCGGTGCCTCGGGTGCCGTTCTCCCGGAACGTCCGGCCGAACTCCGACAAGACGACGACCACGGTTCGGCTCCACTCGGGACCCATCTGCTCGGCGAACCCCGCCAGCCCCTGGCCGAGGCTCGCGACGAGCGTCGCCAGCTGGCCTTGCGCGTTCCCCTGGTTGACATGGGTGTCCCAGCCGCCCACGTCGATGAAGGCGACGTTGAACTTGTCGCGCATCAATCCCGCCATGCGGCGCGCCTCGAGCTCGAATCCACGCGCGGTCATGGCGTTGCGATTGGCGGCCTGCATCTCGGCGTTCATGTTTCCCGATTGCATCATCTCGGCTTGCTCGGCCACCGTCTTCCGCAGCTCGAAGCCTTCATTGATGAGCGGCTCGAAACGCGTCCCGGCGTACATGCCGGAGAGCAGCGCCATCTGCCGATCGTCGAACGGCGCGCGCCCGGTGCCCTTCAGCGAGACGTTCGGGACGACCACGTCGCCGGTCATCACCATGGGCAGTCCGTCGGTGAATGCGACCGGTTCGGCCTTGCCGTCGAGTGCCGAGGCGAGACGGTTCAGAAAGCCGGAGCCGTAGGTGTGTGGCGCGTTCCCGGCTCCGGCAAGCGGCATTCCGCTCTCGACGCTATCCTGCGTCTCGAAGTGGCTGCGCGTGAGGTCGTCCGTGCCCGCGAACGGAACGAAGGCGAGCTGCCCCTTCTGCCAGAGCGGGAGCATGCTGTCTTTGAGCGCCGGGTGCAGACCCCAGACCGCCGCGTCGCCGGGCCGCGCGAGCGAGATCGCGGCCTGGGGATTGTTTGGATCGGGTTTGGGTAGCGCGATCGTCGGCCTCGCCTCGTAATAGAAGCTGCTGCCGACGGGAATGACCACGTTGGTGCCGTCGTATCCGCCGCGCAGGAACACGAGCAGGAATTTCGCGTCGCCCGCGCCCGGCGCCGCGAACACTTGCGACACGATGCCTCGTACCGGCAGCACGCTGTGCGCCGCGCCGAGGACCGTGAGTTTCAACATCGTTCGACGTGACAAAGTCATTTCGAGCCTCCGAAATCTATCGCTGCATCCAGTCAGGCGACGCCAGAAACATCGTGTTCCATTCCTGTTGAGACGCCGTGCGCTTCAAGGCCTCGCGCGTGCGCGCGCCGAGGGCCGGTTCGAGCACGTCGAAGAACAGGCGATTGGTCAGCATCGGAAAGCCGATGTTGGGTCCCGGCTTGTTGTCGTCGGTATTGAAAAGGCCGGCGCTTCCGCTGCCGATGGCTCGAGCGATCTCGAATCGCCTCACCATCTGCCCCGAGCTCGTCCACGCCGGCTCCGTCAGCGGGTAGCCATCCGGCGTTACCCGTCCGTACAGCGGCTCCCCGAGCTGGGTCAGCCAGCCGATCACCGGTTGATAGTTGGTGAGCGTCTGTCCGTCGTACGCAAGGCGTAGCGACGACACGACAAACTGCATCGGGTCCTTGAACTTTTCGTAGGCCGCCCCTTCCGTCGCCGCCTTGTCGAGCGATGCGATGAACTCGTGGTCCAGGAACATCACGCGGAGGACGTCGGCGATCGAGCCCTCCGAGTGCTCGAAGGTCTGGGTCATCTTGTCGACCAGCTTCGCGGGCGGCTCGTCGGCGACAAAGTAGGTCGCGAGCTTGCGGCTGATGAAGCGCGCGGTGGCCTCTTGCCGGCACAGCAGCGTCACCGCCTGCTCGATCTCGGGCAACCCCTCGCCCTGGATCGTCTTGCCGAGGACCTTCTTGTCCGCGAAGTCGTGGCGCGGCGGATTGAACTCGAACAGCCCGCGGCGGACGTACTGCGATTGCCGCTCCTTGGATACTTTGGGCGTGATGTCCGTCAGGTTGAGGCCGGCGCCCGTGAGCACACGAGCCAGCTCCTGCACGTCCTGCTGCGTGTAGCGCGACCCGCTCGCGCCCCCGCTGACGCCGAGCGTGTGCAGCTCCATCAGCTCGCGCGCGTAGTTCTCGTTGATGCGTCCCACTGAGCTCTGGGCGTTGTCCAGATACTCAAGCATCGCAGGCGACGTGACGGTGGCCATGACGAGATCGCTGAATCGGCCGAGCGCGTGTGCGCGCACCGACGCTTCGTACTCGGCCAGGGTCCAGCGGATGTTGGCCTTGCCGGCAAACACGCTGAAGTGGTTCATCCAGAACCAGGTCATTTGCTCGCGCAGCTGCGCCGGCGATAGCACCGCGCGCATCAGATGACGCTTCGTGGTTTCGTAGAGAACCTGGTTGCCCGCCAGGTTCAGCGCCGTGCGCGCTTTCTGCTTGTCGTCTTCGGTCGCGAGGCCCCCGCGCCCCCCGACACCCCCGACACCATTAATACGCTGCTGTTCGGCGACGACGGCGCGCATGCGCTGCTCGGCCGTCTGCTGGGTGATGGAGAGCGCGCCGACGGCCACGGCGAGATCGGGGGGATCGTCGCCGGGGAGATGAAGCTGCTCGTCGAGGAACTTGCCGCGCCCCAGTCGCTCGTAGCGCGCCACAGTCGCGCTGTCGATGCCGAACGTGACGCGATCGAGCCATCGAAGGTCGCCCCGGCCCAGAGACGGCGACGCGGCGCTCGCGCTCGGCCCGCTCGACGACGAAGGATATGCGGGCCAGCCGCTGGCCACCAGGCAGAGGGTCAGACCGGCCCTAAAGCAAAAGCTGCTGAAATTGCTGAATGTATGGTGTGTGGTCACTTTGGACTCATACAGGGATCTTATCGGGCCCCGAGGCCCTCTGAATCAATAGACCAGGCGGAACCGCCGAGGGTTTACTCCGACCTCAGCGAGCTGCGGCCGAGCGGGCGGACTGCACGATTCGGCGTACGCGCGTTAGACTGTCTTCTGAGACCTGAAAAGGGGAGGCCGCGCAAAGGAGGCAGCGAGATGACTTGGACGAAATCAACGGTCACGCTGTTGTCGGTCGCTGGCGTTTTGTTCCTCGCGCCCTCAGCTCGAGCCCGGCAAGCCGCACTTCAAGACATCCACAAGATCAAACACGTCGTCGTGATCATGCAGGAGAATCGCTCCTTCGACTCGTACTTCGGGACCTATCCGGGTGCCAATGGCATCCCCATGCGGAACGGTGAGCCGGCCGTCTGCGTTCCCGACCCGCGCACCAATCAATGCGTGAAGCCGTATCACGACCCCCATGATTTGAATCGAGGCGGCCCGCATGGGCAGGTGAATGCCGCCAACGACATTGCCGGCGGAAAGATGGACGGCTTCATTGCCGAGGTGCGGCGAGGTCCTCAACGGTGCGCCGACCCCAACGACCCCTCCTGCGGGAGCGCGCAGGTTGATGTTATGGGATATCACGACGACAGAGAGATTCCAAACTACTGGGCGTACGCAAGGAATTTCGTCCTGCAGGACAACATCTTCGAGCCAAACGCCTCCTGGAGTCTGCCGGAGCATCTGTTTCTCATTTCCGAATGGTCAGCCAGGTGCATGCGCCAGGGCGACCCGATGAGCTGCATCAACGCGCTCCAGAATCCGGGCAATCCTCCGGACTTCGGGAGGGGGCGCGCAAACGGGAGGGGGCGGGCAAACGGGAGGGGGCGGGGAACCGGCAGGGGGCGGGCAAACAGAATGAATTTGCCGGCCAACCAGCCGCCCGCTGCACCCGATTACGCCTGGACGGACCTGACCTACCTGCTGCACAAGCAGCACGTGTCGTGGGCGTACTACGTTCTCAAGGGGACCGAGCCGGATTGTGAAGACGATACGGAAGCCACCTGCGTGCAGCGCAGGCAGAACGCGAGAACGCCCGGTATCTGGAATCCGCTTCCGTACTTCGACACAGTGAAGGAAGATGGCGAGCTGAACAACGTCCAATCGCTGGATAACTTCTTCTCGGCGGCCAAATCAGGGAAGCTGCCCTCGGTTGCCTGGATCTGTCCGTCGGGAGATGTGAGCGAGCACCCGCCCGGACTCGTCAGCGCGGGACAGGCATACGTCACGACGCTGATCAACGCGATCATGAAAGGGCCGGACTGGGAGAGCACGGCTATCTTCCTGACCTGGGACGATTGGGGTGGGTTCTACGATCACGTCGTGCCGCCCCACGTTGACGAGAACGGTTACGGTTTGCGCGTTCCCGGAATTGTGATCAGCCCGTATGCGAAACAGGGCTACATCGACCATCAGATTCTGAGCCACGATGCGTATGCCAAGTTCATCGAAGATGATTTTCTTGGCGGTCAGCGGCTGGATCCGAAAACCGACGGACGAGCTGACCCGCGCCCTGATGTCAGGGAAAATGCCGCTCAACTCGGCGATTTGCGCAGCGATTTCGACTTCTCTCAGCCACCAAGGAAGCCGCTGATGCTGAATCCGCATCCCGCGAAAAAAAATGGCGCCGCGGTCCGATAACCCGGGTGTGTGGTTCCCGCCGCCGCTCTGGTATCTGCTGGCGGTGCTCGTCGGTGTCCTTCTCAACCGCCGCTGGCCTCTGCCGGTCGCCGAAAGTCCGCTGACCATTGTCGCGGGTATCTGCTTCGTCGCCGGTTGGATGGCTCTCGCGTTCGCCAGTATCGGCCGATTTCGCCGATCGAAAACCACCATCGTCCCTATTCGCCCGGCGGAGGCTCTCGTCTTGTCCGGCCCGTACCGTTACACGCGAAACCCGATGTATGTCAGCCTGGCGCTCCTCACCATCGCCTGTGGACTGCTGCTGGAAACCTGGTGGCCGATCGTCCTCCTTGTTCCGGCGCTCGCGCTCGTGCAGCGCTTCGTCATTCTGCGCGAGGAGCGGTATCTCCGGCGCCGCTTCGGTGCCGAATATGAGGCCTATGCTCGGCGCGTGCGCCGGTGGCTGTGATCTTGGTTCGCGTTCGAACCGTGCCTTAACTCTCGTTGACTCCGTGCGGCGCGCACCTTAATATCCGCCTCTTGCCCCGCTCAGCTTCCTGCAGGAGGTAACTCGTGACGTTCCCAGTCAAGATCGTCGTCAACGGCCGCGCCTACCAGCGCGAAATCGAACCGCGCCTGCTGTTGACCCATTTTCTTCGCGACGCGATCGGTCTCACCGGCACGAAGATTGGTTGCGATACCAGCCAGTGCGGCGCGTGCACGGTTCTCGTCGATGGCGTCGCGACCAAGTCGTGCACGCGCCTCGCGGTTCAGGCCGACGGAACGGCCATCACGACGATCGAGGGCCTCGCCTCCGACGGCAAGCTCCATCACGTTCAGGAATCGTTCTGGGCAAAGCACGGCCTCCAATGCGGGTTCTGCACGCCCGGCATGATCATGGCGTCCGTCGCGTTGCTGCGCACCAACCCCAACCCCAGCGCCGACCAGGTGCGTCAGGGATTGGAGGGCAACCTCTGTCGCTGCACCGGGTATCAGAACATCGTTCGCGCGGTCTGTGATGCCGCGAAAGCCGCGGGAGGTCGCTCATGAGCGCGAAAGTGTTCGGCTCCGGAATCCGGCGCCGGGAGGATCCAAGGCTCATCACCGGGACAGCCGCCTACACCGACGACCTGGTGCTGCCCGGGATGGTGCACGCGGTGATACTCCGCAGCCCGCACGCCCACGCGCGGATCGCGCGGATCGATACCACGCGCGCGAAGCAGGCCGCGGGCGTCCTGGCGGTCTACACGGCGGCCGATACCGAAGCCTCGCTCAAGCCGATGCCCTGCGCCTGGCTGCTCCCGAATGCGGAGCTGAAGATCGCGGCCTATCCGCAGCTGGCCAAAGACGTCGTCCGGTATGTCGGCGACTGCGTCGCGGTCGTCGTCGCCGAGGACCGCTATCAGGCGCAGGACGCGCTCGAGCTGATCGAGGTCGACTACGAGGCGCTGCCCGTGGTTGTCGATCCGCAGAAAGCGACAGCCGCGAGCGCGCCCCAGCTTCACGCCGATGTTCCCGGCAACCAGGCGTTCCACTGGACCGTGGCCGGCGGCGACGTCGAGGCAGCGTTCGCCAAAGCCGAGGTCGTCGTCAAGGATCGCATCATTCAGCAGCGCTTGATTCCAACCGCGATGGAGACGCGGGCGGCACTGGCGAAATGGGTTCCCGCCACAGGCGAGCTGACGCTCTGGAACACCACGCAGAACCCGCACATCGTCCGCTTCCTGACCTCGCTCGTGACAGGCGTGCCGGAGGACAAGCTTCGCGTGGTTGCGCCGGAAGTGGGCGGCGGGTTCGGCAGCAAGATCGCGGCCTTCCCCGGTGAGTTTCTGGCGATTTTTTGTTCGATGAAGCTGGGCCGCCCGGTGAAGTGGACTGAAACCCGGAGCGAGAATTACCAGGCCACGACTCACGGCCGCGACCATGTGCAGGAAGTGGAGCTGGCCGCCACCCGCGACGGAAAGATCCTCGGTCTGCGCTGCAGCGTGTGGGCCGGCATGGGCGCCTATTTGTCGACCGCGGCCCCCGGCATTCCGACGATTCTGCACGGTCTGATGCTGTCGGGACCATACAGCGTGCCGGCGTTGAAGGAAGACGTGTTCGGCGTCTACACGAACACGACGCCGGTCGAAGCTTATCGCGGCGCCGGCCGCCCCGAGGCTACGTTCATGCTCGAGCGGATGCTGGATAAGCTGTCGGACGCGCTGAAAATCGATCCGGCGGAAATCCGCCGGCGGAACCTCCTGCCGCCCTTCGAAGACGGCTGCAACGTGGTGACCGGGTTGACCTACGACAGCGGCAATTACCAGCGCGCGCTCGACAAGGCGCTCGAGCACATCAGCTACAAGGAGCTCCGCGCCGAACAGGCGCGCCAACGCGAGCAGAAGCGGTACCTCGGCATCGGCGTCTGCACGTACGTCGAGATCTGCGGTCTCGGGCCGTCGCAGGTCGCCGGCGCCATCGGGTTCCAGGGCGGGCTGTGGGAAAGCGCGATCGTCCGCTTCCATCCGAGCGGGAAGGTCAACGTGTTCATCGGCGCCTCGCCGCACGGGCAGGGCGAAGAGACGACCTTCGCGCAGATTGTGTCGAGCGAGCTCGGTGTCGATGTCAATGACGTGAAGGTCATTCACGGCGACACCGAGAGCACGCCGATGGGCTGGGGAACCTACGGCAGCCGCACGACGGCGGTCGGCGGCGCGGCCCTGGCGACCGCGGTCCGCAAGATCAAGGACAAAGCAAAGGTTCTCGCGGCCCACCTGCTCGAGGCGGCGTCGGAGGACATCGAGTACGACGAAGGCCGCTTTTTCGTCAAGGGAACGCCGAGCCGCGCGAAGACCATCCAGGACATCGCGCTGATGGCCAACCTCGCCTGGAATCTTCCCGCCGGCATGGAGGCGGGGTTGGAGGCGACCAGCTTCTACGATCCGCCGAACTTCGTCTATCCGTTCGGGGCGCACGTGGCCGTCGTCGAAGTGGATGGAGAAACCGGCAACGTCGAGCTGAAGCGCTACGTGGCGGTCGACGATTGCGGTCCGCAGATCAACCCGATGATCGTGGAAGGCCAGGTCCATGGCGGCGTCGTGCAGGGCGTCGGTCAGGCGTTGTGGGAGGGCGCGGTCTACGACGAGAACGGCCAGCTCGTGACCGGCTCGCTGCTCGACTACGCGATCCCGCGAGCCGATACGCTGCCCGATATCGATGTGCTTTCGACAGTGACGAAATCGCCCCACCATCCGCTTGGCGTCAAAGGGATCGGCGAGGCGGGCACCATTGCGTCGACAGCGGCCGTCTACAACGCGGTCGTCGACGCGCTCGAGCCCTTCGGCGTCGACAACCTGACGATGCCCCTCACGCCCGAGCGTGTGTGGCGCGCAATGCAGAACGCAACGCAGAAATAGATGAGGTCGCCAGATGTATGCACCGTCATTTGACTACTACCGCGCTGGATCGGTCGGCGAGGCGCAAAAGCTCATGCAGCAGCACCCGGGAGCGAAGATGCTCGCCGGCGGGCATAGCCTGATTCCGTTGCTGAAGCTGCGTCTCACGGCGCCCCCTGCGCTCATCGACATCGGACGCATCCCGGAGCTGAAGGGCATCACCGCCTCGAACGGCACGATCCGCGTCGGCGCGCTGACCACCCACGCCGAGCTAGCGTCTTCGCCGGCCGTGAAGTCCGGCAGCCCGATGGTGGCCGAAGCGGCGGCCCAGATCGGCGATGCACAGGTCCGTAACTGCGGCACGATCGGTGGCAATGTCGCCCACGCCGATCCGGCGTCGGATCTGCCGACCGTACTGCTCGCGCTCGAGGCCCGTTTCACGGCGATCGGACCGAACGGTGAGCGGACGATTGCGGCGGCCGATTTTTTTCAGGGCATGATGACGACCGCTCTGGGCCAGGACGAGCTCCTCACCGCAGTCGAAGTCGCGGCGAAAAAATCAGGCGAGGGGACGGCCTATGTCAAGTTCGTCCATCCGGCGTCGCGCTACGCGGTGATCGGTGTCGCGGCGGTCGTCGCGGTGAAAGACGGAGCGTGCAGCGCGGCGCGGGTGGCTATCGGCGGGCTGTTGCCGGCAGCGGCGCGCGCGCGGGCCGTGGAGTCTGCGCTCGTCGGCGCGCGGCCGTCCACGGACACGATCGCGAAGGCCGCCGCGCTGGTGTCGAAAGACCTCGGCGCCGATGTGCTGGGGGACATCTTTGCCTCCGCCGAGTACCGCAGGGCGATGGCCGCCGTATTCGTGAAGCGTGCGCTCACCATTGCGTTCACGCGAGCGGCGTAGGGTGAAGCGTCCCGCCAAACCCGCCTCGCCCGCCTCGCCTGCTACAGTTGACGAGCTCGAGCGCCTGCTTGCCGGACAGCACTACGTCGCCGAACGCAGCCTCGTCATGTCGGTTTACCTCGCGCTGAAGCTGGGCCGGCCGCTGTTCCTGGAGGGTGAAGCGGGCGTCGGGAAGACGGAGATCGCCAAGGCGCTCGCCGCGGCGCTCGGCACCGATCTGATTCGCCTGCAGTGCTATGAGGGCCTCGACGTTACGCATGCGCTTTACGAGTGGAACTATCCGCGCCAGCTCCTCGAGATTCGTCTGCTCGAAGCCAGCCACGAGCTCGATCGTGCCCGTGCCACCGAGCATCTGTTCACCGAATCGTTTCTGATCAAGCGTCCACTGCTGAGAGCCCTCCAGCACGAGCCGGGCCGCGTCCCCGTCCTCCTGATCGATGAGCTGGATCGCGCCGACGAGGAATTCGAAGGCTTTCTGCTGGAGCTGCTGTCGGATTATCAGGTGACGATTCCGGAGCTCGGGACCATCCGCGCCGCCGAGCCTCCCATCGTCATCCTGACGTCGAACCGGACGCGCGAGGTCCACGACGCCCTCAAGCGCCGGTGCCTGTATTTCTGGATCCCGTACCCTGATTTCGAGAAGGAGTACCGCATCATCACCACCCGTCTACCGGACGCGCCGAGACGCTTGGCCGAGCAGGTGACGGCATTTGTCCAGGAGCTGCGCGGGGCCGATCTGCACAAGCTCGCCGGTGTTTCGGAGACGCTCGACTGGGTCGCCGCGCTCGTGGCGCTCGAAAAGGATCAGCTCGACGAGTCGACCGTCGGCGAGACGCTGGGGATCCTCCTGAAGGATCACGAGGACATCGAATCGCTGCGGGGCGAGCGCCTCGCGACGCTCGTGAACGAAGCCAGGACGCGAGCCCTGGCATTGCCGCGCTAGTCACCGCGACCGGGAGCGACGACTCGCGACCGTCGACTCACGACTGTCGACTCACGACTGTCGACTATCGACTGATGACTGTCGACTATCGACTGCCGACTAGAGATGGCTCTTCTCGCCAATCTGCTGATTTTCACGCGCGCATTGCGCGCCGCCGGGGTCGCGGTCCGTGCAGGCGGCGTCCCCGACGCCGTTCGGGCGCTTGGCGATGTTGGAATCTCCAATAAGAGAGACGTCCACGCTGCGCTCCGGACCGTTCTGATATCCCGGCACGAAGATCTCGCGCCGTTCGATGAGTTGTTTGCGGCGTTCTGGCGCGTCCGGCCCGCCGCTTCCGGAGGCTCTTCGCCGCGGCCGATGCAGCTGCCGAAGCGCACGCGCGCGACCCTGCGGACGCTCGCTCCAGCGGCCGCATCGAGCGCGCACGAGACCGAATCAGGGCACGCCGATGCCGTGGTTGGACTCAAGACCTATAGCGCCGACGAGGTGTGGCGTCGAAAGGATTTTGCAGACTTTACCCCCGCCGATATCGCGCGAGCGAAGGAGGCAATGGCGAAGCTGGCGTGGGATCCGGGAGTGCGGGTGACGAGACGGTGGTCCGCCGGCGGCGGCCGGGCGATCGATTTGCGCCGGCTGCTGCGGGCGAACATCAAGCACGGCGGTGAGCTCATCGCGATCCCTCATCGCGTCCGGCGGGTGGCGCCGCGTCCGCTGATTCTCATCTGTGACGTGAGCGGCTCGATGGAGCCGTACACGCGGATGCTGCTGCTCTTCGCGCATGGCCTTGCGGGCGGCGAGCGCCGGGTCGAGGTCTTCGTCTTCTCGACCCGGCTCACGAGAGTGACACGCCAGTTCGCAGGTCCCCGGGCGGCTCCAGCACTGTCACGCGTGCGCGACGCGGTTCGCGATTGGTCGGGGGGCACACGGATCGGGGAGGCCATCCGTGCCTTCAACACACGTTGGGCCAGACGCGTCCTGCGGCGCCGGCCGGTGGTGCTGCTCATTTCCGACGGTTGGGATCTGGGAGACCCGGGGCTGCTCGGACGCGAGATCGCCCGCTTGCAGCGCAGCGTGTCCCGGCTGATCTGGCTGAATCCGCTCCTCGGATCGCCGGGATACGAGCCGCTCGCGCGAGGGATGCGCGCGGCGCTGCCCTTCGTCGATGATTTTCTGTCCGTTCGCGACATGTCGAGCATCGACGCCTTGGCCGCCCGCCTCAACACACTGTCGGAATAGGCAGTTCATCTCCGAAACTTGACGATGTGCTGGCGAGGCAGACCGGTAACCAGCCGGTCGAACGTGAACCCCTCTGCTTCGATCTCGGTTCGCGCGTCGGCGACGCTCATCCTGTGCGTGTCGGCGATCGGGATGCTGGGATCTTCCTTGCGGTACTCGACCAGGACCAGTTGTCCATTCGGCTTGAGCGACCGGCGGATGCTTCGAAGCATCTCTCGCGGACGCGAGAACTCGTGATACACGTCGACGAGGAGCGCCAGGTCAATCGCATCCTCCGGAAGCCGTGCGTCGCTTTCTGAGCCCTGCACGATTTCGACGTTTGACAACTGCTGTGCGCGGGCCTTGTCCTGGATGAGCCGGAGCATGCGCGGCTGTAAATCGTTCGCGTACACCTTGCCCGTCTGGCCCACCCGTCGAGCGAGCCGGATGCTCATGTAGCCGGTGCCGGCGCCGATGTCCGCAACGGCCATCCCCGGACTGATGCCGATGAGGTCCAAGGCCCGGTCGGGCTCTTCTTCCTGTTCGCGCGCGGGCCGGTCAAGCCAATTCGTGTCGGTTGCGATGCCTGCGATCTGACGCCCCGTGAGCGGGTGGATTGGAGGTGTCGGCCGGGTCGTGAAAAGCCGCGTCCCCGCAACACCCGCAAGCAGTGATGCAAGAGCGAAGAGAACGAACAGCGGAATGAAACGTGAGCGCATCAGCGAATCAACGTTTGAGCATCAGCCAGAACACAAAGAACAGTAGCACCGGCACCATCAGCGCGAGGAGCATGATCCGGATGACGTGCCAGTTGTGAGCCACCAGCGATGGGACCTTCAATCGATCGGCGCGGCCGGTCACCTGAATACGCTCGGGTGCGAGAAGCTCGGCCTTCATGGCAGCGGCGGTTTGGTAGCGATGGTCTGGATGGCGCGCGAGGGCATGAAGAATAATTTCTTCGACTTCGGGTGGGATCGTCGGGTTGTAGGCACGCGGCGCGACCGGGTCGCCGACCAGACGCGCGTTCATGATGGAGTAGAGATCTCCCTGGTCGTCGTACGGCGCGTGTCCCGTCGTCATCTCGTAGAGGATCGCTCCCAGGCTGTAGATGTCCGTCCGGGCGTCGCCGCGCTGTCCCTTGATCTGTTCGGGCGCCATGTAATTGGGCGTTCCGAGTCTTTCGGTGAATCCGAGAAACGTCAGCCGCCGCGTGGCGCCCATCATGGCGATGCCGAAATCCATGATTCGGAGCGAGCAGTCGCGGCACAGCATGATGTTGGTGGGCTTCAAATCGCGGTGCACGATGCCGTTGTGATGCATGTACTCCAGTGGCTCGCAGATGAGCGCGGCGATCCGGAGAGCCTCCTCGGTCGGCAATGGGCGGATCCGGTGCAATCGATCCCAGAGCGTTTCCCCGTCCAGATACTCCATCGCGAGATACGGGCGGCTCGGACGGTCAACGGTTAGAAACTTCAGGATGCCGGGGTGATCCAGGCGCTTGCCGATCTCGAGCTCTCGCTGGAACCTGGAATAGAACGCGGGATCGCTTTCCAGCTCGAGAAACGGAATCTTCACGGCGAGCAGGCGGCCGGTAGACAGATCGGTGGCCTTGAAGACCGACCCCATCCCTCCACGTCCGATCAGTTCTGAGATTTCGAAGCGCTCGTCGAGCACTTCGCCGGCCTGAACATCCGTCATCCCGCTCAACCTATCTGCGGGGGCATTAGGAAGTCGTTAGCTTGACATTAGGACTCTTCCGGTTCCATCCAAATGTCGGATGGCCTTGTGTTCCGGCGGCCTGAGCCACTCTAGTGAGGATGACGTGCGGTATCGGTCATCGGTGCAGGCGCCGCTTCTGAGCGCCGTTCCGGCCACTCCGTTGAGTCCAGCCAGCTCCTGACGCCCCGGTGAATCTGCTCGGAGACCGGAAGACCGAGGCGCTCCTTGACTTCGTTCAGCTGCGCCAGGACATCAACGTCAAGCATCACGGCAAATCGCTTTTTCGACATCGTGACAGCTCCCATTTCCTTCGAACATGAGTTGCTTCTGCCTGGCTTCGGTTACCGAAGGGCCTTGCACGGATCGTACAAGCCACCGGAGGGCTCGTCGCTGATCCGTACGGCCTTCGCAAGAACTCCATCCTTGTCGCGCAGTTCGACGTCGACGCAGCGTCCGACGACGAGTGACTTGCGGTCCAATCGCGCCGCCTGCCCCATCGGTTTGTGGATGATCCACTTCGTATAGCTCGTGTTGTTGTCCGTTCGAATTTCGCGTGTTCCAGCTTCCTTTGACCTGACCAGCATCGACGGGGTCGGCTGTTCGGTGACGCTCGCAATCACGCCCGTGATTCTGCCCGCGGCGGCTTGGGTCGGCCAAGGGGATAGCATCAGCGCGACGGCGAAAACTCCCAGTGTCAGCCTTCTCATGACTCGACCTCCTGAAGCGCACCGTTTACCCTTCCGGACGAAGAGCCGACGCCCGTCTCTGCTTTGATCGGCGGCCGCCGGCTCGATGTCCGCGTCTGCTCACCGTGCACCGATGTGCGCGGTTAGCGATCGCCCTTGCACGGATCGAACAAGGCGCCGGCCGGCTCATCGCTGATCCGTACGACCTTCGCAAGACCTGCATCGGTGGCGCGGAGCTCGACGTCGACGCAGCGTCCGACGAGCAGGGACTTGTTGTCCAACCTCGTGTCCTGTCCCAGCGGCTTGTGGGTGATCCACTTCATGTAGCTCGTGTTGTTGTCGGTGCGAACCTGTTTTGTTCCAGCTTCCTTGGACATGACCTGCAGCGACTGTTCGGTGACGCTTCCGATCACACCCTTGACCTTGCCGGCGCTGGCGTAGGTGAACGACGCCGCCAGCATCAGCGCGACCGCGAGAACTCCGAGTGTCAGGCTTTTCATGATTCCACCCTCCTGACACACGAATGTATCCTCTGACCCATTAAGAAGTCGTAGGAGAGGCGTTGCCAACCCTAGAGGGACGTCATAACGATCTGATAAGGGAGTCGTTCGAAAGGGATTGGAGACGGCGGGACGACGGAAATGAGGCGAGTGTTTCCGGCAGCTGTCAAACGTGCCGGCGGCCCGCCGGCGAACCTGTAACGCTAGTACCGAACGTGTGAGACGACTTCCAGCTTGCGCACGACCAACGCCCGCGCCTGTCCATCCGAACCAAGCAGCGTCGCACGAATCTCATAACTGCCGTTCGGCAAGTCCTTGAACTCGAATGTGTTCCTTCGGGGCGCCGTGGCGCCGCTGAGCTGAATCTCGCTGCTGCGATAGAAATCGGATGATTCCGCGATCACCTGGATCCCACGGTTCTCCGAATCCGGCTCGACACCGGTCTCTATGACCAGATGGCCTGGCGCGAGCATCACGGTGGGGGCCATCACGGTGAGCCCACCGTCGGCGCCGTGCAACGGCGACGCGACCATCACCAATCCAAATAGCAGGGCGGGCATCCTCATACGGCACCGTAGAGCAAGTGCAGTGCCACGGGGACGGATCACGCCAGATAACGAACTTGCGAGAAATACCTCACGAAACAGCGTGTATTCACGGAACCTCCGACGGACCCGTCGCTCTGAAGACCCACACGCTTGTTGGTAAGGCGAGCTTGAGCTACAGGAATGTCGCCGGACATCGACCGCGCCGCGTACCGTTCTGGTGCCGGCGTATGCCGCCGTAGATTCCAACGAAGCGGGATCCGCGGGTCAGGCCAGGCGATCCGGCGAGCTTCGCCTCGGTGCGATCGACGTATTTGTTGGTCCCAGATATGTGACCTACAGTCGTGTAGCTCAGCGGTCGCGTGTGCGCCTGCTCTAGCGTCGCCGGGCGTGCCTCGCGGCTGGTGATCGCGCCTAGTGAGGACGTGCGATAGGTGGCTTCATCGACGCACGTGCCGTTTCCGGGCGCCGTTCCGGCCACTCCGTTGACTGCAGCCAGATTCTGGCGCCCCGTTCGATTTGCTCGGTGACCGACAGCCCGAGACGCTCCTTGACGGCGTTCAGGCGCTCAATGAGGTCGAGATCGAGCATGACGTTGAAGCGTTTCCTCGCCATCTCCCCCAGCCTTCCCTGCGTCTCGTTCGTTCGCGCGAGGAGTGTCTGGCCCGTCATGGTCAGACGCTCCTCGACCAGACCGTGGCCCTAGAACTTCACCAGGATGCCCATCGACCACACTTTTTGGCTTGGGCGGAGGTCGGGGAACCAGACGCTGCTGAGTCCACCGCCGCACGCCGTCTGCGCCGCCGTGAGATCGTTTGTCCCGGCGCTGGCGCCAGTGGCACAGACGTAGGACGCAGGAGCTCCGTTGTTACCGCCTGGGGGCGTGATGCCGCCCGGACCCGAGAAGTAGGGGATGTCGGATTTGCGATATCCACCCTCCCCCCAGAAGGTGATGAAGTCCTTGGGCATGTACTGGAGCGTCAAGGTGGCGTCCCACTGATGAGCCTGGTCCCCGGGATTCGCGGTGAAGTACGGCGAGCCGGTGAAGGCATCCGCTCCGTTGATGGGCGGAAGCAGCGTCAGATAGCGCCCTGGATTGGTCATCTTGCCGCCACCGAGGGTCAGCGCAAAGAGATCCTTGTTGAACCAGGTGCGGTCGTAGAGCATCCATCCGAGAAACAGCTGCTTCGGACCGCCGCTGCCTCCGTTACACGTGACCCCGCCGCCGTACTCGCATCCCGCGTCAGCCGTAAAGGAGAACGCCATCTTGGAGACGCCGGTGCTCTCCGGGCTGTTGTAGTACCTGACCTCGATGCTGTCGTCGGTATGCACGCGCTTGCGGGTGGGGAAACCGACGGCGTCCGCGCCGTTGGTGTAGTTGTTGAACACGAGCTTGAGCGACTCCGCGGGCTGCCACAAAATCTGCCCTCCGAAGCC
>DASZHO010000004.1:0-43315 GCA_035937795.1 Vicinamibacterales bacterium | reverse complement strand
GGTCTCGCGGATGTGCTCGACAGCGTCGTTCAGCAGCGTGAGGGTGCTCAGCCCGAGAAAGTCCATCTTCAGCAGGCCGATGCGCTCGATCTCTTTCATCGCCCACTGGGTCGTGATCTCGTCGTTCTTCCCCTTGTAAAGCGGCACGAACTCGGTCAACGGCCTTGGGGCAATGACCACGCCGGCCGCATGCACCGACGCGTGGCGCGTCATGCCTTCGAGCCGATGCGCCACGGCGAGCAGTTCCTTGACACGCGGCTCCTGGTCGCTGGCCTGCTTCAGCTGCGGCACCTCTTCGAGCGCCTTGTCGAGCGTCATGTCGAGCGTCGGCGGAATGAGCTTCGCCACGCGATCGACGTCGGCGAACGGGATATCCAGCGAGCGCCCCACGTCGAGGACGACGGCGCGTGCCTTCATGGTGCCGAACGTGATGATTTGCGCGACGTTCTCGCGCCCGTACTTCTGGGTGACGTACTCGATGACCTCGCCCCGGCGCCGCTCGCAGAAATCGATGTCGATATCGGGCAGCGACACGCGCTCGGGGTTCAGGAAACGCTCGAAGATGAGATCGAAGTCGAGCGGGTCGATGTCGGTGATCCGCAGCGAATAGGCGACGAGGCTGCCCACCGCCGATCCGCGGCCCGGTCCGACCGGAATGCCGCGCTCGCGCGCGTAGCGGATGAAGTCCCAGACGATCAAAAAATAACCGGGGTACTCCATGCGCTTGATCATCTCGATCTCGTACGACAAGCGCTTCTCGTATTCTTCAACCGGATGGCGAAGCGAGCCCGAGGAATGCAGCGCCCGCAGCCGCGGGAGCCGTTCGGAGAACCCCTCACGCACAACGTGCTCGAAGTAATCGTTCAGCGTGTACGGCGCCGGGACGGCGAAATTCGGGAGATAGTTCTTGTTGTCGTCCAGGTCGACCCGGCACCTGTCGCCGATGCGGGTGGTGTTTGCCAGCGCTTCGGGGACCTCGCCGAACACCTTGAACATTTCAGCGGCGGTCTTCAGGTAAAACTGGTCGCCGTGGTAGCGCATCCGGTCGCGATCGTTCACCGTGGATGCGGTGCCGATGCACAACAGGATGTCGTGCGGATGGTGGTCGGCCTGGGTGAGGTAGTGCACGTCGTTGGTCGCCACCAGCGGCAGGTTCAGGTCGCGCGCAATGGGAATCAGCCCCTTGTTCACGATCAGCTGATCCTCGATGCCCTGATACTGCATCTCCAGGAACATGTTCCCGTCGCCCAGGATGTCTCGAAACTGCGCCGCAGCCTGCAGCGCTTTCTGCTCCCGGCCATGGCGGATCTCGGTGGCGACTTCGCCCTTCAAGCAGCTGCTGAGCCCGATCAGGCCTTTGGCGTGCTCGGCCAGCAGGTCCTTGTCGATGCGCGGCTTGTAATAGAAGCCCTCGGTGTAGCCGGCCGAGACCAGTTTGATGAGGTTGTGATAGCCCTCGTTGGTCTCCGCCAGCAGCACCAGGTGGTTGGCCGTCTCGCCGATGGTGCCGCTCTTTGTGTGGCGGCTGCCCGGTGCTACGTAGACCTCACATCCCAGAATCGGCTTCACGCCCCGGTGCTTGGCGTGGTCGTGAAAGATCACCGACGAAAACATGTTGCCGTGCTCGGTGACCGCCAGCGCGGGCATCTTCAGCCGCGCCGCCTGGTCGAGCAGTTCGTCGATCCGGCAAGCGCCATCGAGCAACGAGTACTCGGTGTGCAGGTGAAGATGAACGAACGTTTGATCAGCCACTGTGTTGGGAAGAGATCCGGGCCTGAGGGTGCCGTCTGTTCACGCTATTATAGCGGGGTGCGCATCCTTCGCACCACCATATCTTGTGTGGCGGTCGCAATTTTCAGCCTCCTGCACCTCGCCGCGCTCAAGGCCGAGGGCCTCTTCTTCCCACCTGTGGAAAAGTGGACGACAACGTTGGAGAGCCCGCCAAGTTTTCCCGCGGCTTTCGACGAGACGCAAGCATACGTGGCGAGGCGCGACAATCAACTGGTGGCGCTCTCGCTTCAAACCGGCAAGCCTGCATGGTCGGTCGAATGCCCCATGACGGCGGCTCCCGTGGCCGGCGACGCCTCGGTGTTTTCCGGCCGGGATGGTACCGTGGAAGCCCGCGCGCAACTGGACGGGAAGCTCCGGTGGCAGTCCGCCGTCGAGGGCAGGATCGACTCGCTGTACTGGGACACGGGCTGGCTGATTGCCACCACCGACAAAGGCGCCGTGCTCGCCATGCGCGCGGCCGACGGTGAAGTGCTCTGGCACCGCGATCTTGGCGCGGGGCTGCAGGCCGCGCCCGCTCCTGCCGCCGATCGTCTGTATCTGCCGCTGAAGAACGGCGCCGTGATGGCGCTCGACCTGAAGACGGGCGAACCACTATGGACGGTACAGCTCGAACAACCGGCGAGCGGAATCCTTGCGCTCGCCGACCGGCTCTACGTGGGGTCGCTCGACAAGAAGTTTTATTGCCTGTCGGCCGACAAGGGCCACGTGCAGTGGAGCTGGAAAACGGGCGCGGCTGTGGTCGGCGTGGCCGCGATCGACGCCAAGCGCGTGTATTTCGTCTCGCTCGACAACGTGCTGCGGGCGCTCGATCGCAACAACGGATCGATGCTATGGGGCAGGTCAATGACGACGAGGCCGTCTGCCGGTCCGTTGCTGAAAGGCTGGATGCTGATAGTCCCCAGCATCACCTCAGAGCTGCACGCGTTCCTGGCTCCCACGGGGACGCCGGCGCCGGCCGGCGATTTTGTGCTGCTCTCGCCGCAAAACCAGGAAATGCAGTTCATCGGTCCGCCGCACCTGACGTCCGATGATGTCTTGATTACGATGACCAAGGGCGGCGTGATGCAGGCCTTTGTCGGTTCTCCCTCGCCGTACGGCCCATGAACATCTCGTCATCGCTCCGCCGGATCTATGCCGCGGGCGTGGTATGCGCGATCCTGGCCGTCGCTATCGGGTTTGCGCTGGAACGCGCGCGATTTGGCTCCACGGACGCCGACGCGCTTGCGCGCGGCGAGGGCTCCGTTCGCGACGAAATCGCCGGCGTCGTCGCCTCCCTCACCGAAATTGCGTCGTCGGTGGCGGGCGAGCCGGGGCTCTTCGATGCGGCGGCGGCCGATCCGGCCGGCGCGCGCGCGCTGTTCGACCGTGCCGATCAAGCGCTCGCCGGCCGCGAGCCCGGCGTGTTCGCGGTCACCGCCTATCGGGCCAGCGCCAGCGGCACGCCGCTGGCGTGGAGCGGCCGTCCTTCTGAAATTTCCGTCGAGCGGCTGAGCGAGGCTGAGGCATTCTTTGTCGACTCCGTGTCGCTGGGGCTGCGCCTCGTGTACGTCAGACCCGTGATCGACGTCCCGAGCGGGCACCGCCTGGGCATGGTGGCCGCCGAGCGGGTGCTGTCGGAAACCAGGGGCATCCGCGCCGTTTCTTCAGAGGTCGCGTTGTCGCTTCCCACGCTCGTTCCGGCGAATGTGCGCCCGCACCAGTCGCCGCAAGACGGCGAGCACGACACGTTCGTTGTCACGTCGCCGCGCGGCGAACCGCTCCTCGACGCGCGCATCAGTACCGAGGCGCTTCACGCTGCACGCGAAACGTGGCGCAGTACCGTTGC
Source organism: Vicinamibacterales bacterium (assembly GCA_035937795.1). GTDB lineage: Bacteria > Acidobacteriota > Vicinamibacteria > Vicinamibacterales > JAMQPK01 > JAMQPK01. The sequence continues at coordinate 39,699 of DASZHO010000004.1, read as the reverse complement.
CGCCGTCGCGCTCGCCATTCTGGCCCTGACGCTGATCGCGTCGGTGCCTCCTCTGCTGCGATGGCGGAACTCGATGACACGCATGAGCGACCGTCTCAGCGCGCTCGCCATCGTCTTTGCGCTCTTCGTTGCCGCGCGCGCGCTGCTGTGGCTGGCGCCGGCGCCCGATTGGACGATCCAGATCTTCCATTTCGAGGCGCTCGGCCCGCTTCTGCGCGCGCTGTTGCGATCGCCGGTGGATTTCCTCTTCACGATGCTGCTCGCCGGAGCCCTGGTGATGTGGGGGTTCGACATCGCCGAACGCGCGCGGCTCACGATGTGGCATCGAGGATCTGCGCCCGGATCAAATCAAGAGCGGGCCTTGTTTGCGCTCGCACAGCTCGCCGCCGGCGCGCTCGTCGCGTTGCTGTTGATCGGATACGAAGTGCTGCTCGGCAACGCTGTCGCCGCAACGTCGGTGGACGCGCTGCACTTCTCGCTCCATCCCTGGGATGCGACCGCCACGGCGCGCGTGGCGTTTGCCATCGCGGTCGTGCTGGCGCAAACCATCATGCTCTGGTGCGGCGTGCTCGTCCTTCAGCTCGCCTCCCTTCCGTGGCGAATGCCGCGAACGGGCGCTGGAGCCGCCACCGCAGTGGTGCTCCGCGCCATCCCCATCGCCATCGTGGCGGCATTTCCGCGCCTGATAGGAGCGGCGCCGTCGACAGTCCCCCGATGGCCCACCGCAGTGGCAGGGTTTGCCTGTCTTGCGCTCGCCTGGGCCTTCGCGTGGGTGCGGCCGCGGTATCGCCACGCCTCGCAGGCGCTCCGCCTCTTTGCGGGCGCCCTGGTGCTGCTTATCCCCGCGTTTGTGCTGTATCCGTCGGTTCTCCATTTTGCCGATCGCGCGCTCCGGCGGTTGATCGAAGAGGAGTACGCCGAACAGGCCACGCAACAGGACGTGCTGCTCAAGCAGAAGGTCCGGGTTGTGCTTCAGGAAATCGACGGCGCCGACATGCCAAAGCTATCAGGCGGTTTCGTACCTCAGCCTTCGACGCCGAATGCGGCGCTGGCCCTGTGGTCGCAAACCGAATTGGGAACCGAACGGCTCGCCGCGTCCATCGAACTGTACGGGCCCGATGGCCGCCTGGCCTACAGATTTGCGTTGAACCTGCCCGAATATGTCTCGAGCGCACAGCGGTGGCGCGAGCCGAGCTGCCAGTGGGAAATCTTCGAGGAAGCTTCGCCGTTCGGCTCCGAGGAGCGGCGCCTGGTGCACGCCGGCCGCGGCATCTGCGACGGCAATTCAGAGACTCCAAGCGGCGGCTCGATCGTCGTCAACGTGATGCTCGACTACCAGACGCTGCCGTTCATCACCGTACGGAGCCCCTATTACGAGCTGATCCGGGGGCCCAACTCTGCGCCCACGGAGGGCGCGCGGGGGCGCGACGTCGAATTTGTCGTGTACGGCTGGGGGCGCGGGTCGCTGTACGCCTCGGGCGGCAGCGCGTGGCCGCTGGACGAAACGCTCCTCCAGCGGATCGCCTCCTCGCGCGATCCGTTCTGGACAACCATGTCCAACGGCGGGCGCACCTACTCCACCTACATCCTGAACGATCGCGTCGGCATCTACATCATCGGTTATCCATCGATCGCGGCCATCGATCATTTCATCAACCTGGCCGAACTCGCGACGCTGGTCGGTCTGACCTACGTCGCGCTGCTGGTCGTCACCTGGCTGGTGACCGTGCTCGGAGGCACAACCGCGGCCTCGGGAGGACAGCTCCTGCGTGAGGTACGCGCGAGCTTCTACCGCAAGCTCTTTCTGGCCTTTCTGGTGACCTCGGTCGTTCCAGTCCTGGTCCTCGCGTTTTTCGCCCGTCAATTCTTCGCGGCACAGCTTCGCGCGGGGATCAATTCGGACGCGGTCCGCGTCGCGGCCGTCGCGCAGCGCGTTGTCGAGGAATATGTCGCGCTACAGCAGCGCGATGCCGGCGTGGCGCCCAACGACGACATCATGGTGTGGCTGAGCCGCGCGATCGGCCAGGATGTCAATATTTTTCACGGCCCCCAGCTGGTGGCCACGAGCGAGCGCGACCTCTTCGATTCGGGCCTGCTCCCAAAGCGCACGCCGAGCGAGGTGTACCGTGCCATCGTCATCGATCGGCTGTCGAGCAGCGTGAGTATCGAAACCGCGGGCGGCACGGAGCAGGGCTACACGCTGGCGGCCGCGCCGGTACGCGTGGGCGAGAGCAGCGAGATTCTGACGGTGCCGCTCGCGCTGCGCGAGCAGGAAGTCGAGCGCGAAATCGACGCGCTGGATCGCCGCGTCCTGCTCGCGTCGATGCTGTTCGCGCTGTTGGGCGCCGGCATCGGCTACTACATGGCCGAACGCATCGGCGACCCCGTGAATCGACTCACGCGGGCCACCCGGCGGATTGCCCGGGGCGATTTCAGCGCGCGGGTGGTTCAAACGTCCACCGACGAGCTTCGACGCCTGGTGAACGATTTCAACCGGATGGCCGGCGATCTTCAGCGGCAGCGCACCGAGCTCGAACGCACACATCGCCTTGAAGCGTGGGCCGAGATGGCCCGGCAGGTTGCGCACGAAATCAAGAACCCGCTGACGCCGATACAGCTCTCGTCGGAGCATCTGGTGCGAGTGAACAAGGACCGCGGCGAGCCGCTCACCCCGGTCCTGGAGGAATGCGTGAGCGCCATCATGTCGCAGGTCAAATTGCTGCGGCAGCTCTCGGCGGAGTTCTCGAGCTTCGCGTCTTCGCCGACCCCGCATCCGGCGCCGACATCGCTGTCGGAGCTGCTCGCCACCGTACTAGAGCCTTACATCACCGGTCTCGGCGGCCGCGTCGCCATTCGCAGCGAGGTACCCGCGTCCGTTCCGATGGTGGTTGTGGATCGAATGCTGCTGGCACGCGCCATCACCAACATCGTCGAGAACGCGTTGCACGCAATGCCCGGCGCCGGATCCTTGACAGTCGTCGCTGAGGCGAGCCATGGCGCCGTCAGACTGTCCTTTACGGATACGGGGACGGGCATGGATCCCGAGGCGCTGCGGCGCATCTTCGAGCCGTACTTCTCCACCAAGGCCACCGGAACCGGGTTGGGCCTGACAATCGCGAAGAGAAACGTCGAGCTGAACGGCGGCACCATTCGCGTGCAATCTGCGCCGGGAAAGGGGACGACGGTCACGATCGAGTTGCCCGCAGCTCGAAGCTAGACACCGCCGGTCTCCGCCTTCGGGCGTTTCGTGGGCATGCCAGAATGTGAAACGGACTGTCTGCGATACACTGGACCCATGTTGCCGCCGCACCGGAGGCGCACGGATATCCCGAATCGCAAGCTGCGGCGCGGGGTCTATTTGCTTCCCAGCCTGATGACGCTGGGCAACCTCTTCTGCGGTTACGCCTGCATCGTGTACGCGATGCGCGGCGAGTACGAGACCGCCGCCCCCTTCATCGGCATCGCGATGGTCCTCGACACGCTGGACGGCCGCATCGCGCGCATGACGGGCACATCCAGCCAGTTCGGGCTCGAATTCGACTCGCTCGCCGACGTCATTTCCTTCGGCATGGCGCCCGCCATCCTCACCTTCTCGTGGGGGCTGACCTCGCTCGGGCGCTGGGGTTGGGCCGCCGGGTTCGTCTATGTCACGGCGGCGGCGATGCGCCTGGCCCGATTCAACGTCCAGACCGGGATCGGCGACAAGAAATATTTTGTGGGTATGCCGAGTCCGGCGGCGGCAAGCGTGCCGGCGGCGACGATTTACGCGTATCCGGCCGGATTCCAGCATCCTGTGGGGGCCGTGCCGGCGCTGGCCCTCGTCCTGGTGCCCGCGTTTCTGATGGTGAGCACGATTCGGTTCCGGAGCTTCAAGAATCTCGATCTCCAGGCCCGGCGGCCGTACACGGTGTTGATCGGGATCGCGCTGCTCTTCGCGTTTGTCTTCGCCCATCCGGCGCTGACGCTGGTGACGATCTCTTACATCTACCTGCTTTCAGCCTTCGTCGAGCTGATCGTTACGCGCATCCGCCATCGCGGCCACGAGCCCACCCAGACTTCATTTCCCGCCTCGCTGCCACCGCAGGAACTTCCGCAGAACGTCGTGGAGCCTCAGCTCCGGAACTGAACCGCCGATACCTACAGCGTCGCGATCACCGTCACGCCGCCGATGACGCGGTCACCCGTCGATACCTGTAGCCGGGCGGAAGTCGGCAGAAAGACGTCCATCCTCGACCCGAACTTCATGAGCCCGACCCGCTCACCGGCTCTGAGGCGTGCGCCGGGCTGCACCCGGCAGACCACACGGCGGGCCAGGATGCCGACGATCTGGCGGAAGACGATCGTCTGGCCGCCGTGGTCCATCCATATCTCGCTGCGCTCGTTGCCCGAAGCCGCGTCGCGGTGGTACGCCGGCAGGAACCTTCCGCGCTTGAAATCGACGCGCATCACACGGCCCGACACCGGCGTGCGATTCACGTGAACGTCCATCGGCGACAGAAAAATGCTCACCTGGAGCCAATCGCCCGGCGGCGCGCAATCGGGTTCCGCCGGCCCGGCCACGAGCACGCGTCCGTCGGCCGGCGACAACACGGCGACGTCGGCGTTGGCCGGCGGCTGGCGCTCGGGATCGCGGAAGAAAAACGTGAGGAAGAGCGCAAGGACGAGGAGTGGCACGGCGCCGGCGGAGCCGACGGTCAAGGCCGCCGCAATCGCAAGAGCGGCCGTGCCACCGATGAAAGGAAACCCTGCCCGGTCGATCCTCACCCGACGATGTCAGTGGGTGATGGGCGGTTGTGCCTGAGCGAACGATCCGGATGGACCGGCGCGATGCCGCCGGAGAATGTCTTCCATTCTGTCCTTCAATTGCAACTTTCGTTTTTTCAGTGTGATTTCTTCGACTTGCTCGGGTTCTGAGAGGTATGGCTTGCCGGACAGTTCGTGGAGGCGCTCGTCTAACTGGTGGTGCTGGATTGCGAGTTGACGGAACTCCTCGTCAGTTTTGAGCAAAAGCTCCTTCAACTCCTGGACATTCGCGGTTTGCATGCCCGGCCTCCTTGAAGCGAATTGTTGAAAGCATCACTAGTGAAAAGTACCACAGGGACAGGGTGGTTTCAAGTGTTCGATTGTGATTCTTTCAAGGCATTTCTCCATAGAATCAGCGCATCTTCCGGCGGACTGACGTAGTAATTCGGCCGGGTCGCCGCCACGGTGAACCCCAGGCGCTCGTAGAGCCGTCGCGCCGGGGCATTTGACCGCCGCACTTCGAGCGTGGCGCGCTCCGCGCCGCGAGTCGCGCCCACACGCAGGACGTGCTCGAGCAGCGCCGTGCCCATTCGACGGCCTTGATATTCGCGACGAACGGCCAGGTTGTTGATGTGAATCTCATCGAGCACGAGCCAGAACGAGCAGAAGCCCGCAATGTGGCGAGCCGTCTTCTCGTCGTCTCCAACCGGCGCCCGCAGCACGTAAAGGAAGGAAACGTCCGGGTTCTGAAGCTCGCGCAAGTACATCTGGCGCGTCCAGGGGTTGGAGAACGACGCCACTTCGATGGCGACGATCTCGTCCAGGTCCTGCACCGCCAGAGTCCGCTCGATGATCCAGTTCATATTTTCGCTTCACGCGCCAGGCGGCCGCGGGCGAGCTCGGCATCGGGCCGGCGCACGTAGATGGGGCGAATGGCGCCGGGCGGCGGAACCCCCGTCGCCGCCGCCTGTTTCTGCGCGAGCATCGCGATGGAGGGCGCGAGAGGCGGAACCTCGGAAAGAACTCTGGCGTTCGGCACGACTCCCGCGATCGTGTCGCTGTACAGGAGCGCCCCGTCGCCCACGAAGGCAATCGGTTCGGCCGCCCGGCCTTTCCACCGCACCACCGCGTCGGCCGGAGCCTCCACCGACGGGCCCTCGAGCGCCTCGTCGCCGCGGTAGAGGGCGGAGAACACTTCGCCGCGCTGCGCATCCATCAGGACACCCACGAGAACGAGATGCGAACACGACTCTCGATCGCATGTTCGCGCGGCGGCATTCACCGCGTCGAGGGCGGAGACGCCGATGAGGCCGCGGCCGTTGGCGAGCGCCAGACCCTGCATCGCAGCGATTCCGATGCGCAGACCGGTAAACGATCCCGGCCCCGCCGCCACGGCAAAGAGGTCAATCTCGCCGGGACGAAGCCCGTTTCGATCGAGTAGCCGCATGACATCGCCGGGCAGCCGCTCGCCGTGCGTCAGGCGGGCATCGCCCACCTCACAGTCGACCAGGGACCCGTCGCGCGCAAGCGCTGCGCTGCCGCGTCGAGTTGTCGTGTCGAGAGCCAGCACCAGCATGTAAAATTCCATTCTACATGCCGACGGCCTCAGGACCCCCTTCTGCCTCCAGCGTAACGCCGGCCATGCGGCAGTATCTCGACGCCAAGCAGCAGTATCGCGACGCGATACTGTTTTTCCGCATGGGCGACTTTTACGAGATGTTCTACGAGGACGCGCTGGTGGCCGCGCGCGCCCTCGATCTGGCGCTCACCTCGCGGTCCAAAGACGGCCAGGGCACGTCGATTCCCATGTGCGGCGTCCCGCATCACGCCGTCGATTCGTATCTGGCGCGCCTGGTCAAGAAAGGCTTTCGCGTCGCCATCTGCGACCAGGTCGAAGATCCAAAGAAAGCCAAAGGGCTTGTCAAACGCGAGATCGTTCGGGTTGTTTCGCCCGGCACGCTGACCGACGCCCAATACCTGGACGCCCGCGAGCCCGCCTTCCTCCTGAGCATTTTCGAATCGCGAATCCCGGGTCCCGAGTCCCGGCAACGAAACGAACCCGTTTGGGGCGTCGCGCTGCTGGACTTATCGACCGGTGAGTTTTCGTGTGCGGAATACGCAGGGCCTGCCGGCATGCAGGCGCTCAGCGACGAAATCAGCGTGCTGTCTCCGCGCGAGGTCGTGGCGCCGGTCGGCCTCGATGTGGCCGCGGCCCTCAACGGCGTGTCCGGCACCCTCCCGGTCACGCGCGTCGAAGCCTGGACGTTCGAATACGAAGCCGCCCGCCGCACACTTCTCGAGCAGCTGCGTGCCGGCGGGCTCGAGGGCTTTGGCCTGGAGTTGCATGGGCCCGCCGTGTCGGCGGCCGGGGCTCTGCTCCACTACCTGCGCGACACGCAAAAGGCCGATCTGGCCCACGTGCGCACGGTATCGCTGAAGACGGCGGCGGACTGCCTGCTCATCGACGCCATGACTCTCAGACATCTCGAGGTCGTGGAGTCGATGGAAGGCGGGCGGGACGGCACGCTGCTGCACGAGATCGATCGAACCACCACCCCGATGGGCGGCCGCCTCCTGCGCTCCTGGCTGCTCCGTCCGCTCGTCTCGCTCGAGCGGATCCGCGATCGCCTCGACGCGGTCGAAGAGCTCGCCTTCCGCAGCACCGACCGCGGGAAATTCCGCGAACTGCTGAAGGCGGTCCACGATCTCGAGCGGCTGGTGGCGCGCGCTGCGCTTGGCACCGCCGGTCCGCGCGATCTCGTTGCGCTGAAGCTGTCGATTGCCGCCGTGCCGCGTATCCGGCTGGTGCTCGAGGCGTGCGAGGCGCCGCTGGTGCGCGCCCTCGCGGCCGCGCTCGACGACGTGGCGGATGTTCGCGACGCGATCGATACCCACATCGTCGACGAACCCGCCGCGCTCGCGCGCGACGGCGGATACATCCGCGACAGCGTCGACACGGAGCTCGACGAGCTGCGCCGCATCAGCCGCTCCGGCAAACAGGTGATCGCCGAGCTCGAGGAGCGCGAGCGCGCCCGGACGGGAATCTCGTCGCTGAAGGTGCGCTACAACCGCGTCTTCGGCTATTACATCGAAGTCTCGAAATCGAATCTTCACGCGGTGCCGCCCGACTACCATCGCAAGCAGACGATTGCCGGAGGCGAGCGCTTCATCACGCCGGCGCTGAAGGAATACGAGGAAAAGGTGCTGGGCGCCGACGAGCGGATCCTGGAGCGCGAAATCGAGCTCTTCGAGCAGGTACGCGCGCGCGTGGCGGCCGAAGCGGCGCGCATTCAGGAAAGCGCGCGCGCGCTGGCCGCGCTCGACACCCTGGCGGCTCTCGCCGAAACCGCGACGCTGTCCAACTACATCAAGCCGCACGTTCACAACGGCGACGATCTCGCCATCGCGGATGGCCGCCATCCGGTGGTCGAGCGCCGGTGCAACGGGGCGTTCGTGCCCAACGACGTGGCGCTCGACGGCGGCGCAGGCCAGCTGATGATCCTGACCGGACCGAACATGGGCGGAAAGTCGACCTATCTGCGGCAGACGGCATTGATGTGCCTCATGGCGCAAATTGGATCGTTCGTGCCGGCGAGCCGCGCGAAGATTCCCCTCCTCGATCGCATCTACGCGCGCGTGGGCGCCTCCGACAACATCATGCGAGGCCACTCCACCTTCATGGTGGAGATGCAGGAAACGGCGAACATCCTCCACGGCGCCACGTCGCGCAGCCTTGTCGTGCTCGACGAAATCGGCCGTGGGACGGCCACCTTCGATGGCCTGAGCATCGCGTGGGCGGTGGCGGAACACCTGGCGACAAACCCGCGCGGCCGGCCCAAAACGCTCTTCGCGACGCACTATCACGAGCTGACGGATCTGGCCGACGCGCTGCCTGGAGTGGTGAACGCGCACGTCGCCGCACGCGAATGGCAGGACGAAATCGTGTTCCTTCACAAGATCGTACCGGGCCGTTCCGACCGCAGCTACGGCATTCAAGTGGCGCGGCTGGCCGGCATGCCGGCCTCCGTGATTGAGCGCGCGCGGGCCATTCTCGAGGCGCTCGAGCACGACGAGCTGACCCGCGGCGGACGCCCGTCGATCAGCGGCACCCCCGCCGAGCCGCAACAGCAGCTTGGTTTGTTTCAGGCGCTTGTGGCGCCTGCAGCGCCTGCAGCATTTGACCAGAAGACGGACAAGGTGGCGCAGCGGTTGCGCGATCTCGACACCGACGCGATCACGCCGCTCCAGGCCCTGACGATCCTGGCGGACCTGAAGAAGGACGCCCGATGAAGCGAGCCGTGCTTCTGGCAATCGCGGTGGCCGCGGCCTGCAGCCAGCCACTGCCGGAGTCCGGTGCCATCGTCATCGACATGCCCACCTCGCCGAACAATCTCGATCCCCGTTATGGGACCGACGGTGCGTCGGCCCTCGCTCAGCAGCTCATCTTCAACGATCTCATCGGATTCGACGAGCACATGCGCCTCGCCCCGGAGCTGGCGAGTTCGTGGGAAACAACCGACTACCGGACCTATCTCGTGCACCTCAAACGGGGCGTGCATTTTCACGACGGACACGAGCTGACGTCCAAGGACGTCGTCTATACCTTCACGAGCATCCTCGATCCAAAAATGGCGTCGCCGTTTCGTGGAGGCTATCGCGATCTCGACACAGTCTCCGCGCTCGACACGTACACGGTGCAGTTCGTCTGCAAACAGCCCACCGGCGCATTCTTGATCAATCTCCACATGAAGATTATTCCGGACGGTGCCAGCCGGGACCTTCGCGACCATCCCGTCGGGACAGGTCCCTACGAGTTCGCGCGCTACGCGGTCGACGACACGGTCGAGGTGAAGCGCTTCGCTGACTACTTCGGAGGCGCGGCCAGAAACCCCGGCGTGGCCCTGAAAATCGTTCCCGACGACATCATGAGAGGTCTCGAACTGCGGAAACGAACTGCCGATCTCGTCATCAACGATCTCGTTCCGGATATTGCCTACGAGCTTCAGCGGGACGGCCTCGCGCTCACGACCGTTCCTGGACTCGACTATCAGTATCTGGCCTTCAACTTCCGCGATCCGATCCTCCAGGACCTGCGCGTGCGCCGGGCGATCGGCTTTGCCATCAATCGTCAATCGATTGTGGAGTACCTCGGCCGAGGCCTCGCCACACTCGCCGACGGAATGTTCCCGCCATCCCACTGGGCGTTCGAGCCAAACGTCTTTCGTTTCGCGTACGATCCGGCTCGGGCCAAGGCGCTCCTCGATGAAGCGGGCTACCGGGACCCCGATGGCGACGGCCCGCAGCCCCGGCTGACGCTGACGCTGAAGACGACCAATCAGGAATTCCAACGATTGCAGGCCGCCGTGATTCAAGACAATTTGAAGCAGGTCGGCATCAAGCTGGAGATTCGCACTTACGAATTCGCGACGTTGTACGCCGACGTGCTGAAGGGTAATTTTCAAATGTACACGCTGCAGTGGGTCGGCGGCGCCGTGGCCGACCCCGATATTCTCCGCCGCGTCTTCCACTCGCAGATGGTGCCGCCGGCCGGCTTCAACCGCGGCCACTTCAGCGACGCCGAGGTGGATCGGCTGTTGGATGACGCCGCGCGCGCTACCGATCTCGAATCGCGGCGCCAGAGGTACGCCAGAGTCCAGGAGCGGCTTGCCGAGCTGGCTCCGTACATCAGCCTGTGGCATAAGACAAATTTTGCGCTGGCGCAGCCCGAGTTGGACGGCGTTCAGCTGAGTCCAGCCGCCGACCTGCGCTTCTTGAAAAACGTGTCGCGCCGTCCGGGCGCCGCCCGCCCTCCGGCGAATTGATCGCGCCAGCTTTGACGTAGAATTGGCACGCAATGAAAAAGCGCTCACGCTTTTTGCAAGTGCCGATCGAGCCGTTCACTGTCGAGCCGAATCTCAAAGCCGACCAGATCCTCGAGAAGATGGCGCGGATTTCGTTTCAGGGGCGCTCGCTCGGCGTGGCCCACCGCGTCTGGGAGAAGATGCTCGACGACGACGTGACGATTTTCATGGGGCTGGCGGGGGCGCTCAGCGCCGGCGGGTTGCGGATGGTGATCGCGTATCTGATCGAGCATCGCTTTATCGACTGCCTGGTCTCCACGGGCGCCAACCTCTATCACGACCTGCACGAGACGCGCGGACGCCGTCACTACCTGGGCTCGCACACCGCCAACGACGCGGAACTGGCCGAGGAGCGCATCGACCGCGTGTACGACACGTTCGCCAGCGAAGAGGAATTCTGCGACAACGACGTCTGGATTGGCGACTTTGCCGCGGGCCTCGATCCCCGGGCGTACACCTCGCGCGAATTCCTCAACCTGCTCGGCGGCCACCTCTGGACGGAGACCAGGGCCGACGGGATTCTTACCGCCGCCTATCGCGCCGCCGTGCCGATCTTCTGTCCGGCAATCGCCGACTCCTCCATCGGCATGGGACTCTCGCAAGGGCGCCACAAATCGCCGGGCGCCGGCCAGATCGACATCATCGGCGACATCGTCGAATCGGCGAACATCGTGATCCGGCGGCCCAGGACCGCCACGATCGTGCTTGGCGGCGGCACGCCGAAGAATTTCATCAACCAGGCCAGCGTGCAGGCGGAGTTCTTCAGCAACGAAGTCGGGGGGCACAAATACGCGCTCCAGATTGTGACCGACGTCCCGCATTTCGGCGGCGCGTCGGGCTCGACGCTCGAAGAGGCGCAGAGCTGGGGCAAACTGGCCGCCGACGCCGATCAGGTGACGGTGCATGCCGACGCCACGATCGCTCTGCCGATTCTGGCCACCGCGCTCGCCAGCAGCTCGGCGGCTCGCGTAAAAAGCCGCCGGCGGCCGAATTTCGATCCAGGCAGGCGCGACATGCTGGTCGAGGGCAAGCCGATCTCGCGCGATGCGTTCGAGGATAGGTAATGGACCTTCCCGTCAAATACGACCACATCGCACCGCTTGCGTTCGGCGGCACGCTGCCGGACGCGGCGACGTTCGAACGCGCGAGGGCCGTCATCCTTCCCATCCCGCTCGAAAGCACGACGACGTACGTGAACGGCACGCGCAACGGCCCGCGCGAGATTCTCGTCGCGTCCTCCCACATGGAGCTGTGGGACGAGGAGATGAGCACCGACATCCACGCCGTGGGGATCTACACGCTGCCGGAAATGGAGCTTCCATTCGACGACATGGGTGACATCCTGGCGGAAATTCGCCGCGTGGTCGCCGAAATCGTCGAGCGCGGCAAGTTCCCTGTCGTCCTCGGCGGCGAGCACTCGATCACCTCGCCTATCGTGGGGGTGCTGGCGGCCAGGCATCCAGGCCTGTCGGTGCTGCAAATCGATGCGCACGCCGACCTGCGCGACTGCTACATGGGCACCCGGTTCAACCACGCGTGCGCGATGCGCCGCGTGCTCGAGTACGCGCGCTGCACGCAGGTCGGCATTCGCAGCCTGTCGACCGAAGAAGCCAAGGCGGCGCCCACGCTGCCGACCGATATCTTCTTCGACGTCAACATGCGCAACGACAAGAACTGGATCGAACAGGTGGTCGACTCGCTTGCACCGACCGTGTACATCACGATCGACTGCGACGGGATGGACCCGGCCATCATGCCGGCCGTGGGAACGCCCGAGCCTGGCGGCCTGAGCTGGTACGAAATGTTGACGCTGCTGCGCCGGGTGATTTCAAGCCGTCAGGTCGTGGGGTGCGACCTGGTCGAGCTGTCGCCGATTCCAGGAATGGTCGCGCCAAACTTTCTGTGCGCGAAATTGATTTACAAAATCCTGACCTACCAGTTCAGCAAATAAGGCAGGGACTCTGGCTTAGCTAGCTTAGCAAAGCTAGGAGCTCGCGATCAGCGTCTTGGCTTCTGCGGAGAACGACGAGTCGGGAAATTCAGTGACGACCTTGTCGAACGTCTGCTTGGCTTCGGTCTTCTTGCCCGCCGCCGCGTACGCGCGGCCGAGCTCCATCAACACCGCATCGCGCGGAAGCGCGTCGTCGTTGGCATTGGCCAGCGCCTGCGCCTTCGCGATCGCCTGGTCGTATTGCCCGGACTGCATGAGGCTCTCGACGAGACCCAGCTGCGCCATGCGCCCGTAGAAATCCTTCGCGCCGGCTTTGTCGACCACTTCCTGATACCGTGCCGCCGCCTCCTGCGGGCGGCCGAGCATGCCCAGCGCCGCCGCGGCATAGTAGCGCGCGGCGATGCCCGCCTTCATCGACGGATACGCGTTGGCTGCCTGCGTGAACTTCGCCAGCCCCGCTTCGGCGCGGGCGTTGATCGTTGGGTAAGTCCCCGCCGTTTGCGCGATCTTGCCGCCGGCGTCCGGCTTCGGCGCATCGACTGGCGACTGCACAACCGCCAGCGCCTCGGCGAGCAGCACCTGGGCGCGAGTCTCGTTTCGCGTATGCCACGCCCAATAGCCCCCGGCCGCCAGGACGATCACGGCGACCACGCCCGCAACCAGCCCGTAGGTGCGCCGCTCTTCGGCCAGCCGGGCCGCCGCCTCGTTCAGCGCATGCGTAAGGTCGTTTTCCTTTAAATGGTGACGTTCAGAGCGCTTCATGACGACGAGTATATCAATCCTCGCCGGTCTTTTCTCTTTTTTGCGACAATCGTGGGATGAATGATCACGCGTCCATCTGGATTCTCGTCGCCGTCGGCGCGGTGTCGGGCGTTGCGTCCGGCGTCTTCGGGATCGGCGGCGGGGTGTTGATCGTGCCCGGACTGATCTATCTGGCCGGCTTCACGCAGCATCGCGCCACCGGCACGAGCCTCGCGGTCCTCCTTCCTCCGATCGGGCTGGCCGCCACGGTCGAGTATTACCGCCACGGCAACGTCGACCTGCGGGCTGCGCTCATCATCGCGGGGCTGATGTTCGCGGGCGGATGGGTCGGCGCCGTTGCCGCCCAGCGGATAAGCGGGCCGTATCTGCGCCTTGCATTCGGATTGTGCGTCGTGGCGCTCGGTATTTCGCTGGTGATCGGGGCCCTGCGGCGATTGGGTTGGATCTGACCCCGATTTACGGCGCACGAAAAAGCATTCGGATTACGTAAGCCCGGGCGGCACAGATCCGCCAATAGCCCGCCATTTTCGATGGCTTCGAACTTGCTCTGTCCTGTTGCGAACAACCAATCACCAGGGAGGTCGCATGATCGCAGTTCGCATGGGAGTAGCAGCTTTGCTCGTTGCCGTGATGGCCGGCTGCGGAAGCTCTACCCCGACGCCAACGACGCCGACGACGCCAGCGACGCCTGCCGCCGTCACTGTCACTATTCTTTCGGCCGCCAGGACTTTGGGCGTAGCCGCATACGTGCCGAACCCAGTCATGGTGGCCGTGGGCGCCAAGCTCACCTGGTCCAATACGGACACGACCACGCACGACATGGTCTCGGATACCGGCGTGTGGGATTCCGGGAGGATCGCGGGGGGCAGCCAGTTCGACTTTACCTTCCAGACCAAGGGGTCTTTCCCCTATCACTGCTCGTTACACCCGGGAATGGTCGGCACGGTCGTCGTTCAGTAGAGGCGCCGGCAGCGGCTCGACACACAGTCTGGAGATCAACGTCAGGTCAACTTCCAGCCGTCATGGAGGAAGACCTGACCGCGGCGCGCCCAGTTGTCACCTTCCAACTGGGTCTCGAAGATTTCGAGCCGCGCCCTGAAGCTCTCGGCGTCGGCGAAGCGTTCGGTCTGTTCGGTCCCATCCGGTCGCCGCACGATCAGCACGAAGCCGCCCGAGACGGGATCGTGCCGCGTTTCGATCTGAATAGACTCGGTATTGCGCTCGAATAGCCAGATCATTTAAACACCAGTAAACACCAGCCGAAGGATACCAAGAAACGCGGCCAGCACCGCGACTCCGGTTGTCTGGGCCAGCGGCACAAAGACGTACATTTGTGGCGCCCACTCCCCCGGAGGACTCCTCCTGCCCGCCGGACGCCCGAGCACTCAGCGGCCCGAGCGAGACACCATTCGAAGGACAACGATAGCGATCGCGCTGCTGCCGAACCAGAACGAGACGTACCCCCACCAGGGCAGGCCCAGCGCAGAGTGTGCTCTTCCGAGGAACCTGAGCGCCATGGTGAGGATCACCGGCGCTGCAACGCCGATTGGGAGCGTCGGAACGAGCGCGATGGGTCCGCGATCGCGCAGCTGGCGCCACTCGGTCATCGCGGCGTAAGTGAAGCTGCCGATGGAAAGCAAGGCCAGGCCGAGAGCGAAAACCGTCAACAACATCCCCATCAAAGATCCACGCTGATGGCTAAGGCTGGATCGAGCGCCTGGCGATGGTGCCGATCTGGTAGAGCTCGAGCCGGCGGTAAAGACTCCGCCGATCGAGGCCCAGGGCCCTCGCCGCCTGAGCTTTGTTTCCCCTGACGCCCGCAAGCACTTCGACGATATGATCGCGTTCAACTGCAGAGAGCAAGCCTTCGCCGTTGGACCCGGCCGTTGATGACGGGAGTTGCGAGACGCTGCTCGTAAATTCCCGCTCGGTGATGAATTCGCTGTCGGCCAGAATGCACGCACGCTCGATCGCATTCCGCAGCTCCCGGATGTTTCCGTTGAACGCCGCCGACATCAGCGTTCGTTCGGCGGCCGCCGTCAAGCCGACCAGGCGCTTGCCAAGACGCGCTGCCGACTCTCGAACGAACGCCGCGGTGAGGTACGGAATGTCCTCGCGGCGTTCCCGCAGCGATGGGACACGCAGCTCGACCACGTTCAACCGGTAGTACAAATCAGAGCGAAAGCGGCCTGCCGCGGCATCCGCCTGAAGGTTACGATTGGTGGCCGTGAGGATGTGCACGTCGACCGAGCGGGGGTCAACCGAGCCGACCCGCTGCACCTCGCCGGTCTCCAGAACCCTGAGCAGCTTCGCCTGCATCAAGAGCGGCAGCTCGCCGATCTCGTCGAGAAACAGCGTGCCGCCATGGGCGACTTCGAACAGGCCTGGCTTGTTGTCGGTTGCGCCGGTAAACGAGCCGCGCGCGTGCCCGAACAACTCGCTTTCGAATAGCGTCTCGACGACCGCTGAGCAATTGATCGTGATGAATCGCTTGCTCGCCCGCGGGCCGGATCGGTGAAACGCGCGCGCGACCAGCTCCTTTCCGGTGCCCGTTTCACCGGTGATCAATACCGTGCGCACGTGAGGAGCCAGCCGCCGAATCAGGCGGAAGAGCTCCTGCATCGTCGCCCCGCGGCCGATCATCCCGCAGAATTCGGTGTTTTTCGCCATTTCCTGCTCGGCGTGAAGGAGACGCCGCCGCTGCGCGGTGTCTTCGCTCACCACGCTCAGAAGGCGTTTGAGCCGTGGAAAATCGAAGGGCTTCGTGAGGTAGTCGATCGCGCCGAGCTTGATGGCTTCGACGGCGCTGTCGATGGTCGCCTCGCCGCTCATCAGAACCACCTGGCAGTCGGGATCCGCTTCGCGGATCGCGCGCAGCACCTGGAGCCCGCCCACCTCGGGCATTCGCAGATCTACGGCGGCCACGTCCGCCCCCTGATGCTTCAGGTATGCGAGCGCCTCCGCTCCGCCCGCGCACGCCACCACGTCGAAGTCGGACTGCTCGCCGAATCGCCCGAGAATCTCGAGAATCGACGGTTCATCGTCGACGACCAGAAGCCGCGGTCTCGACTTGGAGTCGATGATCACGATCCAAACTAACTCCTCCGCGCGTGATCGACTGTTTCATTTGACACATTTGCGTTCGAGTTCCACAAGTCGTCACGCCTGCACGCTTTGACATGGCGGCATTCTCCAACACGCCCGTCACCCGTGCGCACGCTCGCCGTCACGGCGTGCGCCTGCGCTCGGCGGCGCACAGTGCGCACGCATCTGCAGATGGGATCCGCCGGAAATTGCCAGCACTTTGAACGATCAGCCCCTTGGAATCGCTGGCAGGGACATTGCGTTACGCTCGGGCATGACCCGACAACCCGAACACACGACTTACCATGACGCAAGCCTCGCGCGTTTTGGCGACCTTCTTCTGTCGCAATCGCTGGTCAACCGCCACAACCTCGAGATCGCCGTCGACCACGGCGAACGGCGGCACCTTCAACTGGTCGACGCGGTCGTCGACCTCGGATTCGTGACCGAGCGCGACAGCTATGCCGCGCTGGCGCTGTTCACCGGCCTGCGCCTGGTAGAGCTTTCAGAGCTCACGCCCAGCAGCCTTGCACTGCGCCTCGTGCCCGAGCGTGTCGCGAGACGCCATATCCTGCTGCCGCTGACCGAAGACAACCGCTTGCTGACTTACGCCATCAGCCAGCCGTTCGACGATGAGGCGCAGCGCGATGTCGCGTTCGCCTCCGGCAGAAACCCGAAAGCGGTCGTTGCCCGGCGTTCCGATCTGGTCACGGCGCTCGACAAGTACTACCAGAAACTCGGCGACATCGATCTCCTGCTCGCGCGGGTCCGGTCGCAAGCGTCGATCGAAATGGTCGACTGCGGAGACGCCACCGCGCGCACGAGCTCCCCAATCATCGACCTTTGCAACCACATCATCGCGCGGGCGGTCGAGGCCAAGGCCAGCGATGTGCACATCGAACCCACAAGGGACGGCCTGGTCGTGCGCTACCGGCTCGGCGGGATTCTCGAGACGGCCTTTACGCTGCCGATCGAAGCGTCGATGACCATCCGCAACCGATACAAGGTGATGGCCCGGATCGACATCACCGTCCAGCATCGTCCGCAGGATGGGGCCTTCCGCCTCACGGTCGACGGCCGCTCGGTCGACGTGCGGTTGTCAACCCTTCCAACGACTAACGGCGAGAAGGTGGTCATGCGCGTCATCGACAGCCGCTCGGAGCCAAAGGGTCTCGATTCGCTCGGGTATGACGCGGACAATCTCGGTCGTCTCAAGCGCGCGCTCGCCCGTCCGGATGGCCTGGTGCTGGTGACGGGCCCCACCGGTTCGGGAAAAACAACGGTTCTTTACAGCGGCCTTCATCATCTTCGCAATGGCAGCACCAACATCGTGACCGTCGAGGATCCCGTCGAGCGCCAGATCGACGGTGTGAACCAGATTGCGGTCAACAGCCGGGCCGGCAACAGTTTCGCCGCCGTGCTCCGTTCGGTTCTTCGCCAGGATCCCAACGTGATCATGGTCGGCGAAATCCGCGATAACGAAGTCGCACAGATCGTCGGGCAGGCCGCCTACACGGGCCACCTGGTGTTGAGCTCGCTGCACACCTCCGATGCCGCCTCGGCCATTACGCGTCTCCTGAGCCTCGGTCTCGAGCCGTTCAAGATCGCCGAATGCCTCACTGCAATCGTGGCGCAGCGGCTTGTTCGCAAGCTGTGCCCCGCATGCCGCAAGGTCCACGATCAGGTCGAGGCCGAGCGGCTCGGGCGCGAGCACGGGATCGCATCGGTCGCAGCCTCGGCCGGCCACGGCTGCGATCACTGCCGGAATACGGGTTACGTCGAAAGGGTGCCCGTTGCGGAAGTGCTGACGCCCGACGATCAGGTGCGCGAGGCGATCAGCCGCGGCGCAACGGCCGTGGAGCTTCGCGCCTCGATGCACGCCGCTGGATGCCGCTCGATGCGCGAGCAGGGGCTGGCGCT
This sequence comes from Vicinamibacterales bacterium, assembly GCA_035937795.1. GTDB lineage: Bacteria > Acidobacteriota > Vicinamibacteria > Vicinamibacterales > JAMQPK01 > JAMQPK01. The sequence goes on along the minus strand of DASZHO010000004.1, from coordinate 21,378 downwards.
GGTTGTCGAGGGCATCACCTCGATCGACGAGATCAATCGCGTCCTGGCGGCCGAGCCGATCCGCCGCGCGCGAGACTCGGACGGCCGCCGGATTCTGATCGTCGACGACGACCGGATCACGCGGATGCTCGTGAAGCTTCTGCTCGAGCGCGAAGGCTACGAGGTGCTCGAGGGAGAAAACGGCCAGCAGGCCGTCGAGATCGCGCATCGCGAGCACCCGGACCTGGTCATCATCGATTTGATGATGCCCGAAATGGACGGCTATCAGGCGATCGAGAAAATCCGGAGCGACCTCACGCTTGCGACCTTGCCCGTGATGGTGCTGACCTCGGAGGACGGACCCGGTATCGAGCTCCGGGTGCTCGAACTGGGCGCCGACGACTACGTGATCAAACCGTTCGAAGCGCCTGTGCTCCTCTCGCGAGTCCGGGCGACGTTTCGACGGTTGCAGCGGGTCGCTGCTTGATTCGACCAGGACAACATTCGCGCGGGGGCATCCGCGGCCTCGTGGTGTGCCTCCTGGCCCTGGCGGTCGGCGCGGGGTCTCTGGTGCGGCCGGTCAAGGCGCAGAGCGCCGCGATCAACGAAGTCAGGGCGGCCTTCCTGGTCAATTTTGCGAAGTTCGTGGAATGGCCGCCCGACGCGTTTCTCAGCGATACGAGCCCGTTCGTGATCGGCGTGCTCGGCGACGACACCATCGCCTACTTTTTGCGTCGCGAGATCAATCGGAGCAAACCGATCAACGGCCACGAACTGACGGTCCGAATCATGAAACCGGACGGCCCAATCAGGTCCTGCCACGTCCTGTACGTCGGCGACCTCGACGCGAAACTGACCGATCGGATACTCGAGACCCTGAAGAACAGCCCGGTCTTCACGGTCAGCGCGATGGACCGGTTCGCCATCGCCGGGGGCGTGGCGCAGCTCATCTTCGAGAACGACCAGATGCGGTTCGCCATCAACTTGCCCGCTGCCCATCGCGCGCGGCTCCTGCTCAGTTCGAAGCTGATGACGCTCGCGAAGTCGCCCACGCAACCGTGACGCCATGAGGCCTCTGATGAATCTGTCAACGCGCGTCAAGAATCTCTCGATCAAGTGGAAGCTGATCCACATCATCATGTTCACGATGACGGTGGCGCTGCTGCTCGCCAGCGCCGGGTTCATGCTCAACGACTACGCGATGTTCCAGCGACAGAGGGTTGGCCTCCTCCAGGCGCAGGCCGACATGATCGGCGCGGCGACCACCGCGGCACTCTCATTCAACGATCCTCATTCGGGGAACGAAACGCTGGCCACCCTGAAGGCGACGGCGGACATCACGCGCGCCTACATTTACCGCGCGAATGGGCTCGAGTTTGCCGCCTATCTGCGCAATCCGGCGACGGGCACCGAACGTGCGCCGGTCCTCTCCGGAGGAAACACCCGCACGTCGTGGCAGCGCATGGCCGTCATCCGGCCGATCCTGCTCAACCACGAAGTGGTTGGAACCATCTATCTCGAAGCGGATCGTGATGTCCTGCACGCCCGGATCGCACGGCTTGCCGAAATCATCGTTCTCGTACTCCTTGTCGCGACGCTGATCGCGTTCTACATCGCGTCAAAGCTCCAGAGGATGATCTCGATGCCCATCCTCCGGCTGGCTGAAGTCGCCCGCGTCGTCTCTTCCGAGAAGAACTACTCAATTCGAGCGCTCAGCGACAGCGCGGACGAGCTGGGAACGCTTGTCACGGGGTTCAACGAGATGCTCGACCAGATCCAGGCGCGCGACGAGAAGCTTCAGAGCCATCAGGCGCACCTCGAAGAAGTCGTCGCGGAGCGCACCCGCGAACTGACGACGAGCAACGGCCAGCTTCTCACCGCCAAAGAGAAGGCCGAAGAAGGGAGCCGCGCGAAGAGCGAATTCCTCGCGAACATGAGCCACGAGATCCGGACGCCGATGAACGGAATCATCGGCATGACCGAGCTCACGCTCGATACGGAGCTCTCTCCACAGCAGCGCGAATATCTTGGCATGGTGAAGAGCTCGTCGGACGCGCTGTTGCAGCTGATCAACGACATCCTCGATTTCTCGAAGATCGAGGCGGGCCGCCTCACGCTCGACCCGGGAGCCTTCACCCTGCGGGACACGCTCGACGACACCATGAGAACCCTCTCGCTCCGTGCCCATGACAAGGAGCTCGAGCTCATCTGCGATGTCGAGCCCGATGTCCCGGATAATCTGATCGCCGATGCGGGCCGACTGCGCCAGGTGCTGGTCAATCTCGTCGGCAACGCGATCAAGTTCACGGAAGAGGGCGAGGTGGTTGTCCACGTGTCGATGGCGCCGACCGAAACAGGCGAAGGGGTGCTGCAGATCGCCGTCACCGACACGGGCGTCGGCATTCCGGTCGAAAAGCAATCCCTCATCTTCGAAGCCTTCAGCCAGGCCGATGGTTCGATCACGCGGAAGTACGGCGGTACGGGTCTCGGCCTCACGATTTCCTCGAATCTCGTCGAGATGATGGGCGGACGCATCTGGGTCGAGAGCACGCCGGGCGACGGCAGCACGTTCCACTTCACCCTGCAAGTTCGCGTTCAGGCCGATCGTGGCGACATCGAACAGTCGCCTGTCGAATTGCGGGGCTTGCCGGTGCTGGTCGTCGACGACAACGCGACCAACCGCCGGATCTTCGAAAAAACGCTCGAGAAATGGCACATGCGCCCCACGCTGGTGGATAACGGCCCGCAGGCGCTCACGGTCCTTCGTGAGGCGGAAGCCCGTGGCGCGCCGTTCCGTCTCGTTCTGCTCGACGCCAACATGCCCGGCATGGACGGATTTACCGTGGCAGAGCTGGTGAAGGGCGCCGCCCACCGGGCGGCGCCGACCGTCATGATGCTCACCTCCTCGGGCGAGTCTCACGATTCGGCCCGATGCCGCGCACTGGGGATTTCCTCGTACCTCGTCAAGCCGGTCAGGCAGGCTGCCCTGCGCCAGGCGATCATGGTGGCCCTTGGCGGGCCGGCCGCAGCGGCGCTCGAGCCTGCCGTGGCGTCCGCGGGAACCCGCGAGTCTGCAGTCAAAACGCGGAAACTCGGCCACGCGCCGTTGACCATCCTCGTGGCCGAAGACAACGTGGTCAATCAGCGAGTCGCGATGGGACTGCTCGAAAACGCCGGGCACTCGGTGACCGTCGCCGAAAATGGGCGGCGAGCGCTGGAGGCTCTCGAGGGCGCGGTGTTCGATCTCGTCCTGATGGACATGCAGATGCCGGAGATGGGCGGTGCCGAAGCGATCGAGGCGATTCGCGCGCGCGAGCGCGCGAGCGGCGGCCAGCGCCTTCCGATCATCGCGCTGACGGCACACGCGCTGAAGGGCGACCGCGAGCGCTGCCTCGCGATAGGCGCCGACGGATATGTGCCGAAACCGATCGCGCCCGCGGTGATGTTCGGCGAAATCGAGCGGGTGGTGCTCCACCAGGCGTCCCCTGCCCCGGCGACAGTCGAGCCGATGGTCGCGACGAGCGATCTGCTGGCGCGCGTCGGCGGCAGCCACAAAGTACTCGAAGAGGTGATCGGCCTGTTCCTGGAGGATTGCCCGAAGCTTGTCGACGCGATCCGCAAGGGACTCGCCAATGGCGACAAGGCGGCTGTCTATCGAGCGTCCCACACCCTCAGAGGCACCGTCGGCAACTTCGACGCCCATCAGGCCATGACGATTGCGCAACGGCTCGAGGCGCGCGCTCGCGAGGGAGACCTCGTGGCGTGCGGCCAGATCTTTTCCGAGCTCGAAATCGAGATCACAAGGCTTCTGGCGTCGTTGGCGGCGACGGGTGAGGCACTCCAGTGCGCGTCCTGATTGCGGAGGACGACCGCGCAACCGCTCGGCTCCTCACCGGGCTGATCGGTTCGTGGGGCTATGACGTGGTCGAGGCAAGCGACGGGCATGCCGCGCTGAAGCACTTCGAGGTGGAGGCGATGCCGCAGCTCGTGCTGCTCGACTGGATGCTGCCTGGTGCGGACGGCCCCGAAGTCTGCCGCAGCATCCGCAAGCTGCGGGGCAACTCGGCGATCTACATCATCCTGCTGACGTCCAAGGGCGCTCGAACGGACGTCGTCGCCGGCCTGGAGGCAGGCGCCGACGAATACCTCGTCAAGCCATTCGACGCCGACGAGCTTCGCGTCCGCCTGCAGGCCGGCGCGCGCATCGTCGACTTGCAGCAGCGGCTTGCCGATCAAGTCCGCGAGCTCCAGACCGCTCTTGCGAATGTCCGCAAGCTCACGGGACTGCTCCCGATCTGCGCGTATTGCAAGGCGATTCGAGACGACTCCAACTACTGGCATCAGGTCGAAGAATATGTGGGTGAGCATTCAGACGCGACCTTCAGCCACGGAATCTGTCCGAAGTGCCTGCCCAACGCGATGCGCGGCATGAGCGATGTGTGATAGGACGAGGTAACAACATGAAATCTCTGCTGGTCGTCGACGATGAACCGGTGGTCCGAACGCTCGTGGCGCGGCTGGCACGGACTGCCGGGTATACGGTAACCGAGGCCGGCTGCGCGGGCGAGGCGCTCGATCAGATGGCCGCGTGTCCCTCCGCCCTCGTCCTCTGTGACGTCAGCATGCCGGACCGCAACGGACCGTGGCTGGCAACGCAGCTCCGTCGACAGTTTCCGGACACCGCGCTGGTGATGATGACGGGGCACGGCCAGGGCGAGCTGGAAGCCGGGCCTGAAAGCGCCATACCGGCTCTTTCCAAACCGTTCAACCGGGAGCAATTGATAGCGGCTCTGGAACGCGCCCGGGATTGCAGCGCCGCCAAAACCAAGTCCTGACAACTAGCGTCATGGCGCTTGCGGCTTGTCGTGCCGCCGGGATCGGTCTGCCACGATCGTGACCTGCATATCGCCGGCAAGACTGACGATGCGCTGCACGAGACCTCGCCGCAACAGCGAGGGGACGCGGCTGCCCTTCTGACGCATGACGAAGATCTGCGTCGCGCCGACAACTCGCGCAAAATTTACGAGCGTCTGTGCGGCGTCATCGCCTTGAAGAATCCGAGTTTCGATGTGCAGGCCGCGCGCGAAATTGAGCTGCCGCTCGATCGTCTCGCGCTGGTCGGGGGAAAGATCGCTGAGGTCTCCTGCCCGCGAGACGGAGACCGCGAAGCACTCCGCCTGCAGATAATCGGATACGCGGCGCCCACGGCGGATGAGTGCAGCACTGGCGGGATTCGGCTCGATCAACAGCACAAGGCGCTCCCGGCCATGAGCGGCCGCCGCGGCTTCGATCGGCCCACCCGGCTCTTCCGGCGGCTGGCGGCTTTCCACCGCATGGGCGGTCTGGCGCATGGCGAGCTCCCGGAGCGCCACCAGCGTCGATTCTCTGAAGAAATTCTGCAAGGCGGCTTGGGCCCGTTCAGGCGCGTACACAACACCACGCTCCAGCCGGTTGAGCAGGGCGCGCGGCGTGAGATCGACCATGACGATCTCGTCAGCCTGCCTCAGCACCCAATCCGGGATCGTTTCGCGCACGCGCACACCTGTGCTTTGCCAGATCTGATCGTTCAGGCTCTCCAGATGCTGCACGTTCATGGTCGTCAGCACATCGATGCCCGCGTCGAGGAGCACCTCGACATCCTCCCAGCGCTTCGGGCGCGCCGATCCCGGCACATTCGTATGAGGAAATTCGTCGACCAGGACAGCCTGCGGCCGGCGCCGCAGAATCGCGTCTGTGTCCATTTCCTCGAGGGGTGATTCCTTATATTCGATGATTCTTCTCGGCACCGTCTCCAGCCCATCCGTCAGCGCGATCGTGTCGCGGCGCGCGTGGGGCTCGAAGTAGCCGATCACGACGTCGACGCCCTGGCTCCTGAGCTCGTGCGCCTCGCTCAGCATCTGATAGGTCTTGCCGACACCAGCGGCATATCCGAGAAAGATCTTCAAACGGCCGCGACGGGACGCCTGACCGAGCGTCATCAGTGAGGAAACACGCGGACGTCGATGCCCTCGGCCTCCTCGATCAGTCGGTCGAGAAGCCCGCCGGTGAGGCGAGTGCGCCAGGTCTCGCGAAGATTGTGGCCGACGAAGATTTGCGTGATGCCGTGCGCCCGCGCGTAGTCGAGAATCGTGCCGCTCGGATCGCTGCCGTCAAGGATATCGATGTGCGCCTGCTGGGCGCGCGCGAGTATCAAGTTGCGGTTGAGTGCCGTTTGATCCTCGGCCGTCAAATTGGGTTGATTGACGTACACAGCGAAGAGCTCGCCGTGGAATCGATCGACGTTGCGGCGGGCGCTGGCCAGAAGCGCGGCGGCGTTGGCGCGTGGAGTCATACAGACGAGAATGCGCTCCTGGGTCCCCCAGGAAGGCTCGATGCCGTTCAGCAGCAGGTAAGCCTCGAGCTGGTGGTCGACGACATCGGCCGTCAGAAGAAGAGCGCGCTGCCGGAGCTGTGAGAGCTGCTTGGCGCGAAGCGGAGTTTCGGCCTCGGTAGGCGCGTCGACGATGACGACCTCATCGGCGCGGTCGATAAAATCCTGAGGAACACCCTGCGCGGGTGCCTTTCCCGTGACGCTCCGCACAAAGTCCTGTTGCTCGACGATGTAGGCGAGATTGAGGGAAGTGATCACCGAAAGGCCGGCCGCGAGCAATTCATCCACGTCCTGATAACGCCTGGCGTGAGGGCTTCCGGGCGGGTTGTCGTAGGCGAGGCCGTCCACCAGACACACCTGCGGACGCCTCTTGAGTACAGCAGGCACGTCGATCACGGGGATGCCGTTCATGAGCAGCGTGGGGACGGCCTCGAGCGTTCTGGCAACGGCCTCGGTCTCGGCATCCATGTCCGGCTGCATCGCCACGACAACAACGTCCTCGCCGCGGGCGTGCCGGCGCCGTCCTTCGTCGAACATCCGGAACGACTTCCCGACACCGGACGCGTAGCCGAGAAAAATCTTCAGCTGGCCGCGATGTTCGGCGCGTTCGGCGGCCTGGACGTGCCGGAGCAGTGCCTCCGGGTCGGGGCGACGGACCCGCTTATCGGCTTCGCCGTTTTGGCGCCGCATCTATCCGAAATGATACGCGCTATTTTCCCGGCAGCGCCTGATCGAGCGCAAGGTTCAACTCGAGCACGTTGACGCGCGGCTCGCCGAGAAACGCGAGATCGCGTCCCTCCGTGTGCTGATCGACCAGCGCCGCCACCTGTTCGGGAGAGGCGTGTCTCGCCCTGGCCACGCGCGCGGCCTGCGCGTGGGCGTTGGCAGGACTGATGTGCGGATCGAGGCCCGAGGAAGAGGCGGTGACCGCGTCGGAGGGAATCGGCTCCAGTGGCGTCACGACCAGCGGCGCCTTGTCGTCGTTGAACGCCGTGATCAGCTTCACATCGTCGAGATTTCCCTGGGCGTCTTTGAAGGCGTCGAGGGGCAGGGATGATTTGTAAGGAATGCCGTTGTCGATGCAATAGTGCACGATGCGGTCGGCGATACCGTCAAAGTCGACCACTTCCTTCCCTTTGTCGTCCTTCTTGGTGGTGCCGTTGACGAGCTTGGCGCTGGTCGGCCCGAGGTTTGAGCCGCCGCTGGCCGTCGGGTCGTAGCCGTTCGTGCCGGCCGCAGATTGCCTCGGGTGAAAGTACTCGTCTTTCGCGAAGTTCTGGCCGATCAAACGCGAGCCGATAACCTGCCCATTCACGACGACCAGGCTGCCGTTCGCCTGGTTTCGAAAGAACACCTGAGATAGTCCGGTCACGACGCCGGGATAGATAAACCCGGTCAGCACCGTCATGACGACCATCATTCGAAAGCCGGGACCGATTTCCTTCCACATGTTGTGTCTCCCCTACGCCAGGTGAAGCAGGCCAAGGATCCGGTCGATGGCCCAGATACAGGGGAACGGTGCGATGAGCCCGCCGACCCCGTAGATCCACAGATTGCGACGCAGCATCTGCGCCGCGCCTTGCGGCTTGTACCGGACGCCGCGCAGCGCCAGCGGCACCAGCGCGATGATGATCAACGCGTTGAAGATGACCGCGGCGAGCACCGCGCTGCCGGGTGTGCGCAGGTACATGATGTTCAGCTTGTTCAGGGCAGGGTATGTGGCCATGAACATCGCCGGGATGATCGCGAAATACTTCGACACATCGTTCATGATCGAGAACGTCGTCAACGCTCCCCGCGTGATCAGCAGCTGCTTGCCGATGGCGACGACCTCGATGAGCTTCGTCGGGTTGCTGTCGAGATCGACCATGTTGCCGGCTTCTCGCGCCGCCGTCGTGCCGGTGTTCATGGCAAGACCGACGTCGGCCTGCGCGAGCGCGGGTGCGTCGTTCGTGCCGTCGCCGGTCATCGCGATCATGCGCCCGCCCGCCTGCTCTTTCTTGATGTACTCGAGCTTGTCTTTTGGCGTCGCCTGGGCGAGAAAGTCGTCGACGCCCGCCTCAGACGCGATGGCCGCCGCCGTCAGCGGGTTATCGCCGGTCACCATGACCGACCGGATCCCCATCGCCCGCAGCTGGGCCACGCGCTCCTTCATGCCGACCTTGACGATGTCTTTGAGATGGATGATCCCCAGGAGGGTCGGGCCGTCGCAGACCGCCAGAGGCGTGCCCCCGGTCCGCGAAATCTTGTCCGAAAGCTCGGTCACATCCGCCGGGATCCGTCCGCCCTGTCCCTTGACGAACGCGACAATGGCGTCGGTCGCACCCTTCCTCAGCTGACGGTCCTCGATGTCCACGCCGCTCATCTTCGTGTAGGCGGAAAAGGGAATGAACTTCGCGTTTTGCGCGGACACGGCGCGGCCGCGCAGCCCATATTTCTCCTTGGCGAGGACGACAATTGACCGGCCTTCGGGCGTTTCGTCAGCGAGGCTGGACAATTGGGCGGCATCCGCCAGGTCGGCCTGCGTGACGCCGGCGGCCGCCACGAATTCTACGGCCTGACGGCTTCCCAGCGTGATCGTGCCCGTCTTATCGAGGAGCAGCGTGTTGACGTCGCCGGCCGCTTCCACGGCCTTGCCGCTCATCGCCAGCACGTTGTGCTGCATCACGCGGTCCATGCCCGCGATGCCGATCGCCGAGAGCAGGCCGCCGATCGTCGTCGGAATCAGGCACACGAGCAGCGACACGTACACCGCGATGGTCGGCGCGGTACCGGCGCCGGCCGAATTGACGCTGTAGATCGCGTACGGCACGAGCGTCGCCACCGCGAAGAGAAAGATGATCGTCAATCCGGCGATCATGATGTTCAAGGCAATTTCGTTCGGCGTCTTCTGCCGCTCGGCGCCTTCGACGAGCGCGATCATCCGATCGAGGAAGGTTTCGCCGGGATTTGATGTGATCCTGATCTTGACCTGGTCTGACAGCACCCTCGTGCCGCCGGTCACGGCGCTGCGGTCGCCTCCGGACTCGCGGATCACCGGCGCGCTCTCTCCCGTAATGACGGATTCATCGACAGTCGCGATTCCTTCGATGACTTCACCGTCTCCCGGAATCGTCTCCCCCGCGGTGCAGACGACGACATCGCCGGCACGCAGCAGCGACGAGGAGATCTTCTCGATCCGCCCGCTGGACGAGACCCGGTTTGCAATCGTGTCGGTTCTCGTCTTCCGGAGCGACTCGGCCTGCGCCTTGCCGCGGGCTTCGGCCATCGCTTCGGCGAACGTCGCGAACAGCACCGTGAACCACAGCCAGAGATCGATCTGGACCTCGAACCCGATGGCGCCGGCGCCGATGGCGATGTCGCGAACGAGGAAAAGCAGCACCAGCGCCGCCCCGACCTCGACAACGAAGATCACGGGATTTTTCATCAACGTGATCGGGTTCAGCTTCACGAACGAGTCCTTGGCCGCGCGGCGCAGAATATCGGGGTCGAAGAGCGGCCGTGCCCGGACGAGCTTTTTCGGTATGAGCGCCGTCTCCTCGGCAGAGGCGGTGACCTGAGTCGGAGGCGAAGGCAGTGTGGCTGTGGGTGCCATTGAATTAGCTCCAAACCGGCAACGAGGACAGCACCGAGGAGAAGAGCTTGCCCTGGTGCATCAGAAAGTGCTCGACGATGGGGCCGAGCGAAACCGCCGGGAAGAACGTCAGGGCGCCGATCACGATGACGGTCGCGACCAGGAGGCCGACGAACAGCATGCCGTGGGTCGGCAGCGTGCCGCTCGTCACCGGGACGCGCTTCTTGACGGCGAGACTGCCCGCGGCGGCCAGCGCCGGGATCATGAAAAGAAAGCGGCCGAAGAGCATGCAGAGGGCGAGCGTCAGGTCGTACCATGGCGTGTTGACCGTGATGCCCGCGAACGCGCTGCCGTTGTTTTCCGAGGCGCTCGAGTATGCGTACAGCATCTCGCTGAGGCCGTGCGGACCGGCGTTGTTCAGGTTCGCGATCCCCGGCCCCTGCGGGTTCCAGTAGCCTTTTGGCGCGAAGGGTACGACGATGCTGATGCCTGAGAACACCAGGATCAGGAACGCCGTCGCCAGGATGGCGAACAGCGCCATCTTGACCTCCTTCTGCTGGATCTTCTTGCCGATATACTCCGGCGTCCGGCCGACCATCAGGCCGGCAATGAAGACGCCCATGATGGCGTAGAGGAGCATCCCGTAAAGCCCGGAACCGGTGCCGCCGAATATGACCTCGTCGGTCTGGATGTTGAACATCGGCACGAGTCCCCCGATGGGCGTGTAGCTATCGTGCATGCTGTTGACGGCGCCGCAGCTCGCGTCGGTCGTCACCGTTGCAAACAGCGCCGAAGCCGCGATGCCGAAGCGCGTCTCCTTGCCTTCCATGTTGCCGCCGGGCTGTGAGTCGGTCGCGGCGCGTTCGATTCCCATCTTCGTCAAGATCGGATTGCCGGCTTGTTCAGCCGGGTACGCGATGAACACGCCGACGAGGAACATCACCGACATGGCCGCGAAGAGCGCCCAGCCCTGCCGGGTGTCTTTCACCATATGGCCGAAGGTGTAGGTGAGCCCGGCCGGAATGACGAAAATCAAGAAGATTTGGAGCAGATTCGCGAACGGGGTTGGACCCTCGAAGGGATGGGACGAGTTCGCGTTGAAGAATCCGCCGCCGTTCGTGCCCAGTTGCTTGATCGCCTCCTGCGACGCCACCGGCCCCTGCGCGATCGTTTGCGTCGCGCCTTCAATCGTTTTAGCGACCGTGTACGGATGGAAGTTCTGAATGACGCCCTGCGAGCAGAATACCAGCGCCGCAACGATCGAAAGCGGGATCAGCAGGTAGAGCGTCGTACGTGTCAGGTCCACCCAGAAGTTTCCGATCCGGTCGGTCTCCTGGCGGGCGAAGCCACGAATCAGCGCAATCGCCACGGCAATGCCGGCCGCCGCCGACGTGAAGTTTTGCACGGCGAGCGCAGCCATCTGCACCAGGTAGCTCATCGTCGATTCGCCGCTGTAAGCCTGCCAGTTCGTGTTCGTCATGAAACTAACGGCGGTATTGAACGCCAGATCGGGCGGCATCTGCCCCGTTCCGAATCCCTGGGGGTTCAACGGAAGATGCCCCTGAAGCCGTTGAAAAGCGTACACGAACAGAACGGAGAACAGGCTGAACGACAGCAGCGATGCCGCGTATTGCGTCCACCGCTGCTCCTCCTCTTCGCGCACGCCGGAGAGTCTGTACACCAGCACCTCGAGCGGCCGGATCACCGGGTGCAGAAACGTCCGCGCACCTTGAAAGAGCCGGGACATGAACAGCCCGATCGGCTTCGTCACGAGCAGGATCAGGCCGAAGTAGATCGCAATCTGCAGGATGCCGTTGGTGGTCATCTCACGCCTCAGAATTTCTCTGGCTGGAACATGGCCCAGCCGAGATAGACAAGCAGGAACAACGCGACAATGCCGGAAACGATGTAATCAAACATGGAGCAAGCTCCTATACCCGGTCGCAAGCCTTGGTGATCGCCCACAGAGCGGCGAACCCCACGATGCCGACTACGACGTAAAACAGATCAAGCATCTGACTCCTCCTGGTGTTCCGCATCGTCGACGAACAGCACAAAATGGCCTGCCGCCTCGAGTGCCCGGCGCCACCGCTCCGCGCGGGTCGGCCACCAGCTGCGGTGGCCGGCAATGACGATCAGCGAGTGGGGCCTGAACGCGATCGGCACGACATGCTGTATCTCGCGGCAGAGATAGACCCGAACACGGACATCGACTCCCGAGTGGAGTCCCGTATCGCGAACGCGATTCAGGAATACGTCGCTTTGAATCGGAGACAGACCGTTCGGGGCATCGACCGGCAGCACATACGGCACGGTCTTCGTGTGGACCACCGTCAGCGGTACGCTTAACTCCTTCGCCAGCGCGCTGGCAATCCGCACGGCGGTAAGCGTCTCCTCGATCGACGTGTAGACGACGTAAACGGAGCGCGTATGGATGGGCGCGCGATCGTGCTCACGCGTGATCCCATGTGGCCTCGCCAGGCCGTCCCGTTCAAGCTGGATGATCTCGCCCATGACCTTGCTCACCACTCCACTCTAGAGAGCGGGGCCTAAGGAAGTCATTAGAGAGCCGTTAGGATTTTGGGCGGAAGCGACAATGCGAACGTTGTCCCCGAGTCCGCCGCACTGGCGACGGACAACGTTCCGCCGTGCGCTGTGGCGATTTGCTGGACGATGGCGAGGCCCATGCCCGTTCCGGTGACGTGGCGTGCCTGGGCGCCACGGTAGAAACGCTCGAAAATCCGCGTCTGCTCCTGTTCCGGGATCGTCGAACCGGAATTGTGCACCGAGATCTCCACGGCGCCGGTGCCTTGTGCCTCGGCCTTGATGGTAATAGTGGACGTCGGTGGTGAATATTTCAGCGCGTTGTCGAGCAACTGACCAAGGGCGAGCTCGAGCAGCTCGCGATCGGCGTCGACCGCCAGGCCGGGCGGCAGGCGCGTGAGGACTTCGTGACCCTCGAGGCGCCTTTCCAGTTTTCGCAACACCGCCGTCACGACGTCGGCCAGATCGTGGCGGCCGAGATGCACGGCAAACTTCCCGGCATCAATGCGCAGCATGTGGACCGCGTCGGTCACGAGCGTCTGGAATCGGTCCAGGTCCTCGTCGATAATCGTGACCAGCTCGCGGTCACGGGCGCTCGTGGACAGGTTCGTCAGGAGATCGCTCGCCGCCGCCTTCATCGAGGTGAGCGGCGTCTTGAACTCGTGTGCGAGTGCGTCGAGGACCATGGCGCGCAGCTCGCCGCTTTGCCGTGCCGCCTCGGCACGTGCCGTTGCCTCCTGACCGCGCGCCCTTTCCAGGCCGATCGCCACCAGGTTCGCAATCGATTGGAGCACCGTGTCGCTCATCGTGGGATCGAGCATCGCCAGGCTGCCGATCGGCGCACCGCCGAGCTGGATAGCGGTAATTGCGATGCCGGACGGATCGCGGATCGACATGCCGCGACGAACCACGTCACGAAGCTTGTCTTCGATCGCTGGCAGCTCTCGTGAGCCGGCCCAGGAGACCACGTCTGTGTGGTGATCGTAGATCGCGACCGCCTCGAGCGCGAAGATGCTCGCAATGTGGCGAGCAATGGCTCCGGTGGCGGAGACGTCTCCCGGCAACAGCAACAGTGCCCGGCTGAGCGTATACAGCCGCTCCAGGTCGCTCTCCCTGGCCGCCGCCTCGATCTCGCGCCGCCGGGCTCGCCCTGAAACCTGGCTGGCGATGATCGCCGTCGCCAGGAACGCGACGAAGGCGGCCCAATTCTGAGGATCGGCGATCGTGAATGTTCCGACCGGCGGAAGGAAGAAGAAGTTGAAACACAGGGCCGCCGCAATCGAACCGGCGGTGCCCTCGACGATGCCCCATTCCGTGGCAATCAGCAGGATCGCCACCAGATAGCTCAGCGCGACTGTCGTGGGATTGACGCGAAGGAACTGGAAGTAAAGAAGCGTGATGAGAGCGACGATACCGATCGAGGCAATGATTCGGCCGAGGACAAAAGCGCGGCGCACGCGAGACGAGGGTACCACGGGTAGACTCTCCGCTCTCCTCCTGCCGCGAGTTTCCAGGGCGTTCGCAGGAAGAGTGGATGCGCCCGGCAGGTCTCGTGATCAGGATTTTGGCTGTCTTTTCGGACCGAAGCGATGACTGCGCGGGCGAGATAACGGGAGGCGGGCGGGCATGGGAATGGACGCCTGTTCGACCGACCATTCGAAATCACACCGGCCGCAGTAATAGGCGTCGTTGCAGGCGTCCGCGTGAATAATCCGTTCGAGCCGTATGTAGTCAGCCTTTTTGCAGCGAGGGCAGGCAATCGGTTCGGGCACGTAAAAAACCCTGTAGCGGGACGGCGAAGACTGACACGGAGCAGCACATTGGACGTGTTCAAAACGGACAGATGAATTTCCAGAGTCCGCACACGTTCACGAGCGCGACATGTCTTCATCTGTCCGTTTTGAACACCGCCGGGGGGCTGCCCCATGTCAATCTTCACTTGGTGAAACGCAGACAACTTTCGACTCGTGTCGCGAAAGCGCGCACATCTGAGGTCGAGGCTTTTCCCGACTTGGCGGGAATTGTGGAAGCGACGGTGCATTACGCGCCAGGGGATGTGATCTTCGCGCAAGGGGATATCGCCAAGAAGGTCATGTACATTCAGTCGGGCGGCGTCAGGCTATCGGTGCAATCAAAAGCCGGCAGAGATGCCGTGCTTGCAATGCTCGGCCCGGGAGACTTCTTTGGCGAAGGGTGCCTGGCGGGTCAGCGATTCCGCATTGGGACCGCGACCGCCATTGTGCCGAGCGCGATCTTGCCCATTGGCTGTGAGACGATGTCTCGCCTCCTCCATGATAAGCCGGCGATTTCCGACCGGTTCATCGCACACATCCTGGCGCGCACCATCCGCATCGAGGAGGATCTGATCGATCACCTGTTCAACTCGAGCGAGAAGCGGTTGGCGCGTGCACTGTTGCTACTGGCGGATTACGGGAAGCAAACCAAGTTAGTCCCGAAGATCTCGCAGAAAACGCTCGCGGAGATGGTCGGCATGACACGCCCTCGGGTTAATTTCTTTCTGAACAAGTTCAGGGCGCTGGGGTTCATTGAGTACAACGGCGAGCTCAAAGTCCATCGCTCGCTGCTGATCGCCGTCCTGCGCGACTGACAAACGCCAGCCGAGTTCCGACTCTGCATCACGAGCTCTCCTGCCGAGCCGGGCTAGACTCGACTAACCACTACTGGAACGAAGACACGAGCTGTTTGAGACTAGTGTTTCGACGGAAGAGAGAACTCCGATGTTGCATCAGTTCGTCACTACGCATCGTGACGCGATCCTCGTCAGGACAAGGGAGAAGGGGGTCATGCGACCATGGCCGCTCGCATCCACGGTCGAGTTGGAGAACGGAGTTCCGCTCTTCTTGACCGTCCTTTCCGAGGCGCTGCGATTGGAGACGACCGCGACACCGTTCTCCAGCGACGCCATCGGCGACTCAGCGGCCCGCCTTGTGGGGCACCTGCTGAAATTAGGTTTCAGCGTCTCACAGGTCGTCCACGATTACGGCGACATTTGTCAAGCCATCACCGAGCTCGCCTTTGAGCAGAATGCGCCGATCACTGTCGAGGAATTCCACACCCTGAATCGCTGCCTCGACAATGCCATCGCGGAAGCACTGATAGAGCCCGCGCGGCTCACGGCACAATCGAGATCAACCGATGACGTTGAACGATTGGGAGAGTTGACTCAGGAACTACGTAACATGCTCAACACTGCGCTCCTCGCCTTTCACACCCTGAAGCGAGGCTCCGTCGGCGTCAACGGAAATACGGGGGCGGTGCTGGGCCGCGCCCTCGTGGGTTTGCAAGCCCTCGTCGAGAGCAGACTGTCCGACATCCGAGTGACCGCGAATCAGCAGCGGCGGGAGCGGCTTGCAGTCATTTCCTTCCTCAACGACGTCTCCCTCGCTGGCAGCCTCGACGCGGAGCTCCGCGGGCAGCAATTCGTCATCGAATCGGTGGATCCCGAGCTGGCCGTCGACGCCGACACGCAACTTCTCGGGTCAGCGGTGATGAACCTGTTGACCAACGCGTTCAAGTACACGCGCGCCGGCGGCCGGGTTGTGCTCCGGGCGTACCGGGAAGACACGCGTCTGCTGATCGAGGTGGAAGACGAGTGCGGGGGCATCCCAGATGACAATTGGGACCCGTACCCGGCGCTCGGCGAGCAGCGCGGCCATGTTCGGATAGGCCTCGGCCTGGGACTCTCGATTGCCAGGAAGGCCGTCAAGGCGCACGGTGGCGACATCCAAACCCGCAACCTGCCCGGCAAGGGGTGCGTTTTCGTCATCGACGTTCCGCTGGCAGCGGAAGAAATGCCTCTTACACCTGCGCTCGAATGACGCAAGACGCCGAGCTGATCCTGTTCCTCTCCATAGGAATTTTCGATAGACACACCTGTCACAGGGGTTCAAATTTTCGGTTTCGCGCCCACTTGTAAATGCTGAAGTCGCCGTCGAACGTCAGGATTCTGGCTTCCTGGTGAATTTCGGCGCATCGGATGAGACATGCGTCAGCGAGAGAGATCGGTCGATCCGAATACTTCCTCAAGATCGCCCCGACGTTGGTCCAGTGCTCCCCGACGGAGATCGCGATCATGTACACACCACGTTCTCCAAGCGCGACCACTTCGGCCGGACCGGCGGTGTGAACCTTCCGCATCAGAAAACACGCCTCGGCCACAACCGCCTCACAACAGCGGAAGGGCGGCGCGCACTCGGCAAAGTCTCGAAGCGCCCGGTCGTGATTTGCGTCGTTCTTGGACAGCAGGGCGACCAGCGGACCGGTATCCAGCAGGATTCCCGCGGGATTCACTCGCCGAAGCCCTCGAGGTGCTTCCTGTTCGTGGACAGATCACGCGGGCCCCCCTTGAACCGCCCGACGCTGCTCCCGGCGAGATCGAGAGCACTTCGACGCTGCCGCGCTTCCTGAGCCACCAGCTGCAGGCCACGTCGCACGATCGCCGATTCGGTCTGTCCTGTAGCAGCTTTTAGCTTTTCGATCGCGGCTCGGTCCTCTTTACCAAGTCGGGCATGAATGTAGGCCTTCATGGGATTATTGTAGCACACAACATATATAGTGTGCCACATGGCGAGTTGTCGGAGTACATGGGCGTCATCAAAGCGCCGTGCTGCAGCGCTCATCACGACGGCCCAAACTGAAGCCCGCGTGCGAACGTCACAAACCCGCTCCGCCAATATATGCCAAATCCTTCCGCAAAAAATGGTGTGCCCGGCAGGTCTCGAACCTGCGACCCCCGGTTTAGGAAACCGACAGCATAGGACGATTTCTGGAAGCAACCAGCGAAAGAGTCCCGTCCTTTACGAGATCTTTATGATTTGGCCGCCCGCCTTGCGAGAGTCTTGAGTCGCCTCGTCCTTGCTTCAAGGTAGCGTTGAGTCGTTCGCAGGTCGGAGTGTCGAGCAAGCTCGCGAAGCTCTTCAGGATTGTCAGTGTGTTCCGCCACATTTGAGATGAACTCGTGACGTAGATCGTGCCATATGAAACCGCCGATGCGATCCATCGGTAGACCGGCAAGGTCATAAAGCCTGCGCCACTGTTTTTTGAAGCTCTTCACTTGCTTGCCATCTTCAGTGCCAAAAACGTAGTCGTTATCTGATAAACCGCGCCGCTTTAGCAATTCCTGTTTGAGTCTGCGAGATGCGACGTACACGGTCTGGTATTCGCCCGTAACCCTCCCGGCCTTGGTGTTCTTCGGAGGGAGATAGATCTCCCACACATCGCTCATAGGGCCGAACTGAATGTGCTTGCGCTGAACTTTCAGCATTTCACCGGCCCGCATTCCGGTGTCCAAAGATGCGTAGAGTCTTCGGCGCATTTCACGATCTTTGTAACGACGATGTGAATCGTATTTATTGTTCTTAACAGCCAGCTTTGGAAGCGCGGCA
The DNA here is from genome assembly GCA_035937795.1 of Vicinamibacterales bacterium. Classification (GTDB taxonomy): domain Bacteria; phylum Acidobacteriota; class Vicinamibacteria; order Vicinamibacterales; family JAMQPK01; genus JAMQPK01. Next base: position 3,506 of record DASZHO010000004.1, on the reverse strand, counting down.
ATCAGCTGTTTTTCTTGTGCTCTCGTAATCCTTCGTCTTCGTCTAGAGGCTTCGACTTTTCGATGAATTGCCAAGAACGGATTGGCGATAATGCCGAACTCCTGGGTTCTACGAATTGCCCAATTGAATAGCGCCCGGCCCGCGGCGTGATGTCGGTTATATGTTGCGGGGCTCCACTCTCGCTCCTTCCCGTGAACCTGCAACCATTTTTCAATCACCGAGGGATTCGAGGCTAGATATTCCAGGGAATCCTTACCGAACGACGCGTCAAACGCGTCTATCAAAAACTCAATTGACTCGTCAAGCTCAAATTCCTTTACGTAGCGAGTACGATATTCGCAGATCAGGTGCGAGAGCGTAGGACTTGAAGCAGCCCCGATGCTTATAGTTCGCCCACTCGACCGGAATGTGCCGTTATCGATTTGGGTCTTGAACTCGTTTAGTGCCCGTTTGATCAGGTCCCGCGAGTTGAACTCTGGCAGACCGTACCAGCGCGCGAGATTGACACCTTGCACTTTTCGGTAGCGGGCGTAAAGTTGATTGGGCGCACCGCTAACGCTGTAAATCCCTTTCAGTCCATGCGCTAGAAGCTTCATCCGCGACATTGGAATTTCTAAACTTTAGCAGACTGCGTGTGAGCGTCAAGCCAAGCCTGCACCCATTCCGGCTTCAACCGGATAGTTCGCCAACCTAACCGAACATGGCTGATTTCACCCTCCCGTAAGCGTTCGACAAACCCCGTCTTTTCATAGTCGATAGTCCGAGGGATTCTTATGTCGGGAGGGCGAAGATTCGCCATGCCGACACAAGAAGACCGACGAAATCAGATGTTGGAGCTGGCCCGACGATGGCAGGCCAGCGGCACCGGCGCTCGCGCGTTTGCGCGCGAGCAGGGCGTCACCCCGTGGGTGTTGTATTACTGGCGGAAGGAGCTGGCGCCGCAGACTCGGCCGCCGCGCCGACGGCGGCGATCACGCCGCGGGCGCTTGGCCCCCGTGCACGTCATGACCGGCGCGACCGATCCGGGTGGTGATCTGGAGATCTTTCTGGCCGGTGGGGATCGCGTACGAGTCGCCGCAGGCGTGTCCGTGGACGTGCTGCGCGGCGTGATCCAGGTGTTGCGGACCGGATGCTGACGCTCTCGCCGGCGGTCCGGATTTACCTGGCGACCGGCGCGACGGACCTGCGCCGGTCGATCGACGGCTTGTCTGCGCTGGTGCGCGAGCGCCTGTTGCTCGACCCACTCTCCGGGCATCTGTTCCTCTTTCGAAATCGCCGCGGGGACCGCCTGAAGGTCTTGGTCTGGGACTGTTCCGGGTTTTGTGTCCTCTACAAGCGGCTCGAGCAAGGGACGTTTGCGTGGCCGACCGAGTCGGCCGGCGCGCCGGTGGAAATGCGCAGCGCCGATCTGCTGCTCTTGCTGTCGGGCGTCGAGATCGCGCAGACGCGGCGGCGTCGTTGGTACGAGCGCATCGCGTAATTTCTTGTTGTACTGCGATCCACCCTCGCGTATGATGCCCGCGTGCCCGACACGCCCGAGGTTGCGGATCTCGCCACGGCACAGGCGCTGATCGCCACGCTGCGCGACGAGCTGACGCGGACGCAGCGAGAGAATGCGGCGCTGCGCCATCAGCTCGATATCCTCTGTCAGCGGCTCTTCGGGAAGAAGTCGGAACGAGTCAGCCCTGATCAATTGCGGCTCGCGTTTGCGCAGCTCGCGAATGAACCTGGCCCGGTGTCCGAGCCGGTCGAAATGGATTCGGGCGAGCGGCCCGGGCGGCCGCGCCGTCGAGGGCGCCCGACGGGCCGCCGGTTGCTGCCGACGCAGCTCCCGCGCCAGCGCATCGAGATCGACGTCCCTGACGCCGAGAAGATCTGTGCGTGCGGCCAGCTGAAGACCCGCATCGGCGAAGCGGTCTCCGAGAAACTCGAGTATGTGCCGGCGAGTCTGCGTGTGATCGAAACGGCGCGACTCAAATACGCCTGCCCACGCTGTCACGAGGGCGTCGTCGAGGCGCCGGCGCCGCCGCAGGCGGTCGAGAAATCGCTCGCCGGCGAGGGCCTCCTCGCGCACGTGGTCGTCTCGAAATATCTCGACCATTTACCGCTCTACCGGCTCGAGCGCATTTTTCTCCGACAGGGCGTGGACCTGTCACGGGCGACCTTGTGTGGCTGGGTCGCCGAGGTGGCCGCCGCCCTGACACCGATTGGGGATCAGCTGCGGCACGAGGTGACGGCCGCGCACTATCTGCAGACCGATGACACCCCGGTCACGATTCTCGACGAACGGCAGGGCAGCATCAAAGGCCGCGTCTGGACCTATCTCGATCCGCTCGCGCGTCAAGTCGTCTTCGATGCGACGGCGACGCACGAGCGCGCGGGGCCTGAGGCGTTTCTCGCGGACTTCAGCGGGGATCTGCAGGCGGATGCCTATACGGGCTACGATGCGCTCTACGCCACGGGCCGGATCCGAGAAGTCGGCTGTTGGGCGCACGCGCGCCGCGGCTTCGTCGAAGCGCTGACCACGGATGTGCGCGCCGCACTGATGGTCGCGCTGATCCAGCAGCTCTATCAGGTCGAGCGGGTGGGGACGGACCTGTCGGCCGAAGCGCGGCGAACGCTCCGTCGCGAGCAGTCTGCACCGCTGCTGACCAAGATCGCGGCCGAGCGCGACCAGCTCGCCCGCGCCGTCCTACCGAAGTCGCCGTTGGGCGACGCCGTTCGCTATCTGACGAATCAGTGGACCGCGCTCCAGCACTTCGTCGACGACGGCCGCCTGGCAGTCGACAACAATCGCGCTGAGAACCAACTGCGTGGCGTCGCGATTGGTCGCAAGAACTGGCTGTTTGCCGGCAGTCTCGAGGGCGCGAAGCGAGCTGCCCTCCTCTATTCGCTCGTCCAGAGCTGCGCGCTCGTCGATGTTCCACCGTTCGACTATCTGAAGGACGTCCTCCTACGAGTCGCCACGCATCCCCAGCAGCGCATCGGTCAGCTCACGCCGAAGGGCTGGGCGGACACGTTCGGTCGTCGCGCCGCCGCGTAGCGGCTTCACGCACGGTCATCATGTCGCGAGTGAGACGGGGACCGACGAAGCGCCCGCGTAAGCCGGTCCGGCGGACGAGGCTCAGCACGGGTCAGCTCAAGGCGTTGATTGAAGACGCGATCACTGACGCGTACGGCGAATCCGAACAGCGTGTCGGATTCCTCACGATGCTGGAGGAGAACCTGGCCGTCCCATTTACGACGGAGATACTCGGAACTCCCGTCCGTGTCGAAGGCGTGGATCTCAACGAAACTGAAGAGATCGTGGTGATCTGTCGACGCGGCCGCCAGCGGCAGGTGATCCCGATCCTCAATCTCCCGCTGCCCTCACCCCCACCGGGTGGGTGGGAGTGGATCGCGGCGTATCGCCACTGGGCCCGCGGCGGCAGATGATTCACCTTCCCACGATCAAAACCGTCACCATCGGTCCCGTCACACCGAAACGGTGTTCGTCGAACGCTTAC
>DASZHO010000003.1:0-3673 GCA_035937795.1 Vicinamibacterales bacterium | reverse complement strand
GCGCCGGGTGCCGCCAGTGGCGTACAGCACGCCATTCACCATCAGCGGCGTGCCCTCGTACTGGTATTCCGGGCGCGACCCCAAATGATCCGTTTTGAAGCGCCACGCGACGGCGAGCTTGCTGAAGTTATCGGCGTTGATTTGATCGAGCGGCGAATATCGGGTGGAACCCGTGTCGCCGCCGTAGGCGGGCCACTCGCCTTTCTTGGCGCCGGACTGCCCATGCACACCAGCGACGGTCAACGCGACGGCCAGAGAGGCCCCGACGACAGCAAGCACGTGGCGGGGAGCATTTCGCAACATATGCGGTTCTCCGTTTCGAATCTTTTGTTAACGCGGCGATTATACGCCAAGGCTGCGCGTTGGCTGCGGAGCCTGGCGCCGTTCACGTCAATTTCATCGCGCTGAACATCGCTATCCGCTGTTCCCGAATCGGATCGTTCTGCACGCTGCTCTGGTTGTCGAAAACCATTGTCGGCCGGTTGGCCGATCTGAACGGCGGCCAGCGCGGCAATTTGGAAGTGTTCGGATCGCCACTCCTCGCAAACGCAATCCAGGCGTCGCTCACCTTATCCGCGAGAGCGGGCGCTTGCGGACTGCCCGCGGTCAACCGCGAGGCTTTCAGGTTGTCAAACGCGAACGGGATTTCGATCGTGTGAGGCGATTTCAGCCGGCCCCCGTCAACGGGTGATTCCCAGCGGAAGTAATATAAATACACCGGGGCCGTACCCAGAGCCGCCCGCCGCTCGGCAATCTTCATCACCGGGGCTCCATACCGATTGTCGCTCGCGATTAGAAAGTAGATATCGGACGGTGTCGCGCCTGGATTCGCCTTGCGATACACGTCAATCACGGGGCCGGCACTTTCGCCGAGAAGGCTTCCGATACGGCTGCGCAAGCCGTCGTCGGTGAGGGAAAACAGGGCGGCATTGGCGCCGAGACCGGTCAATTCCGTACGGGTATGGCCGAGCATGAGCGGCACGGTCGGGGACACATCCGCGGCGGTGGGATGGAACGGATGGTGCGGCAGAATGTTCCCGTCGACGGTGGGCGAGAAGCCCATGGTCATCTGATCCACGTTCATGCTGCGGATGACCGCGAAGTAGGCTCCCATCACGCGGTCGACCGGCAGGTTCTGCAGATCGCGCACCTGGGATTTGTTCAGCCCCAGCTTCGCGAAGAGCTCAGCGGCGACGCGCGCGGCCTGGGCGCGCTCCACGAGCTTGATGGTTGGACCGCTCTCGATGATCGCTCTGTGAAAGAGTCCCTTGGCGGAAGGCATCGCGAGCAGCGTGCCAACCTTGCGCCCGCCGCCTGACTGGCCGAAGACCGTGACCGTATTTGGATCGCCGCCAAACTGAGCGATGTTATCGCGCACCCACGCGAGCGCGTGAACGATGTCGAGCATGCCCACGTCGCCCGACTGCGCAAAATCCTGGCCTCCGGATTCCGCCAGATAGGTAAACCCGAGCACATTGAGACGATGGTTTATCGTCACGACGACGACGTCGCCCCGGCGGGCTAGGTTCGTTCCATCGGTAACGGGAGAAGATCCCGAGCCGGTGGCGAACCCACCGCCGTGGCACCACACCATCACGGGTCTCCTCCGGCCGTCACCGATTACAGGGATCGCCGGCGTCCAGATATTCAGCACCAGGCAATCTTCGCCTTCCGCCTTGAGACCGGCGCCGGCTACGGCGAGATCCGATGTGGAGCGGCGCGCACCAGGCTCGGTTTGCGGGGCGCTGGGTCCAAACTCCAGTGCGTCACGCACGCCGGTCCATCTGGCAGGGTCAGTGGGCGGCATGAACCGATTCTTGCCGGCGGTGCTCGCACCGTAGGGAACACCTTTGAAAATCTTGATTCCTTCTACGTCCGCACCTCGAATCTTTCCGAAGGCGGTGTCGGCCGTGACGAACCGGGTATCGGCGCCCCAGGCGTTGTTGAGAGCAACGCCCGACCCCGCCACCAGGAGGAAGGCCTCTTTAAGAAAGTCGCGGCGAGATCGCTCGACTAGCATGAAACCCTCCAATCACGGCAGCTTGAACGCCATCAGCTCGCCGCTGTAGTTCGCGCCGCTGACCGCAAGGACGATGTACTGTTTGCCGTTCATCATGTACGTCATCGGCGATCCCGATTGCGGCGCCGGAATGTAGACGGCTCCCACTTCCTTCCCGGTTGCCTTGTCGTAGGCGCGAAGCATCGCGCCGCGTGCGCCGGTCGACGTCGGTCCGAAGCCGGCCTCACCGGAAATCAGCAGCGTCTTGGTCACGATACTTCCGACCGTTCCGGGACGGCCGGTGCGTGGGATGTTCAGCCCCTTCAGCGCCGGGTTGTTCCGCACCGTATCCGGCGTCTCGCCGTGCGCGATCTGCCAGATGATTTCTCCTTTGTTCAAGTCAATGGCGCTGATCCGGCCGTAGGGCGGCTTCATGATTGGCAGCCCGCGAACCGTGAGGCCCGCGCCGCCTCCTTCGGCGCCCGCGGCCGCCGCCGCGGTCGGCACCATTGCCGGAGCGGGCGCGCCCGGCAGTGCGGCCCGGGCGCCGCCGGGGCCAGACCCGCTGCCCCCCGTCGTCCTCGCGCCTGTCAGCGCGTTACCCTGCACGTACGCGAGATCGTTCTTCGAGGGATCTCGCGGCGGCGTCAGCCCCAGCTGGCTGGGGTTCTTCTGTGAATTGACATAAAGGATGTGCGTCTCCGGATCGTAGGAGCCGCCCGGCCAGTTCGTTCCGCCACCGGCGCCGGCCATGTACAGCGTTGCCAGCGGTCCCTCAGCCTTGCTCACAACGGGCGGGGTGAACACGGGCCCCAACTTGTACTTCGATACGATCTGCTTCGCTTCCGCGCGCAGCTCCGGCGTGAAATCGATGAGATCGTCCTCAACGAAGCCCTGCGAATCGTAGTTGAACGGCTTGCCGTGCGCGTCGAGCGGAAACGGCTGCGTCGGCGAATACCACTCCTTTGGCACGTCGCCTTTCGGCACCGGACGTTCTTCAATCGGCCAGATGGGCTGCCCGGTGACGCGATCGAACACGTAGAGAAACGCCTGTTTCGTGGGTTGGGCCACCGCCTTGATCGCGCGGCCGTTGACGACGATGTCGGCGAGGATCGGCGCGTCGGGGATGTCGTTGTCCCAGAGCCCGTGATGGATCAGCTGGTAGTGCCACTTCCGTTTGCCGGTTTGCAGATCGACCGCCACCAAGCTCTCGCCGAACAACCCTGGACCCGGCCGATCGGCGCCGAAGTAGTCACCCGTGGGCAGCTCGATGGGCAGGTACGCGATGCCGAGATCCTCGTCGATGCTGATTTGCCCCCACGATCCTGTGTTTCCTGTGTAGGACCACGAGTCGTTCAGCCACGTCTCGTTGCCGAACTCGCCGGGCTGCGGAATCGTGTGGAAGATCCAGAGACGCTTGCCGGTTCGGACGTCGAAGCCGCGAACGTAGCCCTTCACGTTCGCCTTTCCGGTCGGCACGCCGCCGGATTTGTGCGCCGCGCCGACGATGACCACGTTTTTCGCCACCATCGGCGTGGAGTGGAGGCCGATCTCGCTCGACATCGGATCGATGATCTGGTCATCGTCCTGCTTCAGATCCACGAGGCCGTCCTTCCCGAACGTCGGCACGCGTATGCCGGTCTTCGCGTTGAGCGCAACGAGTTGATACCCAGG
>DASZHO010000002.1:0-5298 GCA_035937795.1 Vicinamibacterales bacterium | reverse complement strand
GCGCGAAATTTCTGGAAGGGCATCATGGGAAACAGCGCGCGTCCATCGTGGCCGACGCCCTCGCGGATCGCGCGCGCGAGCGAGTCGTCGCTCCACGTGCCGGTCCCCGTCTCCGGGTCCGGCGTCAGGTTCGGCGCCACGACGTGTCCGGGCAGGTCCTTCCAGATGACCAGGTCCTGGCCGGCTCCGGCCCAGCCCGCCGGAATCGGCGCATCGCGGCGAGTCCAGTCGTGCGGCGAGTGGCAGTGCAGGCAGCCGTTCACCGCGGTGACCAGATAGCGGCCCCGGGCCAGCCGTTCCGGCGTGCGTGCGAATCGCCGGCTCGAGACGGGCCGCACGCGCGGCCCGAAGACCACGAGCCGGCCGGCCCGGACACTGATGGCCGCTGCGAGCAGGAGCCCGGCCAGCAGCGCGCCTCCCACGAACACTCTCCGTCTCCGCATCGTGTCTCACGTCCGCGTGCTACACTTGACACCATGTCAAGCGCCAGGCGACAGGGTAAGCGAACACTTGACACGGTGTCAAGTCGCACGGTTGGTGGGAATCCATCCACCCGGCGGCGCATCCTCGACGCCGCCCTCGATCTCATCGCCCGGCATGGCGGCGCCGATGTCAGCCTGGCTGACGTCGCCCGGGTGGCGCACGTATCCCGGCAGGCGCTGTACCTGCACTTTGCCGATCGGTCCGCGCTCTTCGTTGCGCTCGTGCGTCACGCCGACGAGCGGCGAGAGTTGCCAGCGGCCATTCAGAGAGTCGCGGATGCGCCGACGGGCGTGGCCGCGGTCCGTGAAATGGTCGCGTTGCAAGCCAGGATGAACCCCAAGATCTGGCCGCTGGCGCGCATGCTCGACGCCGTTCGCCGTCAAGACGAAGCGGTCGAGCAGTCGTGGCAGGATCGTCTTCAGAGCCGCCTGACGGGTTGTCGCAGAATCGTCGGCCGGCTCGTTCGAGATGGTACGCTTCAACGCAGGGTGACACCTGCGGTGGCCGCGGATCTCCTCTGGGCGCTGACGTCGCTGCGAACGTGGGAAGACCTCGTGCTGCAGCGGCGCTGGAGCCCGGAGCAGTACGAGCGGCGTCTGTGCGACGTCCTGCTGGCAATCCTCACCGGCTGAATGCGGTCATCGATCTTGCCGGCTGACCCGCCATGAGTCCAGAAATCCCGACCGATCGGCTGCGGTTGTGCGCGGGACAGGGCGGCGCCCCACCGCCTGACCGCCGGCAGGGAGCTGAACCTTGGCGTCGCTAGCCCACGCTACCTGCGAGAGGTGGCCTCCACCTCACGAACTCGGTTCAGGGCTGCGTCGATCGAGCCCTTGATCTGGGCGAGATCGTACGGCTTCCCGACGATCTCGAATGCCGCCGAGTCCTTCCCAACCTCTTCGTCGAGCCGCGCCTTGTTGGTCGTGGTCAGCACGAGGCCGCGCCCTTCCATCGCCTTGCTCTGATGCAGCGTTTGGAAGAACGCCCAGTTTTCCCGGTACGGGGGGGAAATGTCGAAGATCACCAGATCCGGGTCATGCTCGCCGAGGTAGCGAGCGAAATCGATGCGGCCCTTTTTGAGATCTGCGAAGTGGCATCCGACGAGGCAGGTCAGGCCCGATGCGTCGAGCATGCGTCTCACCATTTCAACGGTATCGTTGTTGGCATTGAACAGCGCGACCACCTTGAGCGAGGTACGAAACTCGTGTGCGTGCGTCGCGAGGAATTCGTCCCTCACACGCACCGCGTTCTCGGCGGTCCGGAGCGCGGCGCGGTCGCGACCTCGTGCCTCACGCTCGTCGCGTATCGCCGACGCGTTCTTCATTGCCTTGCGTACCGAGTGCGCCAGACGCTCGTAGCAGTTCGCTGTCTTGACGATGTAGTCTACCAGTCCCGCTCGCAGTCCTTCGGCGGCGATCTCCTCGCTTCCCGTATGAGCGAACATCACCACAGGCGCGTCGTACCCGGCCTCGCGCACGGCGGCCAGCGCCTGCAAACCATCGGTCCATCGCAACTGGTAGTCGGTGACGATGACGTCGACATCGAGCCGTTCGAGGGCCGCGTCGAATCCCACCTGGTCCAGTATTTCCGCGACCTCCAGATCCGGAAACTCCGCTGCCAGCGCGCGCTTCGCGAGAAACCGATCTGCTGGATTGTCGTCGATGAGAAGGATCCGTGTCGCCATCAGCGTTCGCCATTCCCCAGGTGTGGCTTCGTGTTGAACATCACCCAATAGAGGCTCACGGCCTTGAGCATGTCGAACAGGGCGTCGAACTCGACCGGCTTGACGAGATACGAATTGACGCCGCTGTCATACGCTGAATTCACGTCGCGCGGTTGCTCCGAGGACGTGAGCATCACCACCGGGATGCGCCTGAGTGAGGCTTGTCCTCGCAGCCATTCCAGCACCTCGAGCCCGGATCGGCGAGGAAGTTTGAGATCCAGCAGGATCAGAATGGGGAGAGGAAACTGCTCCCGGTCGGCGTAGCGTGCGCTTCCACTCAGGTACTCGACCGCGGCATCGCCGTCTCCGAGCACGTGGAGGGGATTTCCCAGCCTTGCTTTGTCGAAGGCGCGCCGAATGAGCAAGACATCCGTCGCGTTGTCCTCCACCAGCAACACGGTCGATTCCGCGGCCGTCATGCCGCCGCCACCGAGCGGGGCAGTTCGATCCAGAAGCGGCTTCCCTGGCCCTCCTCTGATTGCACCCCGACCCGGCCTCCCTGCCGTTCGATCGCCTTTCGGACGATCGCGAGGCCCATGCCCGTGCCTGGATAGCTTTCAACGCCGTGCAGCCGTTCGAAGGCGCGAAATATCCGCTCCTGGTGCTGAGGGGCGATACCAATGCCGTGATCCTCGACGGTGATCCTCGCGAGGTCGCCATCGTGTTCCAGCACCACCACGACCGCCGGATGCTCCCCGCCGAACTTCACTGCATTCGAGATCAAGTTGGTCACGACCTGGATCAGCATGGTCCGGTTCGCCCTCACGTTCGGCAGGCTCCCGCTGACCCGTATGGCCGCATGGCTGAGGCGGATGTCTTCACGCAGGTTGTGGAGCGCCGAGTTGATCACCTCGGCCACTCCGATGTCTTCCATCTCCACCTCGATGTGTGTGAGGCGGCTGTACGTGAGCAGGTCCTGGATGAGCTCATCCAGCGCCGCCGCCTCTCTGATGATTCGCGCGGCGTAGTCGCGTCCACGCTCGTCCAGTTGCTCGCCATAGTCTTCCAGCAACGCATGCGATAGCCCCTGCATCCCGCGCAGCGGCGCGCGCAAGTCATGGGACACCGAGTACGCGAAGCTCTCGAGGTGTGTGTTCGCCGTTTCGAGGGCGGCGGTCCGCTCCTTGACGGTCTGCTCCAGCGTGGTGGCATACACGCGCAGTGCCGACAGGTCGCGGGCAATCGTCGACGCCCCGACGACGCGGCCGTGACGATCACGGATGGGCGATACGGTCAGTGAAATTGGCACCAGGGTGCCGTCCTTCCCGCAACGGACGGTGTCAGAGAGCCGCATGCTCAGACCAGACCGAATGTGTGCGAGGATGTCGACTTCTTCCTGCAGTCTGTTCTCGGGGATGATCGTGATAATCGGCCGCCCGACTATCTCGGTGGAGGTGTGCCCAAACATACGCTCGGCCGCCCGGTTCCAGGTCTGGATGACGTCGTCGAGATCCGTGCTGATGATCGCATCATCGGATGAGTCCACGATGGCGGCAAGACGATTGGTCTCGCGCTCCATCATGCTGCGCTCGCTCATGTCGCGGACGATCTTCGAGGCTCCGATGACCGCGCCGCTTGCCGTACGGATTGGGGAGACAGTCAGCGAGACAGGAATCAACGTCCCATCTTTTCGCCGTCTGATGGTGTCGAAGTGCTCGACGCGCTCGCCGGCTCGCACGCTCCTGAGCACATTTTCTCCCTCCGGCCGGCGGTCAGCCGGAATGATCAGGCAGATCGACTGTCCGATGATTTCTGCAGCGGTATAGCCGAACATCCGCTCGGCGGCGTCGTTCCACGACAAGACGATCCCATTCAGGTCCTTACTGGCAATCGCGTCGTCCGAGGACGACACCAACGCCGACAGGTGAAGCGCCTGACGATTCATGGCCTTGCGTTCGGTGATATCGCGCGCGATGTGTGAAACGCCGACGAGCTTTCCACTGTCGTCCAGGATGGGCGAGACCGTCAGCGACATCTCGATCGGACGACCACTCTTGTGCAAGAGAATGGTCTCATAGTTGTCGACGCGCTCGCCACCTATCGCCCGCGCCATCACCGCGCTCTCTTCGTCGTGCTTGTAGGCGGGAACGAGCTCGGCGGTCAATCGGCCCACCATTTCGGCGTGTGAATAGCCGAAGATTCGTTCGGCAGCGCGATTCCACAAGGTGACGATTCCGTCGACGTTCTTGCCAATGACGGCATCATCCGTGGAATCGATGATGGCGTGAAGGAGTGCCGGGTATCCTAACGACGCGGCCATGCGAATTCCCTTCGAAAGTGGTGGAGGGGCCAGGGATCTCGCGGATTTACCCGCTCGCCCTTCGGCCTCTTTGCGTCCGTCCTCCGCGAGCGCCTGAACAGCTCGCCTTCGGAGCGTGCGCTTGCAGCCGCTGCTTGGATAACCAGGTGACATCCAGGTGGCGGACGCACTCACGCTATCTGAGTTCGCCGCGAGCGGGTGTGCTCTATTGAACACCCGAGTCCGCATTGATGAGTGCACCGGGCGACGGGGCACGCAGTGACAACGTCGCGCGAGAAACAGGGTCGCCTGAGATCCCGAGATAACGTTCAATCACGTCAAAGAGCTCACCGGGCTGAATGGGCTTCGACAGATACGCGTCCATCCCGGCGGCCAGGCAGCGTGCCGCATCCTCCTCCATCGCATGTGCTGTCATCGCGACGATCGGGAGATGACCACGAGTCACCCGTTCTCGCTCGCGAATGATGTCGAATTCGCGCGCCGTAGTCATGATGGCGATCTCGCGGATGCGCCGGAGAAATCCCGGCCTCACGGCGCAAATAGGTGTTGAGGGCGCTGTGTAAAGGCGCGGTCTTGGTGCTGTAGAGCTGAATACCGGTTGGGCCCTGGAGGGGCGGCTGCTGCGGTCATGGTCGCGTCCTTGACCGGCTCGATGCTGTTCGCAGGTCGGCGACGCGGCCGGCGCGGACGGTTGACTCCGTTGATGCCGTCGCACAGGAAGTCGTCAGCAGTCATGTACGGCCCGCGGTGGTCGCCCCCGGGGTGGTCCCGCGATCATACGCCTCGCGGCCATTCTCATCGAGGTCCTCGCGCTTGAGCAGGGGCAAGCGGA
>DASZHO010000001.1:0-10154 GCA_035937795.1 Vicinamibacterales bacterium | reverse complement strand
GATTGGCCGCGAAGCGCGCGAGCAGATTCTGATGATGACGCGCCGCCTGCCGGATGCGGTCGTCGCCTGCGTGGGCGGCGGCAGCAACGCGCTTGGTATTTTTGATTCGTTCATCCCGGACAAGGATGTTCGTCTGATCGGTGTCGAAGCGGGCGGCGAGGCGCTCGCGCCCGGCCGGCATGCCGCGCGATTTGCCGGCGGCACGGCGGGCGTGCTGCAAGGCACGCGCACCTTCGTGCTTCAGGATCTCGACGGCAATATCGAGCTCACACATTCCATATCTGCCGGGCTCGACTACGCGGCGGTGGGCCCCGAGCACGCGTGGCTTCGCGATCTGGGGCGCGCCGAATACACCTGGGTCGGCGATGAGGATGCGCTTGCCGCCTTCCAGAGTCTCGCGCGGCTCGAAGGCATCATTCCCGCGCTCGAGTCCTCCCACGCCATTGCCTACGCATGCACTCTGGCGCAGCAGCTCGGCAGTGGCGCGGACGTTCTCGTGAATCTGTCCGGCCGCGGCGACAAGGATGTTGAAAGCGTGGCGAAGTACATCGGGTTGGAAGAAGGTGCGGAAGTTGGCGTCTAGGATTTCATCCGTGTTCGATCGCATTCGCGTCGAACGGCGCACGGGGCTGGTGACGTACGTCACGGGCGGCGATCCCGATCTGGCGCGCTCGGCGGACATCCTGCGCGCGCTGGATCGCGCCGGGGCCGATGTCCTCGAGGTCGGCGTGCCCTTTTCAGAGCCGGTGGCCGACGGGCCGGTGATTCAGCGCGCCACCGAGCGGGCCCTGGCCGCCGGCGCCACCGCATCGGGCGTGCTGAAGCTGGTTGGGGCCGTCCGGAGCGCCATCCGGGCGCCGATCGTGCTGTTCAGTTATGCCAATCCGATACTACGGATGGGCGTCGACACCTTCGGCGATCGCGCGAAGGCGGCAGGCGTGGACGGTGTGCTGGTGCTCGATCTGCCCATCGAGGAAGCCGGCGAGTTTCGCGACGCGATGGCCGCGCGTGAGATCGATACGATCTTCCTGCTGAGTCCGACCACGACCGACGCGCGCGTGAAGCAGGCGGCGGAGCTGGGGCGGGGATTTTTGTACGGCATCTCGCGGCTTGGTGTGACCGGCGCGCGCGACACGGTGGCAGCCGGCGCGGAAACCCTCGCGGCCCGCATCCGCGCCGTCACCAGGCTGCCGCTGGCGCTTGGGTTCGGTGTCTCCCGGCCCGAGCACGTGCGGCAGATCGGAAAGTGGGCCGACGCGGCTGTGGTGGGCAGCGGGCTGGTTGGCGTCATCGCGGAAGCGGGAAAAGGACCGGAACTCATTGAAAGGGTAGAATCATATGTTCGGTGGCTCCGCGGGGAGCCTGCCGTGGACATTCATGACAATCGACGAGCTCAGGCGGCGGATCGACCAGCTCGATGAACAGCTGGTCGAGCTGCTGACGGAGCGCGCAAACTGCGCGCTCGAAATCGGGAAGCTGAAACACGACCTCGGTCTCGAAGTGTATCAGCCGGATCGCGAGGCCGAAGTGCTGCATCACGTTCGCTCGCACGGCAGGCAGACCGGCAGCCCGCTCGGCGGCGACGCCATCGTGCGTGTGTTCGAACGAATCATCGACGAGGCGAGGCGCATCGAGCGCGCCACGGCTCATGGAAACCGGGAGGAAGGATAGCCATGGTTGTCGTAATGGAGGAGCGCGCGACCGAAACGCAAATCGAAAAGGTCGTTGCCAACCTGGTCGAGCAGGGCATGGACGTGCACCGCTCGACCGGTGTGAATCGCACCGTCCTCGGTGTGGTAGGAGCGCATAGGGTGGACCCCGCATTGATCGAAGTCATGGACGGTGTGCACGAAGTGGTGCGAATCACCGAGCCGTACAAGCTCGCGAGCCGGACGTTCAAGCCCGAGGGTACGGTCATCACGATAGATGACGTGCGCATCGGAGGAGATGAGGTCATCGTGATGGCCGGGCCATGCTCGGCAGAAAACGAGGAGCAGGTCTTCACGACCGCGGCGGCCGTGAAGAAGGCCGGCGCGAAGGTGTTCCGCGGCGGCGCATTCAAGCCGCGCAGCTCGCCCTACAGCTTCCAGGGGCTCGGCGAGGAGGGGCTCCGCATGCTCCGCGAGGCCGCCGATCACGAGAACATGAAGCTGGTGTCGGAAGTGATGGACGTCAGCCAGATCGATCTGGTGGGCCGTTACGCCCACATCTACCAGGTGGGCACGCGCAACATGCAGAATTTCACCCTGCTCCGGGAGCTCGGGCGCACGCGCAAGCCTGTGCTGCTGAAGCGCGGAATCGCGGCGACGATTGAAGAGTGGCTCTTGTCGGCCGAATACGTGCTGGCGGGCGGCAACACCGAAGTGATTCTGTGCGAGCGCGGCATCCGTACCTTCGAGAGCTACACGCGGAACACGCTCGACATCTCGGCGATCCCGGTGATCAAGAAGCTCAGCCATCTGCCGATCATCACCGACCCGAGCCATGCCACCGGCAGGCGGGACAAGGTCGCGCCGATGGCGAGGGCCTCGGTCGCAGCGGGCGCCGACGGCATCATCGTCGAAGTGCATTGCAACCCGGACAAGGCGTTGAGCGACGGCGCGCAGTCGATGTACCCGGCGCAATTCGACCGGGTGATGGCCGAGCTGCGCATCATCGCACCCGCGATCGGCCGCGGCATCTGCGTCGAGCCGGTCGTGAAACGCGGCTGGGGCCGGTGAGTCCCGAAGGCCGTCAACTCCCGGTCCTGCAGCCCGGCAAGAATCCCGGGCAGCCGCCGATCTTTCAGCGCGTCGGGGTTGTCGGACTGGGGTTGATTGGCGGATCGATTGCGCTCGCGGCGCGCCAGGTCTGGCCTGCGGGGCTCCTGATCGGCGTCGATCGCAAAGACGTGCTCGAGCGGGCGATGGTGCTGCATGCGATCGACGTCGCGGCCGACGACCTGGTGGTGCTTGCCGAGGCCGATCTCGTGATTCTTGCCGCACCGGCCCAGCGGAATCTCGAGCTGCTGCGGGAGCTGCCCGACCACGTCGCCGGATCGGCCGTCGTGACCGACACGGGCAGTACGAAGCGCGAGATCGTCGAGGCGGCGAAGTTGCTGCCCGAACGCCTCACATTTATCGGCGGTCATCCGCTGGGAGGCGCCGCGCGCGGCGGTATCGAACACGCGCGTCCCGATCTATTTACGGGGCGCCCATGGCTGTTCACGCCGGCCGAAAAACGAGACCGGGAGTCGTGTTCGGATGCCCCTCTTTTGCAGCTGAAGGCCTTTGCCGGCGGCCTGGGCGCCGTGCCCCGAACGCTTTCACCGGCCGAGCACGATCATCTCCTCGCCTTCATCAGCCATCTTCCGCAGCTCACCGTCAGCGCGCTCATGCACGTGGTCGGACAAGCCGCCGGCCGGCAAGGCCTCGAGCTGAGCGGGCGCGGGCTCGTCGATACGACGCGCCTCGCGTCGAGTCCAGCGGACATCTGGAAAGAGGTGTGCGCGACCAATTCCGATGAAGTCGGCGCCGCGCTCGACGCGCTGATCGGCGTGCTTGGCGATTTGCGGGCGGGGCTGAAATCGGGCGAATCGATCGACCAGGTTTTCGAATCCGCAAACCTCTGGCGCGAAGCGCTGCTCGCCGGCCGGCATTGAGAGGGCGCCGGCCCCATTATGGACACGAGGGGTCGGACCCCTTCCCGGATCGTTCTGGACGCGGCGGCCCGAGCCGACATGCTCCAGCATGCGCGCGAGGAAGCGCCGAACGAATGCTGCGGCTTGTTGATCGGACGTCGAGGGTCTGTCGAACGCTCGGTCCGCGCACGGAATCTCCAACCAGGCCCCGCGCGCTATCTCATCGATCCGTTGGATCACTTTGCGGCCATACGATCAGCCCGGTCGCAAGGGCAGCAGGTGGTCGGCGCGTATCACTCCCACCCGGCGAGCCCGCCGGCGCCATCGGAATCGGACATTGCCGAAGCAACGGGCGCGCGGGACTTTCTGTATGTGATTGTGTCGCCGGCCGGCGGTGAATTGCGGGGGTATTACCTGAGAGGCCGCGAGGTGATTGCGGTCGAGCTGGCAGCCGCTTGAAGCGCGCTAGTACGGCCCGCCGCCGAGCAGCTGCACGACCGTGGTGGCCGAGCCGACCACCTTGTCGCGCTGCTTCAATCGAAACGAAATCCGGTAGTGGCCCCCCTGCTTATAAGGGTGCGACACGGTGTAGCGCCGCCTGATCTGGCTCTTACCCGGCTCGTAGGGCTCGCAGTCGTTGGACGATTCCGAAACCGTGCCGTCGCCCCAATTCCATTCAATCGCCGGGCAGTAATACTCCTCAAAGTCATCGTCTCCGCCCTTCAATTCGGCGATGCCCGAGATGCGCACCGGCACCATCCCCGAACCAGGCGTGGCTTTCAGCGTGAGCTGCGGTCTCTTCGGTTCGCTCTTCGGCTTTGCCTCAGACTGCGCCGACAGCAACGCGCCGCCGATCAAGGCGCTCGCCGAGACGGCTGCGGCCAGCGAAAGCAAACGGTGCATTGGCTTCATCGTAGCGCTCGCGTCAGGTCAGAGCAAGCAGTCTATAATCGGCCGATGACTCCGGCTCAAAAATCCAGGCCTCTGGAGGTCTTTTCGGGGGATCTTCGCGCCCTGGAGACCGACCTGCTCGTCGTGCCGGTTTTCGAGGGCGAAATCAGCGAACACGAACAGTGGTCCCACGCGATCGGCGGCGAGCTGGCGCGCGCGGGCGAGTCGAAGGAATTCACGGGGAAGCTCTACGAGATCTTCGTGACCCCGATCGCGGATCGCGTGTATCAAGCGAGGAGGCTGGCCGCGCTCGGCGTGGGCCCGGCGGCCGATTTCAATACCGATCGGGCCAGGCGGGCGGCAGCGGCGCTTGGGCTCGAGGGCCGCCGGAGAAAAATTGCCCGGATCGGGTTTGTCGCGCGCGGGCGGTTCGAGTCGCCCGAGGTGCTTCAAGCCGTGGCCGAAGGCTTGACGCTTGCCGAGTTCGACGGCGCCAGCTACAAGACGGTGAACCACGAGCCGTTCGAGGCGCAAGGCGTGGCGATTGTCGTGCAAGAGGTATCCGCTGCCGTGGGCGCCGCGGTCGGGCGCGGCCGCGTGCTCGGCGAGTGCAGCAACCTTGCGCGGCAGCTCGCCAACGAGCCGGCCAACCGGCTCACGCCGTCGATGTTCGCCGAGCGGGCCGCGGCTCTCGCGCGTGACGGCGGGCTGCTGTCTGAGGTGCTCGACGATCGGAGGCTGGCCGCGCTCGGCATGGGACTGTTGCTCGGGGTGGGCCAGGGCAGCATCGAGCCGCCGCGGCTGGTTGCCCTTCGATACGAGCCGGCGGGTGCACCGGCGCACCCGGTCCTGGGCCTGGTTGGGAAGGGCATCACGTTCGATACCGGCGGAATTTCGATCAAGCCGGCGGAAGGCATGGACCGCATGAAGGACGACATGGCAGGCGGTGCCGCCGTGATCGGAGCGATGTGCGCCATCGCGCGGCTCAAGGCGCCGATCAAAGTCGTCGGCGTCGTGCCAATCGCCGAGAACATGCCGAGCGGCCGCGCGTTCAGGCCGGGTGACGTCCTGACGAGCGCGTCGGGCAAAACGGTGGAGGTGTTGAACACCGATGCGGAAGGCCGTCTGGTTCTCGGCGACGGGCTCTGGTACGCGCGCCAGCAGATGGGCGCGACGCATCTGGTCGACATCGCGACGTTGACCTCGTCGGTGGTCCGGGCGCTTGGCAAAATCACGAGCGGGCTGTACGGCACGCCGCCTTCGTGGGTCGAGATCGTGCGCGGCGTTGCCGAGCGCGCGGGCGACAGGTGCTGGCCGATGCCGCTCTTCGAGGAGTATCGCGATCAATTGAAAAGTGAAATCGCCGACATGGTGAATATCGGCGGCCTTCCGGCCGGCTCGATCACGGCCGCCCTCTTCCTGAAAGAATTCACCGGCGATCTGCCGTGGGCCCACATCGATATCGCCGGAACGGCGTGGAACGAGGAAGCGCGGCCGTACCTCCCTAAGGGCGCCACGGGCGTCGGCGTGCGCACGCTGGCCGAGCTCGCGTTCACCTCGAGTTCCTGGCCGGGCTGAATCAAGGAAGTTGTCTCAAGACATAAGTCGCACCCCTATGCCACCATTCTCAACTCGCGTGGCGGCAGGCTGGGGCGCAACCAGCGCAGGGTGTCTGGTGTGCTTCCTGGTGATGGCACCTGCATGTGGTGGGTCCAATCCCAGTCCCACAGCGCCGTCTGCTGCCGGTAGCACCTCCTTGACCGTGAATGGCGTTGCTCGGACGTACAGGCTGCATGTGCCGATCAGCTTTCAGAAAAATGCAGGCGCGCTCGTCATTGTGTTGCACGGATCTGGAGGCAATGGTCTGGGTATGGAAGTCGGGACCGGTTTCAGCAGTCTGGCCGACCAGGTGGGTTTTGCAGTGGTTTACCCGGACGGGTTGTTCGAGTCGATGGGCGGCCAGACGAATTGGGCGTACTTCTTCAATGACTTCGCGGACGACGTTGGGTTCATTCGACAGCTCGTCCAGACGCTCGAGGGCAGCATTCAATTTGATCCAAGGAAGGTCTACGTGACAGGCCTGTCGTCCGGCGCTTTGATGTCTCATCGCCTCGGCGTGCAGCTCGCCGATCGTGTTGCGGCGATTGGCGTCGTTGAAGGCGCTCTGTTTTACGATGCGCCGGCGAATGGTGCAATGCTCCCTTCGGCAGGTGCGCCAGTCTCTGTGCTTATCCTTCACGGCGACCACGACGGCACCATTCCGACGTGCGGCACCCCGACGGAGGCTTCCCAGGACCAGACGTTCAACTACTGGGCAGGTTCGTTGGCCTGCTCGAGGATTGATCCGTTGGATCCCGTGTGTGACGGCCAGGGAAACATCACCGCGGTAACCGAGAAGGTGGCCAGCAGTTGCAACGCAAATGCGGAAGTCAGGTTCTATAAGCTGATCGGAGGCACACACACCTGGAATACGGTTCCCATGAACGTCCCTGGGCAAGCGCCGTTCAATCCAAATTTCAATGGCGCCACAGGGGTTACGACCAGGGACATCCTCTGGAATTTCTTCGCGGCGCATCCCAAGCCATGAACCGCCGATCAAGTTAAGAAGTAAAAAAGTAGAGACGTAAAAAAGTAGAAAGTAGGAAGTAACTGGCGCCTACTTTCCACTTTCCACTTTCCACTTTTACTTTCAACTTTCCACTTTCCACTTTTAACTTTCCCTCCCTACTTTACCGGCCCGAACTCTTCGTGCGTCTCCGTCCCGAACTGCCGGTAGTTCGAGTATGTGGCGTCGCCGGTCAGCGGGCCAAGGCCGCCCACGTCGTAGCGTTCGGTCATGCGCACCGGGACCCAGAATTTCAGCCTTGGATCCTCTTTGAAGTACACGCGCAACTGCGCCTTCGATGCGCCAAACCCGACAGCCGCGAAGAAAGCGTTGACGTTCACCTCCGCGCGGATCAACGCGCCAGAGGTAGGGTCGACCCACACCTGCCCCGCCGTCGGCACGTCGAGTCCCTGCGGCGTTTTGATGATGGTGGGCTTGACCAGCTCCTCGTAGCGAATCACCCAGACGCGCGTCGAATCGATCGTATCGTCGGCGGCCTTTGTGAACTGGAAGCTTGAATGGTTGCGGCGATCGAACAGCTCGAGCACCAGCGCCGGGTTATTGATGTTCCGCTGAAGCGCGCCGATGTTCTGCCTGGCGCTCTCTGCGGCAATACGTCTGGCCTGGGCGACCGGGAACGGCGCCGGATTGAGCAGCAGGTCCTGCAGCCGCGACTCGTGATTCTGAACAGCGCGGCCGTTCACCTTCAGCACGTCCCTGAACCCCAGCCAGCCCGGATAGTCCGGCACTTTGAGAATCCCGAATTCAGACTCGAGCAGAGCTTCGGAGTACGTGTTGCCCGTACCCGACGTCTGCTTGTAACGCTCGTCGGAGACCGTACGCGAAAGCTGCTCGGAGTAGCTCGTAAGGTAGGCCCCAAGGCGCTCGAGGACCTCGGCGAGAGACGGGTCCGATTGCGCGGCAATTGTCGCGCGCGCAATCGCGATTGCGACGGCGAGCGCGGTGATCGAGGGAGCGCGCCGAAGGATCTTCAAGGAGGTCGGTACTCTAAGCGTTTACCGGTGCGCGGGGGGAGTCAGGCCGAGCGGCTGCGTCTGGGCCGCAGCTTCGTCGGTGATGCGGCGCGCCTGGAGCTTTCGATAGCCGATGACAATTGCGGCGAGGATCAACCCGAACACCACCGCCGCGATCGCAAGCGCGCCGGTCAGTCCGACGGCATTGAGAATGACGTCGCCCAGTCCGAGCCCCCGGACGGGCGCATCCGTGACCTTGATGATGATGGGGGCAGGAGGAGCTTGCACTCACCCCCCAGTGTAGCAGCAGGCGAGTTTAGTGGCCCGTCCACGTTGAACGACGGGCCATTAGCGCAGAGCCTCGGTCTGAACTTTCTTCAGCGAGCTTTGATACTTCAGTACGCCGGCCAGGAGCGCTTCGGCGATCTTCTGACGATAGGCGGGGGTCTTCAGCAGACGCGCTTCCTGGCGGTTGGTCACAAAGGAAATCTCCGCCAGAACGCTGGGCATGGCGGCGCCGATCAGCACCATGAACGGCGCCTGTTTCACGCCAAGGTCTCTCAGGGTCTTGTTCGCCGGCCGGAGCCCGCGCAGCAGCGACTGCTGCACGAGCGCGGCGAAATCCTTCGACTCGTTCAGCTTGCTGTTCAGCGTGATGGCTTTGACGATGTCGGGCAGACTGTTCATCGTTTTGGCAGATGCGGCATTTTCTCTGGCCGCGACGGCTTCGGCTTGCCGGTTCAGCGCAAAGTTCAGAAAGTAGGTTTCCACACCGCGGGCCAGGGCGTTGGAACTGGCGTTGGCGTGGATGGACAGGAACAGGTCTGCCGATTCGCGATTGGCGATCTCGGTGCGCTGCTCGAGCGGCACGAACTCATCGTCGCGGCGCGTGAGGACGACGTCAACGCCGGGGCGCTGCTGAAGAAGCTTTTCGAGCCGAAGCGCCACATCCAGGACGAGCGACGACTCCGAAATGCCGAATGCCATGGCGCCGGGATCGTGCCCGCCGTGGCCCGCGTCGATCACGATTCGCGAGATGCCGAGCCCCAGCTGCCGCGCGACGGAAAACGCGCCGCCGCTGTTGCTCGCCGGCGGGACGGGGGCGGTCGCAATCTGGGCGGGGGGCGGCGGGACGGGTGCCGGCGCGGGAGCCCGCGAGGGCAGAGGACGATCGGGCGCCGGCTTCGGCGTCTCCGGATCCGCGGAAGCGGCATCCGGGCTCTTCTCCCCGCTTTTTTCGGCACGTTCGCAGTCGATGACGATGCGGTAGGGCTCGTAGAGGGTGAAGACGCTGTAGCGGCCCACGCCCTCCAGGTCGAGCACGATCCGGATGGTGTTGTTCGCGTGGCGGCCGAGGCGAATTTCGCGGACGACGTCGGTGTCGTAGTGGAACGTGGCGTCGACGAGCTTCGCCACCGTGCGGCTGCCCTTCAAGTCGAAGAACAGGCGCGAGGGATTCTCCAGCCGCTCCTGGTAGAAGGGCACCTCGCGGTCCATTTCAACCGTGATGCGCACGGCCTCCGCAAGAATTTCGCGCTGCACGGCGCGGATGGTCGCCGCGTCGGCCGCGGGCGCCTGCGCGCGCACGGGGGCGAAGGACGAGGCGAGGACCAGCGCGCAGCCAAGCGCCCTGGGGTTAACGGAGCTGTGCATCCACTTCATCGAAATAATGTTTGTCAACGAGAACCTCGCGTGCCTTCCCGCCCGTGCCCGGCGATACCAGGCCTTCCATCTCCATCATGTCGACCAGGCGCGCCGCGCGGCTGAACCCGATGCGCAAGCGGCGCTGCAGATACGAGATCGACGCCTGACCGCTCGACACGACGATCCGCGCCGCCTCGTCGTACAGATCGTCCTTCTCGATCTCGAGGCCTTCGAGCGGCTTGTCTTCGGCGGTAATTGTTTCGTTGAATACCGGCTTGCCTTGCTTGCGCAGGAAGCTCGCCAGACGCGCGCTCTCCTGCTCGGAGATGTACGGACCGTGCAGGCGAATCACGCGCGACGAGGCCGGCGGCAGGAACAGCATGTCGCCTTTGCCCAGCAGCTGTTCCGCGCCGTTGGCGTC